>CAMNSD010000018.1 GCA_946554445.1 uncultured Lachnospiraceae bacterium | reverse complement strand
AGACCTTTTTCGCCTTCGATTACTTTAATGTCATGAACCACGAATTCATCGTCAATGGTAATTGAGACGATTGCTTTCATCTTGCTGTCTTGAGTCATTTTACGCACGCGGACATCAGTAATTCTCATGAAGCTCAGCCTCCTTATCATATGATACCGGTCAGTAACCCGCCGGTTTTCACAAGCTTTTCCACACAAGTCATACTCATCAAGCCACGTAGCTTGTAATAAACATTAGTTAATAATATTCATTCCCCCTACACAGTCAGTCCAATCCAACTAGCAGCCACCTCTTTAGTATACCATCAGATCACATATCTGTCATTATGTTCTACCACAATTTCGATTCCATTTTCTCCTTTGTGGTAGGAATTGGCACGAATCGTACCCCTACTCTCCACAATGCAATTTTCGATATGCGTATTATCTCCAATGTAGACATCATTCAGGATAATGGAATTTTTAATGTAACAATTATTTCCTATATATGTCTCTTTAAAGATTACTGAATCTTCTACGGTGCCGTTTACAATACAACCGCTGGAGATCAGGCTGTTTTTTATACTCGCCCCCACATTGTATTTAGCTGGCGGCAGATCGTCCACCTTGGAATAAACATCAGGGTACTGCTTGAAGAAATAATCTCTGATCTCAGGATGAAGGAAATCCATATTGGTCTTAAAATAATCCTCCACTGTCGCTATATTGCTCCAGTACTCCTTAATCTTATAGCCGAATATTCTTTTCTGGTTCTTATAGCGGATCAGGATGTCCTTTACGAAATCAAAGCGGTCTTCCTCTTTACATCTCTCGATCATCTCAATCAACTGACGTCTTCTGACCACGTAGATGCCACAGGAAATCGTATTGGACTTCGCCACTACCGGCTTCTCCTCAAATTCTTCAATCTGGCACTCCTCGTTCATCTTAAGCGTACCATAACGTTCTACATTGACATCCTTGTCCATGTCTTTACATACCACAGTGATGTCCGCTTTCTTTTCGATATGATACTCCAACACCTTGTTGTAATCCATCTTATAGACACAGTCTCCGGATGCGATCACCACATAGGGTTCATGGCTGTTTTTTAAGAAAGACAGGTTCTGCGCGATCGCGTCCGCCGTGCCGCGATACCATGCATTGCTCTCCGCCGTCAGCGCAGGAGTCACTACAAACAATCCTCCCTGCTTACGACCAAAATCCCACCATTTAGAAGAACTCAGATGCTCGTTCAGGCTGCCCGCATTATACTGCGTGAACACAGCAACCTTATTGATATGGGAATTGGACATATTGCTGAGTGCGAAATCTATGCCGCGGTAACTGCCCGCGATAGGCATTGCACAGACTGCACGCTTCTGCGTCAACTGCTTAATTCTGTGATTGTTGCCGCCAGCTAAGATAATTCCTATTGCTCTCACTATTTATCACCTGCCTTAATCAAAGTTTTACCACTCGGAAGATTTCCATTCTCATAGTCCTCAGCTGTAGTCACACCGAAGACCACCGAATTTTTCCCTATGGTAATTCCCTTCGGAACAACGCTCTTCTCGCCTATCGTCACAATATCATGATCGTAGATATGGGGATCTGTCTCATTGGGCACCGCATCACCGATACCCAGCTTCACATTGTCTTCGATCACCGTACTTTCTGCAACGATCGCCTTATACAGTTCACAGTTTTCACCAATCTGCGTCTGGTTCATAATGATGGAATCCCTGATCACCGTACCTGCCCCGATGGTGACGCCACAGCCAATCACAGAGTTATATACCTTACCGCTGATCTCACACCCTTCTCCTATGATGCTTCTCTCCACCACGCTGTCCGACGACAGATACTGTGGCGGAAGAATCTCACTCTTTGTATAGATCTTCCAGTATTCCTCATAAAGGTTAAACTCAGGCACAATGTCGATCAATTCCATATTAGCTTCCCAGAAAGAGTGGAGCGTCCCCACATCTTTCCAGTAACCGTTAAACTCATACGCATAGAGCGGTGCACCATTCTTATGACAATATGGAATCAAATGTTTTCCAAAATCAAGCCCCGGCTGTTCGGCGTTCGCAAGAAGCGCTTCCTTTAAGGTCTTCCAGTTAAATATGTAAATACCCATGGAAGCAAGATTGCTCCGCGGGTTCTCGGGTTTCTCCTCAAAATCCGTGATCTTCCGGTTCTCGTCAGTGATCATGATGCCAAAACGCTTAGCCTCTTCCATCGGCACAGGCATAACCGCGATCGTCACCTCTGCGCCGTTCTGTTTATGAAAATCAAGCATGACCTCATAATCCATTTTATAGATATGATCGCCAGACAGAATCAACACATAATCGGGATTGAAGCTCTCCATGTAATCCATATTTTGATAGATTGCATTTGCTGTACCAGTGTACCATTCACTGTTTGCGCTCTTCTCATACGGAGGCAGCACCGTTACGCCGCCGATATTTCTGTCAAGGTCCCAGGGAATACCAATTCCAATATGTGTATTTAACCGCAGGGGCTGATACTGCGTAAGGACACCCACCGTATCAACACCTGAATTAATGCAGTTACTCAGGGGAAAATCAATAATCCTGTACTTACTGCCAAAGGATACCGCCGGTTTCGCCACCTTTGATGTAAGTACGCCCAATCTGCTTCCCTGACCGCCTGCCAACAGCATGGCAATCATTTCTTTCTTAACCATATTTATCACCTCTGATTTCTTAAAAAATATTCCGCTCCCATTCCTTTTGTTATATTAATAATATACAATATTTTATTTGTGTTTTCAATATCTTTGTCCATTTTTTACATAACCCATTTTACATGATTTCTCTGGCATATATTTATTTTGTAAAATATGTATAAAATCCGGATATCTTAATTTCTTATTGGTTTTTTTGCGTGAAATGAGTATAATACTAGTAAAAAATGTAAATAGGGAGATCCCCCATGTATCAAATTAATTTCCAAAATCCAATTCATATATACTTTATTGGCATCGGCGGTATCAGCATGAGCGGCCTGGCTGAGATTCTCTTGACAGAGGGCTTTACGATTTCCGGTTCCGACAGGGCGCCTTCCGATCTGACGCGCATCCTCACAGAATGCGGCGCCTCTGTATACTACGGACAGCGGGAAGAGAACATCACATCGGACATCGACCTGATCGTCTATACGGCCGCTATCAAACCTGATAATCCGGAACTAGTCGCCGCTAAACGTCTGAATATCCCCACCCTGACCAGAGCCCAGCTTCTCGGTCAGATGATGAAGAACTATCAAACCCCCGTAGCCATCAGCGGCACCCATGGCAAGACAACTACCACATCCATGATCTCACAAATCCTTCTGGAAGCGGACGTTGATCCAACCTTGTCCATCGGCGGCGTCTATAAACCTATCGGCGGCAATATCCGCGTAGGCTCCTCAAAGTATTTTGTCACGGAAGCCTGTGAGTATACCAACAGCTTTTTAAGTTTTTTTCCTAAGATAGGTATTATCCTTAATATAGAGGAAGACCATCTGGATTTCTTTAAAGACATCCAGGATATTCGCAATTCCTTCCACCGCTTTGCGCTTTTGCTTCCCGAGGACGGAACCCTTATCATCAACAAAGATATTGATCATGTGGAGGAGATTACCGCAGGGCTTTCCTGCCAGGTCATCACCTACGGCTCCTCCCCTTCCGCTGACTACAGCGCATCCCAGATTACTTATGATGCTTTTGGCTGCCCCTCTTTTCATCTTATGCGTAAAGAGGGCAAAGAAGAAGTATTCTCTTTAAAAGTTCATGGAGAACACAATGTCTCCAACGCCTTGGCGGCTATTGCCTTGGCGGATGTCCTCGGTATCCCTGACGATGTAACCGCCAGAGGTTTGCTCGCTTTCAACGGAACAGACCGCCGCTTTGAGTATAAAGGACAGCGTAACGGTGTGAATATCATTGACGACTATGCACACCACCCTACAGAAATCCGGGCAACCTTAACCGCTGCCAAGGATTATCCGCACCAAAAACTCTGGTGCGTCTTCCAGCCCCATACCTACACGCGTACCAAAGCGTTTCTCGATGAATTTGCCAATGTACTGTGTCTCGCTGATGAGATCGTCCTGGCTGACATTTATGCCGCCAGGGAGAAGGACACACTTGGCATCAGTTCCCAGACATTGCAGCAGAGAATCGAGGCGCTGGGACATTCCTGCCACTACTTTCCGGACTTTGAAGCAATCGAAAATTTCCTCATTGAAAATTGCACAAAGGACGATTTGTTGATAACTATGGGGGCCGGTGATATCGTGAAAATCGCGGAAAACCTGCTACAGAAATAATTATTCACAATATCCACAGAAAAGAACCGAAGATTCGGAAATTTATCTGTGGATATTTTTGTGGAAGAAATCACGCCGTTTTTCGGCGTTTGTTCATCAGTATCCACAATGTCCACATTTTGTAATATTGCCGAGAACAAACGTTTTTCTCTCGGTTTGTGACAGTTTACCTATATCTTTTTACAAAACGCTATGCTATAATTCACTTTGTTCTCTTATGGGAACCTCTCGCGGAAGGAGTGCGACAGCGCTCTGTTTTCGACCGTGAAATTATAGTTTTATGTGTATGCAGGGTGGGTAAAATAATGGGTTTTTTGACAATTTATCAGGACAACTATACGGATTCCACGGTAATCTCCAACCGTTTCATAGATGAATACATGCAGGCTGCCAACGATGCCCAGCTCAAAATCTATCTGTATTTGATCCGCATGATGAGCGCTCGGCTCAATACCAGTATCAGTGATATTGCAGACACTTTTAATTATACAGAAAAGGACGTCATGCGCGCCTTAAAATATTGGGAAAAAAATCGTCTTCTCACCTTGGATTATGATGAGCATAAAAATGTTATCGGTATCCATCTGTTGGATTTTGGCGCTCCCATGGCACCCCCTGTGACGCCGCAGATTGCTCCGGTTCCCAGCGTATCGGTTCCGTCTGTGACGCCTTTAGCATCTGTCGTGCCGATTGCCTCCAAGCCTAATTATACGCTGGATGAATTGAAAGCGTTCAAGTCCGATGAATCCTCTGCCAGGCTTCTTTTTGTGGCGGAACAGTATTTAAAGAAGACCTTAAGCGCCAATGATGTGCGCACGATCCTCTTTATCTCGGACAAACTGGGATTCTCGGAGGATCTGATCGATTATCTGATCCAATACTGCGTAGACCGCGGCAAGAAGGACATGCGTTACATAGAAAAGGTCGCCTTAAGCTGGGCCGACCAGGGCATCACCACACCCGAGCAGGCCGCAAAGCTTGCCGGGAAATACGATAAATCCGTCTATGATATTATGAAGGCCCTAGGCAGGCACGGTACCCCTACCGATACGGAGGTATCTTATATCGACCGTTGGAAAAAGGAGTACGGATTTGAGGCGGATGTGATCCTGACAGCCTGTGAACGCACCGTTCTCGCCACAGATAACCACCGCTTTGAGTATGCTGACAGCATCTTAAGCAGTTGGTATAAGGCCGGCGTTCATCACAAGAACGATATCCAATCCCTAGATGAGAACTATCGCCGGGGAAAAACTACTGCCCGCACGGTTACCAGCAACAAGTTTAACCAATTCAAACAGAACAATTATGATTTTGATGCTCTTGAGCAGGAAATCTTAAGCAACTAACCATAAGGAGTCCTGACGTGCCACTGACAAATACACAATACGATCAGATCCTTCATCAATATGAAGAGAAACAGGCTAAAAGCCGCCGAGAGGCGGAACAGAAACTTTCCTATATTTACGAACTGATACCGGGTTACCGGGATTTGGCGGAATCTGTCGCCTCCATCTCCGTTGCCCAGGGCAAAAAGCTCCTTGCCGGGGACGACGAGGCACTGGAGGATCTCAAGGATGCCCTGGCTGAACTTTCCGGCCGCAAGACGCAGCTTCTCAAGGATTTCGGATTTCCTGAGGATTATCTGGAACCCATCTATGAATGTCCGGACTGTAAAGATACCGGCTATGTGGACGGTGAGAAATGCCACTGCTTCCGTCAGGCCATGATCACTCTCCTCTATGAACAGTCCCATATACAAGAGATGCTCCGTACCGAAAATTTTAGTACGTTATCTTATGAATATTACCAAGGAGATGACCTGTCGCGCTTTCAGAATGCGGTCAGAACCTGCCAAAATTTTATCAAAAATTTTAATTCCGGCTACCATAATCTCTTTTTTTATGGTACAGTGGGTACGGGAAAATCATTTCTTTCCGGCTGTGTAGCAAAGGAGTTGATCGAACGGGGACACTCCGTCATCTACTTCGGTGCGACCGGTCTGTTTGATTTACTTTCTAAAAGTTCCTTTGATTACAAGAACAGGGATGAATTGCGCGGCGCTTACGCCGATCTTTACCAATGCGACCTACTCATCGTTGACGATCTTGGCACGGAACTCACCAACCAGTTTGTCACCTCCCAGCTGTTTGCGCTATTAAACGAGCGTCACATGGGTAAAAAAGCTACCATCATCTCCACCAATCTGTCTTTGGAGGAATTGCGGAACAGATACTCCGACCGTATTTTTTCCCGCATTACAAGCAACTATGAGGTCTGTAAACTGTCCGGACAGGACATTCGTATGTACAAAAAGAGGCTGTTGAACAGAAAGTGAGGATTTGAATGACCAGACGCGAAGAAAAAAGAAATCTGGAAACCATACCTGTCGGCTCTCTGGGAATGATCCCATTAGAAGGCTGTATCAATCTTGGTAAGAAAGTTGACTACTACCTCGTGAAATGGCGCACGGAACGGGAGAGCGAACATAAAGATTCCCTCGCTTTTTCCGGTTATCAACGCGACACCTATATTCTGGATGCCACAGTACCGCGTTTCGGCTCCGGAGAAGCCAAGGGCGTGATCAAAGAATCCGTCCGTGGAACAGATCTGTATCTTCTAGTGGATGTGGCTAACTATAGTCTCACCTATTCCCTCTGCGGACATGAAAACCACATGTCCCCGGACGATCACTATCAAGATTTAAAACGTATCATTGCTGCCGTAGGCGGTAAAGCGAGACGGATCACTGTCATCATGCCTTACCTCTATGAGAGCAGACAGCACAAAAGAACCGCCAGGGAGTCTTTGGACTGCGCGCTGGCGCTTCAGGAAATGGTAAACATGGGCGTGGATAACATCATCACCTTTGACGCCCACGATCCCCGTGTACAGAATGCAATTCCTCTGCATGGCTTTGAGACCGTCCAGCCTGCGTATCAATTTATTAAGGGCCTGCTTTCGGATGTGCGCGACTTAAAAATCGACTCCGATCATATGATGGTCATCAGCCCGGATGAAGGCGGTATGAGCAGGGCTATCTACATCGCCAATGTTTTGGGACTCGACATGGGCATGTTCTATAAGAGAAGGGATTATACACAGATCATAAATGGCAGGAACCCGATCATTGCCCATGAATTTCTGGGAAGCAGCGTGGAAGGCAAAGACATGATCATCATTGATGATATGATATCGTCGGGTGAAAGCGTACTGGAAGTCGCCGCCGCGCTCAAAGAACGGAAAGCCAACCGCATTTTCGTATTCTCTACTTTCGGGTTGTTTACTGCGGGTCTTGCAAGATTTGATAAAGCCTACGAAGAAGGAACAATCCACAGAGTCCTGACCACCAATTTGATCTATCAGACGCCGGAACTTCTGGAACGGGAATGGTATATTGACTGCGATATGAGCAAATATATTGCCTATATCATCGACACGTTAAATCACGATACTTCCATCAGCGATCTGTTGAATCCGGTGGAACGTATTCAGGCTTGCGTGGCAAGATATAATGAAGGCCAGGAAATTTCAGATATCACAGATTCATAGAGTAGGCCAGACTGGCGGCATACCAACCGCCAAGAGTAATTGTAAAGTCTCCATTAATATTTTCCGCCATTTCTGCATATTTTATTACTGCTGAAACTTTATTCTGGCGAAAACCGACACACATGTCAAAAATATCATCTCATCACTTGACAGTTCGGTTTTGTCATGCTATAGTAGTTCCAGTGATCGTGTTGCGGACACCTGCGAGGCCCGCGACCTAAGGAGGCTCCTGCGGGAGCTTTCTTGCATATAGGAGATTTTATGGAGACTACAAACGACAAACCTTTTTTAACTTATGAACAACAGATTGATAAACTGATTGACAAGGGCCTCACCATTACTGATCGTAATGCTGCCATAAATCTCTTAAAAAAACACAGTTACTTTGCCCTGATCTCTGGATATAAGAATCCATTCAAAACCAAACATGGAACATACAAACCTCATACAAGCCTGGACGATATCTATTCTTTATACATTTTTGACGATACGTTGCGGACAATTATTCTACGTAATATCCTTAAAGTAGAAAAACATATCAAGTCACTTATTTCATATTCTTTTTGTAAAATTTACGGAGAAGACCAGCAGCATTATCTTGATGCCACGAAATATAACTACTCCCGGGCCAACCAATCCGATATCAATGATTTAATAGGCAGACTCTCCAAAATCGCTTCCGATCCCAAAGATTATTCCTATATCAGGCATCAGCTAAAACAACATGGAAACATTCCTTTATGGGTTATGATGAAAGCCCTCACATTGGGGACCGTTTCCAAATTCTACAGTTATCTTCCACAAAGTATTCAAGCTAATGTCAGCATCGAATTCGACTATGTCACAGAAAATGAATTAGTACGGATGCTGGATCTCCTAGCCAGGGTTCGTAATGTATGTGCCCATAATGAGCGCCTATATAATTATCGTTATAACAAGGGTGCCATCAATGACACCTACATCCATCAATTCCTGAATATTCCCAAGCAAAAAGTACAGTACTCCAAAGGTAAGCAGGACTTGTTTGCCGTGATCATCGTATTGAAATACCTTCTCGGGCATGATGAATTCAGCCAATTTATTAATGACATTGATCTTGCTCTGGAAACTTTATTCCACTCCACCAAGCAATTACAAAGACCTCAGATGTACAGATATATGGGATTCCCAGTTAGATGGATAGAGATAAAAGACTCTCCTTTAGGCCAAGATGAAGCAGTCGACAAACCCGCGGTCTAATTATATTCTCCTTTAGAATATCCCCATAAACTTCTCATTAAAAGAACCGCGTATCGTGTCATAATCCGTATAGGCAAGCTGACTGCTGTTCTTAAAGCGCACTCGCCATTCATCCCGCAGCGCATCCGCCAGCAATACAGCATACTCATTCTGTGTTAAGAGGATTGCCGGAAACACATAATAGATCATGAAACTATTGATATCAACCTGCCTGGGCGCAGATATTTTACCTCTCTTGGAAAATTGGTGTTCCACCACATCTGCAAACATCGCCGCTATGTTTTTCGCTTCAGCCGCCCGATTCTCTGCCTGCTCTACAGTCCCAGCCATTTCCTGGAATGTCTGTCCATGATTTTCACGAAACTCTGCCATCCACTTGTCATAAGACTTCTTTTTCAGCCCATCCGTCATCGGATACATTTTAGCAAACATTTCTTCTATTCGTTCCTGCATAACTTCCTCCATCCTGCTTGACTTTTCTTAGTTTACTGCTATACTTAATATCTGGAAAATCCATATAGGCATGGGTTTTTCAAATATATACGTCAGTTCGAGACCTTCCTGACGTTAAACAAAACTAAAGGAGAACAAAATCATGAAAAACAAAGCAACCGCTGTCCCCGCAGGGACAGTCACTTCGCCAACGCTTTCGTTGGTGCAGGCGGCCATGATCGCCGCCCTCTACGTTGTGCTGACTTTTATCGCCAACGCCTTTGGACTTGCCAACCATGTCATTCAAGTCCGTTTCTCAGAAGCGCTCACCATCCTGCCCTTTTTTACTCCGGCTGCGATTCCCGGCCTCTTCATCGGCTGTCTTCTTAGCAACATACTGACAGGCTGCGCCCTGCCTGATATCGTATTTGGCAGTCTGGCAACTTTGATCGGGGCCCTGGGAACTTATGCCCTTCGCAGATGGAAATGGTGCGCGCCCGTGTGTCCGATCATCGCCAACACCATTATTGTCCCTTTGGTATTGATTTATGGCTATGGGCTTTTGATCGAGGGCATGAGCATCCTGCAGTGCTATGGATATTACTGTCTCACCGTGGGCGCCGGGGAAATAATTTCCTGCGGCATCTTAGGCATGATACTGCTTACGGCATTGCAGAAATATCAGGGCAAAATATTCGGGATTTATTAAACTTCCTTATTTATCATAATCATTCATTTTTACAAAATTTATGTAACACACATTCCACTATTTTTTCGCTCTGTGGCAGGAAAAATCCTGCCACAGGCCCTACCAGACAGGCGCAGACAATCGTTCCAATGCCAAAGGAGCCTCCCAGAACAAATCCCGCCACTACAAAAGAGACATCCACAATGATTCGCACAATCCCAAATTTCTTATGGGACTTTTCGCTGATTACTAGCGCCACCAGATCGTTAGGCCCGGTCCCCGCATCCGACTTGATCACAATCGTCATCCCGAAAGCCAGTATCACACATCCTAAAGCAAGCACCGGCAGCTTAAACCATAGTGTCCGCTCTTGCGCAAACATAAATTGCAGAAGTCTGGTAAAAAAGTCGATGATTGGCCCACCGCATACCATACAGAGGATGGTGCCAATCTTGATATAACTTCTGTCCACGATCAACAGTACCAGTATGATCAGGAAACAGATTGCAATATGAGTGTATCCGTGAGTCAGCGCCGCGATACCGGTCAGACCGCTTACCGTGCGGAAAATACCCTGCACCAGCACGTTGAAGGGATCGGCACCCAGATCCGTCAGGAGAAACAATGTCACTCCCAAATGCGCTATCGTCAATCCGATCAGTAAGATTACTACCCGCAATACCAATTCTTTTATCGAGCGCTTCATATCGTTTACTCCTTCTATGATTTATGAGAAATCTCCCCGCCTATCCATCTCTTCCAGATAGTCCTTGACCATCAACAGATTTTCCAGTACCACAATACTTTTTTCCCGCATCTCATCCGTGGCCGGGAGCATATCCGGCACCATAATCGGCTTCATTCCCGCACTGTATGAGGAACGGATTCCGTTATAAGAGTCCTCTATGGCATATGCAAGTTGTGGGCTGACACCCATTTTATCACAGGTCATCAGATAAATATCCGGTTCCGGCTTACTTCTTTTCAACTGGTCTCCACCCATTACGACCTTAAAATACTCATACAATCCCGCCTGCCGTAATTCACTGGCCACCGCTTCTAGACGGGTGGAGGAAGCCACTGCCGTGGGAATACCACGGTTTTTCAGATAATCCAGCAATTCACGCACTCCCTTTTTAATCGGCAGGCCGATCTGGTCAGTGCGTTCATGGAACAACACGGATGCCTCCTGTCTAAATTCCTCATAGGGAAAACCACTTCCATAATAATTCATCACGATTTCTTTGGTCTTCACGGCATTTGTCCCAATGCACGGCAGGAACACTTCCCGTATTCCCTGAAAACCATATTTAACGGCCACTTCTTCCCAACAGTCCAGAACAAGCCTCTCACTGTCAAAAATAACACCGTCCATATCAAAAATCACTGCCTGCATATGTCTGTCCATTCCAGTCCCCATTCCATCGTATCTCACTCTTTTCTAATATAAGTAATGAACGAATTTCCGTTCTCTTCCAACCACTCTGTAGAGTCATTCATACCTCTTTTCTCCAGAGTCCCTTCCACCGGATCCATCACCACAATATTGAGTTCATTGAATCCCACGATCAATACTGCATTGCCATCTGCCAGCATGGCCAGCACAGGAATATCTTTATTGACGTAATATAACACGGCATCCAGGCTGCACCCCGACAGATCCAGTATCGTACACTCCTGCAGATCATTATTCAGGATATCAAATACTGTATCCCCGCGATTAAGGAGTCTCTGGGTATTCCTAGAAATCCCCTCAAAGCGCAGAATAGTATCTAGACAGACTGCCAGGGAACCCTTGGTCTCTGTGATCACATCTTCCGTGATCGCCATAATCTGATTGCGGCTGCTCCTGGTCTCACGCCGCCAGATATAATCGCCGTCATCATCTACCACTACGCCAGCCGTGCGATAGGCCAAATCCACCGCTTTGCCAGGATTCACATAGACGCCCTCAATCCCGTTCTTTCCGTACACATAAAACCGTGGCTCCGCAGTGCTTCGCTCCGGTGTATGGACAGCACGACTGCCCTCAAAAAGAACTTCCTTTGGCGTAAGGTGCAGCAGGGATTTACTGTCTATCTCATTTTTGACCACGATCTGGCAGATTGTCTCATAGGTCTCGGTGGCCACATAGCTGATGGTATTGCTGCCCGTCCGGACCTCCTCAGTACTCATGATCTGATCATCAGTGGTCTCCTCATAGACGCCGCTCTCCTCATCAAACACTACTCTGGACAAATTGATCTGGTTCTCCTGAATCTCGCTGTCCACAACATAAACATTCTCTTTCCGATAGGTTTTTAAAAGTTTTCCCTCATCGCTCTGGATTCGCAGCTGATACATAGGAAACACCGTACTGCCGGATTGGTTCACGATGATATCATTCTTTCTGGCAAGACCATAAATCAAATCCTCCTCCATGAATCCAAGGACCGAAATATATTCTCCTGCTCCCGCATCAATCCTGGTCTGTGTCTGGGTATTCAAGTTCATTAACACCAGCCCGGTAGATGCATAGAGGTCGCTTCCCTCCTGCCACACAAACATTTTATTAGAGTTCGACACATGATATGCACCCTCCCGCAGTCCAGAAGCCACAGTCTGGCAGGCCAAAGAGTTCAGATTTACCCCATAAACGGCACCATCCATCATAAAGTAATAGATGCCATTTTTATTCACATAGGACAGTTTATCCATATCTGTCTTTAACAACTCATACGATTTATCGTAAGGAATATATATCCTTTCCTCCACCGTATTTGTCATACTGTTGTAGCCATATACCGCAACGCCTACTTCTCCTTCATGCCTTCCCCGGTTCATATATCCATAGACCAGAAAAGCGATATTGCCGGTCTCATCCACTCCCAGTACCTGGACATCATGTCTGTTGTATGCGTCGCGTTCATCCAGAAGCCCGTCCACATTTCCATAAAAACTGAAAAGTCTGGACAGTTTATTATCCGTCACATTATAACTGTAAAGTTTACCCGCCATTGTAAAGGCAAAAACATTACCGCCATCACTCTCATGGAGCGCCACCTGGTCACCTGTGATGCCAAGCACAATCTTGTCATTGACATAAACATCCGCTTCCTCGTCAAAAATCTGCTCCATAGTGCGCTCAAAATCCAACAGATACATCCTATCTGGCGTATATCGGATTCTATAATATTCCCTCACGCGGTAATAATTAGTCTGTTTGCCTTCTTTTATGCTGACCAAGTATTCCATGGCAAAAGAGCCTGTCTGTTCTGCAAGTTCCTTAATCAGAATCCCCGGCTCCGTCACCCTGCGCACTGCCAGATTCCCCCAGGTCACCTGATCAAAACTAGAATGAATCGTCACCTTGTGAAAGGTCGTATTGTCTCCTTCCGCATTAGACTCCAGATATTTGGTCAGTTCGGCAGCCGCTTCCTTGTCAAAGGTGCGCTCATGGAAATCCAGAATATAGTCCAGTTTCTCCTGCACGTGCAGAACATCACTCATGACCATCCTGGAATAATAGCGTATCGGCTGCGCCCCCTGAGGCGTCACCAGAAATACCAACATATACTCCGTATCGTTCTCAATCAAGTCTTTTAACGTAATTTCAAAATCAATGACATCCTCATTCTGCTCAAAATCCTCTACCTGTGTATTCTCCACAAGGCGTTCCCCGTCAGGACTTCGTACCTCGAAAGCGATACTTTCAATTTCCCTGCCATAAGTATCTATCCGTACATCAACTTTACGGTCATTTTCTACGGGCTGTAATGTCTCACGCAAATATGCGCTGCTCATGCTCTGGGCATAACCGTGAAGACTATTAACCCTGTGCCCGTCCACAGACATGGACACCACAGGGTATGTCGCCTCTCCCATTTCAGTTGTCATATCGGTATTTCCCTGATTCATCACTCTGCTTAAAATCATCAACGCCAGCGCAAAAATGATGCCTAAGAGAACACCTTTTATGATTGCTTTTTTCATATATATAGGATTCCTCTGTCAATCCCCGCCTTCACTTCGATCATCTAACAGCTTAAGCAGAGTTGGCTCTATCTGTAAATACTCTGTAAGACGGCGCACTTCCTCCATCTTGCATTGTCTCTTACCCGGTTTTTCAAAAGGCCGCCTGATTGCCCGAATCAAAAGATTCTTCGGCGTGTGCTCCATATCGATAAACTCAAGGATACTGGTCTCATATCCCTGCGACTCCAGCAGCTCGGCCCGTACCGCATCCGTGATCAATGCCGACATACGCTCTTTGATAATACCATATCGCAGAACGGATGCCAATTCTTTATTGTGAATCTGCCTGTTTACTTCGTGCTGACAGCAGGGAACAGACATGATTACTTTCACATTCCAGGCAATAGCTTTCAAAAGCGCATAGTCTGTAGCCGTATCGCAGGCATGGAGCGTCACCACCATATCCACTCTGTCCTTCATTTCATAATCTGCAATGTCGCCCTTTAAGAAAGTAAGTTTCTCATAACCGTACTTCCTGCTTAGAAGATTACAATTCTCGATCACATCCTCTTTCAGGTCAAGCCCCGTAATCTCTACATCATACCCTCTCAAACAATGCAGATAATAGTACATTGCAAATGTCAAGTATGACTTGCCGCATCCAAAATCCAGGATCCGAACAGTGTCCTCTTTAGGGAGTGTGGGCAGAATATCCTCAATAAATTCCAAAAAACGGTTAATCTGTCTGAACTTATCATAGCGGGTACGCACAATCCTGCCATCAGCAGTCTGTACACCCAAATCTATCAAAAATGGAACCGGCGTGCCTTCCTCCAGGATATAACGCTTCACCCGGTTATGGGACATCTGCATCCTGTCTGCTTCCGCTTGTATCCCATTCTGTACTGTCTGCTTTCTGTTTACAGTCATTTTGCCTTTCTTGCTGACCAGTACCACCGCCCTGCAGGTCTTATGTTCCACCTCGCACTGTCTGAATTCTTGCGTAAGCCTCTCTTCAATACGAGCAATCATGACGCTTGTGTCATAATTTTCATGAAAAACCTTCGTCCCCTGATATACGGTTTCTTGAAAAAGCAGTTTTTCCCTGATCATGACAGGCCTGATCTTCACCTTTGCAATAAAGGCTTCTCCCTTATTTCTAGGATTGCTCAATATAATCTGATAAAGTCCGCCATCCACAGTATCCTGCAAAAGCGCCCTAAGCTGCTCGTTCATCCTTTATGTCCTCTGCCTGCACCAATCTACACTCTGTTTCTATTTTAATCAGATTCGTGGAAAACCACAACTAGAATTTTAAAATTCCATTGCGGTTGGAATGCCGTTTTCTGTAAATCTCGTAGCACAAAAGCACCTGTACAAACTCCGTAATCCGATCCCAGTCCTTCTCCTGCACTGCCTGTGCTCTCATCACGTCTTCCTGTATGTTCGTATCTTTGCGCCCATTCGTCTCCTGTATATCTGTAGCACCGTTATCATCTGCACCCTGTCCATTCCGGGATGCCGCAGCCTCCTCGCCCTCCATTTTCTTTATCTTATCCACGATCACCTGCGTAAGTCGATAAATCTGCCATCTGTCCGGATATTCATCATAAATCATGCTTCCCTCGTAATCCAATCGATCCAATGTCTCAGCGATAATCTTTTGATATTTTTTCGCTTCCATAGGATACATCTGCTGTAAATATTCCAAATCTCTCGTCACCGTATCTTCTTCTTGATAATACAGCGGCAGCGGATATGCCATATAAAAAGGTAAAATTCTCGATTGATTCATGCGCTCTCCATTTAGTGCACATCTCTGTACACCCTTAACATCTTTTACCTTATCATATGCGTTCTGCACCAAATTGCCAAAATCGAGCTGCGCTCGATTACGAGATTCGCTTCGCGGCCTCGGATATGCGGAAATATTCCTCTGCACTCGAATATGCGGAAAAAACTTATACGACAAACAGGGGAACGATCTCACCGCTCCCCTGCTGTTATGCAATACATATGCTATCTGATCATTTCACCACTTCAATCCTTGCGACCGCACGCTTTAGGGACATCTCCGCCCTTTTCATATCCGTTCCCGGCGCATGCTCCCGGATTCTCTCCTCCGCACGCGACTTTGCTTCCTCCGCGCGAGCCACATCAATCTCTCCCGGCCATTCTACAATCTCCGCCAGAATGGTAACTTTATCAGGAAGCACCTCGGTAAATCCTGCATGGAGCGCCGCCTCCTTCACCTCTCCGTCTCTGGTGATCGTAAGGATTCCAGGCGCAACGATCATGGTCATCGGGATATGGTCTTTGTAAATACCCACTTCCCCTTCGACCGTATTAAATTCTACCATGGACACCTCTTCCTCATAGAATACCCTGTCTGGTGTTATGATCTTTAAAGTAAAATTTCTATCATCCGCCATATGCTACCTGCTTTCATATAACTTCCACTTCATGTCTTATTATTTGACGCGGGCAAGTACATCGTCAATGCTTCCTGCATTCAGGAAATAACTCTCCGGAATGTCATCATGTTTGCCTTCCAGGATTTCCTTAAAGCCGCGGATCGTCTCAGCAATCGGTACATACTTACCTTCCATACCGGTAAACTGTCCGGCTACGAAGAACGGCTGTGACAGATATCTTTGTACCTTTCTTGCACGGGATACGACCAACTTATCTTCCTCAGAAAGTTCATCCATACCGAGAATCGCGATGATATCCTGTAACTCTTTATATCGCTGCAGAATCTCCTGTACGCCTCTGGCCACTTCATAATGCTCCTGGCCAACCACTCTGGGATCCAGAATCCTAGATGTGGACTCCAGCGGATCTACTGCCGGGTAGATACCAAGTTCCACAATAGATCTGGACAATACCGTAGTTGCATCCAAATGCGCAAATGTGGTAGCCGGCGCCGGATCTGTCAGGTCATCCGCCGGCACATAAACTGCCTGTACGGAAGTGATAGAACCGTTCTTGGTGGATGTGATACGCTCCTGCAAAGCACCCATCTCCGTCTGCAAGGTAGGCTGGTAACCCACTGCGGAGGGCATACGTCCAAGCAGTGCGGACACTTCAGAACCTGCCTGGGTGAAACGGAAGATATTGTCGATAAACAACAACACATCCTTACCACCCTTATCACGGAAATATTCTGCCATGGTCAACCCTGTAAGACCTACTCTCATTCTGGCCCCCGGCGGCTCATTCATCTGCCCGAACACCATCGTGGTCTTGTCAATAACGCCCGATTCTTTCATTTCATAATAGAGATCATTACCCTCTCTGGTACGCTCTCCAACACCAGTAAATACAGAATATCCGCCGTGCTCTGTGGCGATATTACGAATCAACTCCTGAATCAGCACTGTCTTACCCACGCCGGCACCGCCGAACAATCCGATCTTACCACCCTTCTGATAAGGACACAGAAGATCTACGACTTTGATACCCGTCTCCAAAAGCTCTGTCTCCGTAGCCTGCTCCTCGAATTTCGGAGCCGGCCTGTGGATTGGCTCATAATATACATCCTTGGGTGCCTCGATATTGTCAATCGGCTGTCCCAATACATTAAAGATTCGTCCCAGGGTATTCTCACCTACCGGAACTGTGATGGGCGCACCCGTTGCGATTGCATCCATCCCTCTTACCAGTCCATCGGTGGAACCCATGGCGATACATCTGACGGTATCATCACCCAAATGCTGCGACACTTCCACGACCAATTCCCCGGAATCCTTGAGCGGAATCTTAATCGCATCATTGATTTCCGGCAGATTGCCCGCCGAAAACTTGATATCAAGCACCGCACCGATGATCTGAGTGATTTTTCCAAGATTTTCACCTGTTTTTACTTCTGCCATCTTTTTATCCTTTCACTCATGTTTATTTATGTGCAATCACAATCACCATAACATTGCAGTATGCCTGCTTCATGCTATGAGATAGCATTTGCACCTGCGATAATTTCTGTTAATTCCTGCGTAATAGATCCCTGACGCGCTCTGTTGTACATCAGAGATAAATGATCTATCATTTCCTCAGCGTTGCTCGTAGCGGAATCCATCGCCTGCATCCTTGCACCGTTCTCACTTGCGACCGCTTCCACCAGGCCACCGTAGATCAGACTCGTAACATATTTGGGAATGATCATGTCAAGCGCCTCGTCATCCTCGGGCTCAAAGTTCATCATCGCCTTACTGCCTGTCTCCGCTTCGCTTTCTGCACTGTCTGCCGGCTCTACCGGAAGGAGCTTTAAGAGTGTCGGTTCATGGACTACCGTATTCTTAAATCTGGTATAAGCCAGATAAATCTCTCCGATTTCCCCTGCCGCAAAGGATTTGAGCAGTTTGTCACTGATTACCATGGCATCCACATAAGAAGGCTCCTCAATAATATCAGGGTTGTCTTCCACAATGTGATAACCATGACGATGCAGTGCATCCTTACCCTTTTTACCAATTGCGTATATCTCCAGATCTTCCTTATTGAAATCTCCCTTTGTGATCAGTTTCACAATATTGGAATTGTATCCACCCGCAAGTCCTCTGTTGGAAGTAATCACAATGACCGCCTTCTTCTTCGATTCTCCCGCTTTCAGATAAGGATGGTTCAATCCGCTGGTCTTAGCCAGCATGGAAGTTACTGTCTCATACATGCAGTTAAAATATGCCTTGGACTGTTCCGCGCGCTGTTTCGCTCTCTGTAACTTCACAGTAGAGACGAGTTTCATGGCTTTGGTAATCTGCTGAGTACTCTGGATACTGCCTTTACGCCTTTTAATGTCTCTCATTGAGGCCATAGCGTCACCCTCTACTTTCTACTTAATGAAACTGCGCCTTGAACTCTTCCACAGCCTTCTTCAACGTTGCCTCTGTCTCCTCGGAGATCACATGCTCTTTCTCAACCGCACCCGGGACCTCAGGATACTTGGTATCCAGGAACTCAAACAGTTCCTTCTCAAATCTGGTGACATCAGCCACCGGAATATCCAGCAGATACTTGTTTGTCACCACATAGATGATGATAACCTGATACTGTACCGGCATGGGCTGATACTGAGGCTGTTTCAAGACTTCTTTGATACGCTCGCCCTGTGCCAGCTTCTCCTTGGTATCCGCATCCAATTCCGAACCGAACTGAGAGAACGCAGCAAGCTCTCTGTACTGTGCAAGTTCTGTACGAATAGGTGCCGCAATCTTCTTCATAGCCTTAATCTGTGCTGCGCCGCCCACTCGGGATACGGACAGACCCGCATTGACAGCCGGTCTGAAACCAGAGTTAAACATCTCTGTCTCTAAGTAAATCTGACCATCTGTAATGGAAATGACATTGGTCGGAATATAAGCGGATACATCGCCTGCCTGGGTCTCGATAATCGGGAGCGCTGTCAGGGAACCGCCGCCATACTCCTCATTCATTCTCGCCGCACGCTCCAGGAGTCTCGAGTGCAGATAAAATACATCACCAGGATAAGCTTCACGCCCCGGCGGTCTCTTTAAGAGCAAGGAGAGTGTACGGTAAGCCGTAGCATGTTTGCTCAGATCATCATAGACCACAAGCACATCCTCACCATTCTCCATCCATTCCTCACCGATTGCACAGCCTGAATACGGTGCAATGTACTGAAGCGGCGCAAGTTCACTGGCTGTCGCCGCCACTACCGTGGTATAGCTCATAGCACCATGCTCTGTCAGTGTCTTAACAATAGAGGCGACTGTGGAAGCCTTCTGTCCTATGGCCACATAGATACATTTGACGCCCTGTCCCTTCTGGTTAATAATGGTATCAATAACGATAGCCGTCTTACCGGTCTGTCTGTCACCGATAATCAGCTCACGCTGTCCTCTTCCAATCGGCACCATGGCATCAATAGCCTTAATACCTGTCTGTAATGGTGTATCCACAGATTTTCTTGTGATGACACCAGATGCAACTCTCTCAATCTTACGATATTTGTCAGTCTGAATCGGCCCTTTACCGTCAATAGGCTGCCCCAGGGCATTGACCACACGACCAAGCATGCAATCACCTACAGGCACTTCCACAACCCTGCCTGTAGTCTTTACGATATCGCCTTCATTAATATTATGCTGGCTTCCCAGTAAAACAGCACCAACATTATCTTCTTCCAGGTTCAGAACCATACCGTAAACTTCGCCGGGGAACTCTAACAGCTCACCCTGCATCGCATTCTCGAGTCCGTGCACACGAGCGATACCATCAGCCACCTGGATAACCGTACCCACTTCGGATACTTCCAGTTCTGAAGCATATCTCTTGATTTGATCCTTAATGACTGAACTGATTTCTTCTGGTCTTAAATTCATGGATCATACGCACCTTTCTTCTAGATTTCTTCAGATCTGCACCTTCAGCAGATCTCTTTGTAATTCATTTAATTTCGTACTGACACTGCTATCCACAACTCTGTCGCCAATCCGGATTACCATACCACCGATCAATGACTCATCTAATCCATAGTGAATCTCCATCGAGTTATATTTGGTGGTATCAAGCAGTTTCTGTTCAATCTTTTTGCACTGCTCTTCCTTAAGCGGGGCTGCGGTCGTCACCGTTGCGATACCGATTCCCTTATATTCCTTCACCTTAGCAACAAAATAATCCAGGATCTGGTCAATTTCCTTATAACGGTCTTTCGAGATAATGATAGTCAAAAAGCCTAACAGTTCCTCTGATATCCTTCCCGCAAACACATTTCTGGCAACCTCGATCTTCTCCTCCTTGATAATCTTCGGATGATTCATCAGTCTGCCAAAATCCTCATTCTCCGTAAGGATTTTCCGGAGCTGTTCAATTTCTTCCAACAGGACATCTATCTTGTTCTCTTCTACCGCGAGTTCAAACAACGCATCTCCGTATGTCTTTGAAATCAGCTTAGCCATGTGCTCTCACCTATTTCTTTCAACGTTTCTTCCACCAGACTGTCCTGTACAGTCGTATCGATTGCCGCACTGACAACCTTGCCGGCCATCATGGACGCCAATACTACCATTTCACGTTTTACCTCGTCGGCAGCTTTCTTCTTCTCCAGTTCTGCCTCTACGCCGGCTCTTTCAATAATTCTGGCAGCTTCTTCTTTTGCGTCCGCTACAATCTTGTTCTCATTGGCCAACGCCTTCTTCCTCGCTTCCGCAAGGATTGACTCGGCCTCTTTATCAATATCTTTTAACTTGGCTTCATACTCTTCTTTCAGTGCCCTGGCATTTTCCATATCTGCCGCAGCCGTATCAAGTTCATTCTTGATTCTCTCCTGACGCTTCTGCATCATATCCCTCACAGGATTGAACAGAAAATGGGAAGCAATCAAAAACAGCGAGAACACGGCTATGATCATCAAAACGGAATCCGCGATAAGCTGTAAGTCAAGATCAAATAATCTCGGCGCCATCTCCGCGGATGCCAGCACCAAACCCGTAGCTGTTACATTCAAGCCCTTCGTCCCCCTTTCTTATAATTATCTCTAAATTGTATCCGAGGCCGCGAAGCGGATCTCGTGAAGTTAATTCCGCAAAATCTTCTCAACTTATTCCAAGGCCGCAAAGCGGTCCTTGAGGAGCTAATTCCGCAGGAATTTGCTCCAACTTCTTAGGGCAGTAAAGGCTTAACGAACAACAGCAGCATCGCAATCAACAGACCATACAGACCTGTAGTCTCGGCAACGGCCTGACCTAATAACATGGTGGATGTAACATCGGATTTAGCACCCGGATTTCTTCCCACTGCCGCAGCCGCATGTCCTGCTGCAATACCCTGACCTACACCAGGTCCGATACCAGCGATAACTGCAAGTCCGGCACCGATTGCTGAACATCCCAAGATAAAATTGTTGTTAAATTCTCCCATTTTTGATTTCCTCCTTTAATATGTGTTTCAAAATTTAAAATGGTTTGTTTCATAAAAATTACTCGTCTGTGGTACAGGCATTGGTAATATACGTCATAGTCAGCATACAGAATACATATGTCTGAATCGCCCCGGAAAACAGATCAAAGTACACATGCAGCGCCGCCGGCCAGATAATGGCAATCTTTGACAAAAGCGCATATACTAATGCCAGCATAACCGTACCGGATAAGACATTGGCAAATAGACGAAGCGACAACGAGATCGGCACGGCAATATCACCAATGATATTGATCGGCGCCCAGATCGGCCACGGATCACAAAGTCCAGCAATGACGCCTTTGACCTTCTGATATTTGAACTGATTATAGTGAATCAGCACAAAGGTCATAATACCCATCGCAAAAGTAACACCATAATCTGCTGTCGGCGGCCGCAGGCCGAACAGTCCTGAAATGTTGCTCAACAGGATAAAAATGAAGATCGTACCGATGTAATTGCGGAACTTGGGGCTGAATTTGCCCATAACGCCGCCGATCATCTTGTCCAGCATCTCCACCACCAGTTCGACAACATTCTGGAAAGTACCCGGAACATCCGATGCATGCTTGACGGCACGGTTGGCTGCAATGCAGAAAGCTGTGATCACCAGCATAACGATCAGCACACAGACATGTGTGGTTGTGATCCAAACGGTCTGCCCAAACAGTTCATAGGAAAACACGCCATGAATCATGAAATCAATATCCGCGCCGGCAGATAGTAAAATTCCCTGTCCCATACTTTCACCTCCTTTTACACATCTATTTTTCTGGTACAAAGCCTGTGTATGAGCGGATTAAAATAGGCAGATAACTTCATGCCCATATAACCGCAAAACGCAAAAATAGGATTGGCAAACTCGGTGTAAATGAGTGCGGCTATCACAAGTACCAACACCAGATAGCGTATGATGTTGTTGACACCCATACTCTTTACGGCGTCCTTTTCAGCCATATCAAGCCCTCTGTCCAAAGACCACCACATATGAACGGCCCCCGCCATAGCGAGTATTACTCCAATCCATAATCCCAGACTATAAGAAATGTCCCTTGAAAAAAACAGCAGTATGATTTCAAAAACAATTCCATATAAAAAGATTCCCAGACAAAGTTCAAACAACGTTGGATCTATTTTTCTTTTCATAAACCATATCCACCACGATTCTATCAATTCTTTCCATTGCCAGCTGCTTTATCTGCATTCTGTCCATCCCTGGCGTCTCTATCCATCCTTCGCCTGCGGGTAACAGCCGGCGTCTCATAAATTTTTTTGGCAAACCGAAACACATTGGTAAATCCAGCCAGCGCACCGACAAAAAAAAGCACCACCGTCCAGACTGAGGTTCCCAATTTACGATCGATAAACATTCCTGCAAAAGAACAGAGCAGTATGGGCACCAGCATATTTACGCCAAACTGGGTGATCATCATAAGCGCCTGGTAGACATTTCTGTTATATTTCAAAATATATCCCTTTCCAAATAAAACCTAACAGTAAAATTATATCCATTTTTGGTACCTATGTCCAGTATTATTGTGAAAATGAGAGAAATAATCAAAGCATTTAAAACAATTTACATTGACTTTTGACCGTCATAAGTGTAACGTATCGAGTAAGAAGTCGTTGCATGTTTTCTTTATCTATGGGGAGGTAGTATGGCAGGGCCAATCTTATACCGTAAAAGACTGATTCCGGAAGAATGTGTACTGTTGAAAGATGACAGGGTATTACACCGCGATGAAAAGATTATCGTAACTGGCTGGAACACCCTGAAACCCCGCAAGGATCTCCATCATGGCTTTTCCTGCTACTATCTGCAAGAAGGTATTAAAGTGAGCCGCTTCTATCGAGAAGACAACTCACTTCTGTACTGGTACTGCGATATTGTCGACTATGATTATGATGCCGGCACAGATACCTATATAATCACGGATCTCCTCGCAGATGTGATCGTTTATCCGGACGGTTTTGTCAAAGTCGTTGACCTCGATGAACTTGTCACCGCCCAGGAAAGCGGTCTGCTCACCGATGATATGCTCAAAAAATCACTTCTCAGCCTGAACCACCTGTTACAGATCATTTATAACGGTGGATTTGATCAGTTGCAGACTCCTCTCACGCAATATGTAAATCAATAGAATATATGTCCGCCAATTCTGTATTGGGGGGTAATCCCATCTATCGGCGTCCTAAAATATACACAGTTTCCCACATTGGTAGCGCCGCTCATCACTTCATCCGCCGCCTGATAACATCTGGCTGTAGCCCTGCCTTCCGCCAATGCCAGCGCAAGTCTGCCGCTGCCCACAGGAGAAAATTGCTTGTTCTGATAAATAACACCCGTTACTGTATCAGGATAGACCGAACTGAGCACGCGATTGATCACCACCGATCCCACCGCCACCTGACCGGCATAGGGTTCTCCCCCGGCCTCACAGTAGATCAGATTGGCCAGAAGATATCTGTCCCCCTCGGCAAAATCCACTTCCGAAATATCACGCCAGCTGGACTGGGCCGCCAGTTCCGACATCCGCATTTCCTCCGCCAGCTTGGCACGCAGGGCGGTCAGGTTTTCTTCCTGCTCCTTGATTTTCTGCTCATAGGCGAGCGCTTCCGCCTCCGCCTCAGAAATCTGGCTGGCCGTGGCATTGATGGAATTGGACGTCTGACTGACCAGGCCGGATACACGGCTCTGTTCCGCCACTACCTGAATCTTATATTCATCCAGTTCCGCCTTGTTCTCCTCCTGCTTTTCTTTCGCCAGTTCCAGTTCCGCCTGTTTCTGCTCCATGGCCGCCTGGGAATCCTTATATTCCTGCAGCACTTTCTGCTGATAAGAAGCTAACTGTTCAATATAATCATTTTTATTCAGAAAATCAGAAAAATTGCCTGACGAAAAAAAGAGTTCCATATATAAAAAGTCGCCGCGCTCATACATAAACTGAATCTGATGCTTCATCGTATTATAATGATCGTCCTTCAGTGCAATCGCTTCTTCCAGTTCTCCCGTTACAACCTCTATCTCTTCGTCAAGCGCTGCGATCTCGGCTTCCTTATCAACGATGTTCTGCTCCAGTTCACTTAAGTTATTACTCACCTGCGTCAATTCCGTATTCAAAGTCGATAACGCGCCTTGCAGGGAACTCTGCTGCTGATTCAGTTTTTCCAGGTTCTCCTCCGTCTGGTCAAGCTGAGATTCCGTCTCCTGTTTCTCCCGCTCCGCCTGACGGATTTTCTCCTTGGTCTCCTCCGTGGCTTGTACGGAGAAGGGCATAACAGTGCATAGCAAAATAAGAGCCAGACAAGCTGCCAGTTTTTGCTTTCTCTCCATATATTCCCTCCGACCTTAACATTGTTCGATCAGATCTACTCTCCTCTGGTGTCTCTCCACCCCGGAAAATTCCGTATCCAAAAAGATATCTACAATATTGAGTGCCACGCTCTCTCCAATGATCGCCGCTCCCATGGCAAGCACGTTGGCATTGTTATGCTCTCTCGTAAGTCGCGCAGACACCGGATCGCCGCAGAGTGCACAGCGTATTCCTTTCACCTTATTTGCTGTCATGGAAATGCCGATACCTGTGGTACAGATAACGATTCCCCGGTCACACTCCCCGGAAGCCACCGCTTTGGCAACCGCCGCTCCATAAACCGGATAATCACAGGAACTCTTATCCTCGCAGCCATAATCCTTATACTCAAATCCCCGCTCTTTCAGATGCGCCATCACTTTCTGTCTTAAATCAAATCCGCCATGATCACTGCCGATTGCTATCATATTTTTCCTCCTCCATAAGTGACTTCTCTCTTTTTATTATTTTATTATCTTACACCAAAATACGCGTTATTTCAACTCCGTTACCCTATGTCCCGCCGCCTTCAAAAGTCTGTTCATCACAGCCTGTCCCACGCCGGCGCCCTCAAAACTCTCTGCGTATATGATCTCCACATCCTCGTCATCAAATTCCCGCAGAATACGATAAAGCCTTCTGGCCAGAGCGCTCTCATCCTGGCGGCTGCCTCCATTCTTACACACATCAGCGCGGTAGGCGCTAACCGTTGCCTCAGAAGCAATCACTCCCGTCTTCTTATTCTCAGTCCGGTATCGATCCAACTGTGCATTAATATAGTCCGTCACTGCCTGTTGCGGCCCGGAAATAATCGTCAGTTCTCCTTTCGGCGCATAGTGCCTGTATTTCATGCCCGGCGCTTTCGGGGCCTGTCCGCTGTCATCGCATAGGATTGTGACATCCTCTTCCACCCGCCCAAGGGTACTTTCCAACATCACCCTAGTAATATAACCCGGACGCAGAATGACAGGCGTCCCGGCAGTCAAATCCACGATTGTGGATTCCAGCCCCAGTTCCACATCCCCGCCGTCTATGATCATCTCAATCCTGCCTGCCAAATCCTGGGATACATATCTGGCCAGGGTAGGGCTAGGCCTGCCTGAACGATTCGCGCTGGGAGCGGCCACATAACCGCCCGCCGCCTCAATAAAAGCAAGAGCCGTCTTATGGGAAGGCATACGTACAGCCACTGTATTCAGGCCCCCTGTGGTTTCTGCCGGCACCAAATCTGATTTCTCCAAGATCATAGTAAGCGGTCCCGGCCAATAGACCTGCGCCAGTCTGACCGCCTCTTCCGGTATGTTCTTCACAATGGCCGAAAGCGCCTCCCACTTGGCAATATGTACGATCAGCGGATTGTCGGAAGGTCTGCCCTTGGCCTCATAAATTTTACGGGAAGACGCCGGGTTTAAGGCATCCCCACCCAGACCATACACCGTCTCTGTCGGAAAAGCCACCAGGCCACCGGAACGTATGATCTCTCCGGCCTCTCGAATTGTTTCCTGATCTATATGTTCTTCCTCTATCTCTACTATTCTGGTCTTCACGTCAGTACGCTTCCTTTATCCTCATTTCTTACTGTTCAAATACTGCAGAATCGCCAAATGAATCGCCCAAGCTGCTTTTTCCTGATAAATAGCGGAAGATAACTTCTGTGCCTCCTCATTGTTTGACAAAAAACCGCACTCGGATTCAGTTTCTAATAGACAGACTTATACTGAATTACAGATAACCTATCCAAAATGCACCTTGCTTCTTGCAATTATACAATAACGGTCAACCGTATTTCAACAACTATTTATTCCTAATGCCCCGTAGCTATATGCGGGGCATTTTGTATTGAAAAGGAGAAATTATGGAATATCAATTAGAACTAAAACAAATCGTAGACTACCCACGGTGCCGCATTTACCGTGAGTTCCTCCGCAGCCTTATGGAAGATAGGGACATCCGCACCAACGGAAGCTCCTATCTTTTTTATTACATGACACTCTGCTCCTATGCCAACTTCCGCTCCTCTTACCGCCGGATAGAGGGAATTTCCTATCTGGTAGGTCCGGGCGAATGGATCTGCAGAACCTCGGAACTGGCGGAATGGTTCCGCACACGTTTCCAGCACCAAGCGCTGTCCATTCTGGACTTCCTGCAGAAGCAGAACTACATTACCTATACCCGGCTTGGCAGGAACAATCTTGTCAAATTCAGTATCACCAACTGGAAGCAGCACAATACGGCGCTTGACTACAATTACCCATGTCTGAAGGATGTGGGTTTTTTCTTTTTCCCGGTTGCAGCCGTCCATGAGCTGATCAGCATAGGAAAATGCTCTGAAATGGATATTGTGCTGGACTTATGGGTACACGCTATCTACAACGACGGGCAGGTGCAGGGTTCCGAACTTGGGCCTGTGGTGTATTTCCGCAACTGCACCGGAAACCCACTGATCAGTTTCAGTGACCTTGCCCTGCGCTGGGGCATCTCAAAATCAACGGTAAGCCGCATCTTAAGCAAGCTGCAGGACAAAGAATATCTCTCACTGGTGTCCTTCACCGGCAGGCATGGCAGCGTCATCTACCTGTGCAGCTATTTGTCCACCATGTTTAATATCAGTGACGTAATGATTGATAAGGAGGAAATTTCCATGACCTTTCAGGTTCCCGTACATATTTCGGATACATCACCCATTCCTGAAACAGAACCCATCCGGGATGAACAGATCACCATCATGGAGGCGGACAGCAGCGTTTCAGGGCAGGACGCTTGCGTTTCAAAACCGCACATGAAAAAAATAGTCCAAAAAGTGGCTCAAATCCTTGCGGCACAAGGGGTTTCGTGCTGCGAGTGTTCTCGAACCCAATATAAGTTATATCCCTTATCCGACTGCAAAGAAAGTATTGTTAAGTATTCCTTACAGATTACCTGCCCGGATGGGAAGATGCCCTATCGGTTTGAACTGACGCTCTCCCCTGTCAGCCCGCCGGAAGACAGCCATACCCCTGTACCTGCCAACCAGACTGAAAGTAAAAATGAAGAAAGAAGGTAAAACATTATGCCAAACACAAGACCAAACAAGAACATACCCACCGAGCAGGAAAATCCCCTGTTCCACGACACATGGAAATTGCTTAAGAACTACCGGGATGCCGTCTGGAACCTTGAACTTGCTGTCCAGCAGGTAAGAAGCACCTTTGAGATTGAGTACGGAAGCAGCATAGAGGAATTTCTGGACTCCATCTACCTTGCCGGGGCAGACATCGGCGGTTCCAAGCTGGAGGACTATGCAAAGAGCATTGAGCGCAGCAACAGGATGCTGACACTCTTAAACTCCGCCGTAGACATCCTGCGAAGTAAGCATAAACACGGGGAACAATACTACTGGATACTCTATTACAGCTACCTCTCCCCCCAGCAGCTCCAAAATGTGGATGAGATCATTGAGAACCTGCGCCCGCATATTGCGAACATCTCCCACAGAACTTACTACCGGAAACGTCCGGAGGCAGTCAATGCTCTCAGCTCTATTCTGTGGGGATATACCTCAAAAGACTGCTTGGAAACGCTGGATAAGTTCTTTCCAAAAGGCAAATAATAAAATGGCACCAAATTGGCGCACAAATTGCGCAAACTGGCACTGTATTGCGATTTACAGGTAAAAATGCCCATGTTATAATGGTCATGCTCAAAATTGTATCTGCACCCATATCCATTCCATTTTTTAAGGCATCTGCATACGCAGGTGTTATTTTTTTGCAGTACAGACGCCATGTGTTTTCTGCATGGCAGCCCCCGTAAAACGGGGCTTTGAAAACCGGCACTCCTTCGGGAACTGCCGGTTTTTTCTACCATATCAAATTTCACAGGAGGTAATTCATTGAAAAAAGAAAATTGTAACCCCGACGGGAACCAGCTTCCCAAGAAAAAGAAATTCCGCATCCCTTACCAGAACCTTATCGTAGGGGCGGCGGCCTTTGCCTACTTCTTTACCCTGCAGACCAATCAGGTGCTTGCAACGGATATGTGGACCAAGGCAGAGACCATTATGAAGGACGTTTACGGCAAGATACTGGGCATTTCCACCATTGCCGCCATTGTCACCGCTTCCGTGGCCCTGCTCCTTATGAACTTCTCCAAGTCCGGCAAGACCGTGGATGAGTCCCGCGCATGGCTCAAGCGCATTGCAATCTCATGGGTGATCCTGAACGGACTCGGATTTATCCTCGCTTATGTCACGCCGTTCTTTTCAGACGGAAAATGGAATGGATAAAGAGGAGGGTGAGTCATGGGCATACTTGACGGCATCGTGGAATGGATTGCCAAACAGGTGATGAACGGGCTTGACCTGATCTCCACCTCGGTACTGGGTGCCCTGGGCTGTGACATGGGGACTTTCCTACGGTATTTTCCCGCTGCAGAAACCATGTACAAGATATTTGTCGGAACCGCAATAGGGCTTGTCCTTTTGAACTGGATATGGCAGCTTTTTAAGAACTTCGGGCTGATTGCAGGCGTGGAGGCGGAAGATCCGTTCAAGCTGAGTATCCGTTCCGTCCTGTTTATCGGGCTGATCTACTACTGTGACCAGATCACGGACATTGTGCTTTCCATCGGCGGGACGCCCTATTCATGGATACTCTCCTCGGAGCTGCCGCCCTTAAACTTTGCGGACTTTAATTCCGTGCTGCTGACAATCCTCGGTGTGTGCGCCAGCGGTTCCGTTACCCTGATTGCACTGATCCTGCTACTGATCCTCGCATGGAACTATATCAAGCTGCTGTTTGAAGCGGCGGAACGCTACGTCCTGCTGGGCGTGGTCGTATATACGGCTCCCATGGCATTTGCCACCGGCGCTTCCCAGTCCACTTCAAACATCTTCAAATCATGGTGCCGGATGTTCGGCGGGCAGATTTTCCTGCTGATGATGAACGCATGGTGCCTGCGCCTGTTCACATCCATGGTGGGAAATTTCCTTTCCAACCCGCTGTCACTTTAGGAGGTATCTATGAAAAACAGGAAAAAGAAACTATACATTTTATTATCCTCGGCTGTGCTTTTCCTCTCCCAGTCCATGACTGTATTTGCGGTAACGGAAAGCGATGTGGAGGCCGTTGGGAAGGAAACTGCCGCCGGGAACGTGTTTATCTGGTTTTTATGCGCTATTGCCTTCCTTAAGATCAGCCAGAAGATTGACAGCTTCTTATCCAGCCTCGGCATCAACGTGGGGCATACCGGCGGAAGCATGATAGCAGAGCTGATGGTTGCCGCAAGGGGACTGACTACCGCAAAGAACATAGGCGGAGGCGCAAATTTCCGTGGCGGTTCCTTCCGAATGGGAGGCAGTTCAAACAGTGTCAGCCAGTCCTCCTTCCTTTCAGGCGGCCTTGCCGGTGCCGTGGGACGCCAGTTTACCCAGAGCGCCATGCACACCATGACCGGGCACGCCAGCAACCCCATCAGCCGCAGGGCTTTTGAGTCTTCGGTGAAAAAGGGCGGGGACTTTGCAAACGGCGTCACCGGGGCTGTGGCAAAAGGAAATATCAGCTATACCGGCTCCATGACCGGAATGCAGGCGGCACAGGCGCTTACCTCTTACATGGGGCAGACCGGCATCCCCGATGCACCCAGCTATTCTGATGTGGAAATCGGGGGCGGGCGCATCATGGGAACGGAAACCTCCGCCACCTACCCCAATGGCACCGCCTTCGGTATGTATAACACCGAACAGTACATGGCGCCGGAAGGAAATTACGAAACAGTCACCACGGCTGACAATGCCACATGGTACAGGCAGTATGCGGTGGATACCGTGGACCGGACTCCTTACATGACCGGAGAAGGCAAGATTGCCTACCATGAGAATATCGTGCAGAAACTCCCCAATATGCCCAAGAGAAAGGACCGTGTGTAAATGGCAGAACAAAATCAAAAACAGGAACAGTCCGCCTTATCCCGGACAGCCTCCGCAGCGGGTGCCGCAAAAGGCGCCCTGAAAGCAGGAAAAGCCATTGCCGGGGCTGCCAAAGGCGCTGCCGCCGGTCCGTATGGGATGCTGGCGGCAGGATTATGGGAAAACCGGAAAGCGGTCGGGAAAGTGCTGGCTGTGATTGCCGCCCTGCTCCTGCTCCCTGTTGTATTTATCCTCTCCCTCCCGGCACTTATCTTTGGAAACCTTGGGCTGGATGACACTGCAGGAGACGTATTGAACGATAATACCCTCATCATGGAAAACATCGCGGAGGCGGAAACCTCCATTGAATCCATCCTGCGGGAGAAACATGATGCCCTGTTAAAAGAAATAGAACAGGAGGCAGCCTCCCTCGGCTCTGACTGCGAATACAGCATCACGGATGATTTTTCTGACCGCATCATCTATGAAAGCGCACTGGTCATTTCACAGTTCTGCGCATCACAGGAGGATTACCGGGAGATCAACTTAAAAAAGCTGGAGGGGATGCTGCGTGACAATACGGATGGCATCTTTTCCTACACCGTGCAGGTCACGGATTATGAAGAAACAGATGAGGAGACAGGCGAAACCTATACTATACACCATTATGAATATACCGTGGAATACGCAGGCGACAGCTATTTCTCCCAGAACGTGTTCCACCTGACGGATGAACAGGCGCAGACAGCGGAAGAATATGCCGCCAACCTGTACCTGTTTTTATTTGACACGGTTTATCTGGTGGAGGTCAATCCTGACCTGATACCGGGAGAAACCGGAAACGGGGCTGTTGACCTTGCCCTGACAAAGCTGGGCACGCCGTACAGCCAGGAACGTAGGAACCAGGAGGGGTACTTTGACTGCAGTTCCTTCACCTACTGGGTATACAGCCAGTTGGGGATTTCCCTGCAGCATGGCGGTTCCAACACGGCGGCGGCACAGGCAAGGTACATTACGGAGAACAACCTTGCCGTATCCTATGACAGCCTTGCCCCCGGCGACCTGATCTTCTATTCCTTTGAAGTGAACAACCGCTACTTAAATATCAGCCATGTTGCAATCTATGCCGGAAACGGCTATGTGGTGGATGCTTCCTTTTCCAAGAAAAGGGTTGTATACCGCCCCATTTACAGCATACGCAGCATTGTCCTGTGCGGCAGGCCGTATACAGAATAACCACCGGCGGATGCAGGCTTTCCTATGCCCGTCCGCCACAACCATGAATTTAGGAGGTGCATCGCAGATGTCCATGCGACACGAAGAAAACGACATATACATCATCCCGCCGAATTTCATTGATACCGGAACGGTGTTCGGCGGGACCATCAAACTCAGGAACGCGGCGGAGGCGCTGATCCTCTCGCTGCTCATTGGTTTCCCGGTATTCCATATCCCGGCAACGCTGACAACAAAGATTATTGTCGCCTGCCTTACCGTGCTTCCGGCAGCCCTGTTTGCCGTCATCGGCATAAACGGGGAAAGCCTCAGTTCCTTTGTCATCAACTTTTTTGTCTACCTGAAAAACCGCCGCATTGTGGGGCTTCAGGAGGAAACATGTGAAACACCGGCAGGGGAGAAAACTTCCGGGAAACCAAAGAAAGCTAAGAAACCAAAGCCGGAAAAGAAAGTAAAGCCAAAAAAAGAGGACTATGCCGAGGAGTTCGGGCAGTTTAAGGAGCGCCGGCAGGCAAAGCAGGCAGCGGACGAGGCGGCAGGCAAACACCGGAATAAAAAACGGGGCGTCTCCCAGATCAGGGAGCGTATGCGGGAGGAGCCGGAACCGGAACTGATAAACCCTTCCGCCTCCTACCTCCCCATCCGGAAGATCGAAAACGGCATCATCTACACAAAAGACCGCCGCTATGTGAAGATCATAGAGGTCATCCCCATCAACTTCCTGCTGCGGAGCGCCAGGGAACAGCGTAACATCATCTATTCCTTTATCAGCTACCTAAAGATAAGCCCGGTAAAACTCCAGTTCAAGGTCCTTACCAGACGCGCCGACATCAATAAGCATCTGGAAACCCTGCGGGAAGAAATGCGCATGGAAACGGATGAGCGCTGCCTTGCGCTGCAGCATGATTACGAAAACCTGATCCGGCGGATCGGCTCAAGGGAAGCCATCACAAGGCGCTTTTTCATCATCTTTGAGTACGAACCCTTTTCCGCCAACAGGGGAAATGAGGAAAGCGACGCCATTTCCGCCCTCACGACTGCGGTGCGGACGGCCAAGACCTACCTGCAGCAATGCGGGAATGAACTTCTGGTCCCCGACAATGAGGATGAGATGGCGGCGGAGGTGTTTTACAGCATCCTAAACCGCAGGACCAGCGTGGCAAAGCCTCTGGGCGTGCGCGTCAACGAGGTCATCGGGCAGTACATCAATGCGGGCAGGCGGGATGAGATCGGCAAGATCCCCGCCATGGAATTTATCGCGCCGGAGACCATCGACTACACCCACGGCAATTATGTCATCATGGACGGCACCTACCATACCTACCTTTTAGTGCCTTCCGGGGGCTACCGCCCGCAGGTGTGCGCCGGATGGATCTCCCTCCTTGTCAATGCAGGCGAGGGGATTGACGTGGATATTTTCTTTGACCGGCAGCCCAAAGACCGCATCCAGCAGAAGCTCGGACAGCAGCTGAGGATCAACCGCTCCAAGATCAAGGACACCTCAGACACCAACTCGGACTTCGATGACCTTGACAGCGCCATCCGCTCCGGCTATTTCCTGAAGGAAGGGCTTGCAAACAACGAGGATTTCTATTACATGAACATCCTCATCACCATCACGGCAGACAGCCTTGAGGAACTGGAGTGGCGCACCAATGAAATGAAAAAGCTGATGCTCTCACAGGACATGGAGGCGGTATCCTGCCACTTCCGGGAAGAACAGGCGCTGCTCTCCGCCCTGCCGCTGGTATCGCTGGAGAAAAAACTGTTTGAGCGCTCCAAGCGCAACATCCTTACGGGCAGCGTGGCAGGGTGTTACCCTTTTACTTCCTTTGAGATGTGCGACGACAACGGCATCCTTCTGGGGGTGAACAAGCACAACAACTCCCTGATCATCGTGGATATTTTTAATTCCCGCGTTTATAAGAACGCAAACATGGCAATCCTCGGAACCTCCGGCGCAGGCAAGACCTTTACCATGCAGCTCATGGCGCTGCGGATGCGCCGCAGGAACATACAGGTGTTCATCATCGCCCCCTTAAAAGGGCATGAGTTCCACCGGGCCTGCAGCAACATCGGCGGGGAGTTCATCCAGATTTCCCCAGCCTCCCGAAACTGCATCAACATCATGGAGATCCGGAAGGTGGATTCCTCCGCCAACGACATCCTTGACGGGCCGCAGACGGAAAAATCAGAGCTTGCGGCAAAGATACAGCGGCTCCATATCTTCTTTTCGCTGCTGATCCCGGACATGACGCATGAGGAGCGGCAGCTTCTGGATGAGGCGCTGATCCAGACCTATAACCGGAAAGGCATCACCCACAACAATGAAAGCCTTCCTGATCCCAAATGCCCTGATAAGTACAGGGAAATGCCGGTGCTGGAGGATGTGTTCAATATCCTGAAGGACAACCCTGACACCAAACGCCTTGCGAACATTATGAACAGGCTGGTGCATGGCTCCGCCTCCACCTTTAACCAGCAGACCAACGTGAACCTTGACAACAAATATACGGTGCTGGATATTTCGGAACTGACAGGCGACCTGCTGACGGTGGGTATGTTCGTTGCGCTGGACTATGTATGGGACAAGGCGAAGGAGGACCGTACCGTGGAAAAAGCCATCTTCATTGATGAGACATGGCAGCTCATCGGCGCGGCATCCAACCGTCTCGCGGCAGAGTTCGTGCTGGAGATATTTAAGATCATCCGCGGGTATGGCGGTTCTGCCATCTGCGCCACACAGGACTTAAATGACTTCTTTGCGCTGGAGGACGGCAAATACGGCAAAGGCATCATCAACAACTCAAAGACCAAGATCGTCTTAAACCTTGAGGACGAGGAGGCCATGCGCGTGCAGTCCATCCTGCACCTGTCCGAAGCGGAAACAATGGCAGTCACCCACTTTGAGCGTGGCAACGGCCTGATCTCCACCAATAACAACAACGTCACCGTGGAGTTCAAGGCTTCCGAACTGGAAAAGGAACTGATCACCACAGACCGCAATGAGTTAAAAAAGATACTGGAGCGGGAGAAACAGCGCAAACAGATGGCGGAGGCTGTCTGATACGCAGGCTTTACATACAGTTTACGCATGACAGGGGCTTTCCCTTACTGGAAAGCAATGTATAAGTACACTTTATGTACGGTTTACGCATACACCGCATATTCCCCGCCTCTGTACCAGTGCTTTATGTAAAGTTTATGTAATCTGTACGCAGAGTTACTTCCTAATATAAAAAACGCTCACTGCGGCGGGCATATCCCGGTGTCCTTACGGACGCCCGCACGCCGCAGGATAAAGGAGGCTGTATTATGCAGCAGAAAAACCAACAACAGGAAAGCCACCTGCAGGAGATCATCCGGCTGCTTTCCATGTACCATGCCCTAAGTCTGCAGCAGCTTGAGGTGCTTTTTCCGGAACTTGCGAAACAAAAGCTGCTCTTTCTTATCAGAAAACTGGAAAAGACCGGGCGGCTTGCCCTGATGCCGGAAAGGGAGCTTGTCTTATACGCAAAGGACTGTGTTCCTGAACCGTCCATCCTTTCCGCCTTCTGGGTGCTTTTAGACTTCCGGGAGGACATTACCTACCATACGGCCAGTGATTTTCCGGTAGCGCTGACCTTTTACACCCAGTCGGATGCCTATGATGTCATCCACATACCGGAAGAAAAAGAGATGCTTATGAATCATGCGCTTTCCGCCTATAAAGAGGATGCTCCCCGCCGTATCGCCGTTGTGGACCATGCGGGGCAGATACCCCTCCTTAACTTCCCCGGCATTGCCGCTTTCTGTACGGTGGCGCCTGACGGAACAGTGCAGTATTACAGAAAACAAGGAGTAACAGATACTTAATGGACCGAAACACTTTATCATCCCGCCTTGCGCGGATCGGGGATGAACTCCCCCGGCTGGCAAACACCTTAAATGCCATGGCAGCCAACACCGGCACTTACGGAAAAAACTATGAGGAACTGAGCATGGATGCCGCAAGACGTGCGGAACGGATTGCCTGTTCCCTGCGCAACCTGATCTATGCGGCGGACCTTGTTCCGAAACCCGTCCTTATGGAAGCAGCAGCACAGATACACGGCATTTCCATAAAGCATACGCAGGACTGCGTGGAGATCACCCTGCCCGGACTGATGCCAAAGCGGAATCAGCGGATTAACACCACTTTCCTGACTGATCCACTGTATGCAAGCCTTGAATCCTACACACGGAACCACCGTCTGCCCCATTTTACGCAGTGCGTGGTCTGCTTTTCCCATGTATTTGATAAAAACCTCTCCGACAGACGGGTAAGGGATTATGACAATCTGGAATGCAAACAGCTTTTGGACACGGTGGCAGGCTTCCTGATGACCGACGACAGCGGGCTGTTCTGCGACGCCTACCACACCACGGAATTTGGGGATCGGGACTGCACCATCCTCGCCGTCATGGAAAAAAGCTGCTTCCTCGGATGGCTGAAAGAGCGGGAGGACAGGGAAAAAAGCATATCGGATTTTTAGGCACTTTTTCAGAATAAAATCCGACTAGGGTAAAATGCCGCCAAAACCGCCTTGATACAGGCAAAAACAAAACCCCGTACCTGCCGGAATTTACCGGAGATGCAGACGTGTACGGTAAAAAAACGGAAAGGAGGCTTACCTGTGGATACTTCAACCAGCGCATACCGGCTCATGGAACTGGCTGCCATTTCCGGGGAGTGCAGCCCCCGTGTGCTGCCGCATCTGAACCTGAGCAGCAGCTATGGAGAAAAACTCATCACCCGGCTCAAAAAGGAAGGCTGCATCCGTACCCACTATAAGGATGGGCTGCGGGGATACAGGCTTACAAGCAGGGGAAAAAAGCTGCTCCTTTCAGAGAACCCCGCCCGCTTCTCCTTTTACCTCTCCGGCAGCTCCGACACCAACCGCCCACGCAGCGATTTCCCAAGGAGGCTCAGGCTCCAGCAGGCATCCATTGCCTACGCCATGCTTCAGGATGCCGGTGTGGAAATATACCGGGACAGAAAACCGCTGCTGTTCCAGCCGGGAACCCGTGATAATACGGCAGCCCCCTGCAGCATGGCTCTGCCAGCCTTTTACCATTCCCGCGAAGTCAAGGAACTTGGGGCGGAAGCCGTAAAGATCAACAATTCCAGAACCATCGGCATCCTGCCTGCACCGGAATGTATCTACGCCGTATTCTGCACAGGCGGCGCACTGATGAAATGGGAATACCGGACGGAGCTGAAGGTAAAAGCGCTGCTCTCCTACCATGCCAGCAGGGGAATCCTCTCCGGCACGGAGACCGGATACCATCCGGACACCCCCATAAAGGCGCTCATCATCGGGGAAGGCATGGACACGGCGCTGAAACTGATGGAAAGCACAGGCGGTTTTCAGAAAAGCTACTTTTATCTGGATTCCAGCTTTGACTATTTCCATTATATCCCGGATGACAGCACCGGAGTGACCATGCTGAAACTGCTCTGCTCCCCGGCCCTGCTGAAAGGACTGCGAACCCTGCTCCTGTCCGACCTGCATCCACCCTGCGCAGATTACGGGCTGGAACATGACGCCGTATCGGACGGGCTGCCAGTGCTGCTGGCATTTGACTTTGATATGCTACGGCTTTCAAGGTTCCGCACCGCCCTGTCCCTCCGTGGACTTACAGGCTGCCTGATCTGTTTTGACTTCCAGAAACCTGTGCTGCAGCAATATTTTGGAGAAGCAGCCACCATTGAAACCATTGACCTGAAAAAATTTGAAAGGAGGTTCCTGCACTGAAACTGACAGAAAACCAGAAGAAAAAAATAACCCTGTTCACTGCCATGCCAGCCCTGCTCTTTACCCTTGCCTATGCAGGCGGCTATGTGTCCCAGTTCATCATCAATTATCGGATATGGACATCTTCCGGGGGCACGCCGGGGAACGGCACCTCGCCCGATTTCCCGGATGGCTCTTTCGGCGCGTGCCTGCGTGCGCTCACCGTATTCCCTTACAGCCTGTATGGGATTGCCCTGTGCATCGGCATCTCCTGCCTTCTCATCTTCATGGTGATGCGGATGGGCTTTGGCAGGAAAGGCACTTATGATAAGGAGCGGAACCTGACCTATTCGGATCAGGGAACCTACGGCACCTCCGGCTTTATGACCGACGCAGAGATGCGTGAAGTGCTGGAGCTTGTTCCGGACATTGCAAAAAGCAGGGGCGTCATCTTAGGAAAGCTGTACGGGAAGGCAGTCTGCCTGCCGGAGAAAACCCGGATGAACCGCAACGTGGCAGTCTTTGGCGCCAGCGGCAGCATGAAAAGCCGCGCCTATGCGAGAAATGTGGTATTCCAGTGCGTGAAACGCGGGGAGAGCCTCATCATTACAGATCCCAAATCAGAGCTCTACGCGGATCTGCACCTTTATCTTGAGGAAAACGGCTACACGGTTCGGGTGTTCAACCTGATCAACCCTGAAAATTCCGACAGTTGGAACTGCCTTGCGGAGATTGAGGGACAGGAGATCATGGCGCAGCTCTTTTCCGATGTCATCATCAAAAACACCGGCTCCCCGAAAGGCGACCATTTCTGGGACAACTCGGAGATGAACCTGCTGAAAGCCCTTGTGCTGTATGTGGACCAGGGATTCCCGCCGGAGGGAAAGAACATCGGGCAGGTCTATAAGCTGCTGACCATGAACTCCGAGAAGGAACTAAACAGCCTTTTCGACCTGCTTCCGGTCACCCACCCGGCAAAGGCGCCCTATAACATCTTCAAGCAGGCGTCCGACACGGTGCGCAGCGGCGTCATCATAGGGCTTGGCACAAGGCTGCAGGTATTCCAGAACAAGCTGATCCGGCAGATCACCAGCTACAACGAGATCAGCCTGACGCAGCCGGGCTACGAGAAGTGTGCCTATTTCTGCATTACCTCGGATCAGGATTCCACCTTTGACTTCCTCTCCTCCCTGTTCATGTCCTTCGTGTTCATCAAGCTGGTAAGATATGCGGACAAATACGGGGACGGCGGGAAGCTGCCCGTTCCGGTACACATCCTTGCAGACGAGCTTGCCAACGGCGGCTGCACCATTGCAGACCTTACCAAGAAGATCAGCACCATCCGCTCAAGGCAGCTCTCCATAAGCTGCATCTTCCAGAACCTGCCCCAGATGCAGAACCGCTACCCGTTAAACCAGTGGCAGGAGATCATCGGCAACTGCGACACCCAGCTTTTCCTTGGATGCACGGATGAGCTGACAGCGGAATTTATCTCAAACCGTACCGGGGAGGTCAGTGTGGCGGTATCCAGCCAGGCAAAGCAGCTCAACACATGGCGGGTATCGGATTACACACCGGAATACCGAGAAACCCACTCCATCGGGAAGCGCAAGCTCCTGACACCGGACGAGGTGCTGCGCCTGCCGTTAGATGAGGCACTGATCATCCTGCGGGGCCAGAAGGTACTGAAGGTAGGGAAATATGACTATACCCTCCACCCGGAAAGCAAAAAACTGAAGGAAAGCCGTGCCAGTGACCATATCCCGGAGTGGCGCAGCAATCCGGAGGCACCTGAGCCGGACTTCTCCCGGCTGATAAAACCGGCGCCAAAGCAAAAGAAACCAAAGGCACCTGAAAAGAAACCGGCACCGGAAAAACCTGTTTTGGAACCCCATTACCCCGAAACACCGGACAGCCCTCCCACAGTCCCATTCCCTGACGGGGATTGTGAGATTGTTATGACGGACAAAAAATCCATCATGTCCTGACGTGATCCACCTGCCGGCTTTACGGCAGCAAAAATAAAAAAGGAGATTAAACTATGCCCAGAAAAGCAAAAACTGAAGAAACTGTTGTAACCGATGAGAACATCCTCCATGAAAATGACATGGAAACGGAAAATGCACCTGCCCCGGAAGCATCCGGAATAGACAGCGAAAGTCCCGATCCCCTGAGCGGCGATATGGATGCAGGCTTTTCCACTGATGAAGAAACCGTGGAAGGCTCTGCCCCTACCTCTGATGAGGTATCCGCCATGGAAAGCCCTGACACGGCAGACCCCCTGCCTCCCATAGAAGAAACTGCTTCCCCCGATGAGAATGGCAGCGAAAGTACCCTTCCCTCCGGTGACGAAGCAAACCCTGCAGCAGAAAATGGGAAAATGCCGGAAGCATCACCCGACGAAGCTGCCCCCAAGCCTGCCAGAAAGGGAAAGAAGGTTTCCACACCAAAAACGGCGGTGCCCGACACGCCCACACCTGCAAGGAAGGCTTCCCCTCCTTCCATCCTTACCCTGAGCGCCGATGCGGAAGTGGAAACGCCGGAAAGCCGTGAGGATACCATCTGGCATGAGCTGCAGAACGCCTACCGTACCCGGAAGATCCTGACCGGCACTTTAGGCGGTGTTGAGAAAATGGAGGGCGGCGGCACCATTGCAGTCGTCTATTACAAGGAAATGCGTGTTGTGATCCCCCTTGCGGAGATGATGATCAATCTTGTGGAGGATGCGGCGCATGATTACGGGGAACTGGTGCAGCGCCAGAATAAGATACTTGGGAATATGCTCGGATGCGAGATCGACTTCATTATCAAGGGCCTTGACAATGCCAGCCGCAGCATAGTAGCAAGCCGCAAAGATGCCATGTATAAGAAACGGCAGATTTTCTATCTTCCTGATGCCAACGGGATTTCCCGCGTATGTGAAGACCGTATCGTACAGGCGAGAGTCATTGCCGTGGCAGAAAAGGTAGTCCGCGTGGAGATTTTCGGTACGGAATGTTCCATCCTTGCCCGCGACCTGTCGTGGGACTGGCTGGGGGATGCCACGGAACGCTTCCATGTTGGCGAACAGATCCTTGTCCGCATCCTGAGCGTCAAGGTCCATTCCCTCGAAGACATCTCCGTGAAGGCAGATGTTAAGAGCACAGGCGGCAACACCAGCAAGGAAAACCTGAGCAAGTGCAAAATTCAGGGTAAATATGCCGGAACGGTCACAGACATCCACAAGGGCACTGTCTTTGTCCGCCTCCATATCGGCGTCAATGCAGTCGCCCATAGCTGTTATGATAACCGCCTTCCCGGAAAGAAGGATGAGGTCAGTTTTGTGGTAACACGGATTGATGCAGAACGGAATGTGGCGGTTGGGTTGATTTCACGGATTATTAAGCAGAATATTTAATTCCTCTCGACATAACATTTGATAGGCTTTTAGTTTACCAAATCTAAAAGCCTATCATTATTTAACCACTATGTAATGCTACTATTGTTTGTCCTCCACCCAAAATCTAAAAATTGGAAACATTTGAAATTCCTGTTTCACATCAGTATCCAATTCATCAAATAGTCTTTCTGCTGCTAATTGGTTATCCAATAACAAATACGCACCCACTCTTATCATTTTATTTTGCTGCTGGTTATCAGCAATATTGAATAAATCCTCTTTTTGTTCTTTTGCAAGACTCCCTTGCCTTTTTAATACTTGATAAAAATTAAGTTTTCGAGAAATAAGTTCTAATGTTTCCTCGCATATATTTGTATTGCACAACCATTCTGCAAAACTATAGGCCGCATCCAAAATATCTTTTCTTTTATCTTCACTTTTATCATAGGCCAAAAGCAGCTTTAGAAGCACCCAATTAGCCCTTACATAAATATTTTCATCCAATATGTCCTTATATGACTGCAAAACATCTCTATAATCAATGTTGGGAATTTTTAGAAAATCATCCACATCCAAAAAGTCATACCTTGAAGTTCTGCCCTCCCCTGTATCATCTCTATACCACAACTTAACAGGCTTACCGAGATAATCATATATTCTGTATGTCCCTGGTTGCTCCTCCTTTTCAAGTCCAATTATTACCTTTGATCCTAAGTAATTTAATCTCAACGCAAAAGGCAACCCTTCTTTTAAGCCATCTACAGGTTCATTTTTTACCAACCCCTTTATGAACAAATTACTATGTCGGCTATCATCCTTAGAAAAGCTGTTAATGTCAACATCAGTATCTAATTGAAAGATATTTAATACCTTAATTAAATTCTTACGAAACTCTAGGTTTTCCTGTAATTTTCTTGCTTTGTCTCCATCAAACAATCTATTTGGATCTAAAGGCAATGTATGTCCCATCATTTCAAATTGATTATATTTATAAAGAGCAAGAATAAATTCAAAATCAATTACTGAATATTTCAAATTTGAAGTTGGCGCAAATTTAATAGTGAGACTTTGTTTTTTCTTCTCTATCGAAATAGTGACGCTTTTTCCTATGGTTAATACCGCCTTGTCCTTTGAGCGAATCCTCTGAAACCCTGTATAATAAACTTTTCCATTTACGCCAATTTCTGTTTCAACGTTTTCTGCTATATGTAAGTCCAACGGCATGTCTAAAAGTGGCTGGGGTACAGCACTTCCTTTAATATGAGCATACATATAAATCTCGTCTTCAAAAAGTAGATTATAATTATTTATATTGGATTTTCCATAATTATTTGCATAAAATGTTACTCCTTCTAAAACACCTTGCTTTTCTAATTCATCCAAAGAATGTAACGTAGTCTTGGCAAAACTGGTCTGCTTCTTCATATGGTCGTAAAAATTCAAAAATAATGATACCTTTTCTGCATTATCTTCTGGGAAGGAATTAAATTCAATAATCAGCTTTTTATTCTTTTTAATATTCCTATCCAAGATATTTCGTATTTTCACCGGAAGTAGACAAGAATAATATATTTTTGTATCTCTTCCATCTTTACTAATATAAACGACAAAGAACACTACCCCGCCATCATTAAGATAATTTTCTAAATCTACCACTGTTACTGGATATTTTATTGTATCTAAAGAAAAATCATCACTTTGTTTCCCTTTAACTTGTACTGGAACTTTTTTTATGCTTTCCTTTCTTTTATCTTTATTTGCATAAATATATATATTTCCATCCCATGATGGTTCCTTATCCCCATCGTTAATAAATGAAGATAATTCGTCTGTGATTGATATACTTGTTTTAACACTTGCCGTTGCTATTTTCTCCAAGTCCATAATGCAACCCCTTTATTTAATTCTTCTTTCCAGTTCCTCAAAAAACTCATTACAGTCCCGACCCTTTTCCGCAGCAATATCATGGAAACTTTCCAATACCATCTTTCGTATCCGCTTTTGGTTTTCCTCTATTTCCCTTTGGTAATCAAAAGTCTGTTGTACTATATCCACACAACTCACCTCTTTCCCCATAAAACACCCATAGCTATTTGAATAGCCACTTTCCAACAAGAAAATATACTAACAATAAACAGAGCAGGCGAAGTATGATACCATGCCTGCTCGTCTTTCTGATATTTACAAAATAGCTCAAAACAAATGCAGCTTGTAGCATGGTCAATTTTACATACTTTACTTGACAAACTCATCAATCCTCATGCCCCCAACCCTTGCAATAACTGTTTTCTACCTTGATTTATCATATATTCATAAACGTACTTATTCTTTATCATATCTTTCCATAATTCTATTTATTTCTGCCAACAACACACCTTCTTTTTTAGACACATAATCTTGTCGAACTGCTCTCCCAGAAGAAAGGTGCATTTCCCATCCTTCCAAACAGCACCTATATATGTCGTCAATTTCGCTACTTTTCACATTTACTCCTACATAACCATTTCCAGCACAAAACACCTCAAGTCTTACTGGATAACGTTCAATATCATCTTGGCAATATTCATCCCAATTAAATAAATGAGGATTTCCATCATAATCAATTACCAAAACATTATTGTACGAATCATTTCCTTCGTTTAGGACTTCGTATATTTCTTGTTTATTGAACAACCTTGGTTTCTTAATTCTATGAGTTATTATTTCAAACTCATATGAAGAAAAATTCAATTCATATATCTCATTTTCCTTTGTGGAAATATCCATACCATTAACATTGACTTTTGAATGTTCTTTCAGCCAATAGCTTGCAGATTCATAATTGGGAAACAACATATCATCATTACAATATTCTTGATAGTCACTGATTCTTTCCCATGTTTCATCTTTTTTCAAACGAAAGGTATCTTCTAAACCTAAAAGACCCTTATAACAATTCAAACTAAAGTACATTCTAATCCTCCTCCATTTTCTCCCAATATTTTTCTCCTTCTTCAGAAATACTACTAATTCCAAAAAGTATCTGAAGAAAATCTTGTTTTTCATTCAAAATTCGGACTATCTTTACCATATCACTTTCAATTCTATAAAATATATAGTTGGGTTTTACCACTAAGAAACGATAATCCGTAGGGTAATCAATCAATTTTTCCAAATGGAAACCTTCCTCTGGAAACATCTCCAGTTGTCTTACAGTTGTTGTAATATCATGTATAATCCCCTTTGCTCTGTCTGCGCCAAATTGTCCCACAATATAATCTTTTATACCCAGCAAATCCTCCAGTGCTTTCGGTGCATATATCAGCTTTGGCATATTATAATCCCAGTGCAGCCTCTACTTCATCCGCTGTCAACCAGCCTTTTTCTCTAGCAGACTGCTCTCCTTCCTCTAATTTTGCCAAAAGCTTTATCGTTGCCTTCAGCCTGTCTAATTCATCCACCTCAACAATGGCATAAGCACCTCTGCCATTGCGGGTAAGATATACTGGCTGATTAGTGCTTACTTCTTTTAACACTTCTGTATAATTCCGTAAATCTGATATTGGTTTTATGTTTGGCATAGTTATCAACTCCTTCTAAATTTTATTATATACAAAATACAAAAAAATAGCAATGCAAATATGCGTGTTAATTTACAGCATTATTCTTCAGTAAAATTTCTTATCTTTCTCCATCGTTTATACAGCGCAAATGCGAGGGCAACATCTTTTACTCCTAGTTCCGGTTTCCCATCCCGCTCTTCTTTTCCAACAATATGTTGTATAATTGCATCCTCTTCAATCTTTAACATTATGTCTTTCCTTAACTCATCATCGACATTCAAAAACCACTCTTCAAAGCGTTTTCTTTCACGCTCATGTTCAAAAATCATTATTGGCATTTCAATCCCGCTTCTGTCATTACATTGATAGGTTCCTTCCGTAAAAAGCCCGAGAAGTCTTCCATTGATACTGTATTTCAAAAAGTAATAGTATAAACCTTTTCCAATAATAAATCTCCATTCTGGTTTTGGTATAATACATCTTCCCAAATCCATATACCATAATTCGGTTTCATATAAAACCGTGGAAAAATATTCCAGTTTTAATTTTGCCCAAGGCATACTCTCATCATCATAAAAATAACTTAAAGTTTCTCTCCCATCCTTTGATTCTCCTACCACTATCCTATATTCCGGATAATCTTTATGATAACTCTGCCTGCAGTTATCCCAGTTTGTTTCTGACCACCCTGCATAGTCTTCTAACAAAAGCTCAAAGCGCTGAGCAGGTCTTAAATCATACCCAAAATGCTTTCTCCACAAATATTCCGTATGCTCAATACTTGCCGTCTTATCCCTCGGAGTATTCATATCCGCAGTTCTCGTGTAAATGGCACCCGCCCTGATGCGTTTACTAATCTGAGGATCTTTACCAAAATCATACTGCAAATAATATGGCGTATGATTTCCCCGTAAAATTATCAGGACATCTAATTCATGTCCCCCAATTTTTAAGGTGCGCATCTCGACTTGGGGTATGAACCCACCCGCAAAGTGTTTATCCCTTAAAAATTTAATAAAGTCCGCTGTAACACAGCGTTTATTGCTATTCTCAATTCCGCACACCGTTCCATCATCATTCGCACCATATATTAAATAGGCATCCCTATCCTCCAGATTATTTGCCATACAGATAATATCATGCAGTTTATCTTCACTTGTAGCCGGATAATCTGATTTATAGTCCCAATAACCGCCCTCATATCCTTTCAAGAGCAAATCATTTATTATTTCTAAAAGTTCCTGATCCCTTTCCATCGTTCCCTCCCATCACTTTACTTAAATTATAAATGATTTAGTTCCTAATCACAATATGATGTATTTAACCTTTTTAATCCCGCAAAATAAATAACAAACGCATGGCACAACATTGGCACAGAACTTTCGCAAACTGGCACAGCTTTGCGATTTACAGGGTAAATCCCATATGTTAGAATGTGTATCGTGATAATTCATACACAGGCGGAACACCCCATATTCCATGGGAGTACCGCCACACTTTAGACGCAGACAGGAAGTCCCACCCCGGCTTCCCGCCTGCGTTCTATATTATCCGGGAGGTGACCTGTTGAAAAAGAAACTGAAACGGCTCCTGCTGTCCGAGAGAGGTGATTCCTCTTATATCAGCAGCTTTATCTACATTCTGGTGGCTGTGATCCTGATTGCATTCATCATCAATGTATTCCATATCATTTCCTCCAAACAGGAAATGGACCACATAGCGGATCAGCTTGTCAAACAGATCCAGCTAAACGGCGGCGTCAGCGGGGAGACAGATGCCCTCTTTTCCTTTCTCTCCAGTGAGATCAGCGAAGTGGAAGGGCTTTCCTATCAGGTATCCGGTCCCGGCAATACCGGACGCATACAGATTGGAACACCTTTTTACGTTACGGTAACAGGACGCTGCCATCTCGGAGGTTTTTGGAAATTCAACCTTGTTCCCATCAACATCCGTTCGCAGGGCGCAGGCGTCAGCGAACACTACTGGAAGTAAGGGGGATTGCCATGTATAAGAAAATCATCCGGAATGAACGGGGAGATATGTCCTTCTTTACCATCTTTGTTATTCTGGCAGTCGTCATGCTGATGTCCTTCGTGCTGCTGTTTGCTTCCGTCAAGATCAACTGCATGAACATCCGCAATGCAGCCAAAATGGAGCTGAACAATGTCAGCGCACGCATCTATGCGGATACGTTCCACTCCCAGAGGGAAGCAAACCTTGACTCCTACATGGCAGACCTGCATTTAAGCTCCGCCTATCAGGATGCCCTCCGTGCAGGCTTCATCAACGGTATGGAGGAGCGGATACAGCTTTCCAATGAGGATTACAGGGTGGAGAACATCAACCTGCAGTTCAACCAGTATTCCGACAAGATTGAATATGTGGTGACCTGTGATGCTGTTTTCCAGATCCATATGTTCGGGGAACTGTTCCCGCCCATTACGCAGCATATCACACTGACAGGTTCCCATAATACGAAATACTGATAGAAAAGTTGTTGACATCCTGCTATCTGATGCGTATATAATGGAAACACGACGAAAGGAGTCCAATATTATGAAAAAGAACGATAAACACACCGACAAGAAGAAAATCGCCACTATCAGCGGATTATCCGCATTGTGCATAGCCGTCCTCGCAGGCGCATGGTTCCTGACAAGGGAACCCGAAAGGGATTTTACCCCTGCTTCCGCAGAACGTGCTGACATGACAGACACATGGAAGGAAAATTCCAATACGGATACACCCCTTCCTTCCGCCACTCCTGAGAGTACCCAGATAACGGGCACGCCTTCCGACGACACCCAGACGGTTATTTCCGAGGATGAGAGTGGCTCCACCACAAGCCTTTCCGACAGCACTGGTAAAGAGGAGGCCAGTCAGGAAAAACCCACGGCTCCGCCTGAGACCACGGATGACGTCACTGATCCCGACAAGCAGCCGGATTATGAACCGTCCGTACCACAGCCGGAACCTACTGAGAAACCAACGCCCTCCCCGCAGCCGGAACCAAGCGCACCTGCAGGCGGAGGCAGCACGGATGACAGCCACCCCGGACAGGTTTATGATCCGGTCTTCGGATGGGTAACGCCCAGTAACACCCAGCAGGACAATATCGACAGCGACGGTGACATCAACAAGCAGATCGGCACCATGGGCGGTAACTGAATATAAGAAATATACTGAAAAGGCATGGATAAACTCCATGTCTTTTTTTGTGAAAAGGAGGATCACATGAAACAACTGACCAAGCGCATCTTTCCGCTTTTTCTTTCCCTTCTCCTGATGCTCTCCATGGGCGTGACCGCGCTGGCCTCCGGAGAGGGAAATATAGACGGCGGTGGCGGCGGCATGGGAAGCGGAACGGCAACGGATGTCTGGCACAGTCAGGACGGTGTGCGCATCACAGTCGTTACGGCAGAAGGCAGCGTAGCTTCCACCCCGTTTGACTTAAGCAACTTCAACATATCCGGTGACATCCTGCATTTCGGAAAGGTAAGTAAACTCCAGTACAGCGGAGGCGCTTCCCTGTCTTTGGATGCAGGAACCTATGTCTGCTCCAAGCCGGGCACTGCCCTGCCCCGCATCATCAGCGGAACCAGATCCCGCGCAAGCATAGAGGCAATCCGGCGGTATTTCTGCTCCGAGTATGCCGCCCAGCTTGTGGCTGACAAGGCCGGTATCCCCTTTGAGGAACTGATCTCCGGTTCGTACAAGCTGGTCATCGAGCCAATCGCCTACTTCACCCACGGCGGACGTAACTACGCCATGACTGCAACGGAGGCGGCGCTCTACAACCAGAGATCCGGCGGTACCCTGCGCAGCAAAATGCCAAGCCTGACGCACCAGAACCTGCCCCTGTCCATCTTCCTTGAAACACCGGATCTGGGATACCCCGCATGGGGCGGCACCACCAGCGGGAAGGTATCGGATGATGAAATCCTCTCCGCACTGGGCATCGGCATCGTCAGCTATAAAGATGTGCCGGAGGCGGAACTGCAGGCGCCCGACTATACCTACCGGGTGGATACGGATGTCATCACCAGCATCACACTGACCAGCAGCGCTGAAGTAAACCCTGACGATCCGGCAAGCGTCACCTTCCATATCAACGGCAGCTCCTATACCGTAAACGACATTGTGATGCCTGCAGGCGGCTCGCAGGTGGTCTGGGCAAAATGGCATACACCTCCGGAACCCACCACCCTGACCATACAGGTATCCGTGGACGGCGCATCCACGGCAAAGACCAGCTTCATCGCAAGGATCATCTCGCTGGAGGAAAACCTGCCGCCCGACCCGCTGGCAACGGACACCAACCCGCATTTTTCCACGCCCTCCCTGCCGTCCAACCCACAGAAAACCTCCGCATCCTGGAGTGTCTGGAGCGCAAGATGGCACGCAAAATGGGAATGGGAAAGCGACTGGGAATGGGAGGACGGCAGCCACGGTTCTGACTGCCCTGCGGACTGCACAAGCAGCCACGGCAAATGGGTGGATAACGGGGAATGGGTGGACAACGGCTGGTATGACTTTACCACCACCTCTTACTCCGCTTCCCTGTCCGGCTCCATGGAGATCCACCCGGATGACATTGTGCCCACAGCGCAGGGGGATACCATGAAAAGCGGTTACGGCATCAAGGAGGGCGCCACGGCAGTTTTCTCCTCCAATGCGCCGGGCAGCCACTATGCCCCGGCACAGACTGCAGTATCCTATTTCCCAGAGTTTGGCTACGATATGTACTGGCGGCTCTTATCCTGCAGCGGTGGAAACACGGCCACTTTTGCCTTTAAGCCCAACGAATACTCCACCTATAACCGGAACGTACATTTCACGCCGGTATGGTATCCGGACAACGCCGCATATACCGTATACACCTACATCATCGACGCATGGACGCCCTCCGGGATGCTGTCCGTCAATGTGAACGACGCCGTACAGATCCAGGGCAGCCTGTTCGACGACTGGTATTCCAAGCGTGAGTAAGCTGCTGCCTGCCTACCATGCCCTTACCCTGCTGTTTCTTGCGGGATTTGCACTGTATGATGAAAGGCGCCACCGAATACGCAACACTGCCCTGCTTGCTTTCCTGCCGTGGTGCCTCTTATCGCCCGTGCTGATGTACTGCGCTTTTCCAAGCCTTTCCCCGGCATACTGGGGCATACGGTCCGCTGCGGGATTTCTGGCGGGCTTTATTCTCCTGCTTGCCGTTTCCCTTGCCACAGACGGCGGGATCGGCGGCGGGGACATCAAGCTGGTGGCGCTGCTGGGCATTCCCTTCGGGGTATCCGGGCTGATGGCTGTGCTTGCCCTCTCCTGCCTGCTTGCCCTAGCCCACCTGGGCATCCGGAAGGCATATAAAAAGAAACCTGCCGAAAGGATACCCTTTGCGCCCTACCTGTTTTTTGGGTGCCTGACTGCCATGCTACTGCAACTGGTTCCATAAAAAATTGTATAGAGAAAGGATACTGCCATGAAATTTATTTTACTGTTTACTGCCGGAATACTCCTGCTGTTTCTTGCTGCAGGCATTACCGGTGTTGCCCTGTTACAGAAAACATACCTGTTCTTAGACCAGCACAGATAAGGAGGCTTATACAAAATGAAAATGAATAACCGATTTATTTACGGCATCTTGAGCATTGTGCTTGCTGCCGTCATTGCCTTTATAGCCATTCCTGCCGTGACAAGCAGGACCAGCAGCACCTGCGAGATCGTCCGCATGAAGACTGCCGTGACGCGCGGCACCCTCATCACCACGGAAGACCTTGAACTTGTGGAAGTGGGCGGTTTTAACCTGCCCGACAGCGTTGCCCGCAGGATAGAGGATGTGGCAGGCACTTACGCTGCAGCGGACCTGTATCCCGGCGATTATCTCCTGCCGGAAAAGGTCAGCAGCGTTCCCCTGTCCTCAGACCTTTCCCTCAACGAGATCCCGGACGGCATGGTAGCCATATCCATCACCACCCAGACACTTGCCACTGCACTGTCAGACAAGCTGCAGAGCGGTGACATCATCCGCCTGTACCACTATGATGACAACAACGTGCTGGAGCCGGTTTCCGACATCCCGGAACTGCGTTTTCTGAAAGTCCTGTCCGTTTCCGATTCCAAAGGGCTTGATGTGGATTACACCACTCCGCCGGAGGAGGATGAGGAAAAACAGCAGACGGCAACCATTACTGTCCTTGCCACTCCTGAGCAGGCCATGCTGCTGACACGCTATGAAAATGAAGGTGTCCTGCACGTCGCCCTGATCAGCCGAGGCAATGAGAAATTAGCAAAGGAACTGCTGGAGCGTCAGGCTGAGATCCTGACTTCCCTTTACGGCGATGGTCTGGAGCTGTCTGATGAGGAGCTGGAATCTTCCATGAATACTTCCGGACAGTCGGAACCGGAAGCAGAAGGCGGCGAAAACAGCAGCACCAAACCAGATGACAGCCATGACAAGGAACCGGAAGAAACATCCGGGGAGGAATAGGGAGGAATAAACAGATGTCAAAGATTATTACTGTATGGGGCAATCCCGGCTGCGGGAAATCCATGTTCTGCTGCTGTCTTGCAAAAGTCCTGACGGCAAACAAGGAAAAAGCCCTTATCATCAATGCGGACTCCAGCACACCCATGCTGCCCGTATGGATGCCTGAGCGTATCCTTGAGACAAACGCTTCCATAGGGAACGTGCTCACCGGGCTGGAGATCAATACGGCGCTGGTGGCAGAACGTGTCACCATCTTAAAGGAATACCCTTTTATCGGCGTCATGGGCTATGCCGCAGGGGAGAACCCCTTCTCCTACCCAGAGCTGAAGTATGACAAGATAAAGCTCTTTATCGCAGAAGCGGCAAAACTTGTGGACTACATCATTCTGGACTGCAGCTCCCATATGCTGAACTTTTTCACGCCCACCGCAATCGAGGCGGCGGATGTGGCTGTACGCATCATCACACCGGACCTGCGGGGCTTAAACTACCTGCGGGCGCACAGGCCGCTGCTCACGGATGACAAGTTCCACTATGGCAGCCACCTGACTTTTGCCGGGCTTGCCCGTCCCTTCCACGCCATTGACGAGATGGACCACCTGATCGGCGGTTTTGACGGCCTGCTCCCCTACGCAAAGGAGATTGAGCGCTGCGGCACCGGCGGGCAGATGTTCAAGGCGCTCGCCTACTGCAACCAGCGCTACATCAACTCCCTGAAGCTGGTCCGGGAACGTCTTACGGAGCCTGAAGATATTCCCGCTGACAGCAGACCGGCTCCAAAGAGTGAACCTTATGTGGAAAATGAATACGCAGAACAGGATTATCCTGCGGAAAATAAGGGTTTTGCAGACAATGGCAGCTTTACGGATCAGGTCAGCCCGGCAGCTTCCGAACCCCACACACCCGACTCATGGGATGCGGACATACCTGCAGCACCCATGACAGGAAAACAAAGGCAGGGCAACCCTGCCGGAAAGGAGAACGACCGCTATGGGCATGGAATCCTTAAATGATATGTTCTTTACCTCCGCCGGCAAAGAATCCCTTACCTATGACCAGATCCTTGAGGACGTCCAGAAATACTGTACCGAGAAGCACGCTGACAAGCTGACCACGGAAGGGGACCGGGACGAGGCACGGAAACTCCTGCGGGAGTTCATCCTCCAGTACGTCATCAGCCGCTCCTACCATATAGAAGGCTTCTCCACGGAGGAGTTGTGCGACACCCTCTATGAAGACATGGCAGGCATTTCCTTCTTAAAAAAATGGATCTATATGCCCGGTGTGGAGGAGGTCAATGTCAATGCCTATGATGACATTGAAGTGATTATGAGCGGCGGGCGATCCATGAAAATTCCGGACCGCTTCCAGTCGCCCCAGCACGCCATTGATGTGACAAGGCGGCTCTTAAATACCTGCGGCATGGTAATCGACGACACCATGCCCTCCGTCATCGGCTTTTTAGACAAGAACATCCGTATCTCTGTGGACAAGACACCCATTGTAGACTCCGAGGTGGGCATCAATGCCTCCATCCGTATCGTCAACCAGCAGACCGTATCGAGGGAAAAACTGATCCGGTCCGGTTCCGCCACGGATGAAATGCTGGAGCTTTTGACCTGCTGTATCCGCTACGGCGTTTCGGTCTGCATCGCAGGCAGCACCGGCTCCGGCAAGACAACCGTTATGAGCTGGCTCCTGTCCATGGTGCCTGACAACCGCAGGCTCATCACCATTGAGGAGGGCAGCCGGGAATTTGACCTGATTAAAAGGGATGAGAACGGCCATGCCATGAACAGCGTGGTACACCTGCTCACAAGGCCCCATGAAAACCCATCGCTGGACATCGACCAGGATTTACTTCTGGAGCGTGTCCTGCGTAAACACCCGGATGTCATCGGCGTGGGCGAGATGCGTTCCGCTAAGGAGGCGCTGTCCGTGGCGGAAAGCTCCCGTACCGGGCATACCGTCGTGACCACCATCCACTCCAATTCCTCCGAGTCCACTTACCGGAGGATGATGACGCTGGCAAAGCGCAAATACAACATGGCGGATGACATCCTGATGCAGATCATGGTGGAAGCCTACCCCATTGTGGTATTCACTAAGCAGTTAGAGGACGGCAGCCGGAAGATCATGCAGATCATCGAGGGGGAGGACTACCGGGACGGGCAGCTCATCTACCGCCCCCTGTACCAGTACGACGTATCGGACAACCGCACCGATGAAAACGGCAAAATTACCGTGGTGGGAAAGCATAAACGTCTCGGCAGCCTTTCCGACACCCTGAAAAAGCGGATGCTGGACAACGGCATCCCCGCCGGTAAGCTGGCGCCGTTTTTGTCCGCACCGGCACCGGAAAAAACAACGAAAGGAGGCACACGCAATGCAGTGGATACAGATCATCATCTTCCTGTTGGTCATTAACGGCCTGTTCACCCTGTTCGCCGTCCGCTTCAACGACTTCCTGCATATGCTTGCAAGGACAAGGAAAAGCAGCCTCCAGGATGATGTGGACGTCATGCTGGGGAAACCGGCAAAGGGCTTTTTCAACCGGGAGACGCTGGAAGTCGAACAGCTCCTTGCGGCTACAGGGCGGGAGGGGCGGTTTACCCTTATCAAGCGGGTATCCCTTTTTATGTTTGCACTGGGGGCCGTGGCAGCGCTGCTCCTAAACAACCCGTTCCTGATCCCGGTACTGGGCGCAGGGTTTGCCTTTGCGCCGGTATGGTATCTGCGCTCCACCGCAGCCGCCTACAAAAAGCACTTAAACGAGGAACTGGAAACCGCAATCTCCGTTATCACAACTTCCTACCTCAGAAGCGGGGATCTTCCGAAAGCGGTCAAAGAGAACATCCCTTACCTGAACCCGCCGGTTAAAGCACACTTTGAGGCTTTTATCACGGAATCGGAGATGCTCAATGCCAACATGGTTTCCACCATAAACACCCTGAAGATGAAGATACCCAACCGTGTCTTCCATGAATGGTGCAACACCCTGATCCAGTGCCAGAGCGACCGCAGCATGAAAAACACCCTGACCTTCACCGTGCAGAAATTCTCCGACCAGCGCATCATCCAGTCGGAGCTGGAGGCCATCATCAACGAACCAAAGAAGGAAGCGGTCACCATGATGTTCCTTGTCATAGGGAATATCCCGCTTTTATATGTGCTGAACCATTCATGGTTTGAAACCCTGATGTTCTCCACACCGGGAAAGGTCACGCTTGCCATCTGCTGCAGTATCGTGCTGTTTTCCTTTACACGGATCATGCAGCTTTCAAAACCAATCGAATATAAGGCATAAATACGGAGGTGTCTGTCATGTATTTTTACGCCAGCTATGCGGTAATGGTACTTATTGCTTTTGTGCTTATGGTGACAATCGCCCTGTGCCTTACCCCGCTCTTAAAATGACTGCCGGTGCCGCGCTACGCACCGTCTGTCCCACCAATCCGTAGCGCAGAAATGAGGTAACGATATGACCGGATTACTGATCCTTTTTGCCGCCGTCTTCACGGGGATTGGCTGCTACCACTTATCCTGTGCCTTTGTGGATGTCCCCACGGCACAGACTTCCCGGATGATGATGCTTGCCAGAAAGCAGACCGGCACCGCCAATGAGAAACTCTTTGACGTGTACCTGACAAAGATTGCCGCAAAGCTCGCCCCGCTGCTTCGGCTTGATCCCATCAAAAAAGGGCGCCTTGCCCTGACGCTGGACATTGCGGGCATCCCGCTGACACCGGAGTGCTATACCATGAAAGCGTTCCTGACCGCATCCGCCACAGGGCTTGCCGCCATCCCCTTTTTCCTGTTCATGCCGCTCATGGGGCTGCTGGTCCTGGGGCTTGCGGTAATGATGTGGTTCTCCACTTATTACAAAGCCTTTGACCTTGTGAAAAAGCGGCGGAAACTCATCGAGGCGGAGCTGCCACGTTTTGCAGTCAGCATCCAGCAGGGGCTTGCCACGGACAGGGACGTCTTAAAGCTGCTGACCTCCTACCGGCGCATTGCAGGGCCGCATCTGGGGCAGGAGCTTGACACCACCGTGGCGGATATGCGGACAGGCAACTATGAGAACGCCCTGCTCCACTTCCAGAACCGGGTAGGCAGCACCATGCTCTCGGACATTGTGCGCGGGCTGATCGGGACGCTGCGCGGGGATGACCAGCAGATGTATTTCAAGATGCTGGTATTCGATATGCGTCAGATTGAACAGAACAACCTGAAGAAAGAAGCAGGAAAGCGCCCCAAGCAGATGCAGAAATATTCCATGATGATGCTTTTCTGCATCCTCTTGATCTATGTGGTCGTCCTTTCCGTGGAAGTAGTCGGCTCTTTAGGCTCCTTCTTTTAGGAACGCCCGCAAAAACCTGATGCACACAGTAAGGGAGGTGGTGCCTATACGAATCTGACCAATTTTCAAGAAGAATGCACGCATTTGGCATTCTTCCGCGCGAAAAAGTCTGCCTTGCAGACTTAGATGTTCTCAGGCGGCGTTTTGTGACGCCTTAGAACTTCTTTTCACGCTGAACCCGTAAACTTTTGCAGACATGGAGGAACCCTATGAAAAAATTTGTATCATTTCCCGCCCTGCTCATCTATGCAGCAGCGGCGGCAGTAACAACATTCTTTATCATCAGAGCGAAAAGGAGAAACAAGAACTATGCGTAAAACGATTCAGACTTTGAAAGCAAAGGCAGCCTGCGCCGCCATCCGTACCAGAAATATCCTGCACAATGAGGCAGGGGACTTCTATATTTCCGATGGCGTCAAGATCATCATTGCCGTCGTGCTGGGCGCACTTCTGTTAGCCGCACTGACGCTGATCTTTAACGATACCGTCATTCCCCGTATCACACGGGAAATTGAGGGATTATTCGGGCCTTAAAGGGAGGAAACATATGACAGATCCTATATTAAGCGTCAGCTATGCCACCATTGCCGCCTTCTTCGAGGCGGCTGGGGGCAACTACCGCAACGCCGTGTATGTTTTCTGTACCTGTGACTACCAGAAGGAATCCGGATGCGGGGACTTCCTGTATATTCCGGGACATGACTGCCGCCCTGTCCTGCTTCCGGTTTCGGATGCGGAAAATTTTATGGGGACAGCCATCGACCGGACGAACTTTTCCTGCGTCATGGACAGCCGGTGCTTCACCCGGCTTTATGCCAAGTGGCTTGAGCTTGCCACCACTTCCTCTAAAGACTGTCCCATCCATCAGATCTTACACTTAATGAACAGGCCCCCTGTCCCGTAAAGGGACTTTAGGGGGCTTTTCCCTCTAATTACTCGCAAATGACTTAAAAATCAACGCCCAAACTATGGGAAAAATGTCCGTTTTTCTCTACAATATACTTACAGGATACTTAATCCATACGCAAAGACCAGAAGGGAGGCTGCAGCCATGAAACGAAAAAACAAACCGGCAAACATCAAATGCCCATACTGCGGGAAAAGCGCCGTACTCCGGAAAGCATCCTACGTCTATAAGGAAAAGGCGCTGGACGAATACCTTTATGTCTGCGCCGGATACCCTGAATGTGATGCCTATGTGGGTGTCCATGCCGGAACCCTGCGTCCCAAGGGCACACTCGCCAACGGGGACCTGCGGCACAAACGGATTGAAACACACCGGATGTTTGATGCCATATGGAAACACGGCATCCTGTCCCGGAGAGAGGCATACCGCTGGATGCAGGACATCTTCGCCCTGACCAGCTCCGAGGCGCACATCGGGCAGTTTTCGGACTATCGCTGCGACTGTCTGAAGGATGAGTGCCGCAGGGTACTGCAGAATAACCATGTAAAAATTGCCTGCTAGAGCGTTAAAAGAGATTGCGTCATTCATAGAACAGGAAGGGGTGATAATATGGCAGCAATGAGCAGACAGGAAACAGAACTGGTGGAAAGGCACCTGTATCTTGTGCGGGACACGGTACTGGGTACAGTGACCATCAACGAGTCCGTACAAGGGCTGGGATATGACGATCTCTACCAGACCGCCTGCGAAGCGCTATGCCATGCCGCCCAGAAATATCGGGAAGACGGCGGCGCATCCTTCCCCACCTTTGCATCCGTGGTCATCAAAAACCGCCTGATTTCCCAGTGCAGGAAAGCCACAAGGATACAGAGGCCACTGGAATACATGGATGCACCACAATCTGACGGTTCGGATCTGACCTTTGCGGAAACTTTTCCTGACCGGAATTTCCACGCACTGTCAGACACCGACATCTTTATCTTTCTCGACGAAGCCGGGAAACGCTGTTCCGGCATTACACGGAAAGGGATGGAAGCGCTGGCGCTGAAATGCAGGGGACATACCGGGGTGGAGATTGCCGCGCACTACGGCGCCCCGCCGAACCATGTGGCGGCATGGATCTCCAGAGCCGCAAAAATGCTGCGGGAAGAAAAACTGACAGCCTGATGAAAAGGAGGATACCATATGATGACACTTTATACTGCCGTGGGAAGCTACCGTCTGACCGAAAAGGGACTGCCCCTTGTAACTGCTGGCGGACGCGACTGCGCACTGGATGCACATGAGCTGCTTTTGTGGTCCAGCCTCGCTTTCCGCATCCTGACCTATCAGGAGCTGAGGGCGGAATTTTATGAAAAAGAACGGGAACTGCATATCCTCGGAGAGCTGGACTTTGACCATTACCTAAACCGCCTCATCATGCGCAGGCTGGTTGCTTCCGGAAAAGACTGTACCGGCGTGGACGCCCTGTACGATCTGCTCGGACATCTTTATCTCCAGCCTGCCCCTGACAGCCTGCTGGTCAAGACCGTTTCCTTTTTCAAGCTCCTGTTCGGGCGGAGATTTCCCCTCCGGAAAGCCATGCTGGTATTCCACAGGGAAAAACTTGAGCCAATGGAAAAACAGGTCATGGCACTGCTGCGGCACCAGATGCTTTCCACTGCAGAGCTGATCGGCTGTACGGAAAAAGGAAAGCACCGTCTGAAAGACAGCAATGAACTGATGGAATGCCTGTACCACGACGAAACAACCGACTGTGAAAGCATTGTGACAGACTGCCGCATCTCGGAAACAAGATTTCCCATACTCACCGCTGTTGCCAACCTGTACTTCAAGCAGCAGATCACTTTTCAGATTTTATAAAGGAGATTACCTATGGAACCCATGCCAAAACCGTTACTCCGGCGGCTGGTCCTGACTTTTCTTGTCGGGACCGGCTGCTTTTTTACCGGGCTGCTATTCTTTCTCCATGAAAGGGATACTTCCTTTTTCATCCTGAGCAGCCTGCTGTTTATCATTTCCGCTGCAAAAGCCATACTGCTTGGTATCCGGATTAAAAGAAAAACCTACTTTGTGCTGGAGGGCACCTGCACGGACGTCCGCCTGAAACTTTTCAGGAACAGCCATGACATTGTGCTGACCGGTCAGGATGGCAGCGAGCATCTGCTCCGGATTGGAAAGGATCATAAAGTCCAGCGCGGTCTTTCCTACCGGTTTTATTTCAAAACCGCAGACTGTATCCCAACCGGACAAAATCCTCTCCTGACCAAAGCAGCGCTGACAGATAACCTGCTTGGCATAGAGGAATTGCAATAGTCTTCTGTGCGTAAGTGCATAGGTATTTTAATCAATATATTGTATCTAACCATTTGACATACTCCATATATTGTGCTAAAATGTTCCTGTAATTGATTTTTGTGCTTCCCACAGGGATATGCCATGCGCATAGATGCACACGCTGTTTATGATTGAATTAAGTGTCAGAAAAACCATGCCGGTAAGTGGCAGTTTTTTGGCACTTTTTTTGATGCAACCAAAAATTTTTTCATCAGGAAAGGAGAATGAAACTATGTTCACACAAATCACACTCATGGGCAGGGTTACAGCAGACCTTGAAATCCAGACCAGCGCGGGCGGAACCGATTACATCCAGTTCAACGTGGCGGTCAACAAAGGCTACGGCGAACAGGAACACGCCAATTTCTACCAGTGCGTCCTGTTTGGTAAAGCAACTGAGAGGATCAGCAAGGCTGGAGTCAAAAAAGGCAGCCTGCTCTTTATCACGGGCGACCTTGATCTTGTGGAATTTACACGCAAGTCGGACAACTCCAAAGGCACGATTGCAAAGATCACGGTACATGACTGGAACTATGTCCCGACAGGGAAACGCACGGACAACAATGCCAATACTGGCAGCGGCGCACCTGCAGACACAGATGACGGTTTTATGGACATGGAAAACTGTGGCGAGAATGGACTGCCGTTCAACTGATGCCTTTGGCACGGCTGGCGGTACAAGAGGAATTGCACCAGGGAAACAAATCCCCGGATGTGATTCCTCTTTTTTTATTTTAAGAAGAGAAAGGACTGAAAAAACCAAATGAGAAAAACCGTATTTACCAAAAGTATGAAAATCCTGATCATATCCCTGCTGCTTCTGGCTGTCTTTTTCCCAAAAGACCGCTCCCAAAAGCTGATGGCACTTGCCCTCATCTTATGGATTGCCGCGGCAATCGGTTTCCTTTTGCTGCGAAAGTCAGGGAAACTTATCAAAAAATGCCGCGCACTTTTATCTGCCCTGAAACAGTCAGTCGGGCAGATATTGGCAGATTCGGAAAAGACATTACCGCCGGTTCCAGTACAGGACCAGCCAGCACAATCTGAGGAACCCATTTCTCCTGCAAAACCCGCACTTCCCGCTTCTGACAGCAGGGAATGCCAAACCGTACTGCTCCATATCTCGCTGCGGATCACGGAAAAGCTAAAATCTGCTTACCCCCAGTCTGTCTGGCAATGGAAGGACACACCTTCCCTGCAGGGCATCCTGAACGGTGAAACCACCCGTATTCTGGTGGAGAACATGGATGCCTACACCCATGCGGATATTTCCTTTGACCGCTTCGGGCGCATCCATGTAGAGCCAATGGTAATCGGCAGTTTTGCCGAACCTACGGAAAACAGTGCGGACGAAAGACCTGAATCCGGCAGCGCAGACGCAGAAACAAATCCGGAACCATCCGTCGTGGATGTAAGGGTATGGTATGAGCTGATTGGGCAAAAGGTACTGGAGGAACTGATCACTGACTTAAATGCCAACGGCCACTCCATGCTCACAATCAAGGAAAACGGGGATATTGTCGTAAGCTGCCAGAAAAAGAAAATCCTGAAGGCAACCCTCGACTCTTTTCCGGGAAAAACTTACTGGAAGGAACTGCTCTCCATTCTGGAGGAAAACGAACTCAAAGGAAAAATCTCAGACAACAGTCTGCAGGTTTCATGGATCTAAAAAACAATAGAAAGAAGGATGAATGAATTATGGCAAAAGTACAATTATTTGCAAACTGGACATGGAAAATCGGTCTTCCTGAGCCTTTCGACAAGATCGCATCAAATACAAGCACCACCTACTACTCCACTTACTGTACAGTGGCTTCCAAAAAAGCCACGCTGCACTCCCCTCTCCTTGCGGCAGTCCTTGCCTACATGGAGATGGATACCAGCCTGACACCGGGCAGCTCCTCCCAGAGCGCCATCGGCACACAGGGCGACAAAACCGTGGCGGAATACCAGAGCCGTACAGGTGAGATTCATGTGGCAGTATTTAACAGAAAGAACGGCAAATTCAATGTAGGCCGGTTTGAAGATGCCACCTCCGCCCCGAAGGTCTATTCCCTAAAGGACGGCGGCAGTATCGGCACAGCGCTTTTCTTTGTGCTGATCCCGGAAGCCATGAAGGATGATGAGTTCCGGGAAAACTACGACCTGCTTGGAAAATGTAAAAACGACGGCTTTACGGACATGGATGAGGCATCAAAAGCCGCTTTCATCCTGTGCGACAACCTCTACCGGAGGATTGAGGGCGCAGATACGCTGCCCTCTGCCGGCATCAAGCTGAACATACCGTCCACAGGAAACCTCCCGCAGCTCACCGCTGTGAACTTATCCAGAAACGCCTATTCCCCAAGCAGCGTGCTGTTTGGCAGCTTCCGCATCCTGACGGGTACGGCTGCCTCTGCCGCCGCTGTTTCCGTAAACAGGGATGACTTCGTAAAACACTATCCCCTTTCGGACAGGACACTTACGGCGAAGGAGGAGCTGATGGTGCCCCGGATCGAGGACTGGTACGTCATTCCGCCGGAAGTCACCACCATCTGCAGGCACGCCCAAATGACAACGGCAGGCAGCCAGCCCATGCGCAATTTTATGATGCGGGGGCCGGCAGGAACCGGCAAGACCGAGGGCGCAAAGGCAATCGCTGCGGGCTTGGGGCTTCCCTACCTGTATTACACCTGCTCCGCAAATACGGAGATCTATGATTTTCTTGGGCAGATGCTTCCTGAAACGGATGAAAAGGCGCAGGGAAACAAGGAATACCCGACACTGACCGACATCCAGATGGACCCGCCTTCCGCCTATAAGAAACTGACGGGAATCTACGACGAAGCCGTTACGGATGCGGAAGTATATGAAAAACTGCTGGAGGTCATGGCGCAGGATGCAAAGGCACTGATGGCAGACAATGCCTCCGGGCAGCGGTTCCGTTATGTGGAAACACCCTTGATCACCGCTATCAGGAACGGATATGTGATTGAGATACAGGAACCCACAGTAATTGCCAATCCGGGCGTGCTGGTGGGCTTAAACGCCCTTCTGGACCGCTGCGCAAGCGTCACGCTGACTACGGGTGAGGTGATACACAGACATCCCGATACAGTGGTCGTGGTGACAACAAACAACAACTACGCAGGCTGCCGTGACATGAACCAGTCCGTTATTTCAAGAATGAACCTTATCATGGACATGGAGGAACCCGATGTGGATACACTGACGGAACGCACCATGAAAGTGACCGGATGCACGGACAGGTCAGCCGTTTCAGATATGGCCGCCTCCATACAGGAGATCAGTGAACGCTGCAGGGAAACCATGATTACTGATGGGAGCTGCGGCGTGCGGGAGTTGATAAGCTGGGTGCAGTCCTTTATGGTCTGCGGGAACATCATGGAAGCGGCAAAGTATACCGTACTCTCCTCTGTTTCCAGCGATCCGGAAAACCGCGCCGACATCCTCTCATCCTGTCTGGAGCAGAAATTTGCAGCATAGGAGGGAACGCCTATGGCACCGGTAAAGGAAGACCAGTTAAAACAGAACCTTGCAAGAAACCTGCGGTATCTCAGGGAGCAGCGCAAACCCTACCTGTCCCAGCAGATGCTCGCAGCAAAGCTGGAAGTCACCCAGAAAAGCATTTCCCGGTATGAAAATGCCATAAGCCTGCCGCCTGCCCATGTACTTGTGGCGATAGCGGATTTTTTCGGGCTGACCACGGATGCGCTCTTTATGGCGGAACTTCCTGAAAATATGAATAAGAAAGAAGGGAATACAACGAATGAGGACATCACATATGGCAATCCGACGCAGGATCGCTGAGAAAAAAAGTAAACTGACGGACGAACAGCTCTTTGCCTCGCCGCAGTTTGCCGCATACCTGACAGACATAGCAGAAGGAACCACCGGCCGCTACCGGAGAAAAAGCAGCGTAAAGACTTACTGGGATGCGCTGCCCCGTGCCGAGGTCGCCCATACAGACAACCGCACCATTACCGTCAATACAGGGAACTTCCTTACGCGGAGTTTCCCCACAAGGCCCCTGCGGGCAGACAGCCTGCTGGGAATCGTGGGACACGAGTGCGGGCACATCCTGTTCTCGGATTTTACCATGCTGGCTACCTACCGCCAGTCCTTACAGGGCGGCAGGTTTTATCCGCAGATGCCGGAGGACCTGTCAGCAAAACAGGAAAGAAGTCTGAGGGAAATCCTTGAATTTTTTGAGGAAAAGGATGAGGCGGTCATCAAGGCGCTGTGCGATATTGCGCACTCTCTGGTAAACATGATGGAAGACGTTTATATCGAAGGCCGTATGTGCGACGCCTTTCCCGGCAGCTTAAAGACAGGCATCCTGTTAAACAACCTGCGCTTTGCCGATGAAATGGATTCCGTCACGGAAGAAATAGACAAGCAGCACCATGAAGTGATCATCGTGGCAAACCTGCTGATCCAGTACACAAAGACCGGGGACATCAACAATCTGGGCGGTTATAAGGGACCGTACCTTAATACCGTTTATGAGTGCATCCCCTATATTGACGATGCCGCCTATGACGACGATTCAAAGGTACGATTCGATGCCGCCAACAAGATGCTGCTCTTTCTGTGGCCTTATATGGAAAGCTACATCAAGCAGGTGCGGGAAGACATCAAGAACGGCACAAGCAAGGCGGAAGCTGACTTAAGCAGCCAGCTTGCCGGCGGTGCGCCCCTTCCGGGAGGCACCGGGACACCAGTAAAAGGTGCAGCGGCATCACATGATCCGTCTTCTGACGAGGATGAGCGCGAACAGCTCCAGCAGGCCCTTGATTATGAGGAAGGGCGGATTGCCCTGGAGAAAACGGAAGAAATCGGGGAAGACGGGGACGGCGGCATCAGCCGCACGACTGACTATGCAGGCACAGGTTATGTGTCGCAGGCAGCGGAAGACATGGAACACATCCTGACGCAGCTCGCAGAGGAGGCATCTTATGCTGACTTTGAGGAGGAGCTTTCCGAGGAGCTTCAGGCAGAATCGGATAAGATCCGTTACGGCAATGCGCACCGCGGTATGCACGTCAATATTAACCGTATGTCCTATGTCGATCCCTCCTATATGGCAGCCTACCAAAAAGTGGCTCCTCCGCTTCTTTTAATTTCCAAGCGGCTTCAGAAACAGATAGAACAGATATTAAAAGACTATAAGGAAGGCGGGAAGCTGGACAACCTTCCCATGGGAAAACGGATCAACGTGCGCAACGCTGTCCGCAATGACGGGAGGCTCTTTTACAAGCTCAAGCTCCCCAATGACCGGACAGACATCGCCGTTGCCATCTTAAATGACGAAAGCGGCTCCATGAGTTCCTGCAACCGCATCACTTATGCCCGCTCCGCATCCATTATCCTGCATGATTTCTGCAAGGGGCTGGATATCCCGGTTGCCATTTACGGCCACACGGAATTTGACGATGTGGAGCTTTACGCTTATGCAGAGTTTGACTCCATCGACAACAAAGACCAGTACCGGCTGATGGACATGAGCGCCAGATCCGGGAACCGTGACGGCGCCGCCCTGCGCTATGTGGCGGAACGCCTGATGACAAGACCGGAGGCTATCAAACTCCTGATCATCATCTCGGACGGACAGCCTGCAGCGGAGAATTACTACGGCACGGAAGCGGAGGCAGACCTGCGGGGCATCAAGAAGGAATATTCCGCAAAAGGGATACAGATGTTTGCCGCAGCAATCGGAAGCGACAAGCCCAATATCCAGCGGATCTACGGGGACGGGTTCCTTGACATCACAAACCTTGAAAAACTTCCCGTCAATCTGGGCAGGCTCATCATCCAGCAGGTAAAGAACAGATTTGCAGCATAAAACAAAATTCAGAAAGAAGGTATCAGCATGAATACGAATGAAGATTACATCTCAAACCAGATAGCAGTCTATAAGAACAGCAAGACACTGCTGGAATTTCAGGACAAGCTCAAAGTCGCACCCATCACATCCTATGCCCATATCCACGCAGGCGGTGAAAAAGGCGCAGACGGGAAGCGGGTGCATTCCCTGATCGGGATTCTGATGAAGGATTATTCCAAAGGCACCGGGGATAAGGCGGTCACTGTATGCGCCAACATCTCCCCGCAGGAGGCAAAGTTCATCTTAAGCCGCCTGAGCGCCGGTTTTCAGGAATACACTTTCCAGCAGGATAAAATCTTCGGTGACAAGGATGAACAGGGCTACTCAAAAGTTTCAAAGGTACGGATCATCCGCGCCACCAAGGACGGCAAAGGGAATGTACGGAAACTCCCATGGTATGTTGAAGTGGAGAACGGCAAAGGGATACCACAGCAGAATGCCAATGGCGGAACCTACATGAAACCCAACTCTTTTGTCAGTACGGGAAAGGTATATGCCAATTTAAGTGACCTTGACCTGTTTGATCTCTTAAGCAGCGTATCCTCCTATATTGACTGCTGGGAACACGCCATTGCCCCCTCGCTCATCACCAAAGCGAAAAACGCGGTGGCGGCAAGGCAGGCAGCCCAGAGAGCAGCATAAAAGAACAGATAAATCAACAAATAAAACATTGTTTAAGAAGGGAATGCCGGAGCGGTATTCCCTTTTTTTCAGGAAAAGGAGAAAAACATATGAGCAGATTACATGAAATGACACCCTTACAGAGACAGTTCGCAGAGGAACACCAGAATATTGTATTCCGCTTCCTGCAGCAGAAAAGACTCCCGGTTGACGATTATTATGACATCGTGATCTTCGGGTATCTCCACGCAGTTCAGGAATATAACGAAAACCCTGCCCTGTCCCGTTTCCAGTTTGACACGATTGCATGGACAAAAATGAGCGACTGCCTGAGCAAACATTACGCTTATGAAAACAAGCCAAAGCGCAAGGCGCCTACCGTCAGTATCTATGCCGTTACAAATAACGGGTTGGCTCTGGATGAAGTCCTGCCTGACCGCCAGAAGGACATACCGACTCAAACGGCTGACCGCCTGCTTGCAATGGAGATACTTTCCTGCCTGACAGAAACAGAACAGCAGATGGTACACCTGAAAGCAGACGGGCTGACCTGCCGGGAAATCGCAGAAATATTTTCTACCACCGTGCATAGCATCAATGGGCGGTTCCGCCGCATGAGGATGCGACTTACGGAAATAAATTTTTAGCAAAGGAGTGAAGAAAACATGAATGGAATATACGGAATGGAACTGCAGTACGAGAGTCTGGTTCCCATTGAACGCCCGAAGGATACCTTCCTTTCGGTAGGCACCGTGACCTTCCTGATGGAAGGGAAGGAGCTGCCGCTTGACTTCAGTATCACAGAGGGCGGCACGGAAGGAAACGCAGGCTCCATTGTCCGCATCAATGCGTGTATCAGGAATTTTGATCCGAAGATTTTTGCGGACGAATATGAGAAACTGGGGCTGGAAGCATCTGAACTGGATTTTAGTTTTTTTGCCGCCAGATACCACGACACCTACCTTCTGGAAGTATACACGGAATATTTTTATCAAAAAAGCATGGTGTATCTGCCAGTCACATTAAAATCCGCCTGCCTTCTCTTTCAGGACGGACAAACTCTTGATTACAGGGACCGCATCACCGTATGCGCCCAGAGCCGGCTTGCGGAGGTGTCATAATGGACCAGAATATCATCAGACGTGCAGCCGCCATCTTAGAGCAGGAATTTGGCCCGGACTGGCAGGGCATCGCACAGGAATTAGGAACGGAAAATCTGAGGAAACGTGTCGGGAAAGAGCTGACCTCATTCATGGCATTTCCTGAGCGCGGAAACGGCGGAAGCAGCCAGTGGCGGGGCAACTGCTCCCCGGAGGTGGTAGCCGCCATCCTGCGCTACGTCCTCGACACCAAGCATTACTACGGAAAGGACACATCACAGTTTACCCTGCTCGATCCCATGTCCGGTTCAGGCACCAGCAAGGCTGCCGCTGACCGGTTCGGCGTAAACTCCATCCTGTATGACTTAAACCCTGCCCCGTCTGCGGGCAGGGGCGGGTGGAACGCCCTGAAAAATGATGTGGAGGACTCGGCGGATCTGATCTTTTTCCATCCGCCTTACCACAACATTATTCAGTATTCCGGGAATATGTGGGGAAAACCTCACCCAGATGACCTGTCACGCTGCGAGAATTACAACGACTTTCTGGAAAAGCTGAACCTCTGTATCCGGAAGTTTTATATGGCGCTCCGTAAAGACGGCCGCATGGCTGTCCTTGTGGGCGACATCCGGATGCAGGGCAGGTTTTATTCCATCCAGCATGACATGATGCGCATGGGGGATTTCGAGTCCTTTCTCGTAAAAGGGCAGTTCAACTGTGTTTCTGACAGCAGGCGCTACCAGAAACCGTTCATCCCCATTGTGACGGAATACCTGCTCCTTCTGCACAAGAAAGACGCCCTCATGGTGCCTTTCCTCTATGCAAGGGAAAGCTATTTTTCCGTTGCCGACACGGACCTGACTGCCCTGACATGGCATCACCTGATCCGCATGACGCTTGAAAGCGTTGGCGGGGAGATCACGCTGACAGAACTGTACGAAAAGCTGAAGAACCATCCGAAGTCAAAGAAAAACAATCACTATAAGGATCGTATCCGGGCAACCATCTATGAACACCGGAGCCAGTATACCGCCTGTGGGAACGGCACATACCGCCTGAACTATAAGGTCGCTTAAAGGAGGGATATTATGCTTACCATATTCAAAAATAAAAGCAATAACCAGAACCACGGACAGACACCCAAGCGTGAGGTTTCCGTAACAGGCTCCCTGGCTGAAGTATTAAGGCCGGGCAGCCCTGTCACATACCTCTACCACGGAAACCTGATCCGCACTTCCACCGTACAGTCCATCTTAGAGGCTTCCGCCAGCCATGTGCGGTTTGAAACGCAGAACAGCATTTACACCATTTCCTACAATACCCCGCCGGTGGAAGGCTTCCGTGTGACAGCCTGAACCCTGCAAACCTAAATAAACTGACTAAGGGCTGCCTGCTGTATGCGGCGGCCCTTTTGAAAGGAGGACACACCATGAACGGAACACAGGTCAGGGAAACTGCCCGGCTCAGGGAGGAACTTGCAAAGCTCCTGACTACCCTGAAGAATAACCGGGAGAATGTTTCCCTTGACATTCTGAAGACAAAGTATAAAAAAGCCTATGACTCGTTATGCTCGGAAATCAGGCGCAGGGCATCGGATTATGCGGCGGAAATCGCGCTGGACGGTATCCGTATCCACAAGGATTATCTTGATGAGGCAGTTTCCATTGTCAACGAAACAATCGGATGCTCCGGCATCCTGAAACAGCTCTCAAAGGCAGCTTTTTCCCATCAGGACATAGCGGAATTTGAAACCCTTGCGGGAATGCTCCGGAAAAAAATCCTTGCGGATCTGGAATCCTTCTATGCCAGGCACCTTGCCCTGTATATCACGCAGGAATGTCTGGATAATCCGGAGGTGCCGCCGCTGCTCTACTGCGTGGCTACCCACTGCTTCTGGCAGGACGGGAAATGGATTCCACTGGAGCTTTACAGAAAGAACAATGCGCATCCACAGGAAAAAAGCGCATGACAAGCAAACAGCATAAGAACAGGAGGACAAAATGAAAGATTTACAGATTGAAAGAACCATAAACCGGCAAAAGACCACCATCACCCTCACTGACGATGAGCTGGGGAAAGCCTACCGCATCATGGAACGCCGCTATCTGGATGAGGACTTTGCCAATGCCCTTGCGGATGCCGCACAGGACCCGGATACCCGTTTCCATTCAGGACACCTTGAGGAATTTCCTGAATTGTCGGACTGGCTCTGTATGTGCTTTGATGATTTTTATGACGCCAACATGGGGCATAATGACCTGATCGAACTCACACTCAACCACCTTCACAACGAATCCCTCAAGCCGCAGTTTTTCCTGACTCTCTCAGAGATGGTCCCTGCGGTCTGCATGGGCGTTGAGAAAGATATGGCAGACTGTGAGCAGGACTGCGGCAGATACCACCGCTGCAGCAGCATTGCCGAGGCAAATGACAGGATAGTCCGGTGGGAAACCCTCGCCTCCCTGATCTCCACGCACCATAACGGAAGCTGTTCGTGCAATAAGGAAGACGGCAGCGTGGAATGCCCGGCGGCAAAATACCTAAAAGGCGAATGGGACATCACTGCGTTCTTCCACGCAGATGACGGGAAGGAGGCGGTGTGAAATGGCAAATATCTGTATGGATACCGTTGTATTTTATGCTGCATCTGATGAACAGGAATGCGGACTTGCCACGCTGAGAAAAGCGCTCATCGCCTGTTATCCCACGGGGACTTCCGTGGATGGTTCCATGCTCTGCCGAATATTTGAGCGAAGCGGCATCCCAACGGAAGGTCTGTGCCTCCGCAGCGATGTGGTGGATACCTCCCTTGTGGAAGACGGGCACATTACCCTGTACTGCGACTCCGCATGGAGTCCTAAGTATGAAGCCTATTTACGCCTTGCAAACTACTTCAATGTCAGTTTTGAACTGCAGGCGGAGGAACCCGGGTGTGGTATATATATCAATACGGACATAAACGGTTCCTATTTGACAGCTCACTATAAAGCATATCTGTCGGAAAGGGCGGCGGACGGTTCACTGGATGCACTCTTTGATGCTGCAGAAGGCGATACGGATTTCTACTTTGAGACAGACAAAGAAATGTTCCAGTGGTTTCAGGAACGCGGCGGTATTTCTGCCGCTACATTGGAGGAATTAAAAGAACATCTGGATGAAGACTGCGTTTCCATCCATGAATTTGTGAACCCATACTGATAGGAGGAGTAGGAAATGGCACTTTATAAAAAGCTGGATATATGGTCCATATCAGATGGGCTGGATAAAATAATGGACTATTGCTACAACGGAAATGAGAAGGACAGCCCTTACTGGGATCATTACTGCGACCAGATCAATGAATTATGCAACATGGCGGCTGACCTGTATACAGAATTGGATGAAATTAAGAGCAGGCTCTGGTGGCAGATGCCTGCAAAAAAGATTGCCTTTTGTGATGAGGACAACTGCAGCCAGACGGCTACTGCCTGGTTCAACACGGCGGCGGCAATGCTATCCGACACCGACATGAAGGAGCTTCTGGAACATGAAAATATCTACTGCGCAGACGAATGGGTGGAAAAACAGAAACGGATTTCCGCCCTGAACCGGCTGACCAAACAGCAGCAGATGTTCCTCTATACGGAGGTCACCGGTTTTATCACCCGGTATCTGGAACTGTCCGCAGCATTTGACACCATCGAGGCGGTCATCACGGAGCTGGATTACCACCAGTCTGCCATAAAAAGCCGGGAGGGTGTCACTCTCCCCAAAACTGCATATGTCTGAGCGCAGTAAGTCAGGTAACAAATACATATGAAATGATAAGAATGGAGGATCTTATGTATATTACTGCATCAACCTACGGGGGCATCGACTGGCATGACTCCCGTACTATCAACGAACAGTTAAAAAGCAGCGGTTCCTATGATATTGACGATGCTCTTGTCCCGGAAGTCATTGCTGATGACATTGCCAAAGACTTCCCCTATGTGGAAGGTATCAGGGAAAAAGTCCTGCAGGCGCTCTCCGAAAAATCCTGCTTTCAGTTTATGATCAAGTCTGAAGAAAAGGACATTTCCGGAAACGTGACCTATCAGGAATGTGAAACCTTTGAAGCAAACGGGAAGATATATTTTGAAAACGAAGCTGCCTTTGACGGCAATGAACGGGCGCTGATGCGGGATTACGCTTTCGGTCAGGTTTCCTATATCACAACCTACCATGCAGAAGACATCCCGAATGAGCAGCTCGGCTATATCGTGACGGAGGATTTCCTTACACCGTCCAAAGGCGTTCCATTGGTGCAAAGGCTCTATCACGACATCTTTGACGATCTGGAAGCAGCACAGCACTATGCAGAAAATTTCAGGCTGCATGATTTGAAATACCCAAAGTCCATCGTTACCCTCCTCGTCTGCAATAAGGAGAAAACCTCCCAGACAGACTGGTATCTTCAGCAAAGAGAAGCCATGAAACTAATGGAGGAAACTGGACAGACTTATCTGGACGAGAGCTTCAGCATCTTTGCCGAGAGGCACATGGAAAACCTGAAGGAACTAAAAAACAGAACAAAAACAGCAAAATAACTTTAAACGAAAGAGAGGATAATTTTATGGTCATTGACAGAACGGGCGCTACTTTCAAACACAAAGGAACCACATATATCATCGGTGAAGCCGTAATCGGAACTGATGCCAGCGAATATAAGGGACTATACGGAACCATTACTGAAATCCGCGACGGCGATAACAAAGAAACTGAAAACGATACACCGGACATTTACTGCTGCTTTGAACCTCCGGTGTTACCCCATGAAATTGAGGATCTGAAAAAAACTTTTTCATGTCTATGCGGGGAACCCAAAGAACTTGATGACATCTGCCTTGATGAAGTCATCATGGCTCCGGAAATGATAAAACCACTCGGAACCCCTGAAAAAGACTGCCCTGATGTTCCGGTTTTTGCAATTATTCAGGACTGGGCTTCTGACGGCAGCACCGGATGCACAGTGGAACTGTGTGCTAACTATGAAGATGCAAGGTACATTTTCCATAACAGGCTGCATTATGAACTACACAGCAGCATACTTGACATCTGGAAACATCGGGAAGATTTCTGCACCGAGTCGTCCGAGGATTTTTACGAAGGCTACCTTGACGGACAGTATTCCGAGAACCACTATTCCATCCAGATAGAGCAGAAAAGCCTGTATCTGACTGACAATTTTCTCACGCTTGCAAATGCGGCGCTGCTGAAGAAACGGATAACTAAATCATGTTACGAAAAAGGCGTTGCAGAGGGAAAAGATCAAATGGCGGCATTGTTGAAACTCCTGTTATCCGAAAACCGTATAGCAGAATTTAACCGGGTACTGGAGGATTCCATCTTCAGGGCGGAAATGATTGCAAAGTACATCACCCCTTCTGAAGCCTAAATTCTCTTAACGAATACTCTGAAAAGGTTCTTTGGAATGACATCTTTTTCCGGCAGAATTAAACACCATGGGAAGGTCTTTTGGCCTTCCCATTTTCTATATCTTGTGTTTTGCTATTGACTATATCTATATCTTGTGGTATCCTGATTATGTTATTGAATTTTGTGCAGTTCCAGAACGAAAAGCACACGCTGTTTAAGTTTGTACGGAGTCAGAAAGTATAAAGTGCAGGACACTTTACGCCTTCTGGCTCTTTTTTATGTCTGCATGACCAATCATATTGCAGACTGTCATACAGCATATCTGTACGCAGGCAGGAATAACTACGGCAAATAGCCGTCATCATCTCCTGCCTTTTTTGCGCGAATACCGCAACAACGAGGCGACAGGCGAGTTCAGGAAAGGAGGCCGGAAACAGGGATTCACAAATTCACTGGCAAAAATAAAAAAGAAAAGAGGTAAAACGAATGTCACAGACAACAGAACGTATTCACGAACTGGTGGATAAGCTCAACCAGTACCGCCACGAATACTACAATGAAAATGCACCCAGCGTATCTGATGCCGTTTACGACCATCTTTATGACGAACTGGCACGCATGGAGAAGGAAACAGGGATCATCCTGAGCAATTCCCCTACCCAGACTGTAGGCTACAAGGCAGTCAGCCGTCTGGAAAAGGTACGGCATACCATCCCGCTGCTTTCACTGGACAAGACCAAACTGGTGAACGATCTGGTTTCTTTTGTCAAAAACCATGCGGCGCTGCTTATGCTGAAACTGGACGGGCTTACCGTAAAACTCGTTTATGAAAACGGGGAACTTGTGGAAGGCTCCACCAGAGGCGACGGCGATGAAGGGGAACTCATTACCCACAACATTCCCGCCTTCCGGAACGTGCCGTTATCCATCCCCTATAAGGAACGCCTTGAATTATCCGGCGAAGGCTTCATCCATAAGGGCGATTTTGAACGCTTAAAGGATACGCTTACCGGCAGCGACGGAAAGCCTTACCGCAACGCAAGGAACCTTGCCTCCGGCTCCATCCGGTGTCTGGACGCAAACACCTGCAGGGAACGGGCAGTCAGCTTTTTCGCCTTTAACCATCTTGAAGGCATGGACGAGTTCCCTGACATACGGGACAGCCGCAGCGCACTGCTGCTTTTCATGATGGATTACGGTTTCGGGGTCTGTCCTTTTGTGCCGGTTCCGGCAGGTTCATCTGCGGAAGATATTGAAAAGCAGATCCAGACTTTGAAAGACCTTGCAGAGCGTTCGGATATTCCCATTGACGGGATGGTGCTGCGCTATGACAGCCTTTCCTATTCCGCAAGCCTCGGCAGGACCGGACACCATTACAACGACGGCATTGCCTTCAAATTCGAGGATGACACCTACGAAACAGTCTTCCGCTCTATTGAATGGCAGACTGGCCGCAGCGGTGAGATTGCTCCCGTTGCAGTATTTGATCCGGTAGAGATAGACGGCTGTATCGTTACAAGAGCTTCCCTGCACAACCTGTCCTTCATAAAAGAATTGGAACTGCACCCCGGATGCCGCATCCTTATATGCAAACGGAACATGATCATCCCCCATGTGGAGGAGAATCTTGACCGTGGCGCATACGCGGACATGGTGCCGAAAACCTGTCCCTGCTGCGGGCAGCCCACGCGCATCTACTCCAGAGCCGGTGACAGGGGACGCATTGTGGAAACACTCCACTGTGACAATCCTGAATGCGGCAGCCGCATCCTTCAGCGTTTTGTCCATTTTGCGGAGAAGAAAGCCATGAACATCAGGGGGCTTTCGGAGGCAACCCTGGATCAGCTCATCCGGATCGGCGCCTTAAAGGGCTATCAGGATTTATACCACCTTGACCGCTACCGGGATGAGATCACCGCACTGGAAGGCTTCGGGGAAAAATCCTATGAGAACCTGATTGCTTCCATCAATGAAAGCCGCAACACCACCTTTGTACGCTTTGTGGTGGCAATGGACATCCCCCTGATCGGCAGGACGGCCAGCAGGATACTGGAAGGACATTTCCATGGGAACTTGCGGGATCTGGAGCTGGCTGCACTTGACCGCTTTGATTTTACCTGCCTTGAAGGGATCGGCAGCGTTATGAGCAGCAATATCCATGAGTGGTTTCGCAATTCGGACCACATCCTGTTATGGAGGAACTTACAGAAAGAATTACACTTTGACAATGGTTTGGATGCACAGGCATCCGGAGAGGAGAACAATATGACAAATAACAGCACATTTGCAGGATGCACTATCGTAGCTACAGGAAAACTTGAGAACTTTACCCGCGACGGTATCAACGCCAAGATCATCAGCCTCGGCGCCACACCCGGCAGCTCCGTCACCAAAAAGACGGACTACCTGATCTGCGGCGAGAAAGCCGGCAGCAAACTGGCAAAGGCGCAACAGCTCGGCGTGAGGGTACTGACTGAGCAGGAATTTCTGGATATGATTGCTTCCTGAGCATGACCGGTTTTTACCTGATCCCCAGATGCAGATAACACAGTCTGCATCTGGGACATAAAAGACGAAGGAGGATACGACAGATGAACATTTCAGGCATTCCGTTGCAGGTAACATTAACAGGTCTCCCCGCCGGAAACACACCGGCAGAAGCAGCGCTGGAAAATATTTTCATCTGTGAGAATGACATCACGGATGTCCTCTGGCAGCGATGGACCGCGTGCTATATGCTGTATGACTGGAATATGTTCCATGCTGATTCCACTTATGCCAGCAATAAGTATAAATGGATAAAGCAGGTATGTAAACGGCTGGAAGGCACATCCATAGATGCCAAGGCTTTGGAAAATACCCTAACTGATACGTTCAACCATGTCTTGCTTGAGGATCTGGAGGACTTCATCCAGACGCATATGAGCGTATGGGAATGTGACCGATTAACGGTTGAATTTCATGTTGCAAGAGTAATGGCAGAACTTTTTACTGTAAAGCAAAAAGAAGAGAAACGGGAATCTGGTGCGCCGGGTTCCCCTTTTCACCTTACTAATGGAACAGCAGCTCTTCTTCCATAAAATTTTTCAAGTATTTCTACCCTGCAGAGTCCTTATTTATTAAGAGCATTTAACTTCTAAAGGCTCCCAGCCAAAACTGTAAAACAATTTTCAAACCGCAACTGACAAAACGGCGGCACCATGCTATAATAAGAGAAAGAGAGGTATATTTATGTCAAACACAGACAAAACCATCCAGCAGTTAAATCTAGAGGACGATTTCCTTTTTGCAAAGGTTATGAGCGATAAGGAGATCTGCAGAAAAGTTTTAGAAAAAATACCGGGCGTTTCCATACGGGAAGTTTCCATGCCTGCCACGCAGAAAACCATCAATATGATCTATGACGGAAAAGGCATCCGGCTCGACGTATACATCAACGATGACAAGGGAACGGTATACAATGTAGAGATGGAACGTGGGAAGCAGAAAAAGTCCATTCTCCCCAAGAGGTCGAGGTACTATCAGGGAAATATAGACCTTGACATCATTTCTGCAGGGGAAGATTACAGGAAACTGAAAAAATCCTTTGTCATTTTTATCTGTACCTTTGATCCGTTTGGAGAGCGCCGCCATATCTACACCTTTGAGAACAGGTGCGTGGAGAGCCCTTTCCTCACACTGGGGGATGAAACCACAAAGATTTTCCTGAATACCAAAGGCAACATGCACGACGTTGATCCCGAAATGCAGGAATTTCTTTCTTATGTAGAAAATACAACGGATGACTTTGCAGCGCAGGCAAGAAGCCCGCTCATAAAAGAGATCCATAAAAAGGTTACTGAGGTAAAAGAGAGTAAGGAAATGGAGGTCGAGTATATGACTTTATTGCAGAGAGATAGGGAAAATATTGAATTAGGGCGTGAAGAAGGACGTGAAGAAGGCAGCATTTCTGCCACTAAAATCATCAAGCTCTATAATAAGGGCATGGATAATGAGAGCATTTCATCGTCCTTGCAGCTTGAACTTGAATATGTCAACTCTGTTATATCTGACTATGAAAATGATTAAGCTGTAAAGGGTATACCCTATGACTCTATTACAGAGAAATCGGGAAAATATTGAAGTAGGATGCGAATAAAAACGAAAGAGGCAGTAACATTATTATCAGGGAGAGTGTTATACTTTCCCTGATTTTGCATATCGTAGATTGGAGGAAAAATGAATACAATTTCAAAAGGAAAGAACAGTCCTGACAGGGAGGATTTACATAAGGTTCTTGCACAGGCATATAAAGGAAAAATTTTTACCGTCTTTGGAATCGAACTCCCACCCATCCGTGAGCTGCTCCCGGCAATTCCGCTAAGGGACGGCTTCATTGACAGTCTGTTCCTGTTGGAAGACGGAGCCTATGCAGTTGTGGAATACACATCCGGATGCCACAAAGCAGATATGATTAAATATCCGGAACAAATTGCAAAAATCATGGAAAGGTATGACAAAGGAGATGGCAGGTTTAATCTGCATCTCATCATTATCTATACCGGCGATGTGGAAAGGGCTGAATCGGTTTTTGATTTTGGATGCCTGATCTTACACCCAGAGCAGGTCTTCCTGTCCCGCATGGATGGAAACGCCGAATTAGAATCCATCCGTCAGAAAATCCATTCCGGATTTTTACTTACAGATGATGACCTGATGAAGCTGGTGGTTCTGCCATTGTCTGTTCCCGGTTCTGAAAGAAAAACACAATTATTTGACGAGATTTCGTCCCTGGCAGAAAATATTCCGGATGAGGAACAACGTGCTTTTGTCCTCGCCGCCATGACACTTGCCACCGACAGATTCATAAACAGAAAATAAAGGAAACTGGACTGGCTGCGCCAGTCCTTTTCTTTTTCCTACTCCTGTATGAAAATGCCTAAATTACAGACACTAATCGTAAAAAAGAAAGAAGGAATTACTATGGCCGTTGCGCACAAAGGCTCTATTTCCATGGGACTTGTACTGATTCCAGTCGGACTGTATAAGACCACCATAGACAATGACATCCACTTTAACCAGCTTGACAAAGAAAGCAAGGCACGCATCAAATACAAAAAATACTGCAGCCACTGCAATAAGGAAGTAGGTCCGGACGACATCATCAAAGGATACGAATATGAGAAGGACAAATATGTGGTAATGACGGATGACGATCTGGAGAAAATTAAGACCAGAAAGGACAAGACAATCCACATCCTTCAATTTGCCAAAATAGCGGAGATCAATTCCATTTATTATGAAAAAGACTACTATGCCATACCCGACACCGGTGCGGAAAAAGCATATGAGCTGCTGCGTCAGGCGCTGCTCTCCCAAAAGAAGGTAGCCATCGCAAAAACCGTCATGGGAACCAACGAAAAACTTCTGGTTCTCTATCCGACCAAGGAAGGTATGATTGTCAAGACACTGTTTTACCATGATGAAATTGCCGCCGTACCGAAACAGATGCCCAAAGTTGCGGTTGACAAGAACGAACTGGATATGGCAAAAATGCTGGTGGAAAATATGACTAAGCCTTTTGTTCCCGAAGACTTTAGGGATGAGTACCAGGCAAGGCTGCGGGATGCGATTATGAAAAAGATACAAGGGCAGGAAATTGTTACCGCCGATACCAGTGAACCGGGCAATGTGATCGACCTGATGGAAGCCCTTCAGAAAAGTCTGGAGATGTCCAAAGGAAGCGGGCGGAAAAAGACGGGGACAGCGTAATGGATTTGTTCGAGAATAAAAAAATCAGTCCCATGCTGATCGCGCAGATGCAGGAACCCTTCAATGATGACAGTTGGATCTATGAGCTGAAGCTGGACGGCTGCAGATGCATCGGCTATTTTGATCTAAACGGCACCTGCTTACGGAATAAGAGAAATATGGAACTGCTCCCCAGATTCCCTGAACTGAAAAACCTCCACCACAACGTCTCGGAGCGGACTGTGCTTGACGGTGAACTGGTGGTACTTCGGAACGGTGTCCCTGATTTTTTTGAACTACAGCGGCGTACCTTTCTGACAGACCGTTTTAAGATTGAGCTGGCAGCCTCAAAATACCCTGCCTCCTTTGTCGCTTATGACTGCCTTTATGAAGGCAGCCGCAGTATCATGGACCAGCCGCTCCTTGAACGCAAGGAAATCCTGCGGTCATCCATCCGCGAGAACCGCCTTATTGCCATATCCCGCTATATCCCCACGGATGGCATTGGATTGTTCCGCGCTGCCGATGAAAAGGAACTGGAGGGCGTAGTTGCCAAAAGAGCTGCCAGCCTGTATTATCCCGGCAAGCGTACAAAGGACTGGATCAAATTCAAGCGCATGGCTGATGAAGAATTTGTCGTATGCGGCTATATCCGAAAAAGTAATAAGGTTTTCAGCATCATCCTTGGAAAATACCATGACGGTGCCTATCTTTATAAAGGACATGTAACACTGGGCGTTACTAAAGAAGCAGTCAGCCAGCTAAAGAAAAGCGGAATCATGCCGTTCACCGCCATCCCTGCAGGTGCGGGCAACGAATCTGCCATCTGGGTTTATCCGGATCGGGTATGCACCGTGGAATACATGCCCAACACGAAAAATTCACTGCGCCAGGCTGTCTTCAAAGGATTCCGTACAGACATGACCCCAGAGGATATCGACTAAGAAAGTCGGGCATTTCATCCCGGCTCTGAAGCGTTTGCGGAAGGATTTGAACCTTCGGTGCGTTGCCGCACACCATCTTAGCAGGTCGCAGGATGTCCGGGGGACATCCGCTTTGCGACGACCGGAGTGGAACGGAGAGGCACCATAAACCACTCGGACACGCAAACGTAAGTGGATGGGGCAGGACTCGAACCTGCGGTGTTTCTGTGTGACGGATTTACAGTCCGCTGCCCTCGCCGCTAGGCATACCCATCCATAATGTGACCAGGGGGAGTCGGTCGGCGCAGAGCCACATATCTGCAAAGCGAACTGCGTTCGCTTTACTGCCACTGTCCTATGGCCACAGTAGCTCCTGCGGGACTTGAACCCGACATTTCCGGCTTGAGAGGCCGGCGTCCTGACCTTTAGACTAAGGAGCCATGATGATCCCCATGGGACTTGAACCCAATACCTCCGGCTTGAAAGGCCGGTGTCCTAACCTTTAGACCAGGGAACCTTGCTGCAGGCATTTCTCAGCCTGCATTTACACTATTTTTTTTGCTTATTATCTTCCATTCATGCGCTGATCCGTATCTGCGCTGCCGCATCAGTAACCAGAATATCATCCATGCGCACCTGCAAAACCGCTGCAAGCACCACCAGATTGTCTATGGTCGGCAGCGCAGCGCCTTGCTGCCACTTGTATATAGCCTGCGGTGTGGCAAAGCCAAAAATATCCTGCAGATCCTTTACAGATAATCCCGCCTGCTTCCGCAGCCTTCCTATGTTTTGTCCTGTCCTCACCATATCTATAACCGGCAAATTCACCATGATCCTCACCTCCTGTTATCAGAATCAATATCAGGCGGTAGTGTTCCATATGGGACTCGAACCCATGACCACTCGATTAAAAGTCGAGTGCTCTCCCAACTGAGCTAATGGAACATAAAAATACCGCCTACCTCATTTAAGATAAGCGGTACAAGCAATCCATGTTTTATATTGGCAGCCTCCTAAAAGACCAGCCTACAGACATCACACAGTTTTTCGCCTTTTTCTTATCTTGCATGAGCGCATCTTAACCAAGCTCTGCTCTTTTTCTTTACTGAACAGTGCCTCATAATGTTCGCTATGCAGATAATAAACAACTAAAGTTGTTGCAAATGAATTTGCTGCGAAATTAACTGTTGCCATGATCCTTTCCTTTCTGGACTCATCCGGTCCGCTTTGTTTTCTAACTGTAACCACTATAACACCTATTTTCTGTTTTGTCATTATACTGTAAGTATAATTTATACCGGTAATATAATTTTTCAGGGCAGAAAGCATTTCCCGGCTACTCCTGTTGGTAAACAAGCGCCCACCTGTTTTCTTCCTTGTAATAAATCAGCTTAACATTGATTTGCTGTTCCAGAATCGTTATGGTACAGTTGAACTCAACAGAAGACACCCCTGCATACATCTTTTCCTCTTGGGAATGTACCTTAATCTGGCGGACTGTCCTGATCTCGCCGTCCTCGTCCTGCACCTTCAGCGCAGTAGGCATCATCCGCCCCTTATTTGTAAACCAGCAATAGCATCCTATTTCCCTCTGTTTTCCCCTGATTGGTCCGACATCTGCCTTCTGTGAATTTGTTCCTATCCCAAATGCCATGATACCCCATCCTCTCTCACTGAACTTTCACCTTGTCATAATCTACCGTCCGTTTCTCCCTTGAAATACCCCCGCTCATATGGTCAATGGGTTGGCGCAAAAATGTCGCACGCATTACGGTATCCATTCCATACCGCTCTCTAAGAGCATCCACGGTCTTATCCACTTTCTCTAGTTTTTCATAATCTATTTCATCAAAAAGCGTTGTCTGTCTGAAGAAACCATCCTCCCTGACACGGCTTGTGTGAATCCCCAGATGTCGAATCGGTCTGTGGTCCCACAATTCCAAGAACAACCTGCAAGCTGCCTGATAAATTTCCCATGTCAGGTTCGTGGCTGTCTTCAACACCGTTTGATGGGATACATAAGACAGGTCTGCATACCGGATACCTACTGCTACTACCGAAGCCTGCACATTATCTGTCCGCAGCCTGTATCCCACTGTTTCTGCCAGCGCAAGCAGCACCCTGTCAGCGGTTTCCACATCTGTCACATCATATGGCGTGGTAGTGGAATTACCATAGCCCTTGTTGGCTGGAGGCTCTGCCAGCACTGGGGAGACATCCACACCATTTGCAAATCCCCATATGACTTCCCCCTGCTTTTTGAGGATGCCTTTTAACCACATCGGATCTGCCGCTGCCAGCTCCCCTATGGTCTTAATCCCTAAGTCAAACAATTTTTTTGCTGTGGCGCGGCCTACAAAAAACAAATCGGATACCGGCAGCGGCCACATCTTCTGCGGAATTTCTTCAGGATACAACGTATGGACCATATCCGGCTTCTTAAAATCACTTGCCATCTTTGCAAGCAGCTTGCTGCTGGATACCCCAACATTCACTGTAAACCCCAATTTATTATGAATGCTGTCCTTAATCTGAACCGCTACCTCCTCCAGCGTTCCAAACAGCCTGACGCTGGAAGTCATGTCCACAAAGGCTTCATCAATGCTGTACTGCTCAACAACATCGGAATACTCCCGCAGGACATTCATAAATGCTGCAGAGCATTTTTCATACAGGCTGTAATTAGGCGGCACTATTACCAGATTCGGACATTTGCGCTGTGCTTCCAGTATTGTTTCTCCTGTCTTTATGCCATACCTTTTAGCCGGAATGGACTTGGCCAGAATGATCCCGTGGCGCATTGTCATATCACCGCCAACAGCGGATGCAATTTCCCTGAGATCCTGTTTCCCTCCCTTATGGGCCAGACGATAAACAGCCTCCCAACTAAGGAAGGCTGAATTGACATCAATATGAAAAATAGTGCTTTCCAAACATATGTCACCTCCTGTGGAACTTCATTATAGCAAACATATGTTCTAATTTCAACAGGAAATTTATTCCGTCATTTAGAATTTGCTGAAGCAAACAGACTCATTTGCTCAAAGTCTGTCCGCCGTTCCAGCGGTGGGGGCACTTTATGAAGAAAAGCATCCAATAGCACATCCTCCGCTAGCCACTTACGGATTTCATCCTGCTCCAATACCAAAGGCATCCTGTCATGCACTGGCTGCATGGAATCGTTAGCCGCTGTCGTCAGAATAACAAACCGATCCTCGTCCTGATACCGGTTATAGAATCCGGCCATATACAGCACTGGCTGGTCTTTCCGGTAAAATATGTTCTTCTTTTTGTTCCTGTTCCACTCGTAAAACCATGCCGCAGGCACTACAATCCGCCGCTGTCCCACACTCTCCCGGAACATCCTTTTCTCCGTCACGGATTCGCTCCTGGCATTGAATATGAGCTGCTTTCCATGAAAACCAGGGAATCCCCACCTCTGCCACCTGCAGCATACGTTTTGCCCATCACCCACAAGCACGGGCGCAACCTCTGATGGATGGATATCCTTTGCCTGCAGCGGACCTCCTGCCGCTGAAGCCTGTTTCATCCTTTCGTCCACCTGCCGGACCAGCTTCTCAATTTCCCTTGCGGTATCATCATCTACATAGTAGCGTCCACACATAAGCAATACCTGCTTTCCTTAATGTCTACGCTTATTATATCTCGCATCACATATTCTATCCAGCAAAAACTACTCCCCTATACGCACCTCCAGCCCGTCCAGCTTCAATCCCGGAAGCCCTACCAGATACCATTCCCGGTCCATGCCCATCTCCACACGGGCGGGAATCCAGACTTCATTCAGCTTAAACTCCAGAACCTCCCCGCAATGAATGCCTCCATAGTCACGTCTGTCCCCATCACCGTCAATGTAATGGAAATTATACCTGCCGCTTTCCTGATCATAAAATAATGTGCCCTGCTTCATAAAACAGTCCTCCTCTGAATTTTATTCTCATATAGTAAGGACTTCCTTTGCCTCTGTTTTCTTGAAACTATTTTATAAATTTTTATTTTTCTCTATCCGCCATATCCGAGCAGACATTTTTCAGGGAATTGAATGTCACTGTCATCATCTTCTGCCAGTGCTCCCCTGCTTTACAGAGCACATCCAGTTTTTGCACAAGCACCGGCAGATAATGCTCTATACTCTTACCATACTCCCCATTCATCTCATTAGCCGAAAATCCCATGGAGATTTCTTCCATTCCTGCTTCCATGATTATATCGACGTTTTCCGCAATCGTACCCAGTATGATCTTTTCAAGCTGGTCCGCCGTCCGGAAAAATATAAAAGTTTCAAATTCCTTTTCCGATGCCAGCACATAAAAAATATGAGCCTTATTCACACCAAATGCCACATCCGCGTTCCATTCCTTAAAATAATCTCTGTATTTCTCCATGACCTGCAGTATCTCTTTCTTTTCCATATCCTTAGCCTTGCTCATAGCTTTTCCTCCTCCGCTTCCGCCAGCTCCAACTCATATTTTTTTGACAGCCGGTAAAAGCTGTCCTTCTTCAGCCCGGTCAGCTTCATGGCCTCTTTCGCTGAGATCACTCCGCTTTTCCATCTGCCGTAACAGTCCTCCCAATTTTCAGGGTACTCTACCCTTGGTCTTCCCAGATGCCTTCCGTCTGCCTTTGCCACCTCAATGCCCTGGCGCTGCAGCTCACGCCGCTCCGTCCAGTCTTCATCCGCCACATATGCGAACACCGCAAGCACAACATCCGTGATAAGCTGTCCCACCAGTTCCTTTGACTGCGTGGTATCCAGAATGGGCATGGAGGTTACTTTGATGTCGGCGCCAATCTCCTTTGTGATATGGAACCACTCTTTGTAGATTTCCCCATAATTTCTCCCGAACCGCTTCAGCTCCGTCACCACCAGCAGGTCACCTTCCCGCAGGATGTTGTCAACTAGAGATCGGTACACCGGGCGCTCAAACTGTCTGCCGGACTCTTTCTCCACATAGATGTCGCGCTCGTCGATACCCTCCTCATCCCGCAATATATGTATCTGGCGATCCGGGTTCTGCTCACGGGTGCTCACGCGCACATATCCGAATTTCTTTGATGCCATGACAGTCCTCCTTCCATAAAGTTCCGTATCGCAAAAGGTGTTGACGGCTCCTGCGACATCGCAATATTCTAAACAGACCTTTTGCGACAGAAAAACAGGGGCATATACCTGCCGGAATCTATATCTCCAATGGTATACCTTTTGCGACACATCATTTTATACGCAGAATGCTGACAAATTACAACAATTTTCCCAGCCTGTCAGTTTTCCGGCCGGGAACCATTGCCCTATAGCCGGAACTTCCGGATACAGTTTAACAGCGTGGCAGAAAGCTCCTGATACAGATCCTCGTCAAACACATTTCTGTCCATTGCGTTTTTGATCAGCAGCGGACGGTACATCCGGAAGATTTCCTCCTGTGCCTCCTTATCCCCTGTCTTTGCCCTCTCAAGCAGCATTTCAAAATTCATCCTTTCCTACCCCCATTCCTTTGCGCAGCTTGCGGATGATATAGTAATACGCCATTTCCGCCTGCTTTGCCTCCATGCCAAATTTTGTGCCAAGTTCCTTAAAATTCAGTTCCCCGAATACCCGCGCGAATAGTATCTTGCGTTCCCGGCTGTTCAGGCGGTTTATGCACTTCGCCAGTTGCACGCTGTCTATCTCCAGCATATTATCCCATGCCTCCACATCACCAAAATAAAAAAGAAGGGACTGCTCTGCCAGATAAGCATGATACTGTGCCTCAAAATCCACATGGTTCTTTTCCATGAGATCCACCTGTATGTATTCCTTTTCCTTTTTCCGGTTCCTCTGTTCCATATAACTGATGCGCTTATTTGCCACCGCCGCCATCAGGTATGCAGTAAATCGGTTCTGCACCGAATCTGTCTGCTTTTTCTCCATTCTTTTGTCCTCCAGTCTTTTTCATGTCCAACTTGAAACTTCAGACATGAAACCGGAGGACCCCTGGCCTGATAAATGCAGCGTTTCCCGGATACAAAAGAAACAGGACCGCTACCCGGTCTGTATGCCGGATAACAGTCCTGTTTTTCACTTACCCCAAAAAAGTAGTGCGCCACACTACCAGCAGAGGCGCACTTTCCTTGTAAGATAAAATATATTTTTTTAACAAAATTCCCTCGCCGATAAACGGCTTATGCTTACTCCCCAATGACCATGTATCCTTCCTCATGGTCACAAAAAAAGCACTCAAATAATGTCCTGATGAACCACGTTTTTTTTAATTCATCAGCACACTGAGCGCTTTTAGTAGTCTTACAACATATGTTTCAAGTGTGTTTCTGCCATTTTTACATTTAGAAAGTGTGGCACTACACTACTTCTAGGAGGTGATTAGAATGTCCTTATCAATCAATGATGCCCGTATTTTCAGCCAGGTGCTGAAAAAAGCCCGCAAAAAACTGCATCTGACACAGGAAACCTGTGCGGAGCTTTTAGAACACTCCCTTTCTTTCCAGAAAGATCTCGAACGCTGCCGCTGTTCCCCAAGCATTGAGAATTTTTACCACATCTGCAGAACTCTGGATATATCCGCAGACGACTGTATTTTTCCCGACAGCCACAATACTGACTCTACATATCAAAAGCTGCTGCGGCTGCTCTCCCAGTGTGATGAAAGCAGCTTAAAAATCCTTGCTGCCACAGCGGAAGCAATCGTCAGTGAAAAGAATAATCCGTCAGCCTGATTCTGCCAAAAATATAACCCAACTGTCTTTCCGGTTGGGTTATATTCTATACCACAATTATCTTTATAATATAGATGAAAAATAGATAGATTGTCTTTTTAATCGACAATTTACGACATTCAGATACCATGTTTAATCATTTGGACTGAATTTATATCCATATCCATGCAGTGTTTGTATATTGGAAATCCCCAGCTTTGTCCTAAGACGGTAAATAATATCCCTGATAAGATAGGAACCTCCGACATAATTATCCCTGCTTACCGCTTCATAAATCTGATCTCTTGTGAAAGCTATATCAGGATTGGATGCCAAATAGCAGAGCACATCAAATTCCATTCTAGTAAGAACTATTTCCTTTCTATTTACATAAACTGCCCTGCGCACAAAATTTATCTTCAATTCTCCATAAACTAAACTTTTATCTGTCTCAGCCACTATTATCACCTCTATTTGACTAACAGATACTTTTTAGGAATCCTTATGGTTCCTGTCCTGCTTTAACTGCCAATTTCTGTTCTCTGTGAAAACGTACAACCCCCGTCTTATTCAATGCCACCATAAGCATCGGGATAAATAAAAGCTGGAGGATAATTCCCGGAACTGCAGTCCAATAAACGCCTCCCCCGTCATGCCGCACTGCCGCTATTCCTCATTTGTATTTTTTCCTACGCCCCCGCGTCAAAACCGCCCTGCGCTTCCATTCCGGAAACACCGGCATTTATCTCCTGCCTCGCCGCATGGTACGCACCATAGTAGGCGGCTTTCAATGCGCCATGCACCTCCGTCTCCGCCCTCGACTCCTTCTCATGCCAGCCCACGCCTGCGGTATAGGTCAGCACCTCGTCACCGTTCCCGTCATACACATGGGCGGCGGCTCCCCCGGACTGGAACCTCGCCTCATACGGCTCTCCGAACAGGAGGCAAAGCCACCTTCTGTCCGCTTCCTCAATCTGCTTCATGTTCCCCATGTCCGCCATCCTCTGGCTGACCTTCCCCATCAGAGCCGCCCTGTCCGGCGCGACTTTCGCCACCTCGCTTTTCCGCAGGGCGAGGAACAGGTTCCCCATATAGACACCCTGCGCCGCATCCTCCCTCGCAAGCGCCGTTATCTTCTCCCGCAGGGAGTCCGTCAGCTTCCAGCCTTTCTTGGATGATGCCTTTGATGCTGACGGATGTATATTTTTAATTCCCGTTATCTCCATGATAAAATGTCCTTTCTGCGGAAGCCGCCCCTGCTCACCGATTTGCCAATCCGCCGAAAACCGGGGATGCCTGCCTTGCTCTGTGGGGTATTGGGGGATATGGGGTGGTGTAGTTCCACCCCATTCATGCCATGATAATCCTCTGCCGTCACTCAATCCCCATTCCAAGTATATGTAGCGCATCACTGTTCAGCAGAAAACATAGCCTTCTGGATATTCTTCTGCCAATATGCACTGTCAAAGTAATTCCCGCTTTTCGGCAGATTCTTGAACATGTTCATAATCATGTCATATGTCATTGATGAAGTGTCAACCTCCAGTTCCTTCCCGTCCTTTGACTTGATTACGGTACCGTTATCACCCACATAAGCAACCGTATTGTCATCAAGGTACTGTATCATTCCTGTCATTTCCGCAAATTTTTTCACCGGAAATTCTCCCGTCTCCTTGCACATTTTCCAAAATTTTTCAGCATCTTCCCCTGTCATATATGGCTGTTTGCCGTCTATAACATACCATGAGAGACCCGTTGCCGGATCTGTATATTTTGGTGCTGTCAACGCCCACTCTTCCAATGTCTTGCCTTTGTACCACGTGGTCAGGCCGCTGTCATTTGATACAGTGCCTTCCTCCTGTCCTGCCAGCGGATTTGTTGATTTAAGTGATTCATATATATCCTGCACATTGGCATTCTGCCTTGTACCTGTGGGGGCAGATGCCTCTGCTGCCTGTTTCTGCGGATAAAACTGTCCGGCCCTGCTCCTGTTATACTTGTTCGTTGATACGTTGTTCTGATAAAAATTCTGTCCTATTCCATTTACGCTCATTTTTCAATTCCTCCATAGTTGTCAATTTTTTATTATTATGGCTCATCTGTCGTTCAGAGCCGCTCCTGCTCCCTTATAATAAGTCCAAGCAGCATATTTACAGATACCCATCGCCTATG
>CAMNSD010000017.1 GCA_946554445.1 uncultured Lachnospiraceae bacterium | reverse complement strand
CATTTTTAAGGAACCCTTCTTCTTATCGTGTCCATTCTATAGGGTATAGTTTATTTCAGCCCCTCTTTCAATCCCTCATCTCGCCCTTCTTCCCAGCCTTCTTGAAAAGTTTTCTTCAAATGTTTCTTCTCATCATATTCTGTCAACAGCATATGCAGCACCTCCGTTTTTTCAGCTAACAAGATATCCACAAGAATCCCCTTCTGAATACATGCATCAATGGCCGTCTGGACTGCCTCCTCCCGTTGCATACCCTTTTGTATATTCTCTTCAACTTCCGATATCAGTTCCGAATACTCCCAGAGCCGGCGGCATCTATCCATCAATACCTGATTGCATCCCCTATTTATGTTCAACACCTTACATCTGCACTCCAGACAGCCGCTCCCATGTCCTTCCGGAAAGGAATCTGACAGATAGAGAATCCGACTGTCAGACTGCAACTCGTTACCATGATAAAATACAATATACTCCGGTGTAGGTAATTCTATGCAGTTTCTTCCATAGATATTATCCCCTCTGGCTCCCAGCAGTCCTTCAAACTGCTGGGCAAAGTACAGCAGCCCCCGCAAGGGCATGTTAGGATTCCAGGTACTCTGGTGTTCATAAAGATTTAGATGACTCCCAACGATAAACGACAAATCATTTTTCATCTTCATGAAAATAACATCCTCCATGGTAACTACTTCCAACTCGCCTGGATTCTGATATGTACTGCCATTCAGTGCATTATAGAGATTCAAAAGGTCCTGTTTGTCTCGAAAAAGCCGCCGAAAAAGCACATCTTTGTATCGGCGGTTTAAAAACAGTCTTTTCCACCATATCCCATGTCCATGCCATTTCTCTTTGTTTCGTTTTCTCATAGATTTTCCTCCATTATACAGTTTTTTATGACTGAATACAAGGAAATCTTGAAGTATCAGGTACAAGTCCGGCTAATTGAGTCTGCAGATAGAAGGTAAAAGAAAGCAGAGCATATGACAGACAAAACAGATTACATCGAAGAGACACTTAATCCAGCCAAGCAACAATAGTTAAGGGATCATTTCCGACTGCCGGAAAGAATCATAAAAGATGGAGATACCTCTCCACGGACAGTATAGATACCTGTCCAAGTGTTTTTATTATAGACATAATCTCGATATAACGCAAGCATATTTTTATAACAACTAGCAAAAAGCAAAAACTGTGCTGAAAATCCAACTACCAACTGCCTGACGGATGATTTTATAGCCAGTTGTCTAAAAAAACCGGGCCGCCTCCGGCCCGGTTCTGAATGCATCCTGCTCTTTACTATATGCTGCTATTACTTTAAAAGAGATTCACCTTTCCCACGACGCCGTCGTTGATCACATAGTAAGCGGTGAAATCCTCCGGCTTCACATACACCTGCAGATCTACTATGGAATCTCTTTTGTGTCCCTTTGCTACATAATGGGCCTTTACCCTCTCCACCACATCATCCATATTGACTTCGTATTCCCGATACTGTAATACCACTTCCGGCGTAACTTCGCTTCTTTCCTTTTCCATTAGAATTTTCCCCTTCCTGTGTACAATGGTGCCCTTATAAATCTGTGGTGTTTGGTTTGAAATATCAGCTAGCAGCCATTTTGACTTTCGGCTTGCCTTGCCCGCAGCACTATCTGCTTTCGTCCGCAGTGCTATCTGCTTTCACCCGCAGTGCTATCTGCTTTCTCCCGCAGTGACATTCGGTAAACCTTCGGTTTCCCTCTTTCGCGGGCTTCGCCCTATGCATCCGCAATCTCAAAAAATTGTCAGCAAGCTGCCATTTTGACTTTCGGCTTGCCTTGCCCGCAGTGCTATCTGCTTTCTCCCGCAGTGCTATCTGCTTTCTCCCGCAGTGACATTCGGTAAACCTTCGGTTTCCCTCTTTCGCGGGCTTCGCCCTATGCATCCGCAATCTCAAAAAATTGTCAGCAAGCTGCCATTTTGACTTTCGGCTTGCCTTGCCCGCAGTGCTATCTGCTTTCTCCCGCAGTGCCATTCGGTAAACCTTCGGTTTCCCTCTTTCGCGGGCTTCGCCCTATGCATCCGCAATCTCAAAAAATTGTCAGCAAGCTGCCATTTTTTGATCTTCCGTCTGCGCACTGCTCATTGCCTTCGCGTACATTATAACACGCTCATCGTTATCTCACAAGAGACAAATCCTTTGGATTCCTGCATAAATCCGACTTATCTGCGGATCCAGGTGCTCTTGGAAAACAAAATTAATATCGGGAATATCTCCAGACGTCCTGCCAGCATATCGATGATCAGCAGTAATTTGGATAAAATGCTGTAACCGCCATAGTTACAGGTAGGTCCCACACCCTCCAAGCCGGGGCCGATATTATTAAAACATGCCAGCACTGCCGAAAAGTTGGTCATTGGAGAAAATCCGTCAATGGAAATCACAATAAAACTGAACACTACGATAAAAGCATAGGCCGCCACGTATGCATTCATATTATCCAGCACGCCTTCCCGCACCATCTGTCCGTTCACACGCACCACCTGTACTTTCTGCGGATGCAGGATCTGCCGCACATTTCTCCGCAGACTCTTGGTCAAAAGCAACGTCCTGCCACATTTGAAACCTCCACCGGTACTGCCGGCACAGGCGCCTACAATCATTAACCCCAACAAAATTGCCTTGGAAAAACTGGGCCACAGGTCAAAATCTGTGGTGGCAAAACCTGTAGTCGTCATGATACTGGCTACCTGAAAGGACGCATGGCGCAGAGACTCCCCAAAGGAAGCATACATACCACTGATATTCCACGTAATCAGCAGGATACTGCCCACTACCACACCCAGGTAAAAGCGCAGTTCCTCATCCTTTACCACATTGCGAACCTGTCTGATAAATAGCATAAAATAACAGCTAAAGTTCACACCGAAAAGCAGCATAAACACCGTGCAGACATTCTGCAGATAGGGACTGTAACCCGCAATACTGTTATTCTTAATACCGAAGCCACCTGTGCCTGCCGTGCCAAACGCCGTACACACCGCATCAAACAACGGCATACGCCCAATCAGCAGGAATATAATATTTAATATCGTCAAAAAGACATAGATGAAATACAAAATCTTGGCCGAATCTTTCATCCTCGGCACCAGCTTCTCCACCTTGGGACCGGGACTCTCCGCCCGCAGAAGGTGCATGGTATAGCCGTCACTCTTCTCCCTGCCGCGGCCGATGGCTAGCACAAACACCAGCACACCCATACCGCCCAGCCAGTGTGTGAAACTCCTCCAATAAAGATTACCCTTGGAGAGTGCCTCCACATCGGAGAGAATCGACGCTCCCGTCGTGGTAAAGCCGGACACTGTCTCAAACAAAGCATCGATAAAATGTGGAATCTCCTTTGAAAAATAAAATGGAAGACAGCCCAGAAGACTCATCACGATCCAACTGATTCCCACACAGACAAGTCCTTCCCTAGCATAAAATCCCTTCTTAGCTTTACGGCAGATAAAAGATAGAACAGCCGCCGTGGCCAGCGTAATGGCTATGCTGATGACGAATCCGATTATCGTCTGTCCCTCTTTACCATATATACTAATCAGCAGCGCCGGAAGCATAAAGACTGCCTCCACATACAAAATCCTGCCGATAAATTTTCCCATCATCCGATAATTCATAGTATTCCTCGTTCCGAAGCGTTTACGCGACAAGGCAACGCTTCTTGCGTTACCCCTTTTTATGATTCAAAAATATCATTTAACTGATAAATGACTTCATCTCTTCCTGTCACAATAATCACTCTATCTCCTTTGGAATAGAACGAATCACCGTTGGCTATCTCAAAGCTGTTGAGTTTATTGATACCCGCAATACGGATATTCTTCTTCAGTTTTACTTTCTTGAGCGGTTCCTCACAGTGCTTCGTGTTCTCATCCACAATAAACTCTATGGCTTCCGCCTGGCCATCCGCAATCGCATTGACCGCCTGGGCCGCGCCCGCCTGGTTCCTGATGCCCCGCACATACCGGAGAATATCATTACAACACAACTCTTTGGGACTGATGGTACTGCCCACCGAAAGAGTATCCAGAATACTGTTGTTGCTAAGACGTCCCAGTTTCGTAATAATCTGCGGTACTTTACGGCTGTTGCCAAAGAGGGAGATAATGATATTCATCTCATCCACACCGGTCAAAGTGACAAGTGCGTCACATTCTGAAATGCCCTCTCTATCCAACAGAAACTCGCTACTGGCATCGCCGTGTACTACTGTTACATCCGGCAGCTGGTTCGCTAAAGACATGCACCTGTCATAATCCTGCTCTATGATCTCTACCATGATCCCATCACGCACGAGAAGCTGCGCCAGATAAAAGCTGAGACGGCCGCCGCCGCACAAGATTACCCGCTTGGCTTTGTGCGTAATAATACCCATATTTTTGAGGAAAATCGTCAATTCCCTGGTGGACGCCGTAACAAAAATACGATCCCCTGCCTGCAATACAAAATTACCATCCGGAATAATCGCCTTGCCGTTCCGCAAGACAGCACAGACCAAAATTTTGCATTTGACCACGTTGCCCAGTCCGTACAGGCTCACATCCCGCAACTTGGAATCTTCTTGAATACGCAGTTCCACAATCTCCACTTTACCCTTGGCAAAAGTGTCACGTTTCAAAAATCCGGGATACTTAATCAGACGTGCCATCTCTATGGCCGCCTGGCTCTCCGGATTAATCACCATGGACAGACCAAATAGATTTCTCATCTGATAAATCTGCCCCCTGTATTCCGGATTCCTAATCCTCGCTATTGTATGCAATCCGGGATTCATGACATGCGCAATTGCACAACACAGCAAGTTCACCTCATCTGCTCCCGTCATGACGAGCAGAACCTCCGCTTCCTCCACACCGGCCCTGGACAAAGTATCCATGGAAGCGCAGTTCCCCTGCACTGCCATCACATCATAGCGCTCCTCGCTGACTTCAAGAACTTCCGCCCTGGCATCAATCAGTGTAATATCGTGTCCCTCTGCAACCAACTGTCTCGTCAGCGTGGAACCGACTTTACCGTCTCCCGCTATTATGATTCTCACTGAAAGTTTCCTCCGTTATGTAAGATAATAAAAACATAAAAGAACATCCCGTCCGCTTACCTGAATCACACGGATATCTCTATTGTCTTATTATAGCACGCTCCTATAAAAAGGCAACTGCCTGAAAATCTCCCTTTCAGACAGCTGCCATTGGATAAACAAAGAACTTTCCTATACCGATTCGGGTGTCATTTTATCAGTCCGTATATTGAATTAACGCATCCCCCAGCCCATATTTATCGGCAATCTGATAAATTGTCCCATCCGCAAAGATATCTGTGAAAAATGTATCTAGTTCCCCTTTCAGATCTGAACCTTTGCGAAATCCCACACAGATAACCTCCTCATTTAACGGAAAATCAAAAGCCAGGTCCGAAAATTCTGCACCTTCTCCGGTCATACTGGCTGCCATGACCATATCCACAACGGCAACATCGGTTTTGCCCTTTTCCAATGCCTCAAGCGCTTCCCGCTGCGACTCAAATCCATTATAACGATATTTTCTTTCATTCAGGATTGCTTCCGCAGTGGAACCTTTTTCACAGGAAAAAAGGAGATTGGCACATTTTTCAGCCGAAGTGAACCTGGAAATATCCTCCTGTCTCATCACGTAGACCTGCGCATTTGAGAGATATGGATTGGAGCAGCTAATGCTGTTTTCCAGGTCATCCGTTCTCGTCATCCCATTCCAGATCAGGTCAATCTCCCCATTTTCCAACAGTTTTGTCTTTTGGTCCCAATCTATTTCCATAAATTCTATCTCTACTCCAAGCCGTCCTGCAAAAGCTATGGCAGTCTCTGCGTCAAATCCCGTCCAGGAATCGCCGGCTTTGTAATCCAGCGGAGCAAAATCCGTAACGCCCACCACCAGCGTCCCTTTCTGCTTAATATAGGACAAATCCTCCGATGGATTCGGTATCAATGCGGCTTCTCCATTCTGGGCCGCATTCTTTCCACAGCCTGAAAACAATAGTATCAAAAACAGCATACCCGCCAACATTGACAACCTTTTTTGTATGTATGTCCGCATCAATTATCCCTCCTTGCACTATTTCCTGGCAAATATCAACCCAAAGCTTCCCGGCCCGCAGTTAATGGATATGGCGGGAGATGCCTTCTGAAGATATATCTTCTCAAATTTCAGGATTGTCAGCACTTCCTGCCTGATTTCTTCCACTTCCTGCCTGCGCATTCCCGCATAGGTGATGAAGAGTACAGACGTATCAATCTCGGAAGACCGCCGCAGTACTTTACGGATATAAGCACTTCTGGCTTTCTTACTGCTCCCGATAATGATCCCACCAACCTGCATGGAACTTTTTTTCATTTTGATTACAGGATGTAGCATAAAAGCCTTACAAAACTTATGGATCCGTTCGGGAAGTCTCCCGCCCCGATACAGGTATTCCGTGCTGTCTACAATGAAACTGGTTCGTATCTTTTCCCTTTTCTGTTCCAATTCCCTGCGCAGGATATCCATATCAAACTGCCCCGCATCTGCCAATTCCTTGGCTGCAAGCACCATGAGGCCCATGCCGCTGGACAGATGCCCCGATTCGATCACTTTTACATTATAAAAGGAAAGTGCAGCTTCGCTGGCGTTCGCATAACCATTGCTGGAATGCTCGGCCATGGCTATGTGCAGGACGTGCTGAGTACCGGACAAAAGCCCCGCAAAAAAGCTTTCGTACTCCGCTACATCGGGAGCCTCACTTCTGGCCCTGGAATCTCTATCCTCCAGATATCGGAGGATCGCGTCACTCTCTGCCTCCAACCCGTCAAAAAAAATTCCTTCCTCCGTATGTACTTTATAGGGAAGCACAGGTATTTTCATCCTTGTAAGCAGATTCCCCGGCAAGTCGGAAACACTGTCTGTCGTGATCAGCAAAGGAATCTTATGTCTTGTTTCGCGTACAAGCTGATCCGCTTCCAATTCATCTCTCTCCTCCTTGCTGATGGACACAAGATCACCCGGCAGTAATTTGAGCAATGTTCCTTCCAAAACAGCACCTTCCACCGGTTTTAAAAGATATCCGTCAAAGCCCTCCCTGTGATACAGCATCTGATTCTCACTTCCCGCATTGGCAGTCAACACGACTACCGGCGTGTCCCTGCACAGCCCGCCGGATTGTTCCCTGATGGCATGCAGGCATTCTATCCCATCCATGCCGGGCATCATATGATCCATAAAAATGACCTGGTACTTTACCTGGGAAGTAAAGTTCAGACACTCCTCCCCGCTGCGGGCCGTATCAATCTGTACCTTCGTCTCCCTGAGAAGCTTTGTTGCCACAAGCAGGTTCGCCGTGTTATCGTCAACGATAAGAATCCTTGCCTTGGGCGCCTCAAAGCTTTGATGGTAACGCTCCCTGACATCCGATGCGTGAAATTTTCTGGGATCATATTTTCCTATCGTTTTTCCATCTACAATTTCCTGTTGTATCGTTACCGTAAAGGTCGAGCCCTTCGTATACACGCTGTCAACAAAAATCTCCCCGCCCAGAAGATCTACAAGCTGTTTTACAATGGACAGTCCCAGTCCGGTTCCCTCTATATATCTGTTCTTTTCCTCATCCTCGCGCCGGAATGCATCAAATAAATGCGGTATGCTTTCCTTGCGGATTCCCATACCGGTATCCTTTACGGTATACGTCACATATGCCTTTCCCTGCTCTGTCCTTCTGCTATGGATGGAAAGTGATACCCCGCCCTCCTGCGTATATTTGATCGCATTATTCAAAAGATTTATCAAAATCTGCTTGATACGCACTTCATCGGAAAACAACTGGGACGGCATGGCGGGATCTACGTCCACCGTAAACTGCAGCCCTTTTTCATTGGCCCTCACCCATATCATATTTACAATCTCTGAAATCATTTTACCCACATCATAGGGCATGAGGACAATATCCATTTTGCCGGACTCTATCTTAGACATATCCAGGATATCATTGATCAGGGAGAGCAGGATTTTGGACGCGGCCTGAATATTCCTGGCATCTTCCGCCACTTCATCCGAGACATCCTCCCTTAAGATCATCTCATTTAGTCCAATAATCGTATTAATCGGTGTGCGGATCTCATGGCTCATACTGGAAAAGAAATGATTCTGGGCCTGGTTCAATTTTTCTATTTTCCTGGCCTGCTCCATGGCGCGTCTGTTTTCTTCGAGAAATATCTTATTCTGGAACCGGACCGTGATATAGATAAGAAATCCTACCAGCAAAACGGAAATCCCGGAATCCGCAAACCACATGAAACGGTTATGTTCGATGATAAGCGATGGGTGAAAATAAGTCGTCACATACTCCACAACGATGAGCACATTCAACAGCACGAGCATTACCGTACGCAGCTTTCCCACCAGGGTCAGCCCAATATATAAATAGGCAAACGCAAACCAGATATTGGAGCCGCCCGTAAGACCGCCGCCGAAATAAAAAGTGGCCGGCAGGACTATGAATATAATCGTAACAGCATTCAGCGCCGCTCCCAGATTCACTTTGCCCTTGCGGATGGAAAAAACCGTAAAAACGGGAGCTGCAATGAGAAGCCCTGCCAGAACCGCAATCTCCGCCACGTTCTCCCCCGTAAATACATCCCCAAAAAACGCAATAAAAATGGCGCTTTCCGCTATGGTCGTCAGGAGCAGAAAGATTCGTTCCTGAAAATCCACTTCAGCATCCATAAACCTGCCAAATAAATCTCTTAATCTTCCCCTCATATATCGCTCCCTTCCGGCCCAAATTCCAAGACATCTTCATCTGCCCCGCCCACCGGCTCGAACTCCAGAATATCTCCCGCATCACCGTCTTGTCCCAAACTCTCCTCATCATGCCCCAACAATCCCACAATCTTTTCCATCAACTGCTGATAAAGCGGCAGAAAAACAGGATGTGTCTTACGGAGTTCATCCACATTTTCCTGCTTGGATGCCTCCTCTAAAAGCCTTGCGGTATCAGACAGTTTCACCGCCCCGATCAGTTTGGATGTGCTTTTGACTGCATGGATCCGTATCGCATAATCCTTCCATTTTCCATCCTCATAAAATGCTTGAAGTTCTTTCACCTTCTTTCCGCCATCCTTGGCGTACTCCAACAATAGCTGGTCATAAAAATCCCTGTCATCCTGACAATATTTCAGTCCCTGCCCCACATCCACGCCGCAGTCTCCCAGTGTTTCATACTTATCCCGTGCCTTCCCCGCAGGCATCTCCCTTTCTGGCGGTATCTCTTTCTGAAATCCTTCCCGATGATAGACAATGGCAGACTTGGGCAGGACATGCTTTAACACACGCTCCAGTTCCGTGATTTCAATGGGCTTTGGTACAAATCCGTCAAACCCTTCGGAGAGGAACATTTCCTTTGCCGAACTTATGGCATTGGCCGTGAGGGCCACGATACAAAGCTCCTTTTTGTCTTTGGAAGCGTTAATCCTGAGCCGTTTCATGGCCTCCACGCCGTCCATCTCTGGCATCATATGATCCATAAAGATAATGTCAAAATCTTCCCGTCCACATAGATCGACAGCCTCCTGACCACCGAGGGCCGTTGTCACAACCATACCGTAATCCTCAAAGATTCCTTTTGCTACCAGAAGATTCATAGGCTCATCATCCACCACCAGGGTTCTTAATCCCGGACAGACCATTCTTTCTTTGCGGGAGCTCTCCATTTCATCAAAAGAATGATTCAGGACATTGGCAACCTGTGCCCCATAAAAAGGCTTCGGGAGCATGGCGATACGGCTTCCCACCGGTCCCGCAAATCCCTGATCCGCCACCACTGCCACATTCATTTCATCCGCAAGACGGTCGATATATTCCCGGTTCTCCAGATATTCTCCGGTTCCCACAAACAGATGACTTACCTTGACTGAGGCTATGAGGTTTTCCAGTTCTTTCCTGGACTGTACCCTATGAAAAGAAATAGACAATCCTGAAACAAGATGGGCAATCATCTCCATATAATATCCCCGAATCTTGGGATGCCCCGTTGTCATGAAGCCCAAAAATCCTGCCGCCACACAGTTCTCTTTATCTCCTACGGAAATGCAGGAAGACTCATCCTCCACCTCCTGGGGAATACTGACGCGGACGGTGGTGCCCTCCTTAGGCACGCTCTCTATCGAAAGGACCCCGCCCATGGCCTTCGTAAAACCGTTCACAATTGATATGCCAAGCCCTAGCCCTCCCGCAGTCCTGGAACGCCCGGAATCGGACTGGTAAAACTTCTCATAAATATGTTCTATCTGCTCTTCCGTCATCCCCGTTCCGGTATCCTTTATCTCCATGACCAGATTGATGCCATACTCTCTTTTGACGGGATAAATATGCACATACACTCCGCCTTCCCGGGTAAACTTAAACCCGTTCCCAATCAGATGCCAGAGGATTTTCCTGATCTTGCTCCCGTCTCCCACCAGCCCAGCTGGTATATCGGCTTCCATATCAATCACCAGGTCAAGCCCGTAATTTCCCGTAAAGGAAAGCTGCACCAGAAGATCATTGATCAGGGAATTAATCATATAATTTTCCCGGCTCACGGACAGCTTTCCCATATCAATTTCTGTAAAATCAAGCAGATCGCCAATCTGTTCGGCCACCCTATGACCAGCCTCCGATATAGCCGCCACATTGCCCCGGATTGCTTCTGGAAGATCCATTTTTTCCAACACAGAAGAAAGTCCCATAACCGCATTGACAGGCGTCCTAATCTCATGTGATACATTGGCCAGGAAATCATTTACTCTGTTATTTTCCACCATCACTTCGTCAATCCTATGCTGGTACTCCTTTTCCGCATTCTTCCAGGCTTCCGCTATCCGGTCCGCCAAAACTGCTGCCAGTGGAATCAACGCAAGCTGCCAGCCGGAACGGATCACATGGACCGTATCCATTCTGTCCAATTCCAGTCCCTGCATCAGGAACATCTGCAGGACAATTCCCAGATATCCCGCTATCACCTCAAGAACGGCCAGAATCGTTTCCCCCTGAAACGCAAACAAAAAAATCAGGATAATGATGAGCGCCGTGTTGTCATAAAGCGTATCGCTGTTCACAGTATAATAAAATGTAAGAAATATTAGAAAAATACCACAGATATAGGTTTGTACCCGTTCCGGCATCCGATGGGATATATGCATTGCCCAGCAGATGATCGTACCCATAATGATCACGGGAATCATCCACAGCTCCCATTCCAAAATCCTGTTCAGCACGATCAGCATTGCCGCAAAAATCCCCATCGTGATCAACAAAATCAGATGTGATATCAATCGCAGTTCATTTCCCTGTCTGTTTTCTTTCATTATTATCTCATTCCTTTCGCTGTGTTCTTCCAGCGCCTTAATTCTCCTTCATATGATATTCCGTATCTTCATCAATCATCGCAAGCATGATATCTGCAAAGACAGGATCAAACTGTATACCGCTGCCTTTCTCAATCTCTTCCCTGACGATTCCCTGAGGCAGCGCGTCACGGTAGCTTCTTTTGCTGCTCATGGCATCATAGGCATCCGCCACCGCAGTAATCCTCGCTTCTTCCGGAATATCCGTACCGGAAAGTCTATCCGGATATCCGCTGCCATCATACCTTTCATGATGCCACCTTGCTCCAGTGGCAAGCGATGGCATCTCTTTAATGCTCTTTAGAATCCTGGCCCCCATGACCGGATGATTTTTGATGGCCTCAAATTCCTCATCTGTCAGCTTGGCCGGTTTATTGATGATTGCATCCGGTATCCCTATCTTTCCCACATCATGTAATAGCCCCATCATATAAATATCATCCAGCCGTTTTCCTTTATAACCATATCTTCTCGCAATCTCTCTGGCATACTGTGCAACCCGCCCGGAATGCCCGTTCGTATAGGTATCCTTTGCATCAATCGCCTCAGCAAGCGCCTGAACAACATGGATGAACAAGCGCTCATTTTCCTGCGTTTTTTTATCCACTTCCAGTTCCAGGTTCTTCTGCAGGTGATTTAACTCTATAATATGGCGGGCGCGGAGCGTGAGCACATCCGGCACAAAAGGCTTCTTGATAAAATCCATGGCCCCAAGCGACAAGCCCTTCGTCTCTGTCTCTTCATTTTCATCCGCCGTCAGAAAAATGACCGGCACCTCCTCCCCCTCCGCTTCCTGTTCCCTGAGTTTAGCCAAAGTCTCAAAGCCGTCCATTTCCGGCATCCTGATATCCAGCAAAACAAGATCAGGCACTCCCTTTTCTGCAATATAATCCAGAAGTGCCTGACCCGATTTCAGAGCTGTTACACGCATATTTTCCTTACTTAAGATATGTCCCGCTATTTTGAGATTGCTGATATCGTCATCCACCACTATAATCCAATCCGCCATTTTTGCCCTCCCCCTGTTTTTTACGATCATATGATTCCTTTTACCCCTGCCCTTGTCTGACATCTGCCAACATATGGGCATATATTTTCAGTATATGGATTTATCGGAATTTTCCCATAGGCGTGGCACGAATTGTTAAAATCCGTCCTGAATTGTAATAGATCTTCACGCTTTTCCTAGTATTTTTGTGCTACAATGGACGCAGATTCAGCAATCTGCGTCCCAAGAATTGCTGCGCAATTCTTGTTGAAATCGCCATGGATTACTGCTTTTGTGGATATAATATAGTAGACGCAGATTCCTATGATCATTAAACAGAAAAAGGGGGCTTACATGCGAATCGCCATTGTGGATGATATTGCGTCAGAGCGGGATAATTTAAGAGCAGGGCTGGATGCACAGATCGCCCGCCTTTCCCTTGACGCTGTGATATTTGATTTTGACTCCGGTGCAGATTTTCTCAATGCCGCCGAAGCAGAACGGTTTGACCTTGTATTCCTTGATATTTATATGGGAAATGAAAACGGGGTGAATACGGCGGCGGCACTGCGCCGCTTCGATACGGACTGCCTGCTGGTGTTCACCACCATTTCCACTGACCATGCCCTGGAAGGCTTCCGCGTCCGGGCATTCCACTATCTGGTAAAACCCTACACGGCCGCAGACCTGGCTGACTTATTTGACGAGATTGTTAAGCGTTTCCCTGCCCTGGAAAGATATATCGAGGTAGGCAGCACAAGCGGCGCCATCCGCCTGCTCCTCCGGGAAATTCTCTATGCAGAGCATTACCAGCACCAGATACATATCTACCGGACAGACGGACAGGAAACCGTAATCCGCCAGACTTTCCGCGAATTCAGCGCCAGCCTTACGGATGGACGTTTCTTCCCATGCAGCCGGGGCATCATTGTCAATTTGGAACACGCCGAAGATTTTGACGGCACAGATTTCATCCTTAAAAATGGAAAAAGGATTCCCGTCAGCCGCGACCTAGCCAAGTCTGCAAGATTAGCTTTCGGTGACTTTCTCTTTGGAAGGAGGGATATATCATGACGAGATTCTTATGTCCCGCTCTGGAACTTATGGTACTTCTGCCAGGTATGCTGCTCGCCTATCTGCCCATGAAAGGATACCTGCGGATATCCTCGGCCAAACTTGTCGTGATGGTCTTAGCACTGGTGCTATTCCTCTGCGCCTTGGGCGGTACCATAGGCTTCCTTTTCCATGTGGATACGATCTGGCTGTTTTTCCCTGTCGCCGCCATCATGGGAATTTTCTATGTACATACGCTTAAGATTACCCGGTGGAAATCTGTCAGTGTGTTCCTTGCCATATGCGGCGCGTTTTCCTGCCTAGGCAGCGCCGCCGTTGCTATAAACGGTATCTTAAGTCCAGGGGCGCCTGCAACACATCTCTCCCTGCGCGGTACTCTATTCTGGTTGGCGATATGCTGCCTGACCGTCCTGGCCGTCTGGCATCCTTCCACCCATGCTGCAAGAAAACTTCTGGAAGATGAAAGTTTTGCCCAGACCTGGTATGTATTCTGGATCCTGCCGCTCCTGTTTATCGGCCTGAACCTTTCTCTAATACCCAAAGAGCCAGACATTCTGGAACAGGGACGGCTCCGCCAGCTTTATATCCTGTTAGCCTTTACACTCCTGGCCCTGCTCCTGCTGTTCTATGCGCTTTTTTACCTTATGGCGTCCAGTTTAAACCACAATGACCGTCTTCGACGGGAAAACCAACTCCTGTCCATGCAGCAGGCACGGTATGACAGTCTCCAGGCCGCCATCGAACAGACCAGACAGGCACGGCATGATATGCGCCACCATTTCCATATCCTGCAGGGCCTCGCCGCCCAAGAAAACTGGGATCACCTGGCAAAATACCTTGACGAAGCGCAGGGCCGCATCCCGGCGGTGGAACTGGAACTGTGCAAAAATACAGCGGTGGATGGTGTGGCAGGCTACTTCTCAGCGCTGTACCGGGAACACCACATCCCGCTCACCTTCGAACTTGACCTGCCTCCGCAGCTCCCGGTACCGGAGACTGACCTGTGCTGCGTGCTGTCCAACCTCCTTGAAAATGCGATGGAAGCCGGTTTAAAGACCGCTCCTGAAAGACAACAGACTAAAGTACAGGCACATTTACATGCCGATCATATGGTATTATTGTCCGTGGAAAACGCTTACGATGGAAAGATCCGTGAGAAAAACGGTGTGTTCCTCTCCTCCAAGCGTCCCGGGGAGGGCGTAGGCCTGCAGGCCGTGCGCCATACCGCGGAAAAAACCGGCGGTTACAGCCGATTTCATTTTGAGGACGGTATGTTTACGGCTAATGTCATATTGCGGGGTGGAAAGTAAATTTGTGAGATGCGATTCGCGGCCTCAGATAAGCGAAAGGATTTTCCTATGTCATAATAGTAACTCTATTTCGAAGCCCCGGATGTAACCGAAAAGTTTTCTGCATCATAAAAAGGCTGCCAAAACAGCCTTTTTAATCTTAAATCTATTATCTAATTCCCAGTTCCGTATCAGACTCGGTCGTATGACTATGTGTCTTGATATAATCCACAATCTCATCCAACTTCGTGAACGCGAGTCCCACATAGCTGTCTGCGCACCCATAATAAAGCGCGATCTTACCGCTCTCGGAATCATGAATGGTCGCGCAGGGGAAACATACATTGGGCACAAATCCCCTCTCCTCATACCACTCTTCCGGCGTCAGCAGGAAATTCTCACACCGGTACAACACCTTGGACGGATTGTCAATATCCAGGATTGCACCACCGATGGAATACACCAGACCATTACAGGTCCCGGTCACACCATGGTAGAATAAGAGCCATCCTTCTGTAGTCTCAATGGGCGCCGCACCGCCGCCGATCTTGACGGATTCCCACCACTCGCTGCTTCTGCCCATCACATGTCTGTGCCTGCCCCAGTACACCATATCCGGACTTTCACTCAGGAAAATATCGCCAAAAGGTGTATGACCGGAATCGGACGGACGGCTTAAGAGCATATACTTCCCGTTAATCTTTCTTGGAAACAGTACCGCGTTTCTATTGAAGGGGATAAACGGATTCTCAATTCTGGTAAAAGTCTTGAAATCCGTGGTCTTTGCCATACCGATGGACGCCCCGTAAAAATCCTGGCACCAAATGATATAATAGGTATCTTCCACCTTCACCAACCGGGGATCATAGGCATAAATGGGCATGAAGTCATTGCCGTCTTCATCCTTAAAAGGAATCTTCTCCGCCTCAAACTCCCAATGGATAGCATCCTTACTGTGTCCTAGATAAATGTACGGTATACCATTTACTTGTTCTCCACGGAACACACCAATAAACTCGTCTCCATAAGGCATCACCGCACTGTTAAAGATTCTGGCAACACCCTCCACCGGATTCCTGTCGATAATCGGGTTCTCGCTGTATCTCCAGATTGGAGCTCCCTTAAGTCCTTCTGGTTTTTCCTGCCAAGGTACATTTTTCACCACCGGGCTGATCATCTTTACTTCGCTCATTTTTCTCCTCCTTCATCGAAGCGTCTGGCACTTCTTCACTGTTTCTTTAAAAACTCCAAATTTTTCTGAATCAAATCACATCTCTGTGCCACGCACTCCACAGAACGAAGCGGATCCTTCGGGGTGTTAAACACATAGTCCAACAACTTGTCAATAGTCGTCACCGCCACATGCATTCTGGTATCGCTGGCTGCATAGTAAATATACACTTCCCCGTTATCCTTAGCAATCGCGCCATTCGTAAACACGACATTGGACACGTCGCCCACACGCTCCCAGTCCCTGGGACCGATCAACATGCCGGAAGGTTCCGCAATCACCTTAGAAGGATCGTGTAAATCTGTGGCAAAAGCATAGATCACATAGCGCAGACCGGCCGCCGTATTTCTCACGCCATGGGCAATATGAATCCAGCCTTTCTCTGTCTTAATAGGAGGAGCGCCCGCGCCGTTTTTGGCCTCCGTAATGGTGTGATATCTGCGGATGGAAGTCATCTTCTCCTCATCTACCACCGCATGGGTGATATCTTCGCACAGACCGAAACCGATACCGCCGCCCGATCCTGTCTCAATAAAGTCATCCATAGGTCTTGTATAAAAAGCATATTTACCATCCACAAACTCAGGATGCAGCACCACATTCCTCTGCTGCGGGGAACGAAGGGTAACCAGATTAGGCAGTCTCTCCCACTCCTTTAAATCTTTGGTCCGCACAATACCTGCCGCTGCCACAGCCGCCGACAGATCGTTGACGGAAGTATCCTTGCTCTCAGAGCAGAACACCCCATAAATATAACCGTCCTCATGTTTGGTCAGACGCATATCGTAAACATTGGTCTCCTCCGGACAGGTATCCGGCAGTAGAATCGGATAATCCCAGAACTTAAAACCGTCAATCCCGTTGTCACTCTCCGCCACGCCGAAGAAAGATTTCCTGTCATTTCCCTCGATACGGGCCACCAAATAGTATTTTCCGTTCAACTCAATCGCCCCGGAATTCATCACCGCATTGACACCCAGCCGCTCCATAAAATAAGGATTGGTCTCTGGATTTAAATCATACCGCCAATGCAGCGGAATATGCTCCCTCGTAAGCACCGGATACTGATACCTGTCATAAATCCCGTTGTAGCTGTCGGCTTTCACATTCTTTCTCTCGATCAGCTTATTGTACTTCTCCAACTCCACATAATACTGTTGATGCAACATAATCTCCTCCCATTCTCTTTTTGCTTACTCTCCGTCTATTACTACCTGTCAGTCATGGCTTTCCCGTAAACCAGCCCGTATGACAGCATCTTACGAAAGCCCTCTCTTGCACACCTCAAGACACATCCTCCCATTATGATAAGGACATTTCCAGGGCTCCACAATCGGCTTACCGCTCACGGCCTCCCCCTCCTTATTCACATCCCAGAACCATTCGGAACCAGGTCTTTTATCGATCACATGTGCCTTAATAAACTCCCACTCCGCCTTGGCGGCGTCCAGATATTCCGTATGTTCCGGCGCCAGTTGATACCCGTTCAGGAAACCTACCAAAGCCTCCGCCTGTACCCACCAGATACGGTTTTCATCCACCACGCCTTTCTCGCACTCATTGGCAAGTGATTTCCCGTCAAAGGCCGTCCGATACACTTGACCGGTTAAGTCAAGTATGATTGGAAGCATTTTATCTTCATATAGCTTTTCCCCTAGCACATCCGTACCCCTGCGGATTAACCATGCCGTCTCGATATCATGGCCATAGGAGTGTAAGTCCAGAATGGAATGCATCTCCCTGTCAAAGAACACTTCCTGTCTGTGCAGCGTCGGATTATAAATCTTATCTGCAATGGTGTCAAGAATCCATTCCAGTCTCTTCTTTACCTCAACATTACCGCTCACCCGATACAATTCTGTATAAGCCTCAAACACATGGAGTAATGTATTCATGGTCTTATCCGCGATTACGCCGTTTTCGGAAAGCTTATCATTCTCTATCTCGTGGAATTCCCTGTCAAAAGCCTCTTTATAACCAATCTCATCCATACAGCGGTCCTCGATGATATGGAAAAGTTCCATGGCTGTTGCAAGTGCACTCTCGTCCTTCGATGCATCATAATAGGAAGAAAGGGCATAGATGGAAAACGCCTGATTATAGGTATGTTTGGTGGTATCTTCCGGTGTGCCGTCATACCGAACTGACCAGTAGACACCGCCTTTTTCCTGATCCACACAGTATTTCTGCATGAACTCGTATCCATGTCTTGCCTCTTTTAACAAAGACTCATCCTGCAGTTCCAGATAGGCGTTTGCAAAAAACCATGTGATGCGGCTGTTTAAAATACATCCCTTCACAGCCTTCTCATCGACTTTCAAGTCATGATCCATATACCCGTAATATCCGCCGTTTACATCATCCCGCAGCTTTTTCCAAAAAGGAATGATACACTCTGTCAGATGCTTTTTGATTTCTTCTGTCATCATAATCTGTTTACTCCCCTTCCTTTTCATCAGTTTAATTTCTATTATTAACATACCGCTTACGCGTGAAGCAGGCTTTCGTATTAGGAAAGTTCTCCGCTGGTTCGAAGCTGCGAAGCAAATCTCGCAATCAAGTTTTTCTCATTTTTTAATTTATATTAGCCTTATATTTGAATAAAATTAACTCTTTTATACTTAAATTATAAAGTATATTTTTATAATGTCAACAGATTAAATTAGATTAAATACAAAAACAGCATCTTTACCCAAACCAGGCCTGATTTTTGTTCAATTTTACTATAACCAAAAAACGGACTCCGAAGAGTCCGAAATCCTTGGCTAATAAGATATGTCAAGTAAATTAAAATACCAAAAAAGTTATTGTTCCTGACGATGGTTCATCTTTCTGACACTGTCCTTATAGATGATCCTGCCGTCAATGATCGTCACGCCCTGTTTATAGGACTCCCCCGAAATTTTATGAATCAGGATTTTGATTGTCTGCCTAGCCATTTCCTTCATGTCCACTTCATAGGTGGTAATCCTGACATCGCAGAGCCCCGGGGGCTGATAGTTGTCATAGCCTACCACGGAAATATCCTTCGGCACTTGATAGCCTCTCTGTTCCAACTCTTTTACCAACATGGCCGCCGCCACATCATTGTTGCAGACAAATGCCGTAGGCATTTGCTTTGGCATCTTCCAGTCAAATCCCGAATCCGACCTGCCCGTCTCCTGATTCCTGTCATCAAGAATCCAATCTTTTCTCACTTCCAGTCCATGCTCATTTAGAGACTTCACGTATCCGAAATATCGATCCGTTATGGAATCCGTAAAAAATACATTTCCCACAAAAGCAATGTCCCGATGTCCCATCTCAAAAAGATAATTGGTCATCCTGTACATCCCGAAATAACTGTTGGAAATCACCGCATCATATACACCGTTGGCATCTGTAAAATCCAACAGGACATAGGGAATATTTGTCTGCTCCAGCAGCTTATCCAGATACCCTTTGCTAAGCCTTCCGATAATAATCAGCCCCTCCGCCTTCTTCTCATGAAGCAGTTTGGGCATGACCAGATTGTCCTCATCTTCCGCTTTCAGCACTTCCAGCATGGTAAAACACCCTTTCTGCAGGGCTGCAGTCGCTACTTCCTGATACAGATTCCAATAAAAAGACTCATATTTTGCCAGAAAGCGGTCCGATACAATCACACCGAACGTATAGCTGACACTCGCTCCGGTACGTTCTCTATAAAGTGCGGTGACAGTCTTATAGCCCATCTCCTCCGCCTTCTCCTTGATCTTGGCTCGAAGTTCCTCGCTGACACCCTTCTGATCTGACAATGCCTTGGACACTGTCACCGTGCTGACTCCCATCACCTTGGCAATATCCGCCATTTTTACCGCTTTAGCCATTTTAATTCACAACCTCATTAATTTTTAAGTAACTCCACCTAAATTATAAGGTAGTATGTATAATTGTCAATATATTTTATATAAAACCGGCATATTGTTATAAATTGTCTGTTTTATTTGTACAACTTATCCAAAAATAGTTTGCGCCTGCGGCGCTTTCTGTCCGATTTCATCGGACGTTTGCTCTTCCGTCCTTGACGGATCAACTCGCAAACTCGCGCCTGCGGCGCTTTCTGTCCGATTCCATCGGACGTTTGCTCCTCCGTCTTGGACGGATCAACTCGCAAACCCGCGCCTGCGGCGCTTTCTGTCCGATTCCATCGGACGTTTGCTCGTTAGCGCTTTCAGAAAAACAAATGCCGCTTTGCGGCGCTTGTTTTTCTTTAGAAAGCGCTAAATTGTGCCATATAGAGTTGATAGTATGCGCCTTTTTGTTCCATTAGCTGGGCGGCGTTGCCTTCTTCGACGATCCTGCCGTCGTCTACCACGAAGATGCGGTCGGCCTTTTGGATGGTAGACAGTCTGTGGGCGATGACGAAGGAGGTTCTGCCTGCCAGAAGATTTTCGATACCGTCCTGTACCAGCAGTTCCGTCTTCGTATCGATGCTGGATGTCGCTTCATCCAGAATCAGAATCTTCGGGTTGGAAACCATCGTCCGGGCAAACGCCAGAAGCTGCTTCTGTCCTACGGACAGACCGCCGCCGCGTTCTGATAGCTCCGTATCATACCCTTTCTCCAATTTCATGATAAATTCATGGGCATTGACCGCTTTGGCCGCCGCCACAATCTCCTCATCCGCGGCATCCAGTCTGCCATAGCGGATATTGTCCCGGATAGTCCCAGAGAATAAAAAGTTATCCTGCGTCATAATACCCATCTGCCGGCGCAGACTCTCGATGGAAACCTGTTTCACATCATGCCCGTCAATCTTCACGGTGCCTCCCTGCACATCATAGAAACGGCTGATGAGATTAACGATCGTGGATTTGCCGGCACCCGTGGGCCCCACCAAAGCGATGGTCTCTCCCGGTTTGATTGCAAAACTCACGTCATCCAACACTTTGACCTTATCATCGTAAGAAAAATCCACATGGGAAAAGGTCACTTCCCCCACAATCTCCGGCATCTGTGTAACTTCCTCCGCATCTGCAATGGCCGACGGCGTATCCAGAATCTCAAAAATACGTTCTGCCCCCGCAATGTTCGTCACCAGCTGATTATAAAAGTTACTGATGTTATGGATCGGCTGCCAGAACATATTCAGATAACTGGCAAAGGCAATAAAAACGCCTACCGATACCTGATCCACACCCAGAATCACAATCCCGGTAAAATACAGGAGAATACAACCGATTCCCCAGGAAAAATCGATTACGGAGCCAAAGGCATCACTCAGCCGCACCGCCTCAAAGAAAGACTGCCTATGTTCTGTGAGCAGTTCGTCAAAAGTATCCTCCGTCTCCCCTTGTGCATGGAAGCTCTGGATAATCCGCATTCCTGCCATATCCTCATGGATAAAGGCATTCAAATTAGCCGACTTCTTGCGAAAGGTCTGCCAGCGCGGATGAGCCTTGATTTCAATATAGCACGTCGCCACAGCCATAAACGGTAAAGTCAGCAGCGAAGCCAAAGCCAGTTTGGGATTTTTGCAAATCATAATCACAATCACAGCAATCACGGTAAGTCCATCCGGAATTAAGGTGGTCACACAATTGGACAACACATCCTTCAAGGAATTGATATCCCCGATAATCCGAGAAAGAATCTTGCCCGTTGGCCGGCTGTCAAAAAAATGAAAATCCAGTTTCTGGATATGGGTGTACAATTCCTGCCGAATGGTCAAAAGAATCTGGTTGCAGACCTTTGCCATAATATACATGCGCAGCTTTACCGTGGCCACCAACACCAGATTGATTACAAGTGCAATCACCAACAGCCGATAAAGCCCTTTCAGGTCATGTTGACCAATATGGTCATCTATTGCCGATTCCATAATCAGAGGATTGATCAAGCTCACAGCCACCCCATATCCCATGATTATGAGTACCAAAACAATCTGCCACTTATAGGCAAACAGATAACTGAAGAGCCGCTTCAAAGTCTGTATTTTACTTCTCTCTACGCTGCGTTCATCATCTTTATACGAATTGAAGGCCATTACATCCTCCTTCCTGAGACAGTCGATTGTCTGCCTCTTCTCTCTCTTTTCTTGTTCTTTCTTTTTGACTAATATAGTCAACGCGTTCTTCCACGGAAATCATAGATTGTCCGGCTCGATTTTCCGGCTCATTTATCACCGGCTCCTTCCCGGAAACTGCCCCATACTGTGATTCATAAGTCTCATAATACAATCCCTTCTTTGCCAGCAGTTCCTCGTGGGTGCCTCTCTCGGCGATGCTGCCGCCTTCCAGCACCAGGATTTCATCCGCATGCCGTACCGCACTAATCCTGTGGGCAATGATAATCTTGGTAGTATTGTCCAGCGTCCGCAATGTCTGCTGAATCATCTGTTCTGTTTCCATATCCAGGGCGGATGTGGAATCATCCAACACCAGAATCGGATCGCGCTTGGCCAAAGCCCTGGCAATGCTGATCCGCTGTTTCTGTCCGCCGGAGAGCCCTACGCCCCGCTCACCGATGACGGTGTCATACTGTTCTTCCATACGCTCAATGAACTCGCTTGCCTGGGCATCTGTGGACGCCTTTCGCACGGTCCGAAAATCCAGATAGTATCTCTTTCCTAACTTAATATTCTCATTGATGGTATCCGAAAACAGGAACACATCCTGCATCACATAACTCACGCTGGTACGAAGCTGCTCCAGGGACAGTTGCCTGATATCCACATCATCCAGGTAAATTGTGCCGTCCGTGGCATCATACATACGTTGAAGCAGCTGGATGATGGAAGTCTTACCCGCGCCTGTAGTACCCATAATACCGAGCGTCTTACCGGCTTCCACCGTAAAGGAGATATCATGCAGAATCTCATGTTGGTCCGCCTTGTGAAAGGAAACATGGTCAAAGCAGATCTTACCCTGTACCTTTTCTATTCTGACCGGATCAGTCACTTCTTTGACGGTCGGTTTTTCCTCATATATTTTCTTAATCTTCTTATTGGAAGCTACCGCCGAAGAAAAGCTGTTAGTCAGCCACCCCAACATCTCCATAGGCCAGACAATGTTCATGGAATACTCCACAAACGCAGTCATCTGCCCCAGAGACATCTCTCCATTTATCACAAACTTTCCGCCGACCAATATAGTCAATAACGGCAGCACTTTCGATACCACAGTAAAAAACGGATAATAGCGGACAAACACCTTCGACTGCGCCATATTTAAATCGTAGTATCGCTTGTTGTGGGAGAGGAACTTATCAATCTCAAACCCTTCCCTGGCAAAAGCCTTCACCGTGCGCACACCCGCCAGATTTTCCTCCGCCACTGTATTCAGGGCCGCATTCTCCTCGCTGATTTCCTCATAAACGCCCCCAAGCTTCCGCTCCATGATAACAGCGATGGAACCACACAACAGCATGGCCGCCGTAGGAATCAATGCCAGCTTCCAATTAAGCATATACATACAGACCAGAATGATTCCCGTATGATAAAACACCTCGATCAGAAGCATCCCCACATATCCCACTGCATCCCAGATATGGTCGATGTCCTCTTTCACTCTGGCCATCAGTTCTCCAGTATTCGTCCGGTCAAAAAAGTCCGCACTTAAGGACTGAATATGTCGGAAGAGATCCCGCCGCATATCGCCCGAAATCCGGGCACCGTTCTTGTCGAAAGTGTATTCCTTCAAATACTGAAAGATACACCGTCCAAGCCCAATCCCCAGAAATCCCAGAAGCAGGAATTTCAGTTCTCCCATATTGCCGCCCACGATCACGTCGTCCACCACTTTGGCCGTCAGCCGCGGCGCCAGCATATCGAGGGTTACCGCAATCAGGAGCGATGCGATTGCCCCTAAATAGGTAAATTTATAATCCCATATGTAACTTGATATTTTTTTCATAATATTTTGCTCCCCTCCGTCTCTTCTTTTCCCTAACATCAGCAGACTCGTAAGACTTCGTCTGCCGATGCGCGCAAAAATGGGCTATGGTAAAATTACCATAGCCCTGTAAATCCTGCACATATATTGACCTGTCAAGTCATCTTGTCATATCCCGACCAGATCTTCTGTCCACGGAGGTAATTTCACGTAATATGTTCCTGTTTGATTTTGTTATGGTACTGCCATTCCGATCTAAATTCATCTTAAACATAAAACTTACCTCCTTTCGTGATTTTCATGATACTGTTGCTATCTTAATACATGCGCTTCCGGTTGTCAACGGAATTTTTTCTGGCCTTTATCTGCCAAGGACTTCCAAAAGTTCTGCAAACGTCATGCTGCCTTCAATCCACTCATAATCTCCCACCTTGTAGGAAGCTGCCTCCTCTGCGGTAATCTCCACCCCGTCAATATAACTGACTCCATACATTCCCAGAGAATCCAGTTCCTCCTCATCCGGATAACCGTTCTGGTTCACATCGTCAAAATTATAAGTCTCTATGCATGCCACCACATCCACTGACTGATGATTACTGACCGCCATATAGGTCGTGTACAAAATCGCACCGGCATAGTCACTATTATCATTGACTATATTATTCCGGCGGGGCACATAAGCATAACCTGCGTTCCCCATCGCCCCGTATCCCCAGTCATCCATCAGCGCATAAACAACGCCCTCCCAATAGGTATACAGGCTGACCGAATACCCCTGATGACAGACCACCAGTTCCGGGATATCATCCTCATCCACATAGATCAGGTCATAGGCCATGTCATAAATCTCTTCTTCTGTCTCCATATCACGGAGCCTTGCCACAGCCTCATAAGCCTCCTGATAGCTGTCAAATTCACCATTCCTCTTACCGCCGCTTATGAAGTTACGGATTTCTGTGACTGTCAAAGGATTGACTTGTTCAGACAACGCCTCTGATAAGGCCTTATACAGTACAAAATATCTGGGTCCATCCGTCCCGGCCTCTCCAACGCCACAATAGACTGCCGCAAAACTGCTGTTTCCATAGGTCTCAATCAGTACAATATCCGTACGGTTGTCAAAATTCACATCATAAAAAGATACAGCATCCAGACTGGTAAAGTTCTCACCTGCCAGCGTATCCGGCACATAGGCATCAAATTCTGTCAGAACTTCACCGTTTTTCATAATTTCAATTTCCAGCCCCTGTCCGGTCTGTGACGGTGACTTAGGAACAAACCACACCGGTTCCGGATATTCACTCAGTTCCACCTCAAAAGTCTGTTCTACAATACAGTTCTCACCAAACTGCTCCCTGATCCGATCCAAATCTTCCTGGGAAGACTCTCCACTGTCCGACTCAAGGTCTGTATCCTGCCTTCCTGCATCGGACTGCTCCTCTCGATAGTCACTATCCTCAATGCTCTGCCCTTGTTGATCAATCTGGTCAACCACATCTTTTCTTTCCTGTTCCGGCTCTTTCTCCTGTCCGCACGCTGTCAGAAGCCCTGCCACAAATAAAGCTGCTGTCAATACTGCCAATGCTGAATTTCGCTTTCCGGAACAACAACAATTCCAGTTCACAACCCCTCACCTCTTATTTTTCCATCTTCCAGAAATATGCACTGTAAGCAGGCAGAAGACTGCCGCCGCCGAAGTCATGTTCCTCGCCACTGATCAGATCCACCGCCAGGCCGCATCCTGCATCAAAATGCGCCGTATAGTCCTCTCCGTCCGCATTGATCGCCACCAGCACTCTCTCCTCCTCACACTTGCGCTCGAAAATACACTGCTTGTTCGTCAGTACCACAGACTTAAAAGCGCCGTAATTGAGGGCTTTCGATTCTTTCTTCGCCTCTGCGAGCCTGCTGATCCACTCGCTCAGTTCATTCCACTGGGGCTCTTCAAAGCAAGCCCGGAGCGCAGGATCCCCCTCGCTCTTATTGGCTTTGGCCCCCCACTCACTGCCATAATACACACAGGGGATTCCCGGCATACCGAAACACAGCGCATAAATCAGCGGCAAATGTTTCTCATTGGTAAGATTGCTGGCAATCCGGCTCACATCATGGTTATCCACAAAGGAGAGCATATGCTTGCCACGATACAAACACCAATTTTCCGGGCCAAACTGTCTTAAGAGGGAGTGGTTGATCTCGAACATATTCATACTGTTAAAACTGGAATACAACCCCTTATAACACTCATAATTGGTAGCTGAATGCAACATCTGGTCATTGACCATCTGATTGTAATCGCCATGAAGCATCTCTCCCAGCAAATAAAATTCCGGCTTCAACCCTTCTGTAAAACTCCTTAACTGTCTCACAAAATCATGGTCCAGACAGTAGGCCACATCCAGCCTCAGACCATCAATATCAAACTCATCCACCCAGCCTTTGACACTGTCCAGGATATGATTGATCACATCCCCATGGCGCAGGTTTAACTTCACCAGATCATAATTACCTTCCCAGCCCTCATACCACAGGCCATCATTATAGTTGGAATTGCCACCCAGGTTAATATGGAACCAACTCAGGTAAGGGGAGTTCTCCCTGTTCTTCAGGACATCCTGAAATGCCCAGAATCCTCTGCCCACATGATTGAACACACCGTCCAACACCACTTTAATACCATTGTCATGAAGATTCTTACACACTTCCTTGAAATCTTCATTCGTACCCAGTCTGCAGTCGATGGTATGGTAGTCCCTCGTATTATACCCATGAGTATCCGACTCAAACACCGGGGAAAAATAGACTGCATTGACGCCCAGTTTCTTCATATGAGGAATCCAGTCGTTTACCTTTAAGATCCGATGCTCCAACTGTCCATCGTTCTCAAAAGGCGCTCCGCAAAATCCCAAAGGATATATCTGATAGAATACACTTTCAAATGCCCACATAATCTTGTCTCCTTTCGCATAACAAAAAACACAATATCTTGTAGTTTGCCTCAATCAGTATACCACCATCTTCTATCTCACGTCAAACCTTCCCTTTCTGACATCGTATGTCAGAATATTGACCAATTCGGTTTCTTTTTTATACACTGAAATCCGTGTGTCGACTTTTCCACAGGTTTTCATCCATAATTTTTGAAAAAAAGATTCAATATGGCAAAGAAATCCCCAATTTCCACAAAGTTATCCACATTGACAACGTTGTCATAACCTGATGACTCCCCTATCTTTTTGTCAAAATCTGGATGTCATTTGCGGTATTTTCTAACAGACAAATGTCGAACTTTTTATTTTTTGAGCGAAAACGTTTACGTTTCCTGTCGTATCCTGTTCCAAACTGGTCAACTGCCTAAACCCTCTTGACAGAAAAAGTCAATCACTTCCGCTGACTTTTCCACCGTAAATCTAACAGTTTAAGAAATAAAACGGGGTTTTTCTCGATTGACTAATTAGGATAATACCGTAATTCCTGCAATCTACAGCCACTCATCCCAAAACCTTTCCACTTTACGACCTATTTGGTCAACAGTAACAACCTCATATTCCCGCCATTCCCGTGGAAATAATCTCTGATAAGCAGGCGACAGGAACCTTTCGTCAAGCAGCGCCACAATTCCGAAATCCTCCGCCGTCCTGATCACACGCCCAGCGGCCTGCAGGACCTTGTTCATTCCCGGATAGCGGTAAGCATAGTCGAAGCCGTTCTCTCCCCAGCCTTCAAAATATTTCTTTAAGATTTCCCGCTCATCGCAGACCTGTGGAAGTCCCGTCCCTACAATGAGGGCGCCAATCAGGCTGTCGTTCTTTAAGTCTATCCCCTCGCCAAAAATGCCGCCCATCACACAGAACCCCAGAAGACTTCTCTCCTCTTCTATCTCAATCTCCATCTGAATCAGCGACAAATCACACGCCTCATTGCCCGTAAAACGGTTTAAGAAAGCCTCCCTGGCCTCCTCGTTCATATAATCCTCCTGCAAGATGCATTCCACTGTTTCCTCCGCATTAAAATAGTGTTGGAAAATATCATAAACTTGTCGCAGGAAAGCGTGAGAGGGAAAGAACAACATATAGTTACCGTGCCGCTTCTGAATCACATTATGGATATAGGATGCGATCCGGTAATATTCCTCATCGCTGCGGCGCGTATAACGGCTGGTTACATCGCTGCCGATATATAAACCCAATTTTTCCGGCCGGAAGACAGATTTGGCATATACTTCATAATCCCCCTCTTCTGCACCCAATAATTTCTTATAATATTGAATCGGCAGAAGGGTAGCGGAAAACAGAATCGTACTCCTCCCCCGCATCATACAATTCTTAAGATTTTTCGCTGGATTGACACAGAAAAGCTTTACAACAAAACTCCCATCCTCCTGCATCTGTGTATAAATCACATAGCTTTCATCCAACAGTTCATACATTTCCAAAAAATGGGACACCTCAAAATAAAAGGCCAAAATCTCCCTGCGCACCGGACTATCTTCATGATCTTCCAGATAATCTTCGATGGCAGAACTCAAACGGATCAGTGTCCGCACAAATCCTTCTATATTTTCCTCAACCCTGTAGGTATCACACTCTCTTTTCAGGGAAAGCAATTCCCTGTTACATTTATCCAAGTTACTGGCAATCCGCTCATCATACGCCTTGACCGTCCTTTTCAGTTCCAGGAAATCTTCCTTGCGAAGCACAGCGCTGTACATATCCCTCCCCCGCTCCACCAGGTTGTGGGCCTCATCGATCAGGAAAATATATTCGCCCTGGATTCCTTCGGAAAAGAACCGCCGCAAATAGACATGGGGATCAAACACATAGTTATAATCGCAGATCACGGCATCCGAAAACAGACTCATATCCAGACACATTTCAAAGGGACAGACCTGATGCTTTGCGGCATACGTCTCTATCGTTTCCCTGGTATAACTGTCCTCATGCGTCAATAGGTCAAACATGGCCTCATTGATCCTGTCATAATGGCCTTTGGCAAAAGGGCAATACACCGGATTACACTCAGCCTCTTCCATGAAGCAAATCTTATCCCTGGCTGTCAGGATCACAGTCTTTAATTTAAGTCCCCGTTCCCTTAACAGGGCAAACGTATCGTCCGCCACCGTCCGGGTAATGGTCTTGGCGGTGAGATAAAATATCTTTTCACACAGTTCTTCCCCCATGGCCTTCAATGCCGGAAACACTGTGGAAATCGTCTTGCCCACGCCCGTGGGTGCTTCTATGAATAGCTTCCTCTTGTGATAAATCGTCTGATAGACATAGGTAGCCAATTCCTTCTGGCCCTCCCTGTAAGAAAAGGGAAAAGCCATCTGCCTGATGGATTCCTGCCTGGCCTTCTGCCACATGAAACTGTAATCCGCCCACCTGCGATACTGTTTCATAAGGTCCTGAAACCAAGCCTCCAGTTCGTCATAGGTATAATCATAATGAAAATACCTGATTTCCTCCGTTTCCATATGGCAATAGGTCATGCGTACCCGTATATTCGTAAGCTTCTGCTGTCTAGCATGGATATACGCATAACATTTGGCCTGTGCCAAATGCACCGGTACCGGTCCTTTCATCTTCTTTAAATCTTGAAAAGTACCCTTAATCTCATCTATTGTGACCTTGACCGTCTGTGATTTCTCCGTAATGATTCCATCAGCGCGCCCCTCCACCACAATCTCGTACTCCCCCGCATCATACACATAGCGAAGAGACACCTCCGCCTGATACTCCGGCCCCATACGCCGCTGTATCATACGATGAATGCGTCCGCCTTCCTGCATGGCATTATCGGAAGACACCGTTCTACGATTGTCTATATTGCCGGAACGCAGAATGAATTCCACCAAACTCCGCACAGAGATACGCACTTCCATCTAATCTTCCTTCCCTTTTACCCGAAGTCTCAGAAACAGAAACTCCCTACGTAAGATATTACGCTATCTTACATAGGGAGTCAATGTGACACGTTCCTACACCAATCTATACTGCCACCGCAAACTGCTTGAGATAATTCTCAAAGTCTGCATCGTAGCCGTTATACGCAACGGTTAAAATCTGATTGAAATTCAGTCCCAACACGCCAATAATGGACTTGGCATCCACGATGTAGCGGTTGTAGGAGATATCCACATCAAATGCGCATTTGCTGGCTGCAGATACGAAGTTACTCACTTCGTTTGGTCTCAATTTGATCTTGTGTTGCATAATTTCACCTTCCTTTTCCATTTATGTATGCAAAAGGCACACATAGAAAAAACGTTTTCAGTCTCCTCATTGGAGTAAATTATACACCATTATTTCCTTTTGTAAAGCAGGATTTTTGTACCCTATAAAATACAATTCTGGCATTTTTTTGCAATCTCACCAATATATTTTGAAATCCAAAATAAATTTGATGACATGTGCCTATAAATTGCTTTACCCACCCAAATGAAAGGGCGCAATTTATTCATTTTTTATTGAATTCCACCATATAATCTTGGTAACGATAAGCGCACATTTGTCTCTGCAGCCGCTTATTTTCCCGCTCCTTAATCCCTATCGTCTCATGAAACGCCTTAAACAATTCCTGATATGCTTCCTCCTTGTCAGACCACTGAAACTGCTCCGGCTTAACATCCCCCTGCGCCGATACCAGATACCACTCCTTCTTCGCCGGATGCACCCCGAAAAGATCCCGTTTCTCATCATAAATCATAAAATTTTCCGGACATAACCGATCCGCAAAATGTGGCATGATAAAAGGAATCACATTATTGTTAGGCCCAATCCGTGAAAAAAGAATCCCCTGCTCCAATTCCTGAAACCGAAGAAACTCCGTCTCATAATGTGCTTCGTTCGCCGTATAACGAGCCAATTCAAAAGTCCTCTGTACGTAAGGATTGCGCAGGTTCTCCAACACGCGTCTGCCGCTGCCACCTGTGATTGCATCCACCACGGTCTTATAGACAGCCTCTCCCTTATCCAGATAACAAGAAGCAGCCGCCCGGCAGAGTCCGTGATAAACGCTCTCCCCTAGACGCCCAAGCAATGTCTGTGCCACTTTACCAGTCTTGACTGAATCCGGTAAAATATGCAGGTAACTGGCAAATAACCTGTAATTGTCCTCCTCACCGATCTGAATATGCACATGCTCATGCCCCTCCCTTAAGGCATAAGCCTCATATATCCCGGTAAAGATTCCTTCCAGAGAATCCTCGCAGACTAAATATTTTTCTTCCATATATAATATATTATCCTCTCCATAAAGTGCTGCGCTGCTTTGCCCTGTCTTTCATTCATAAAACTACCCGCATACACTCTCAATACACTCTGCAACCAAGTAATCAGAAAATCAACTCACAATCTGCGGGAACAGCGACATCTGCTGATAGATTGTACCATCTGTCATAAACGGCAGCTTCTCTCCTCGCCCCATCTGGTTCTGATACGTTAAGTTCCGCACAATATAATTTTCCTCTATCTTCGTTGGATACATCATCCTGCCATTACAGGTAATGAAATACAACGCGCGCTTTAAAACCACCCCTATTTTCTTCAAATCCTCAAAAGTCAGACTGCCAAATCTTCTGGCGCTCACAATTCTTTTGGCGCTCTTGACTCCCACGCCCGGAATCCGCAGAAGGAGTCTGTAATCCGCGCGATTGATCTCCACCGGAAACAGTTCCAAATGCCGTACCGCCCAATCCGCCTTGGGATCGATGGCTGTGTTGAAATTCGGTCTCTCCGCCGTCAACAGTTCATCTACCTTAAAATCATAAAACCGCAGAAGCCAGTCCGCCTGATACAGTCTGTGTTCCCGCAGAAGCGGCGGGCCGCCCACAGGCGCCGGCAGATCCTTATCCTCATTCACATTCACAAAAGCTGAATAATATACTCTTTTCAAAGAAAACTTATCATAAAGAGTCTCTGCCACCGACATGATCTGATAATCACTCTCCGGCAGGGCGCCGATCACCATCTGTGTGGATTGGCCTGCCTCACAGAAGCGTGGCGCATGTCTGTATAAGGTAAGTTCATTCTTATTCTCCACAATCCCATTCTGAATCTGCCGCATGGGTTTTAATATATTCCTGCGGTGCTTATTCGGCGCCATCGCCTTAAGCCCCTCAGCGGTGGCCATCTCCAGATTCACGCTCATGCGATCCACCATATATCCCGCCCGCTGTATCAAGAGCGGATCAGCTCCCGGTATCGCCTTGACATGAATATATCCCTGAAAGCGATGTACCGTCCTCAGTTTATGCACCGTCTCACAGATCAGTTCCATGGTATAGTTTGGACTGTAAAGGATACCAGAACTCAAAAACAAACCTTCTATATAATTGCGCCTATAAAATTCCATCGTCAGTTCACAAACCTCATCCGGCGTGAAAGATGCCCGCGGCACATCATTAGAACACCGGTTGATACAGTACCGGCAATCGTATATACACTCATTTGTAAACAGAATCTTTAAGAGAGATACACATCTGCCGTCCGCCGCAAAACTATGGCACAGCCCTGCCGCCACCGTATTGCCGATTCCCTGTCCGTCATTCTTCCTGGAAGAACCGCTGGAACTGCAGGATACATCATACTTCGCCGCCGCACCCAATATTTTAAGTTTATCCATGACCGACATCTGCGGTGAAATCCTGACTTCCATCCCTATGTCTGTGCCCCCTGTATCCGTAAATTTTTTAATCCCGAAAACGACGAATCTGATAAATATTTGCAAGCATTTAACTTTTCCATTCTCTACTATATCTTTTCCCAGTAAGCAAGAACATATGTTTGTTTTATTATCATACCATCTTCTTTTCTCGATTGCAACATATTTTAGAACATTTGTTCTGATTTTGCTCAATTAAAAAATAAATTTGCTTCTCTGCTTTACGGACTCGGATAAACAGTGAACTTTCCTATACCAAAAAGAGCGCATAGCCCATTGCTACACGCTCCCCCACTACCTAATCACAGATTACGATGACAGGTATGGTAATCCACCGTCAAGCCGGAAACCATCTCTTCAATAATCGGTATCTCTTCCTCAAGCTCTTCTGCAATCTCCAAAACAGTTTTCCCTTTGGCCAGCTTCTTTTCCACCATTTCCTTCAGCTTCTCCTGCCGGCCTTTCTCCCGTCCAATTTTTTCTCCTGCTTCCAGACCTTCTTCCCGGCCCTCCCGAAAGGTATTCCTCAGATGTTTCTTCTCGTCATATTCCGTTAAGAGCATATGCAGTACCACTCCTTTCTCCGCCAGCAGGATATCCGTGAGAATCCCTCTCTCAATACAGTTGTCAATCGCTGTATGTACCGCTTCCTCCCGGCGCATCCCTTTCCTGATGTTCTCCTCAACCTCCGATGACAATTCCGAATACTCCCACAACCGGTGGCATTTGTCCATCAAAGCCTGATTGTAACCTCGGTTAATATTAATCACTTCACAGGTACATTCCAGACATCCTTTCCCGCGCCCCGCCGAAAAGGAATCCGACAGGTAAAGCATCAGATTGTCCGTGTTCATACCGCTTCCATTGTAAAATACAATGTATATTGGTGTCGGCAATGCAATCCGCCCTTTTCCATAAATATTATCTCCGCGGGCAGCAAGCAGCCCCTCAAACTGCTGGGCAAAGTACAACAGGCCCCGCAGGGGCATATTCGGATTCCAGGTACTCTGATGCTCATAGAGATTAAGCTGACTCCCAATAATAAAGGACAAGTCATTCTTCATCTTCTCAAGTTTCGTTTTGTCATAGATTTTCCTCCATTATACAGTTTTTTGTGACTGAATACAAGGAAATCTTGAAGGTATCAGGTAAAAGTCCAGCCAACCGTCCAGAAAGAATCAGATTACGAAAGAACAAGACCATAGACACAACAGAATACATCAAAGAAACGCAGGATTCAGCCAGGTAACAATAGTTGCGGGATTATTTCCGACAATCGGAAAGAATCTTAAAGATGGAGCTGTTTTCAATAAACTTCTCCTTGGACAGAACGGAAATCTGTCAACGTGCTATTTATTATAAGACAAACATAAGATAATATGCAAGGACTTTTACAAAATTTTTCCTTGATTTCTTCCCCAAAAAGCGGTTAAATAGTATTTAAAAAGCAGGCACACAGCCTGCATACAAAGCGAGGTTATCTATGGAACATTTACTTATTCCCAAAGACTACAAATCCGCCCTGAATCTCTACGACACACAGGTGGCCATCAAGACGGTAAAGGACTTCTTCCAGAACTTGCTGGCGGAAAAGCTACATCTTTTAAGGGTATCGGCGCCGCTGTTTGTAGATCCAGCATCGGGCTTAAACGACAACTTAAACGGTGTGGAGCGTCCGGTCTCCTTCGGCATCAAGGAGCAGGATGATGCCTTGGCGGAAATCGTACATTCCCTGGCCAAATGGAAACGTATGGCGTTAGATGAATATGGCTTTACCCACGGGGAAGGTCTCTATACCGATATGAGCGCGGTCCGCAGGGACGAGGTCACGGACAATATCCACTCCATTTATGTGGACCAGTGGGACTGGGAGAAGATTATTTCCCGCGAAGAACGCTGTCTCGATTATCTGCAGGACACTGTAAAAAGTGTCTACAAAGTTCTTCGGAAAACTGAAAAATACATGGCGATCCAGTACGACTATATCAATGAAATCCTGCCCCATGATATTTACTTTATCACCACTCAGGAACTGGAAGACCTTTATCCTGACAAAACACCGAAGGAACGGGAATACTACATAACCAAAGAAAAAGGCGCGGTCTGTCTGATGCAGATCGGCGATCTGCTGGCTTCCGGTGCCAAACACGACGGAAGGGCTCCAGACTATGACGACTGGGCGCTCAACGCGGATATTCTGGTCTACTATCCGGTGCTTGACATCGCTTTGGAATTATCTTCCATGGGAATCCGGGTGGATAAAGAGGCTCTGCTCACTCAGCTTGACAAAGCGGGCTGTCCGGAACGGGCAAACCTTCCTTTCCAGAAAGCCATCATCGAAGAGACGCTTCCCTTCACCATCGGCGGTGGTATCGGCCAGTCCAGAATCTGTATGTTCTTCCTGCGCAAAGCCCATATCGGTGAAGTGCAGTGTTCCCTTTGGCCGGCAGAAATTGTGGCGGAAGCTAAGAAGAACGGGATACAACTTTTATAGGGATACAATTTCAAAAGCCTCGCAGGATACAAATACCTGCGAGGCTTTATCATCACCCTTTTACCGCGCCGGCTGCGAGTCCGCCGTATACTTGTTTCTGGAATACGAGGAAAATGATCAGAATTGGTATGATCGTGATCAGCACGCCCGCACAGATATAATTGTACTGGCTTCCATAAGGGCCTGTAAAGGTGTACAGTGCCGTGGATATGGTCTTTAATTCCTTGGACTGCAGATACAGGTTGGACGCATAATACTCATTATATACACCCACGCCTTTTAAGACCAGTGTCGTCATGATTGCCGGCTTTAAGAGCGGCAGTAAAATCTTGAAAAACACCCCGAAATAGGTACAGCCGTCAATGATAGCTGATTCGTCCAGGGATGTGGGCAGATTCTCAAAGAACTGCAGGAAAATATAGATGGAGATAATATCCGTTCCCATCAGACAGATCATGTAACCATAGAGGTGATTGATCAGGTGCAGGGAGTTCATAATCTCATAAATGGTAACCTGCATGGCTATTCCCGGAAGCAGGGACGCAAACATGAACAAATTCCTGATCAGCCCGTTGCCGATAAATTTAAAGCGGTTTAACACATAGGCAATCATGGAACTGACAAGCACGGATGCCGTGAGTACCACCACAAGTACAAGCGCCGTATTGATGAATCCGCGAAGCATGTTCGCCTGGGTAAAGGCCACTTTAAAGTTTTCAAAATACAGGAAACTCTTTGGAAGTGACAATGCCGAGGTGTTCTGATATTCTTCCTCCGTCTTAAAAGCCGTAAGTACACATACCACCACAGGGATAATGGCAACCAGGGCGGCCATGATCAGCATAAAATATTTAAAGACTGTAAAAATTCCCATTTCCACTTTTGCTTTGTTCATATCCTTCACCCCTTCCTATTTCGATCCCTGATTCATCTTGTTCTGTTTCTTCCTGCGCCTTACCGCTGCTTTGGATTCATCATCCGTCCCGTCATCAAATACATAGGCGAAGAACAGTTTCTGCGCTACAGTACACAGAATAATGATTGCCAGCAGTACAATGGCCATGGCACTGGCAAGTCCTACCTTCTGGTTCTCATGGGCCAGTCTGTTCATGATAACGAAGTATGTACCCGTACCCATGGTACCGTTAGTGATAACGTAAGGCGGCTCGAATGCACTTAAGGAACCGCTGATGGATAAGATCAGGTTCAGGACCACAATGGACTTAATACTCGGTAAGATAATATATTTAAACTGATGCCATTTGTTCGCACCATCCAAAGACGCCGCCTCGTAAAGATCTGCATCCACAGACATCATGGCACCCAGAAACAGGATCATATTCTGTCCTGTATATCTCCAGACTGATGTAGCCGCAAGGGATATATTATTGATGCTGGTATCCTGCAGCCAATAGGGAATGTTCTCCGGCGCCACCCCAAAGAGCATCAAAATGGAATCCAATACATAACCTCTTGCATAGAAAAACTTAAAGATAAAACCAATTGCAATACCGGAAATCAGATACGGAAAGAACATCGTTGCCTTAAAGACCGATTCTCCCTTTACCTTAAAGACCATCAACGTCGCAAAAAACAACGCCAGCGCCAGCTGCAGGATTGCACCGCCCATATAGTAGACACTGACAAACAGCGACTTGAAAATCTCCGGCCGCTTAAATACTTCAATATAATTCTTAAGTCCCACAAAGTTGCGTTTGCCGATGTATTTCATATTATAGAAACTGAACTGCACCATCTTCCCAAAAGGAATATAGGTATACATCAACAGCAGCAAAAGCGGTACAAACATAAATGTGAAAATGACTAAAAATTTCTGGACTTTTCTACTTCTAAACCATTCCCCAAAGGACTTTTTTGTTTTACCCATAGTTCTCTCCTTTTCACCCTTTTTATCATCACAAGGCAGATGATTCCCATCCGCCTTGCGATGTAAGTACTGCTTTACTGATTCACTTCTACGCCCAGTGCTTCCTGTGCGGAAGTCCATTTCTGGTTCCACTCATCCATGATGTCATCTAATGTTCTTGTGCCATAGAGTGCCGCTTCCAGAATCTCACAGTCAGGATAATCGTTATTGTTGATGCCGACTTCACTTTCGTTGTTTACGTTATCAAACAGATCTTCCTCACCTTCGGGCGCCGGGCTGTTGGAAAGGAGTTCCACGCCGTCAAATGCCTCCAGAACGGAAGGATATTCACCATCCTTGCGGGCCGGGATACTTCCCTCATCCAAGTAGATGGTGGACTCCTCGATCAGCCACTTCATGTACAGTAGAGAAGCAATCTTATTTTCATCAGATGCCTGTACATTGATACCGAAGGAGTAGTTACCGCCAGAACCTGCATACTGCTTGCCATTCACACTGATCGGGAAAGGCATGTAACCGATGTCGTCCGGGTTCTCGCCCGCTTCCTTAAACTGCTCCACACACCAGGAACCGAGTACCATGGTAGCAATTTCACCCCTGTTGATAGCACCCTTGGAGGACTCCCAGTCCGTACTTGCCGGATCTTCTTCCACCAGGCCCCGTGCCACTGCCTCATAAAGGATATAATAAACTGCATAAGGGCCTGTCATATCGTCTCTCTTGGAGAAAGGATTGCTCATATGTACCATATTGTTCTTGAAGTCCGGATCGCCGGTCGCCGCGCAATCCGTATAAGCATCCCATGCGCCCATCGTCCAGCCTGCCGCAAAATTCGTATAGAGCGGAACTGCATCGGTATTATCTTTGATGAGCTGTAAATCCGCCAGAAACTCTTCGGGCGTCTTGGGCATTGTGGTGATGCCGGCATCTGCCCATACTTTCTTGTTGTAGGCAATACCGCTTGCAGTACCACCGTTGGCAATACCATAAACCACATTTTCAAAGGATTTTTCTTCCAGGAAGTTGTAAGTGCCGTCCATTGCTGCGAAATCTCCCAGCGGCATAAAATAAGTGGATAATTCATTCTTTGCTACAGAAGTGGGAATAAACATGATGTCGCCCCAGTCGCCTGCGGTAAGACGAAGGGTTACGGACTCTTCATAGTCGGTAATGCCTTCATATTCCACTTTGATATTCGGATACAGTTGCATGAACTGCTCGGCATATCCTTTATAGACCGTATCCACAATATCTGTCCTGTTGGTCAGCACCTTGATAGAAGCCTGCAGATCTTTGTAGTCCTCTCCCACTGTGATCGCATCGATGGTCGGAACGCCTGCTGCCCCGTTCTCCCCGTCCGCCGCTTCCTCGCCTGCAGCATCAGGCGCCGTCGCTTCCGCCTCATTATCTGCCGCTGCATCCGGTGCGCTCGTCCCGGCATTATCAGAACCGCCGCACGCCACTGTAGACATCGCCAGCACCGCTGTCAATCCAAGTGCCATAAGTCTTTTACATTTCATATTAAGTCCTCCCGTAATTTGTTTTTTGTTTAACAGCTTTATTTGTTAAACTATTTTTATTTTATTTTAAGTTAATTATTTAGTCACTATCTTTTATTTGCATTTATAATCAATTATTGACTATTTCCGTTATTTCCTCTATTTATACTAATTTTTAATATTATTTTTGTACATATTGACCAATTTTATTTCCAAATTTACTTAATATTACTATCTTCTTTATTTTATATCATATATACATTTTAACTTTATTTTCTCTTATTGATTTTTGTTTCTTTTTAACATATACTATTTTTAATCAATATTAGCTTTCTTCATTTAGCTAATAAATTGAGGTATCAAAAGATGCTTTCATATAAAGGTAATTTCTTTCATGAACCGGAATGTAACCCCAGTATTTTTCACACCAGCAAGAAAGGATATCCCACATGTCAGATTCCTACTTTGCCTCCGAATTTTATAACAGCCTCATCTCTTCCGAGACCAACAGTCATTTTTCTTTCTCCGACTATTTCTTGAATGTATATGACAGATCTCACGATTTTTGCAATACCCTGCCGCTCCTGCTAAGTAAGGGCACCGTTTCCGTCACTTCTCCCTTTTCCTATGAAGCTGCCGGACTTGACGCTTTCTGTCTGCTCTATACCCACAAAGGCGCCGGAAGACTCTTTTTCCAAGAAAATATTTTACCCCCCCCCCTGGAAAATTTTCAGGAACTTTTACCCGGCACGCTGGCCTTCATCGACTGTCGAACAGCACATAAACTAATCTGTCTACACAACATTTGGGAATACACTGTTTGTTTTGTCACCACGCCCATAAGTGCCTATTTTTATCAAAAACTGACATTTTCCGGAAACTGCGTTTTTCACCTAGATAAAAATACGGATGCATTCCCTGCGTGGGAACACTTTTTGAAAATAAAAGAGGACGATGAGGCACACAGCCTGATGCGTTCCCACGAACTAATCGCATTTTATATACAGTTATGCCTTTCCAATTCCCTGCAGCAGTCAGGCTCTTATCATGTACCCGCCTACATCGCGGAAATCAAGAAAAGCTTCGACACGGCGTATCAGGAACAGTATTCCCTGGATGACCTTGCCTCCAGATACCATGTGAACAAATTCACCCTGATCAGGCAGTTTTCCCGCTATTACCTGGATACCCCGCTGCAATATCTGAATAAGGTCCGCATTAACAAAGCAAAAGAACTTCTTCTCTATACCCACGAAAAAATAGGCGCCATCGGTCAGGCTGTAGGCATCGACAACACCAACCACTTTATCCGGCTTTTCAAAGAAAAAACCGGCGTCTCCCCTTCTGTCTATCGCAGGGAAACACCGGTCCTATGACTGCTGTCCGTCTTTTCTTCCTTTATTAATTTATTCTTTTTACCGACTTACGCTCCACCAATCTGCCGCTCACCACATGCACCCTGGCATCCGTCATGCCATCAGCAATCCGCCCAAGCAGCACTTCCAAAGCAGTCTGCGTCATTCTCTCAATATCGACCGCATAAGTGGTGATCCTGGACTCCCCCAGGTCCACATGAAGATAATCATCGTAACCAACTACAGAGATATCCTCCGGCACCCGGTATCCTTCTTCCTTTAACTGTCTGATCAAGGCATATGCAGTCACATCATTATTACAAACAAATGCAGTCGGCATATTGTCCTTTGGCAAAGATATCCGATAAGGCAGCCCCATACAGCCATCCTCAGCATTTCTGTCATCTATGATCCATTCAGGCCGCTGTGCTATGCCATGTTCCAAAAGCGCCTTGCTATATCCAAAATAGCGGTCCGTAATGCTTTCCGTATACATGAGCATTCCCACAAAAGCGATTTTTTCATGGCCTCTTTGAATCAAGTATTCCGTCATTCGGTACATGCCGTAATATCCTTCTGATATCACGGAGTCCACAATCAGTTCATCATCATAAAAGTCCAGGAACACCATGGGAAAATTTTTATTCTGATACAGCATCTTTAAATATTCCCGCTCAGGCTTTCCGATGACGATCAAACCGTCCACCCGCTCCTCGTCAAGCAGTTTGGGACGCATCAGGCGCTCCTCGTCAGCGATAGCTATTACCTCCAGCATCATAAAACAGTTTTGTTTCACCGTCTGCATGGTCAATCCCTGATACATCTTCCAGTAAAAGGAGGCTGTCTCATTAAAAAGACGTTCAAACGTTACGACACCGACCGTATACGACTTAGACTTTTTCCCCTGTACCGTGTGAACCGGCCTGTAACCCATCTCATCCGCGGTCATCCGAATCTGTGCCCGCAATTCTTCACTGACGCCTTTTTTTCCTGCCAGCGCTTTCGATACCGTCACTACACTGACACCTGTTTTTTCCGCAATATCTGCTAATCTCACCGACTTTATCATATCAGCAGCCCATACCTTTCTCTCCATTTTCCACGGCAGTCAAATGAAGTAATTTGGCCTGGAAATCTCCCGGCATCTCCGCCACCAGGATTCCCGCCTTCATTAAAGTATCGCCGCTGTATACCGGCACTTCCCCGCTTTCTTCCTTTTCATCCTCTACGCATACCTTATAACGTATATTTCCTGCCAGTCCTTTCAGCAGAATGCGTCTTGACTTGTAATTGGCCCTGGTCAATACCTGTACAAAAGTCACCAGAGACTCTTTTTGGTCCTCGCTGACCACCTGCCAACAGTCATACATATGATTCTGGGAATAGGAAGCAATACGGTAGTAATCTCCCTCCCGGATCAGGTCATTGTACTGATGATACATTGCCACCTGTTTCGGTATTTTTTCCCTGTCTGCTTCCGGTATCTTTGTGACATCCAGTTCATAACCAAAAGTTCCCGCCAGCGCTATGGCCGCCCTCGTATCAAAAGGCGTGGTCCTGCCCACCACATGATTGGGGCAGTCCGACACATGCGCTCCCATGGTCGAGAGCGGATAGAGAAGGGCTGTACCCTCCTGTATGGCCAGACGTTCTATGGCGTCCGCATCATCGGAACACCAGATCTGAGGACTGTAATACAGCATGCCGGGATCGAAACGCCCTCCGCCGCTGGAGCAGTTTTCCAACAACAGATCCGGGAAATCGCGGATCAGCCTGTTCTGCATCTCATACACCGCCAACACATATCTGTGATACAGTTCTCCCTGTCGGTCTGCAGGCAGCGCAGTACTTCCGATATCCGAAAGCTGCCGGTTCATATCCCACTTCACATATTCCACATTGGCGCTTTTCAGCACAGCGGCCATCATCCCATAAATGTGATCCAGTACCTCTTCCCTGGATAAGTCCAATACATACTGCTGCCTCGACTCCGTGCCTGGTCTGCCCGGAATGGCAATAGCCCAGTCCGGATGCTCCCTGTACAAGTCTGAATCCGGCGATACCATTTCCGGCTCGAACCAAATGCCGAATTTCATGCCCAGTTTATTGATCTCCTCCACCAAATGCGCCAGCCCGCCGCTTATTTTCTCCTCATTAACAATCCAGTCTCCCAGGGCACAGCCGTCAAAATGCCGATTTCCAAACCACCCATCGTCCATGACAAGCATCTCGATTCCCAGCTTGGAAGCCTCCCGCGCGATATCGAGGATTTTCTCCGTATTGAAATCAAAATAAGTGGCTTCCCAATTGTTGATGAGGACGGGACGTTTCATATCCTTATACTTACCGCGCAGCAGATGTTTCCGGTAAAGCCTGTGGAAGGTGTTTGTCATGGCATCCAGGCCCTGATCCGTATAGACCATCACTGCCTCCGGCGCCTGGAAACTCTCTCCCGGTTCCAGTTTCCAACAGAAATTCTCCTGATGGATTCCCATGCTCATGCGCACATAGTTAAACTGCGACACCTCCGCCTGAGCACAGAAATTGCCGGAATACACAAAATTCATTGCGTACACCTCCCCGTGCTCCTGGGTTGTATGGCGATCCACCAGCGCCAGGAAGGGATGATCCTGATGACTGGACTCTCCCCGGAAAGAACTCACATTCTGAATGCCATAGCCCAACGGTTTTCTCTGTATATGGCGCTCCCTGGACCAACTTCCATGCAGGCTGATCATCTCATAATCACGGTTATCCATGTCGAGACAGGCCGAATAGACCTTCGCCAAATAAAAATGCTCTTTCCCAGTGTTCACGACTCTGACACTCCTGGTTATGACATCAATGTCAGAAAAGGCCGTGTATAAAAGTTCCACCTGCATTCCCACATATTTGTCCTCGCAGGTAAGTTTCAGCGTCTTGCATTCTTCCGGCGTGCTAAAAGTCGCCGGCAAGCCCGGCAATGCAGGCTTCCCATCCATGATCTCATGGGATACATAAGAAAGCATGGAACCTGTATGACCGCCGGCTGTACGTATATTCAGGCAGCATTCCCTGTAGTCGCCCGTCCCCCCGGTGGGATATTCAAAGGGGAAACAGTCATAAAATGCCCCTCGTTCCCTGTTATTTCGGCTGGGCACATAGGGAGGTTCCTGTGTCCTGAGCAAATAAGACGCATCCGCATCCGCAAGTCGCTTTCCGTAATAAATGTGGCCAAGAAAATTCTCTTCATCTACAATACCGATCAGATAGCTGGTGTTCGGTGTATCCAGTTTAAAAATACGTTCTTTCTCGTGATAGGTTATCATGGTTTTCCTCTCCTATGGAATTAAATTAGTTCCTTTTAACAGAAAGAATACCATACTTTTTTCTTTTTTTAAACTGTTTTTAAGTAAAATTTGTTAAAAATTTTATATTTCCTTCCGCTCTACCTGCACATCCCCATCTATCTGAGTGACCTCGGCCATGTTGTGGATGATAAGTTTGGGCTTTTTCTCCGGACGGTCGGTCTGGAAGGTGACGGTGCTGCCATGGCGGGATACTTTGGCTGTCATCACAACTTTGCCTGTGAGATCCGGGATCTGGCAAACTGCCTCAGCGCCGTCATCCAGTGCATATAGGTGAAGTTTCAGGCCTTCTGTGTAGTCATAGTCCGGAAGATTCTCATTGCTTCCCATGGGTAAAAGGGTGTTATTCCGCACAAACACCGGTAACGAGAAGTAGTCGTAAGTCTCGCGGTACCATCTGCCGCCCTCTCTTGTCTCTCCGCTGATCAGATGTGTCCACTCGCCTTCCGGCAGATAATATTCTCCTACGCCGTCCTCCCTGAAAATCGGCGCAACTAGGATAGCGTCTCCCAGCATATACTGCATGTCCAGGTCTTTCATACCCATCCGATCCGGAAATTCCAGGACCATGGGACGCATCATGGGAATACCGGTCTTATGGGAATACACCGCCTGTCCGTACAGGTAAGGCATCAGCCGGCATTTCAGACTGACAAAATATCTGACCACATCACAGGCTTCCTCATCAAACAACCAGGGCACCCGGTAACTCTGGGAACCGTGCAGTCTGCTGTGGGAAGAGAAGATGCCGAACTGCAGCCACCTTTTATAAATGTCCGGGGACGCTGTCTTCTCAAATCCTGAAATATCATGACTCCAGAAAGAGAAACCGCTCATGGCAAAGCTCAAGCCGCCCCGCAGTGTCTCCGCCATGGAAGGATAGGATGCGGAACAGTCCCCGCCCCAGTGTACTGGGAACTGCTGACAGCCAGCCGTGGCGCTTCTGGCAAAAAGTACTGCCTCTCCCTCGCCTTTTTCCTCTTTTAACAGGTCAAAAACGGCCTTGTTATAGAGATATGCATAATAATTGTGCATACTTAATGGATCCGCCCCATTATGATAAGATACATCAATAGGAATCCGCTCGCCAAAATCGGTCTTAAAACAGTCCGCTCCCATATCCAACAAGGTTCGCAGCTTCCCTACATACCAGTCCTTCGCCTCCGGATTGGTAAAATCTACCAGGGCAATACCGGGATTCCAAAAATCCACCTGTTTGGCACCCCTGCCATCCTTACGCATCACAAAGTATCCTTTTTCCATACCTTCTCTAAAGAAAGGCGTGCCCTGCGCAATATAAGGATTGATCCAGACACAGATCTTTAACCCCTTCTCCTCCTTATAACGCGTTAACATAGCCTTTACATCAGAAAACGTCTCATCGTCCCACTCAAAGTCACACCAGTGAAGCGCCTTCATCCAGTAACAGTCAAAATGGAACACCCGCAGGGGGATATTGCGCTCAGCCATCCCATCAATAAAGGAACTAGTCGTCTGCTCATCATATTTGGTGGTAAAGGATGTGGTCAGCCATAGTCCGAAAGACCATGCCGGCGGCAGGGCCGGTTTGCCCGCCATATCCGTATATCTGACCAGCACATCCTTGGGCGTCGGCCCATAGATGAAGTGGTATCGCAGTTCTTCTCCCGGCACGGAAAAGCCCACATATTCCACCTTCTCGCTGGCCACCTCAAAGGATACGGGCGTACTGTGATCCACAAAAATACCGTAGCCTTCATTGGTCATATAGAAAGGCACTGTCTTATAAGCCACCTGGGAGGAAGTGCCGCCGTCCTCATTCCACATCTCCACCACTTGTCCATTCTTAGTAAAAGAGGTAAACTGCTCGCCCAGGCCGTAAACCCGCTCGCCCGCCTTTAAAGAAAGTTCCGTGACCATATAAGGAGTGTGTCGCTCGGAAAGATAATTCTCCTGGGGGAACATGGTACTCGGCTGTTTGTCATAGCGGATATATCCCAGATTGCGGAACCCACATCCTGTGATCACTTTACCATCCGCTTCGAAACAGTAGGTGCCTTCTTTTCTGTCAAAACGCACCGTCACGGCGCCGCTGACCATCACAGCCTCGTCTTCCGTGATCTGCACCTCAAAAGGCACCTCTTGACCAATTAAGTCAAACCTTGCTTCCCCATCCTCATAAGCCTCATAATGCCTCGCTTTTACCAGAATATTGTTCTCGGCAAAAGCAATAAAATCAATGGTGATCGTAGAAATATTCTGCGCGTCCGCACGGCTTAAAATCTTCCGCTCCGGCGCCACAATACGCATCCCCTGCTCCGTCTTCGATGCATAGAATCCCTGCGATGCATAAGAAGCCGTAACCCGCTCACTGCGCAGCCAATAGCCTTCTGTAAATTTCATGTGTTTTCCTCCTTTTTCCTATAATATTTTTATTATTAAATCCCCAAACATACTTGACCATATAAGTCAATCATCATAACACTCCTGTCATTTCAAACAGAATGCCCTGCTTATCTTATCCTCCATTATACACATAAAATGGCCTGTACACACTATTTTTGTAAATATGACATGGATGCCAGGGTATAAATTATTATATTTTTGCATGAGTGACGCCAGAACGGATGGAAAATTCTCCGTCAGCCCGGCCGGGCGGCACTCCATCACATCCCTGAACTAGTATTTTAGCCAGATTTTCATAACAGTTCCGCATAGAAAAAGGCCCACCATCCTCCGTTGCCACGCTCTCCGGCGCCCACTTTAAGACAGCAGCCTTTCCCTATCGTTAGTGTATTGTAATGCATTATACTAATGTATTACCCAGTTTGTGTATTACCTCTTAATCCACTCCTAGTTTGCCCCATCAATCGCTGCCCACTGCTCCTCAATCTGTGCGCAGGATGCATCTTTGTCTGCCGCACCGGAGATGTAAGACTGCATGATTTCACCAAAGGTCTGATGCCAGCTGTCTGTGGAATAGCAGATGGACAGATCTGCTGCGCCTTTGGACGCACTCAGCGCATCACCCTGTTTCACAACTTCAAAGGTACTCTCCACATCAGATACAACAGGCGGTACTACACCGGCCACATCTGTGAACCATGCCTTGCCGTAATCGGAAGTATACCACCAGTTCACGAAATCAAGTGTTGCCTGTAAAGCATCAGAGTCTGCGGAAATACGAAGGGCCTGGTCGGATCCTGCGATTACCTGACACTGTGCGGCATCATCTGATACCGGATAGCCGTTAAATCCAATCTGCAGGTTAGGATCGATCGCCAGCAAGTCTGCCTCTACCCATGCGCCCTGTCCTAATACCATGGCAGCCTTGCCTGTGCCAAATGCGGAAAGTTCGCCGTCCAGAGCAGTCTCAAGCGGCTTGTCATCGCCATATTTCACTGCCAGATCAATAAAGTTAAAGAAATTGTTGTACAATTCCGGATAATCGGCAACCTTTGCCTCACCTTTTTCAAACTTCGCTACCAGTTCTGCAGAAGAGATGCCTGCATTGGCTGCTGCTGCATCCAGGAAGTGCTGCCATACATGTTTGAACACCCACCACTCGTTGAAACCGGTGGTAAAGGGCTTGTAACCTGCTGCGGAAATCTTCTCGCAGGCTGCTTCCATCTCACTTACGGTCTGCGGGAACTCTGCAATGCCACATTCTTCAAAAATAGCTTTGTTGTAAATCATACCAAAGTAGTTACCCTTGATCGCGATACCATAGAGACCTGCACCGTCTTCAGGAGACGCCATCATAGCCGCCACCGCAGGTTGCATGGTAGTCTCTAATGCTTGACCACTTAAGTCAAATGAATACTCTTTGTACACATCAATCTCTTTACCAGATGTGGAAGAGAAAATATCAGGCACTTCTCCGGAATTCAGTTTTGCTTTCAAGAGTGTCGGATAGTCATTCTGTGTAGTTTCATAGTTAATCGTTACGTTCGGCGCCACATTTTTGTACTCGTCAATCAATGTGTTGATCGCATCCGCATACTCCGGAGAAGAAATGAACATATAAATCTCTGCCTCCTCGGAAGAAGATGCCTCCGCTGCGGGCGCTTCTGCTTCAGGTTCCTCTGCCGTAGCTGACTCCGCTGCCGGTGCCTCTGCTGCGGGTGTTTCTGCCGCAGGTGTACTGCCAGCATCACCGCCGGAACCACAGCCGGCCAGTACAGTCGTCAACATGGCCGTACATAACAATACGCTGAGTAACTTCTTTTTCATAGATATCCTCCTTCTCCCATAAATTATGGTATGGGCGCCATTTTATATTATTGGATAGGCGGTCTTACCGCTTCCGAATAATCTCAGCCTTTTACCGCTCCTGCCACAACGCCTTCCACAATATACTTCTGCAGCAAGATGAACACGATCACAGAGGGCACGATCGCCAATACCATGGCAGTCAATGCATAATTCCACTTGGTATTCATCTGTCCCACGAAGGTATATGCCGCAAGCACCAATGTCTTGGTCTCATTATTGCTGTTGACCATTAACAGAGGAAGCAGAAAATCATTCCAAATCCACATCACATCCAGCACGATCACCGTCACGATTACAGACTTTAACAGCGGGAATATGATGGAAACAAAGGTGCGGAAGGTAGAAGCGCCATCAATGGTAGCGCTCTCATCTAACTCTCTTGGGATGGTCTTCATAAAATTATAGATAATAAACGTGGCCATTGGGATACCGAATCCCCAATACTGGATTCCCAATCCAATCTTGCTTCCGGAAAGATGGAAGATGTTCATGGACTTTAACAGGGTGATCATAATCGCCTGAAAAGGAATCAACATGGGCGTAATGATGATAGTATGTGCAATCTTACAGTACCTTCCTTCCCTTCTTTCCAGGATATAGGCTGCCATGGAAGAAAACACCACTATACCCGCAATCCCAATCGCAGTGATGATCACATTGTTGCGGAACAGCAGCAGATATTTCATCTTATCCACCACATAAGTGTAATTGGAAATGTCAAAACTTTTCGGCAATGCCAGCACATCGGCAATAATCTCGCCAAAAGGCTTGAAGGAGTTCATAACCATCAAAAAGACCGGATAAATATAGAAACATGCCACCAATGTAAGGCAGATGATCATAATCCATTTTTTTACTTTTCTCTTAGCATCCCGACTCATTACAGATCAACCTCCTTCCTGCTAAAACCTTTCAAAACAAGCTGTGTCAAGATCAGCACAAACAGGAAATAAATGATAGACTGCGCCGAACCCAGACCATAATTATTGTTGGTAAAAGCTTCTTTATAAATCTGCAATGTCACACTATTGGTCGCCGTTCCCGGTCCGCCTTTGGTGAGCGCCAGGATAATATCAAACACTTTTAAACCATTGGTCAGCGACATAAAGATACAGGTTGTAAAGGAAGGACCAAGAAGCGGTAATGTCACCTTAAAGAATTTCTGCCTGTTGGTGGCGCCGTCCACCACCGCGGCTTCCATCACATCTTTGGGCACCGCCTGCAGGCCCGCTATGTAAAGTACAATATAGAATCCCAGCGACTGCCATACCCCCACAAAAGCCACGGAATAAAATACCAGTTTCGGATCGCCCAGCCAGCTGAAATTCCACAATCCCCACTCAGTCACTTCATATAATTTCTCAAACCCGCTGGTGAAGATAAATTTCCAGATAAAACCTACAATTGTCATACTCATGATATAGGGAATGAAGAAAATGCCCCTGTAAAAATTCGCCGCCTTAAATTTCTTCGTGAGTACCACTGCCAGCGCCAGCGCAAAGACATTGGAAAAAATCACAAAAAAGAAGGTATAGCGGGTGGTAAACCAGAGAGATTCCCGAAAGTCCTTACTCTCCACAAAGATCGTCTTAAAATTCTGCAAGCCGATAAACTTGGCCTCTTTGGAAATACCATTCCACTCTGTCAGCGAGTAGTATCCACTAAGAACAAACGGCAGATACATCATCAGGCATACCAAAATGATCGCCGGCAGGGAAAACAACACTGTTTCCAACTGTCCTTTTGCTTTTTTGCTCATAGACTGTACAATTCCTTTCCTACACTTAAAGTTTGTTCCGAAGGAACGTATTTTTGTTCAATCAATTCCGAGTTCGCGAAGCGAATCTCGCAAAGTTTGTTCCGCAGGAACATACTTTTATTATAAATTATGGATTTTGTCAGAAAAATGGAATTTCCCAAACAGATAGGTGCAAATTTTTGAACAAATTTTTATAACTATTGTCCTGTTTTTGAGAATATAGTAAGATATATTTTGTAAGAAATGTGTGGTATCGCCCTATACGAAATGGCAGTTTGTACAATTCCACACAGGAGGATTATGAATCTGCGAAACTTCATCCGGAACCTAAAAACATATTGTAAAACTCTCCTTAGCCGTACCGCCCTCTGGATGCAGTTAACCATATTTATGGTGCTGATCACTACTCTGGTGGCCGGTTATCTGATCTATAAGGACTACACTTCCACCAGAAATCTGACCATCAATAATCAGATCGATACCACCCGTAAAATTCTCAGCCTGGAACTGGAGAATCTGGATAATTACCTTTTAGATCTTGCCAATTTTTGTATCCAGCCTTATTATGACTCCCGCTTTACCAGAATTGTGGAACAGGATACTCCCCTGACTTCCGAACAGCTCTCTTACGCTAAACAGCAGATGTTCTACTATTACTATACAAGAAACGATATTCTGGACTATGAGCTGTACCTGCTCCACCAGGACTTATCCATCGGCCGCACCAATGGCCAACAGCATATCATCGCCCAGGAAACAGCGCCGGAGGGTGTCCATGAATCGCTTTTGGACTGTGAAGCAAGCAGCCTGCATCACAGCATCAAGGCTTCGGATTCTTCCGCAAGCCTCGTTTACTACCACTCTCTCTTTCAAATCAAAGGCAGAGTCAGTCAAGCCATTGTCCGTCTGCAACTGGATGACACCTATGCCAAACAGCTGATTGAAAATCACTCGGAACATGAGGAAATCATTGTTTTCTTAAATGATAATGATGAAATTATTTTTTCCAACCATGAAGAACTGCTTGGAAACAGCAGGGAATTTACGTCTGCCCTCTCTAATCGCAAAAAACAGTCTGACGGTTATGAAACGGTAGAATTTACCGGTCAGCCGTTCCTGCTCGTGGAAGCAGGCAGCGAAACCACCGGTATTCATCTGGTAAGCTTGACGCCGCTCTCTTACATAGATTCCCAGATTGGGAAGCTCAGACAATCCATCATGGTAAGCGGTATCTGGGTATGGCTCTTTACCATCCTGTTGATTTACATGCTTTTGCGGCTTCTGACGATTCCTCTGCGAATGCTTGCCACCCAGATGCATAAAACCGGCGAAGGTGATTTCCACGCCAGGATTAATGTGGCTGGAAGCGCTGAAATCTGCAGGCTTTCAGAAAGTTTTAACTCCATGGTCACCCATATTGATCAGCTCATCAAGCGCACTTATGTGGCGGAACTAAGCGAAAAGGATGCCAAACTGGCAGCCCTGGAGGCTCAGTTGAATCCGCACTTTTTATATAACACCCTGCAGGCTGTCTCCACAGAAGCCCTGGTCAATGATCAACCTCAAATCCACCGGATGATCACTGCCCTCGCTTCCAACCTGCGCTACACGATCAAAGGCGACACGCTGGTGCCTCTAAAACAGGAAATGAACTATGTGAATGACTATATCTTTCTACAAAAAATCCGCATGGATGATGCCCTGGAATTTACCAGCAGCATCGATTCGGACGCGGAAAACTGCCTGATTCCTAAAATCAGCATCCAGACACTGGTGGAAAATTCCATAATACACGGAAAATCCGGCAACACAAACACAATCCATATAGAAGTCTCGGCAGAATACAATGACACATCTGTCATAATTAAAGTACGGGATAACGGATGCGGCATTGCCCCCGGGCAGCTTGACAAGCTGTATTCAGATTTTGATCTGCAGAAAAACACTGGTAAATACGGCGGAATTGGCCTCGCTAATCTCTACAGCCGGATACGCCTGCTCTATGACAAGCCCGCCTCTCTGGATATCCACACCCAAGAAAAACTGTACACAGAAATTGTATTGACTCTTCCGGTCACGAAAGGAGTACCTTATGTATAAAGCGCTCATTATTGATGATGAAAAACCAGTGCAGATTGCCATCCAAAAACTCGGTCACTGGAAATATTATCATGTGGAATCCCCCCATCTGGCCGTCAATGGCAAGGATGGCCTGTCTGCCATGCGGGAATTCCGTCCGGATCTGGTATTTGTGGATATGAACATGCCGGTTATGAACGGCGCTTCCTTTCTGATGCAAGCCTCACAGGAATTTCCTGACAGCCAGTATATCGTGGTCAGCGGCTATGACCAGTTCTCTTACGCCCAACAAGCCATTCGCTACGGTGCCTGCGAATATCTGCTAAAACCGATTGTAGAAGAAGAATTGAACACCGCCATCGAAAGGGCACTCCTCCGCATCGACCCGGACGCTGTCTTTGGAGAATCCGAGGAAAACGGAAAAGAAGAAATCTCTCCCGAAGAAGCAATCCGTATTATTAAGGAATACATCGATAGCAACTACTGCCAAAACATCAAGATTACCATGTTTGCAGAAAAATATTATTTTTCCATCGAGTACCTGACTAAGCTGTTCCGCAACAAATACGGCTACACCATCTATGAATATGTTCTGAAACTGCGCATGGAGCGCGCCAAAGAACTTTTAGAAGACGAAAATAATAAGATCATTGACATTGCGGAGCGTCTGGGATATGCAGATAACCACTATTTCAGCAAAGCCTTCCGCACCTACTATAACATTTCACCCAGCCAATACCGCAAGGAATTTTTGAACAAGAGAAAATGACAGGAACTTCCTGCCCTATTGTATTTCATTAGCCTTCGTTCTGCTCATGCCTAATAAAAGGCCCGTCTTTTTCTCAAATTCCTCCGCCCACTGCGGTGTACAGAAAAATACAATAGCTCCCTGCCCGTCATCTCCTGTCGCATAGAAATACTTCTGTGATCCTTCCTGTTCCAAAAGCGGATTCAGTATGCCCAGTACATCTCCATCAATCCAGTCATAATCCATTTTCATATCATACAGATACGTCTGCCCCTGCCAGTCCAGGCTGACTGTGACAGTCCCCCAGCCCCTTTCCCATTCCTCATCATCTATGTCTTCCCTGATTTCGCTGATACTCTCAATCGGACTTCCCTGAGCCAGTGCCAGCATCCCGTTTAATACAGTGATATAATCTGTATAAATATCAAGCCCTTCAAAATCAAACCAGAATACCTGGTCGGAATAACCCACCAGATTAAAGTCCTCATCGTACGCAGGCGCACCCACATCCATCAGAAGCCATGTATAAGGACTCCCTTCCACCAGATCATACATATCATACTCTGTCATAAATTCCTGCATGGAAGCAACCGTCTCCTCCGGCACGGAAATCCCCAGGGAAGCCAGAACAGCCACTTGTTTGTCTAACGGTACATAGCCAGGATAATCGTCCCTGTCTAATTCCATGTATCCACTGTTTTGCTCCCTCTGCGCCTCCATAACATCTTCTGTCATATCCCTGGTATTCCCCAAAATCTTCCCCGTAAGAACCGTCAGGCTCACCCCTATGATCAGGGCAAAGATTACCCAGGTCAGCCAACCCGGCACATAAAACGCCTTCTTCGACGGGACCTTTTGCATCCCATGATCCGCACAGATTCGGTGGAACGCATCCACCTGCTCCCAGCTGACAAAACTTTCCTTTGCAACCATGATATAATGTCTTTTATCCTGATGAAAAAGGTAAAAAGCTTCCTCTGTCTCCACCAACCACTGCAGCGAGTCCCAGGTATATATACTCTTCATGTCCATCGGCATAATGGCTGTTATCCCCTCCCCGGCCAGAGATACCTGCCAGAGACCGCAGACTTTAGCCGCTATTTCCGGTGACCGCAGCTGCTTGCGGATTTCTTTTTCCGGATTGCGGCAATACAGCCGCAAAATCATCCAGATGGTAATGGAAAGACAAAAAACCACCAGCATCCAGTTGAAGGTTCGCGCCACGAAATAGCTGCAGGCTGTCGTGGCAACCGCCATTACAAGCCCTACGATGACCATGCCATAGAGCCGCATGGGTGTCCCCAGGCTCGTGCTGTTCAAAATATCTGCAGCGCCTTTCTGGAACCGTACCCATCTCTCGCCATCCAGCATGAAATGAAACCGCATATATTCCTGCGGATTGGCCATACCACCATACGCCGCTCCCGTATACTCTGCCCTTGCTTCCGCCTGCGGATTACGGATCTGGTTTAGGAAATCCTCCCGCTCCATTGCATTTACAAAGACGCGTAACGGCATCACAAACCATGCGGGACGCTTTACCGCCTGCATATATCCCAGCATCACCAGATGTTTCTTCATACGGATAAACTGTATATTTCTGCACGGTACTTCGCTGTAATCTCCCCTTACCGTCTTAAATTTGCCGTCTTCCACCCAGACACACCAAGGCTGGCCTGATAAAAGTTTGTATGTGACCGTATAATTATAAATCCCTGACACAACAAACATCAACAAGATCAAGCCGACGACCAGCAAAGCCGCCTCCGGAATGATCAAAAATTCCAGCGCCACGATGAGCAGAAGCCGCAGCCATGTTCCCTTGCGGCATTTAACTTGTTCCCACAGGACTGCCAGGCAAAATTCCCGTATTTCCGATGGCTCCATAACATATTCGTATTTTTTAATGCTGTCGGTTCTATATTCTTCCATATTTATCTTCCCCTATGCCTTGTCACTGCCGCCAACATTCCTTAAAATTCCTGCTTGACAGCTATTTACTTATCATATTTCTGTGTCACTGCCGATTATAACAGAAAGGGACTGCTTGTCGCAATCCCTTTCCCTGATGCCAAAAAACATTTTATATTTTTTACTTTTTCCGCACAAATACCGGAATCACATCAAGCGGCGTATCCGCCTCAATCCATTGTCCGCCTGCATATTCCTTTCCGGTAAAACTTTCCACCCAGTCCTCTCCTTTCGGAAGGTAGACACTACGCTTTTCCTGTCCGGCATAAAGAACCGGCGCCACCAATATTTCAGGTCCGTACATATACTCATCTTCCACATCCCAGCATGCGGTATCCTGGGGATACATATAGAAGAGCGTCCTCATCACCGGCGTACCCTTCTCATGAGCTTCTTCCATCAGCTTTCTCGTATAGGGACGCATCTGTTCCCTGTATTCCATATACTTCTTACAGATTTCATATACCTCTTCCCCATAACTCCACACTTCGTTGGCGGCCCCGGAACAGCAGGTCGCTCCGCCTGTGGTGCCGTACTGGGGCTGTCTCGGCTCCCTGTCGCCATGCAGGCGCATCACCGGACAGAACGTTCCCCAGGCAAACCACCGGGCAAAAAGTTCCCTGAATTTCGGATCATCCGGATTGCCGCCGTGGAACCCGCCGATATCTGTAGTCCACCAGGGAATCCCTGCAAGTCCCATGTTCAGACCAGCTGCCAGCTGATTGCGCATACTCTCGAAACTGGAAGCGATGTCTCCCGACCACACCAGGGCGCCGTATTTCTGGCTACCCGCCCAGGCACAGCGCAGGAGATTCACAATATTGGTCTGCCCTTCCCGCTCCATGCCTTCATAGAAAGTTCTGGCATAATCCACCGGATAAGTATTGCCAATCTGCAGGTTAGTGCCCCGGTGATAGCGATAGTTGTCAAAATCATAGACGGTGTATTCCGGCTCCGCCTCATCCAGCCAAAACACCTTGATACCCATATCATAATAATTCTTCTTCGCCTTATTCCACACATATTCCCTGGCTCCTGGATTGGTGGCGTCATAGTGGATGGTGGCTCCCTGAAAATCCAGTCCCACGCGAAAACCTCTCTCGGTGCGGATCAGATAACCTTTTTCCAGCATCTCCTCATAATTTTCACAGGTCTTATCCACAGTGGGCCAGATGGATACCATTAATTCTATGCCCATCTCCTTCAATTCCTGTACCATAGCCTGTGGATCCGGCCAATACACCGGATCAAACTTCCATTCTCCCTGCTTAGGCCAGTGAAAGAAGTCAATGACGATCAGGTCAATGGGCAGGTTCCTGCGCTTGTACTCCCTGGCCACAGCAAGCAATTCCTCCTGCGTCTGATAACGCAGCTTACACTGCCAGAACCCCAGCCCGTACTCCGGCATCATAGGCACGGTCCCGGTCACTGCCGCATAGGCTTCCTCAATCTCCGCCGGCGTATCGCCCGCTGTCACCCAATAATCCAGCGCCTTGGTAGAATAGGCCTCAAAACTCATGATATTCCTGCCAAACACAGCGCGCCCCACGCCAGGATTATTCCACAGGAAACCATATCCCAAAGAAGAGACCGCAAAAGGCACACTAGCTTGGGAATTACGGTGGGCCAGTTCCAAATCAAGCCCTTTTAGATTCAAATACGGCTGTTGATACTGCCCCATTCCGTAGATTTTCTCATCTTTGTCCACCGACTCAAACCGCATGGTCAGATGATAATCCCCGCCCTGGATAGGCTTGAATTCCCTGGCTTCCACTTCAATCGCACTGCACTTTCGATCCAGCACATCTCTTCTGTTCCTGCAATACTCCTCCAGAAGCAGACGCCCGCCCGCATTGTATATCATAATCTTGCCAAGCTTCGTAATCTCTGCGCGAATCTTACCGTTGACAATCCTGGCGCCCTCTTCGGTGTAAGAAATCTCCGCCTCCGCCTCGCCCCTATGACATAAGGCCCAGTCCTCCTCCGGCATCCGTGCTTCCTTCGTGGCCCGCACCCGCAAAGCATTGGGCCCCCAGGGCTCAATCCACACCTCTTCCGCGTCGTAATGATAAATCAACTTATTCTCCCTGATATCCAGCATCTTTTTTCCACCTTTCTTCTTCCATCTCTCAGTTCACGCGGAGAATGCCGTTTCTCAGGCATTCTCCAGTACGAGACGAAGTCGCGAAGCAACTTCTAGTACTTCTTGGCGTCCCGTCCCATGGCGGGACGTCTTTAGAAGTACTTCTCGTACTATTACCCTTTGACCGCCCCGCTCGTCATACCGCTCACAATATATTTTTGCATAAAGATAAAGATCAATGCAACAGGAATAATCGTCACCACCGCAAAAGCTGTCAGATAACTCCACTTGGTCCCATACTGTCCCATGAAGTTAAAGATACCCGCGGTAATCGGCCGCTTCTCCTGATCCAGGATAAAGGTCATTCCATACGCCAGGTCTCCCCAGGCATAGAGGAAGGAGAAGATCGCACAGACCATGACGCCCGGCTTGGCAATGGGAATCAAAATCCTCACAAAAGCGCTGAACTTATTACACCCGTCCAGATAGGCCGCCTCCTCCAAATCTTTCGGGATGGATGCAAAGTAATTTTTCAGTATCAATACGGAAAAGGGAATACCGATGGTAGCATCCGCCAGCACGGCCGCCACCCAGGTATTATACACATGCATGTTTTTAAACATAATAAACATAGGCGTCAAAAGCACTGATACCGGCAGCATCTGTGTCACCAGAAAGGACAGCAGCATCACCTTTCTCGCTTTAAAATGGTATTTGGCAATCCCATAGGAAGCCGGCACCGCCAATAGCACCGCAATAATCGTAGCCCCCACTGAAATCAAGAAGCTGTTGCCAAAGGAACGGAACATATTAAAGTCTCCGGTCTCCACCTGCGCCGCATAGGATTTCGTGTTCACCACATGGGGATAAAAGGTGGGCGGATTCTGGAAGATTTCCTGCTCCGTCTTAAGCGAGGTGATCAATGCCCAATACAATGGGAACAACAGAATGCACAGAAGCACTACCGAAACAATGCTAAACAGGATATTCTTTTTATTTGAAAGTCTCTTTTCCTCATCCATCATTCTTCCTCCCCCTCTGTTGTTACCCTAATATAGAAAACACCCACGATCAGCAGTATTATCAGGAGCACATTGGCCACCGCAGATCCTTTGCTGTACTTAAACATTTCAAAGGACAGCTTGTAAGAATAGGTGGACAGCATGTGCGTGGAATTCACCGGACCGCCGCTTGTCATGACATAGACCAGATCGTACACCTTAAAAGTATAGATAAAGCCGAGGATCAGCACAGACTCAATCGTAGGCTTTAACAGCGGCAGCGTAATCTTCCAAAAAGTCTGTACTTTACCCGCCCCGTCAATGGACGCACTCTCATACAATTCTTTGGGGATGGTGGTCAGACCGGTGGAAATCAAGATCATGTTAAAGGGTATGCCAATCCACACATTGGCACAGATCAGGGCAAACATAGCCGTTCCCGGCGTCGTCAGCCATTCAATATTTTTATCTATCAAGTGAAGACTTCTCAAGATAAAATTGATGACGCCGATATCTGTGGCAAACAACAGCTTAAACATCAACGCCGTCACAGTGACCGGTATCATCCACGGCACCAAAAGTATACCGCGCACCGGTTTGGCGAAGGAAAACCGCTGGCTGAAAAAAAGCGCCAGGGCAAAACCGATCACAAACTGAAATACCAGACACAATACCGTATAGCGCAGCGTATTCCACAGGGAAGTGGTAAACACGCTGTCCTGGAAGAGTTCCAGATAATTGTCAAACAGAATAAAATTCTTGGTTCCCCGTACCAGATTACCCGCATTGACATCCTGAAAACTCAAAATAATATTGCGGATGATCGGATAACCCACGAAAACCAGCATATATATAAAAGCCGGAAGGACAAATAACATTCCCACATTTTCATAGCGGAAGAACTTTTTTAATTTGGCCACAAGAAAGCCTCCTTTCTAAATTTTATCATCACTCAGATTCCATTCGCAACATCGCATCTTCGATGCTCTCCTTTTGCTTATTTATCGCTCTGAGTGGACATAAAAATCGCTGCTACACAGATTCTTTTATGTAACACTCTGTGCAGCAGCGATCTAACAACATTTATTATTTTACAATACCGTCAATCGTTGCCTGCGCCTCTGCCGCCGCATTCTCAGGTGTGGCAGTTCCTGTGATGACCTGATTGAATGCCAGGGAAATGGCATCGGACACGCTGGGCCACTCGGCCAAAGGGCCTCTGGGCATTGCATAGTTCAGTTCCTCTACAAAAGGCTGGTAGGGTGAATCTGCTGCAAACTGACTTCCTGCAATGTTCTTATCCGCAGAGATATAGCCAAACTTATCCATCAGGAATTTCACTTTCTCTTCACTGGTCGCATAGGTAAGGAAATCCAGTGCGCCGTCCACATTACCGCCGTTGATGACCGCATAATTCTCACCGCCAAGCACCGATGCATATTCCGCATCCTTGGGGATCAATGTCACCTTCCAGTTTAAGTCGGGTGCCTCAGACTGCATGGTGGGAATCTGCCAGGGACCGTTCTCCATCATCGCTACGTTGCCAGAGATAAACTGATTCATGACATCTCCCTGTGTCCAGTTGATGCACTCTTTGCTCATCACACCCTCATTGATCAGATCCTGGATAAAGGTAAGGGCACGGACGCCGTTCTCATTATTGATGTCATAGGATGTCGCACCTGTGGACCAGAGCCAAGGAACGAAATTGAACGTTCCTTCTTCATTCTGCACACTGCAAAGCGCCAGCCCGGTAACAGAATCCGTTGTCAATGCCTTAGCCGTCTCCTTCAACTCATCCCAGGTAGTGGGAACGCTGCATCCGGCCGCAGTCAGCATATCTTCATTGTAGTAGAGCGCCAGACAGTTCGCGCCAAACGGCACACCGTATAACTTCCCGTCCACCGTACAAGAATTTACGGTTCCTTCGTAATAATTGCTCACATCAAACTTACCTGTCAAATCTTCGAAGATTCCCATTTCCACATAAGATGCATGATCCGGGGAATCCAGGATAGCGATATCGGGAAGCTCGTCTGCGGAAGCGCCGATGGATAACTGTTTCTTAAAATCTGCAAACGGTACATATTTCGCTGTCACTTCATATTGGCTCTGGGAACCATTGTATTCCTGGATGACCTGATCAAGCGCTACCTGATGGCCTTCTGTCTCCCAGTAATACCAGATCGTGATAGCCTGTGCCTCACCGCCGGAAGCAGCCTCTCCACCGCTCTCCTCTTTGGCGCTCTCCTGCGCTGCAGGAGCACTGTCTGCCGATGCCTCCGGTGCTGGCGCCGCCGCACCATCCCCTGTGCTGCCCCCGCACCCTGTCAGGATGCTGGCTGTCATGGCAAGTGCTGTCAATAAAGCTGTTATCTTTCTCTTCTTCATATTTTCCTCCATTCCGAAGCGTTTCTGCCGGGAAATTCTGCTCGCTTGCTCTGTCCGGCTTTCACGTTTCCGATTTTTCTTTTTGTTGGATTTATCATACCGCCTTTTATATCCGCATCAAACGGGAGAAAAATGAAAAAGGATAAAAAATCTAATCTTATTTTTCTACCGGTTGGATTTCCTGTACTCGGCAATCGACATTCCCTCACATTCTTTAAACACCCTGGCAAAATACTTAGCATCCGCATACCCTACCTTCTCGGCAATCTCGTATTGTTTCAACTGCGTTCCAATCAACAACTCCTTGGCCTTAGCCAGACGGTAATTGCGGATATAAGTGCTGAAATTCTCTCCTACTTCCTTATGGAACTGACTCCCCAGATACTCCTGCGTCAGATTCAGCCTGTCCGCAATCTCATTTAAAGTAATGCCATCCGCATAAAATTCGTGAATCATACTCTGTGTCTTTTTTACCGCAAGGCTCACAGCCTCCGTCTCTTTTCTGGAAATACGCAAATGACAGAGCAGTTCTTCCAGACTTTTCTGCAGTTCTTCCCTGATCTTCGCTCCCATAATATGATCCAGAAGGTTTTTCTGGTCAATCTGTTGATAATCAATACACCCCACTTCTTTGGCAATATTTAAAACCGCCCACTGGAAACGCACATAAGAATTCTTAATCTCCTTGGGAGAATACATCCTTCCATTTAAAAAATAATTCTGGAACCGTTTCGCAATCTCATGGATCCTCTCTTCTTCCCCTGTACAGATTGCGGCCTTGATCTGATTTTCCAGTTCCACCGGATAGATACAGATTTCTGTCTGTACATCCGCAATCCTGGGGTAAGATATGAGGACATCGTCCCCCAAAACAATATTCCAGTCCATATAAGGAAGCAGTGTCTGGTAACCTTCCCTGACCGCCTGCGCCCCGGTGACCTCCACCATCCCATAGCTGATATGCCGCTCTCGCTCATCCCGTTTTTGGAACAAAATCTGATTCTGATACCAACGCTCTATCTCCTGCCTGGAAGCATAGTCGTAAAACAGGGCAAGAATTGTCCTGTCATACTCCATGTCTACCAAACAGTAGCGGACGTCTTTCTGCTCCAGGATTTTTCTCATTTCCTGCCGTTTTTTCTCCCGTCCTTCCTCAAAACCGGCCCCCATATAAATCAAAAGTTCAATCAACGGCGTCCGCTCCACAATGCCATACTTTTTGCAAAGAAAATCCTGCATCTTCTCATCCAGTTCAGATACCCCGTATAACAGACCGGATACGATATGTTCCAGACTGCCCATGGTCTCCGGCGTCCTTTTTAGTTCCTGCTCATACAGATTCTGTATTTTGCGGATAGTCTGGACAAACTCCGGCACCACCACCGGTTTGATGATGTAATCGCAAACTCCTAACTTCACGGCCTGCTTGGCATACTCAAACTCCGAGTAGGCCGTTAAAACAATCACCTTCGGAAACAGTCCGGCCTCCTGCACTTTCGTAAGCATCTCAAGCCCGTCCATAACTGGCATCTTGATATCGGTAATGACCAGATCCGGCTGATACTCTTCTATATATCGGAACCCTTCCTGCCCGTTGCCCGCGACGCCCTCAATGACAATGTCCGGAAACATCTTGTTCATCAGCTTGCACAGTCCTTCTCTGATCAGGATTTCGTCTTCTACCACTACTGCTCTCACTCTTTCTCCTCCGTTTCCACAGGAATCGATATTCTCACCACTGTTCCCTGTCCCATCCGACTTTCTATCTTAACTTCCGCACTTTCCCCATAGTACATCTGTATCCTTGTGATGGCGTTTTCCATGCCAATATGATTTTTGTTATCGGTCTTTCGGAAAATCCCCGCATTCATTTCCTGCACCATATCACCTGGTATACCACAGCCATTATCTTGAATCCGTATGATAATCCGCTCCTCTTCTCTTCCCATATCCATCTGCAATTTATAAGTCCTGTCCACGCCCTCAAAGCCATGCAGGATAGCATTCTCTATAAAAGGCTGCAAAAGCAGTTTATGGATGGAAAGTCCCATGATCTCCGGCTCCACATTGATATGGCAGTCGAAGGAATTTTTTAATTTGGTCTGTTGTAGGAAAATATACTGTTTCAGCCACTCCACCTCATCCTTAATCTTCACAATACCGTTACTGTCGGAGATACCATAACGCAGAATACCGGCGAGGGTGGCTATCATATTACTGATCTCATATTCATCCTTATCTATCGCCATCCAGTTGATGGTATCCAGTGTATTATAGAGAAAATGGGGGTTGATCTGTGCTTCCAGTGCGGCAATCTCCGCGTTCTTCTGTGTCTCCACAGACTTTTTCATTTTATCCATCATGGAATTAAACTCTTCCGCAATCACCTCAATCTCTGTGGGCCTTGTCTTATCCGCAGCCACCCGGATTGTCAGGTCACCCCTGCCGGCTTTGCGCATGGTCTCCACCACCTTCTTAATAGAACCAGTCATTCTGGATACCTGGCCAAGCATAATGATCACCACCGCACACAAGGACAGGACGATGATAAATACCAGAAGTTGTTGCTGCTGTCTGAGCGCCTGAATCAGTTCTTCCTGATTCGTGGCCCGGATAATTTCCCATCCGGTCTCCTCATCATGCACGGAATAGATAGAAAGCTGCGTTTCACCCAAAAAACCTGTCTCCATGGCAATCTGCTGATAAGCTGCCCTTTTTTCCGTCTCCCCTGCTTCTCTCCGATGAATAGCCTGCCCTATCTTTGCAGAACCGGCACAGGAAACCAGACTTCCTTCACTGTCCACGATAAAATTCAATCCATTCTCTGTGGTAGAACAGATTTCCTCTAACAACTCCTCGTCAATACTGACCAGTACAATCCCACACTGCTTGTCCACATCCCGATAATCAATGATCCGATGTCCGATATGGAATAAATAACAGGAATTGCTCCCAAATATCACTTCATTCCCGGTAGGAATCAGATGCGTCTTATTATCACTGCTGATATCATGATAAAGTTCCTCTTGGGACATAGAAATACTATCCATCCATGAGGTACGTGTGGTGGAAGCCGTCAGTTGATCATAAAACGCCAGTTCTCCGCTGTCCGTAATCACGGAAATGGATTTCACATAATCTTTGGTGTAGAACAGTCCTCTCAGCATTTTCCGAAGCATCTGCCTGTTATTGGCCACGTCCTCCCCGGCATTGATCTTATCCACCAGTTCCACAATATCATCGTCCGTGTATACCTGAAACAGAATATCCTCATAAGAATCCAGCCATACATCCAGGCTCACCCTGGTCTGTTCCAGATTGGCATTTGTCATACTCTCCACATTTTGTCTGACTAACCTGGACGTATTATAATAAGACACGATATTCACCAAGACAATCGGCAAAAACGATGTTACCACAAAGGCCGTGATCAAACGTGTCCGAATACTTTTTCTGTCAAAACTAATCTCCCGCATGGCAGTCCCTCCCCTTTTATTATACGGGTTCTATGTCATAAAAAAATGGGAAAAATATAAGATAGGATGAAAAATACAAAGAAAAAGTAACATCTTTTTTTGCATTAACAGAAATGATATACTCAAGATAAAGCAAATTCCCTGAAATTCCCAAGAGGTAATCAACAATGACACAGGCCATCTTTTACAGCATAGCAATTGTATTGATACTGCTTCTTCTGCTCGCCTCCCACTTGTGGCATCAGAAATATCTGCCGCCAGTCTCGGAGGATGCAATCTATACCATGGACCTGGCACACAGATATTTATTTTGGGCAATCCTCTGTATCATATTTTATGGGGTGGCAGCATTTACTGTGCATTTGCTCATAGAAGAAATGGCCCTCTGGATCGTTTTATTTCTCATGTCCTATGTTGCTATGCTCGGAGCAATCTATTTTTATATTTACGTGATATTCTGGAGATGTGTCATCAGGATAGATTCCCTAACTTTTTATACCCCGCTTTTCCCTCCTAAGGAAATAAAATTGCATGAAATCACCTTGGTAAAATATATAGATAACGAAACCCTCTTACATGCACCCAATGAAAAGGCATTGGTCGGATATCGCAGACACAAAAGAATATTTTTTATTGAGGAAAATACCAAGGGCTTTTATCTATTATATAATCTTTTAGAGGAAAACGGAAAACTGGAACGGATTCCGGTCATAGAAGAATTTACGATAACCTGTCCGAGAAGTGACGTCTTGCGCGGCGTTTTTTCTTTTCTGGGATTTGCCATACTCTCTGCGGTTGTCCTATGGAACCGTGTTGAACTGGAACTACCTTACCTCATCATCCTGATTGCCATGACACTGCTATTCCTGTTCGATATGCTTCGTGTACTGCTATGGAAGATCACTGTTGATTATCAAAATATAGCCGTCAGGAATTTCCTTGGCATAACCAGGACCTATGCACTGCATGAAATCACCAGAATCGAAGAACGAGGCAGCTATATCATACTTTATTCTGCCAAAAAGAAACTGGCTAAAATTGCAAAAGACAGTGATCATTTTACATATTTGATGGAGCGATTTCGAAGGGAATACTAACTTCCTGTCCCGGTTCGGATTCCAGCCCGGGTTCCAATTCCGGTTCTAGTTCCAACGGTATCTCCGGAAGCGGCTCCGGCTCCGTCCCCGGCAGATGATAGCAGATGACCGGTGTGTTCTTCTCCACATAACTATAGATTTCCTCTGCAACAGAATAAGGCAGATTGATACATCCATGGGAACCATTCGTCATATAAATATCCCTGCCAAACTCACTTCGCCACGTGGCGTCATGCATCCCTACATTATTATTAAAAGGCATCCAAAAAGAAACAGGCGTCCTGTATGTCTCTCCCGTTAAGGTCGCATCCCGTTCTTTATAAGTAATTCCATAAATCCCATCCGGCGTCTCATTTCCTCTGGCGGGATTGCCGGATACAAAATCAGATTCCAGAACACATTCCCCGTCCTGATATAGAAATAAGTGTTGGGCCGTCAGATTAATCTCCACATAAGTATCGCCATAATCCGGCATTTCATAGGAAGCCGCCGTCTGTCTGTAGACGGGAATCCGTTCTCCGCCTTCTCCCCGTTCCAAGAGTCCGATCAACTCTTCCGTCTCCTGCCCTACATCCATCCACCAGCCATAATCTCCCTGCTCGATCGTCACTTCTTCCCCATAGCTGGTCATAAATTTTCTCTTGTGAAAAACAGTGTCATGCTTTCTCCGCAGGGAATTCACATACTCCTTGACCAGTTCCGTGTCAAGTTCCGCCCGATTCCCCTTGCGTACAACCCAGCCTGCTACCGTATCTGCATCCAGAACCTCCCGTTCTGAACCAAACGTATAGGTAACGGCAGTATTCACATAATTCTGAAGCTTTGCATAGGTAGCCTGCAGACCGGCATCCTCTAAAGTAATTCGTGGTTCCTCATAACAGCCTGCTGCATCTAGGTCCACCTGCTCCTGCAAGCCATCGATTGCTTCTCTGACCGCCTCTATGGTTCTTGCACGGTTCAGGCGGTTTCCTCGGTTCTCAGCCATCAGTGCAAACCCGCTTCCCGGAACATAATCTCCTATGTAAGCGTCCACCGGCTCCTTCACAAATTCCTCTTGGAAGCCGCGCAACTCGTCTATCTTCTCTTCTAATATTGCTTCTTCATAAAATAACGCCGCATCTGTCTCATAAACCGATTCCCGTTTCATAAACCACAGATACGGACTCTGTTCCTGCAACACAGCTTCCAGGGGCTCCGTGGAAATATAAGCGATCCCAATGTCGCTTCCCAGTATCTCCTCCTCCAGGACCGTTCCGTCAGCCTGACGCTCTATCACCCGCAGCGAATACTGCCCAATCCGTTCCTCCAGTTCCGGAATCGTCATGCCTGACACATCCACCTCATCAATCAGCGTACCATTCAAAAAGCAGCTCTGATAACGGCCAAGGCCGGCTACATAAACGACAAGCAGGATAAGAAACACTGCCGCAGCAGACGCTGACACGATTATTAGAGGCCGTTTTCTATTCGAAATCACATTCTTTTTTTCTGTTTTATCCCTTTTCCCAAACTGCCGTCTCATTTATCCTGTTTTCCTTTCCCTTAGTCTGCCACAGCAGGGGATGAATCCACGAGATTCTTGGACTATATTCTCCAGTAAGCAGACACACATTACATCCCTCCGTAATCTCATTATATGTATTTTTCTTTTGTATGCAATATATAAACCACTTTTTTCGAAATTAACCTTGCGCAATCCGCTTTGCATCCTCAGATAAGTGGAGAATTTTCCTATACCAAAATAAAGTGTGTAAGTTTCGTCAACGATACCTTACACACTTTACTTTCATGATTCATCACTGCACATATAGATTCGTATATCCCATCAGGCTCTCATCCACTTCCCTGGCGCACTCCCTGCCCTGGCGGATGGCCTTCACCACTAAAGACTGCCCCGTATGCATATCGCCCGCCGTAAAGACTCTGTCCACGCTGGTCATAAATCTTCCCATTTCTGTCTTTACATTGGTCCTGCCATCCAGTTCCACCTTAAAAGCGTCCGTCACATACTTCTGACTGCCCAGGAATCCCGCCGCAATCAGCACAATTTCCGCTTCCAGTGTTTTTTCTGAACCTTCCACTTCCTTCATATTCATGCGGCCCGTCTCTGGATCCTTCTCCCAGGTGAGAGAGACAATCTTTACTGCCTTTAGGTTCCCGTTTTTATCTTTCACAAACTCCTTCACCGTGGATTCATAAATCCGGGGATCATGGCCGTAGATTTCGATGGCCTCCTGCTGCCCATAATCTGTCTTGCAGACTTTAGGCCACTCGGGCCAGGGATTGTTGTCGGCCCTAGTATCAGGCGCCTTAGGCATCATCTCAATTTGTGTCACGGATTTAGCCCCGTGGCGGATGGCCGTACCCACACAGTCGTTTCCGGTATCGCCGCCGCCGATGATAACTACATTTTTATCTCTGGTGTCCACGTACATTTTATCCTGAAAATCAGAATCTAACAGGCTCTTGGTGTTGGCTGTGAGGAAATCCACCGCGAAATAGATTCCTTTGGCGTCCCTGCCGGGCGCCCCTATATCCCTGGGCTGGGAAGAACCGCAGCAGAGTACCACCCGGTCAAACTCCTTCAAAAGTTTTTCCGCCTTTATCTCTTTACCGATATTACTGTTTGTCACAAAGGTCACACCCTCATCCTCCATGACTTTGATTTTACGATCAATGATGTGCTTCTCCAGTTTCATATTTGGAATACCGTACATCAGCAGGCCGCCGATCCTATCAGAACGCTCAAACACCGTCACCAGATGACCTCTTCTGTTGAGTTGATCTGCCACGGCAAGTCCGGAAGGGCCGCTGCCCACCACCGCCACTTTCTTGCCGGTACGCACCTTAGGGGGCTTGGGCGCCGCGTAACCTTTCTCATAGGCATTTTCGATAATCGCATACTCGTTCTCCTTGGTGGAGACCGGATCGCCATTCAATCCACAAGTACAGGCCGCTTCGCACAGCGCCGGACATACCCTGGATGTAAACTCCGGAAAGTTATTGGTCTTGTGCAGTCTCTTATAAGCCTGCTCCCAGTTGCCGGTATAGACCAGGTCGTTCCACTCCGGCACCAGATTGTGCAGGGGACAGCCGGAAGTCATCCCGCAAAGCGTCATACCAGACTGGCAAAACGGTACACCGCAGTCCATACAGCGCGCACCCTGCTCCTGCTGTTCTTCCATGGTCAGATGTTCATGAAATTCCTTGAAATTTTTGATACGCTGTCTGGGGCTCACATCTTTGGACACCCTGCGCTCATATTCCATAAATCCTGTTGGTTTTCCCATGATTACGCCCCCTCCTTGTCTTTTTTATAAAATGCCTCTATCTGCGCCTGTTCTGCGCTTAATCCCTTCTCTTCCATCTGCACGATCAGTTTTAACATAATCTCATAGTCATGAGGGATGATCTTCTTGAACTTCGGCAGGTATTCCCCGAAATTGTCCAGAATCTCTTTACCTTTGACGGAATTGGTATAGGCCACATGTTCCTTGATCATCTCTTTCAGTTCCAGGACATCATATTTCGAGGTGATCTCATAAGAGGAAACCATTTCCTTGTTGGTCTTGGTATACAGGTCGTTATTTTCATCCAGCACATAGGCGATACCGCCGCTCATGCCCGCCGCAAAGTTCTTGCCCACGGAACCGATGACGACTACGCGTCCTCCGGTCATGTATTCACAACCGTGATCGCCCACGCCTTCCACCACCGCGATAGCGCCGGAATTACGCACACAGAAGCGTTCGCCCGCCACGCCGTTGATAAAGGCTTTACCGGAAGTCGCGCCATAGAGCGACACATTACCAATGATGATATTTTCATCCTGCCTGAAAGTCGAACCCTTCGGGGGATAGACTACCAGCTTACCGCCGGATAAACCCTTTCCGAAGTAGTCGTTGGAATCGCCCACCAGTTCCAGTGTCAGTCCTTTGGGGATAAAAGCGCCGAAACTCTGGCCGCCGGATCCCTTACATAAAATATGATAGGTATCCTCCTCCAGCGTATCACCGAATCTTCTGGTAATCTCGGAACCGAAGATGGTGCCGAAGGTACGATTCGTATTAGAAACATCCACCTCCAGACTGCGCTTCTGGCCACTCTCCAGAGCCTTGGAAAGCTGTTTTAAGAGTACCTTTTCATCCAGCGTCTTTTCCAGATGGAAATCGTATACTTGCTTCGGATCGAAGATACATTTCTCTTTGCTGCCCTCATAAGGATTACTCAGAATCAGATTCAGGTCGATCTTACGCTGACGGTCCGTCAGGTTCTCTTTTACCTTCAAAAGTTCCGTCCGGCCCACCAGTTCATCTACTTTGCGCACACCCAGTTTCGCCATATATTCCCGCAGTTCCTGCGCAATAAAGCGCATAAAGTTCTCCACATATTCCGGTTTTCCCGTAAAGCGTTTGCGAAGTTCCGGGTTCTGTGTTGCCACCCCCACCGGACAGGTATCCAGGTTGCAGACACGCATCATCAGACAGCCCATGGTGACAAGGGGCGCTGTGGCGAATCCAAACTCTTCCGCTCCCAGAATTGCCGCGATAGCCACGTCCCGTCCGCTCATCAGCTTGCCGTCCGTCTCGATCCGGACTTTGCCCCGCAGACCGTTCTGAATCAGTGTCTGATGTGTTTCCGCAAGCCCCAGTTCCCAAGGCAGACCTGCGTTGTGAATGGAATTGCGGGGCGCAGCACCTGTGCCGCCGTCATAGCCGGATACTAAGATCACCTGGGCACCTGCCTTAGCCACGCCGGCCGCCACTGTACCTACGCCGGCCTCAGACACCAGTTTCACGGAAATCCGAGCTTTGGTATTGGCATTTTTTAGGTCATAGATCAACTGCGCCAAATCTTCGATGGAATAAATATCATGATGCGGCGGCGGGGAAATCAGCCCCACACCCGGCGTAGAGTGTCTGGTCTTGGCAATCCAAGGATATACTTTGCCGCCAGGAAGGTGTCCGCCCTCGCCGGGCTTCGCTCCCTGAGCCATCTTAATCTGAATCTCCTGAGCGCTGTTTAAATATTCACTGGTCACGCCGAAGCGCCCGCTGGCCACCTGCTTGATGGCCGAACAGCGGTTTAAGCCGTCAGCTCCCACCGTCAATCTGTCTTTATCCTCTCCGCCCTCACCGGAATTGGATTTGCCATGCAGACGGTTCATCGCAATGGCCATGGTCTCATGAGCCTCCTTGGAGATGGAGCCATAGGACATGGCGCCGGTCTTAAACCTTGTGACAATCGTGTCAACACTCTCCACTTCCTCTATTGGCACGGGTTTCTTCGCAAAATTGAAGTCCATCAGACCGCGCAGGTTCTTGATGCTATCCTCATTATTGACCGCTTTGGTATATTGTTTAAATAATTCATAATCACCGCGTCTGGTTGACTCCTGTAGTAAATGGATAGTCTCCGGGTTATAGAGATGTTCATCCGCACCGCTTCTCATCTGGTGATGACCAATGCTGTCCAATGTCAGATCCGTGGATAAACCAAGCGGGTCAAAAGCCATGGAATGCAGCGTATCCACCTCTTCCTCGATATCCTTCAGGGTAATACCACCCACCCGGCACACTGTATTGGTGAAATATTTATTAATCACATCCTTATCAATACCAATAGCCTCAAAAATCTTGGAACCCTGATAAGACTGAATCGTGGATATACCCATCTTGGAGGCAATCTTCACAATACCGTGTAAAATCGCACTGTTATAATCATTGACCGCCGCATAGTAATCCTTATCCAGCATGTGATTGTCAATCAACTCTTTGATACTCTCCTGCGCCAGATAGGGATTGATCGCCGAAGCGCCAAAGCCAAGCAGTGTCGCAAAATGATGCACCTCTCTGGGCTCTGCTGATTCCAGGATAATATCCACACTAGTTCTCTTCTTCGTGCTGACCAAGTGCTGCTGCAGGGCAGATACCGCTAACAGGGAAGGAATGGCTACCCGGTTCTCATCCACTCCTCTGTCGGAGAGGATGATAATATTCACGCCGTCACGATAAGCCCTGTCCACTTCCACAAAAAGTCTGTCGATAGCCTTTTCCAGCCTGGTGTTCTTATAATAGGTAATCGGAACCACCTCTACTTTGAATCCTTCCGCCTTCATGGTCTTAATCTTCAACAGATCCGTGCTGGTGAGAATCGGATTATGCACCCTGAGCATGTTGCAGTTCTCCGGCATCTCCTCTAACAGGTTGCCGTCCTGCCCCAGATAGACAGTGGTGGACGTTACCACTTCCTCACGAATGGCGTCAATGGGCGGATTCGTCACCTGTGCAAACAGCTGCTTGAAGTAATGGAACAGCGGATGATGCGCCCTGGAAAGCACGGGAATCGGCGTGTCCACACCCATGGCCGCAATGGCCTCCGCCCCGTTCTTCGCCATCGGCAGGATGCTGGTCTTTAAATCTTCATAGGTATAGCCGAAAGCCTTCTGCATACGCTGACGTTCTTCATAAGTAAACTCTGGCACCCGCTGGTTGGGAATCTTCAATTCTTTTAAGGTGACTAACTTGCTGTCCAGCCACTCGCCGTAAGGCTGTGCAGATGCATAATTCTCTTTCAGCTCATCGTCATCAATGACCCGGCCCTGCAACGTATCCACCAGAAGCATCTTGCCGGGGTGCAGTCTCTCCTTCATCACAATCTTAGAAGGGTCGATATCCAGCACGCCCACCTCCGAAGAGAGAATCAGGGTGTCATCGTCAGTGATCATATAGCGGGAAGGCCGTAGACCGTTTCGGTCAAGCACCGCTCCCATGATATCCCCGTCACAGAAAAGAATCGACGCCGGGCCGTCCCAGGGCTCCATCATGGTGGCATAATACTGATAGAAATCCTTTTTCTTCTGGGACATGGTCTTATTGTTCTCCCAGGGTTCCGGAATCGTGATCATCACAGCCAAGGGAAGCGGCATCCCGCTCATCACCAGAAATTCCAGTGTATTGTCCAACATGGCCGAGTCGGAACCGGAAGCGTTAATGGCCGGCAGGATCTTATGCATCTGTCCCTGCAAATGCTCGGACTCCATATTCTCTTCCCTGGCCTGCATCTTATCCGCATTGCCGCGTATGGTATTGATTTCCCCGTTATGGACAATAAACCGGTTCGGATGGGCTCTCTCCCAGCTGGGATTGGTGTTAGTCGAGAAACGGGAATGTACCACGGCAATGGCAGACTCATAATCCTTATCCTGTAAATCTGCAAAGAAGGTGCGAAGCTGCCCCACTAAGAACATGCCTTTATATACAATCGTCCTGCTGGAAAGACTGACCACATAAGTCACATCCGTTGACTGCTCAAAGGTACGCCTTAATATATAGAGTTTCCGGTCAAAATCCAAACCCTTCTCCACTCCTGCCGGCTTCCTGATAAAGGCCTGCATGATACAGGGCATACACTCCACGGCCTTATGTCCCAGTACGGAAGGCACCGTGGGCACATCCCGCCAGCCTAAGAACTGTAAGCCTTCTTTCTCTGCGATAATCTCAAACATCTTCTTGGCCTGGTTGCGCTGTAACTCATCCTGCGGGAAAAAGAACGTTCCCACGCCATACTCTCTTTCTCCGCCGATGTCAAACCCCAGACCTTTGGTCACCTTGACCATGAACTTATGGGGCATCTGGGTCAGAATCCCCACCCCGTCACCGGTCTCTCCCTCCGCGTCCTTACCGGCCCTGTGCTCCAGATTCTCCACAATCTTCAGCGCATTTTCCACGATGGCACGGCTCTTCTTGCCTTTGATGTTGACACAGGCGCCGATGCCGCAGTTATCATGTTCAAATTCTTCCCGGTATAAAGGGGATTTGGGAATGGTTGTTTTTACATCAAACATATGCTTTTCTCCTGACTTTTGATGGATGTATTCTGTGGGAATAAGCAGACTCGAAATATTTCGTATTTTTCGTTCACTTCTGACTCTGCTTATTCGCGCAAAAGAAAGAACGCAAAGAAGGCATCTAGCGCTCCTTTGCGTTCTACATGTATACAATAATACACCCGCTTTTGCAAATTGTAAATATAGACTTTTTATATAATTGTCAGATTATTTGACTATTTGTGATATTTTATTAAATTATCTGTCTTTATGCCTTCTTTCAAAAAATTGTGTCTCTCCTGTATTCATTTTCATGCTAGCCTTATCTATTTCACGCTTCAAAATCTCAAATTTCGTACAAATTTGTCTGAACATCATCCCCTTGACCAATCACACAATATAGGGTAAGATAGAGAAAAAGTTTTAGGAGATCCTGTATGTTAAGTGTAATTGTAATGGAGAAAAGCGCAAAATAAATATTGCCTGGGTGGTTTTTGGTTCGCACTAAAAGTCTGCCCATTTGCCGGCAGCTAATGCTGTCAGCGTTTTCACCTTACATTTGCTTAATATTATGGCATAGGAAATTGCTCCGGATTTACGAGGCTGCGAAGCAGATCTCGCAATCGGACTCTGCTCGATTTTTTATATCCCCATGGCATAAATATATCGTACAGAATAATCCATATAACGATTACAAGACCATAGTATCTTAATGCGCTTAAGGTATCTATGGTCTTTTTAATTGAAAAAACAAAAAGAAATGGAGACAGGAAAATGAATATCGAGAAACAGATTGAATTTGACAAAATAAAAGACATATGGAGCACTTTTGCCGTCACAGACCAGGCCAAAGAGAACATTCATGGAGTTTCTATATGCCTTTCCGAGACCGAGTTAAGAAAACAACTAAAGGATACCACAGACGCCAGGGACCTGATTGAGAAACTGGGGACGCCGCCCCTGCAGAACCTCTCCGAAATAAAAGACATTTTATTGATTGCCCAAAAGGGAGACTGCCTGACACCCTATCAATTAGAACGGGTGGAAATCATGTTAGTCGCGATCAGACGACTGAAAGCATATTTGGGGAGAGGAAAGATGTATACTAATTCCCTGGCTTATTACGATGAAAACCTGGATGATATCCCGGCATTACACGAAGAAATATGCGGTAAAATCAGGAATGGGGCTGTCGATGACTACGCCTCCAAAGAATTGCGGCAGATACGGAACCAACTCATCAAGTGCGAGGAACAGATGAAACAGAAGGCGGAACAAATACTGCGTTCTCATAAGGATTGTATGGCAGACAGTTATTGCACCTATCGGAACGGACGGATATGCCTTCCCGTGAAAAAAGAATACAAACTAAAGATAACCGGCAGTGTCATCGACAAATCCTCTACTGGCAGCACACTGTTTATAGAACCGTCCGGTGTTGCGAAATATTATGAGGAACTGCAACTATTAAAAATCGGGGAAGAAAATGAAGTCCATCGTATTTTATACACCTTATCCGCAATCGTATCCGCCTCCATCCCTGTCCTGCACGAGAATCTGGCTATGATCGAGAAGCTGGATTTCATCTTTTCCAAAGGCAAATTGAGCCTGGACATGGATGCGGTCGAACCAACAATCAATACAGACCGAAAGATCACCCTGACAGAGGCGCGCCACCCGCTGATGGACAAAACGCTGGCAGTACCGTTACAATTTGCCATAGGCGAAAATGTACAAGGCATCGTCATTACCGGCCCCAACACAGGTGGCAAGACGGTATCCATCAAAACAGTTATGTTAACCTGTGTCATGGCGCAGTGCGGCCTGCATGTCACCTGTAAGCAGGCGGACATCTGCATGAACAGTTCCTATCTATGCGATATTGGCGATGGACAGAACCTCTCGGAAAATCTCTCGACCTTCTCTGCACACATCACCAATGTGCTGGAAGTGCTGCGGGAAGCCAATCGGGATAGTCTGGTGGTTATGGATGAACTGGGTTCCGGGACAGATCCCACGGAAGGTATGGGAATTGCCATCGCAATATTAGAAGAACTTCGAAAAAGCGGCGCTTTATTTTTGGCCACAACCCACTACCCGGAAGTAAAAGAATATGCCGCCAAGACAGCGCATATCGTCAATGCCAGAATGACCTTTGACAAAAAAACGCTCAATCCTACTTACCAGATGGTGATCGGTGAAGCCGGTGAAAGCTGTGCCTTTTATATCGCAGACAGGCTGGGAATGCCAAATGAAATGTTGAAAGCTGCAATCCGTGCTGCATATGGAGAAGACGCCGCCGCTTCCTATCAATTTCAAACGCCTGAAAACGGTCTCACAAAGAGAACCGGCGCCAAACTCTCCAAAACAAAAAAGGACAACCATCATGCGGCACTCAGCGACAAATACAAAATCGGTGACAGCGTCATGGTCTATCCTGAGAAAAAGATAGGAATCGTATGTGCACCGATCAACGAAAAAGGCGTACTAAGAGTACAACTGCCAAATAAAAAAATCTGGATCAATCATAAACGCATAAAGCTCCATGTGGCAGCAACAGAGCTTTATCCGGAAGACTATGATTTTTCTATTCTCTTTGAGACAGTAGAAAACAGGAAAAAGCGGCATGACATGCAGCGAAAATATACGGATGCCGTGCTTGAAAGCAATGAAATAGACTAGGAGGACTATGGCATATCATGAAAAAGGATATAATCTACTATGGCGAAAACCAACAGCACAAAAATAGGTACCAGCGACAAAATATATATTTTTTTGCTTTTTATCCTGCGATTGCAGAGCAGTGAAATCACTCCAAAAACACTGCCAACCAGCGCCCCCTCCATAAGATAAGTTCCAAAAACAATAGCATTATATGGCTCGGCGTTCTCAAAAAGTGACAATACCATAAACACAAAAGGGAACGCCGCCGCAATAACACTGATCGCAAAAACGGATTCCTTGGAAAGATTTTTCATTTATGCTTTTCCTCCTCCCCCAAATCCCTTGCCATACATAACGACTCCGGCATATCCGCATATGGCCCATAATTGGGAATCACCTGAAAACCCAGCTTCCTATATAAGGCACAGGACTCCACCAACAGTTCCCCTGTTTCCAGGACCATTCTCTGATAGCCCAGTTCCGCCGCCCATTCTATCAGCAGTAAAACCAGTCTGCTCCCTATTCCCTGTCCCTGGTATTCGTTATGTACAAACACCCGTTTTAATTCTATCGTTTCATCGTCATATCTTCTGATTGCACCGCCGCCGACTGCCTTATGCCCATCATAAACGACTATCGCTTCCTGTATCTCGTCCAGTTGGTTATACTTGTGATATTTTTCTCTTTTGATCTGTCTCCCCACACGTCTGTCCAAGTCCAGGTCAAGAAGCCTGCAGTTTTCTATAAAATCCCCGTTCTTGCCATCGGTCCTTATGAATTCCATAGAAATTCCTCCTCTGTTACCCACCACCTAAAGGCAGCTATTGATTGTACCATTTCATAGAATGATACTTTGACACCTCATCTACAAACCCAATAGATTTGTATAGCTGATATCCATCCTCTGTCGATTTAAGTTCCACCACACTCAGATTTTTCTCCGCCGCCTCCAAAAGAAGTGTGTCCATTATCTTTCTTGCATATCCTCTGCGCCGATATCTGGGATCCGTATATACGTTCAATACCATCCCCGTCTTGCCTGTAATAAATGCCGGACTGATCGGCTTTTCAATCACCAACAAAAAGGCGCAGGCGGCAATCTCCTGCTTATCCCTGATCAGATAACAAAAGAGCGTTTGATTAAGATTCCTTTTAAAATAATCCGGCAAATCCCTTCTGATTATTCCTATTTCATCTTCACTCATTTTACCATGATCTTCCTGTAAATATGCTAATCTTAATTCTGTCAGCAAATTAATATCTTCTATTTCAGCTTTTTCAACTATCATGAAAACCTATTTCCTCCTTCTCAAAACCAAACGGACTACGCCCCCGCATATGGTCATGAGCATACCATTTTTCAATAATGTTTCTCCAATTCTCATGTCAACAATATACTGTATCTGCAATTCCAGCGGTGGATCCTGATAGGGGATTCCTGCCTTGACCATACAATAATAAGAACCTATGAGAATCAGGATTACCCCAGATAATACAACCGCGCTGACTATCTGGCGGATATAATTGTATATTTTTGTATTCATATCGGATTTTCTCCATTGTTAATAATTTTTTTTGTGAAAAATTTTCCGAAAAATTCTTCACCTTATTACATTCTTTCTCTAATGCATAGAAATAAAATTTTACCGCCGTCTCCCAATATAACGACAAACCTTATTCTTATAATTCAGATACGCTTCTCCAAATGTTTCCAGCAAAAATACCTCTTCCACAAACCTAATCTGTAAATGAAACATAACCATCGCCCAAACCGAAACGATTAAGAGCAACCCGTTAAAAAACATGAGCGCCATTCCAATATACATCAGATCAAAACCCAAAAACGCGGGATTACGGCTAATCTGATAGATACCTTTTGTCACAAGTTCTGTCTGGTCCGTGTTGGATACCCCCGCCCGCCAGCTGTCCTGCATGGTAAGAACTGAAATGATAAACACCCCCACGCCAATGACAGCAATAGCGGCGCCAAGCACCCTTACCGGTACAGAAAAGAAGTCCTTATTCCTAACAATGCTTACAACCTCCACAACCGGAACCATGTAGGTAGCAATCTTCATGATAATCTCAATATATTTCGCATAACCAACTTTTCCTTTTCCGATTTGGTCAGTCTGGATCCCTTTCTGGCGCTGGCTTATCATTTTTATGAAATAGCATCCATAAAATACCAATAAAATGGTTGCCGCCACAATCTGAAATACCATCCCTATGTTTCTCCTCCGTTACATTGGTTTCAAATTCCTGTTAAGCCTGTCTACCATCCAGGCAAGCCGTTTCTCCCGCCCTGCATCCGTTTTAGCATCCAGGTATGCTCGCGTATAAGTTTTCTTTACCGACAAAGACATGGCCTGAAAATTTGTACAGGCTGGCTCATATCCTTCTAACAATGCCGCTACGACAGCAATCTGTTCCTCTGTGACCGGCACGGATTTCGGCGCGTCCCACTGACCGTTTTTCTTGGCCTCCTCTATCTTTCGCCTGCCAAAATCTGTCATAACTCCCCGTTCTTCCAGTTTCTGGACCAAAGCCTTGTTTTTCTCCGACCATTTGCTCTTCTCCCTGCGCATGGAAAAGTATTTCTTATACGTTTTATCGTCTATACTTTGCATCTGCCCGTCAATCCATCCAAAACAAAGCGCTTCCTCTAAGGCTTCTCCTGCTTTTATTGTTTTCGGTCCGCCGGCCTTGCCAAATAAAAGCCAAATACCGTCATTTGACTGGCAATGCTCAGAAAGCCACTGCCTAAATTCTTCCCTGCTGGCAAATTCCATGATATCACTCATCCTCTGTATCTCCCTTCTGGCATTTTCGTTTCATCGTCAGATGACCAAATTGTTACGCCGCCCAAGATAATCTGCGACAAACGCATCTACATCCTGATAATGCTGAACTGCTATTCCCGCCGTCTTATAGACTGCCTCGTACTTTTGTAAACACACATCAAACAGGCTGACGTTGTTCTCTAAACAATCCGGATCAAACTCTTCCATAATATTGTAAGTTCCTATGGCAGACTCAGATGCAATCTCCGTAAACATATAATGCAAACTGCACATATTCATGAAAGATACCAAAACATCATTCTGTTTCGCCGCTTCTTCTACCTTATTTCTCCAGTTTGAATACATTTCTTCATAAGTGCCGGAAAGGTTTGCAGATGGCTCTTCTTTCTCTTCTTCTTGTTTCAAATGTTCTTCCGCATATAAAAGAAGGCTCTTTGATAAGGCTCTCAACTCCCAAACATCTTTACTGGAAGCTAAGTTCTTTAAGTTCTCAAGAAAAGCCGCTTCAACAGGTAAAGCTGCTAACTCTTCCAGCATTCTTTTGGTGCCACGCTTAAAATATCTTCCATAGAAAAGCATAACCGCATCCATAAGATAACACATGACTCCAAATACATCCAGGCGTACCTGTCCTAACTCCTCATGTAAATAAGCATTGGCATAAGATATTTTTGCTTTGTCCACCAACGCATTCACTCTCGGGAACCGTTCCTCGGATGCCAAAAATAGTTTTACCTGTTCTCGTAATTTACACAATTCATCATAAGCTTCCTGATGTTTCATATACACGATTTGAGAATCCATCAATTTAGAAATCTGGGCATGATGACATGCGGCATCAAATTTAAGCCCCTCCCAGGTTGTGCAATATATGTCATAGCCAACTTTACTGTCATCTAAGATAAAGCCCGTACCAAGCTGCCATCCCTCATCATCCTGAATCAGTATGAGCAGATCTAAATCTGATTTTTCATACGCATCTCCGGTAATTACCGAACCATATATTCCTATAAGAGCCAACGAATCAGGACATGCCTTCTCTGCTTTTTCTATCACTGCATTTATTATTTTTTGATTCACATTATTCATAATTTTCAATCTTGCATCTCCGCCTTATGCATCGTGCGCTTCCCATCCAATTCAAAATTTATAAACTGAAAGTTATATTAGAAAACGCAGACTAATATAACAACAATAATTATTAAAATAATACTAAATATCCATGTCCATTTATTTCCCATATTCATTGTATAACCAAATCCGCTTCGCGGTCTCTTAATAATTAGTCTTTTATCTTCTCTGTTGAAATATATTCTTCCAGTTATCCATCCATCAGTCATATTTTTCTCTCCATTTTACGAAAGACTACCGTCTGCTCTTTCATGGATATTTTCCCCACCTCATATCCGTATTCGGTCAGTTCCTTTTTATATTTCAGGAAAGAATGGTCTATCGGGATTCCCGCAATGCCCTGTATCTCTTCAAACGTTAATTTAAAAGATTCACTCCCATTCTCCCGCACATATTCCCATAAAGAATCATATTTACTCATTGTCAGTTTCCTCCTTTCAGTATCATAAAACCCATTTCCCAATGCACTTGTCCTTCCCCAAACGCTCTTACAAGCTACAAAGCATTCCAGATAAAGCAAAAAGCAAAAACACAGCCCCAGGCATTCCCGGTCTGCCTTTTCACAAGCAGCATCCCATAAATCGCAAGGAAGGTCGTAACAATCTCAACCATGCCCCAGAAGGATATATTAAATGCATGAAACAGTACACAAAAGACCGCACAGGTGATGGCTCCGTAATTTAACCATATGTTTTGAGGCGGGTATCTTTTATTGATCTTCTCACAGATCACAGCATAATTGAATCCCTCAAAAAATCCCCACACGAGGGCAATAAGTGCCATCCCCAGTATAGAAAAAGGAAATCCGCCCGCGATCACATCATCCGTAACTAATATACTGAAAGGACGATAGCCATTCACCTGCCCTGAAATGAATAAGTAGCAAATATAAGGAAGAAAAGATAATACAGTCCCTATGACAGCCTTAACCGTATTAATTTTTCTCAATCCATATGCCGTAAATTTCTCTTTTCTCAAAATACACACAATCGAAATGCCCAGTCCGGCTATGCCAAATTGAATCCCGGCATTGACCAACAACCGCGGAATAACGGAGACTTCCGTATTGGTGACAAAACTCCTTAACTGATTGCCCTTTAATGCATAGCAAAAGAAAACTGCCAAAGTGACAACTGCTATGATCCATAAATCCACTTCTGTCTTTTTCTGCTCTGCTGTCAATTCTGGTTTGTCCATGTCATTTCTCCTGGTTCACATCTATCATTTTTACTACCGCATCGGTGTTCCCACCTCAATCAGATTTCCATCCGGATCATAAAAGCGGATGACCTTCTGGCCCCAGCTGTGCGTCATCAATTTATTAACATATTGAACAGCCGGATACAATTCTTCCAGCTTTTGGACAAATGCCTCTATCTCGTTTTCCTCAAAATACAGTTCACAGGAATTATTTTCCGGGATAACATCCCTTCCTAAAAATACTTTCCAGATTTTTTCATCCTGCAATACCAGTCCTTCTGTCAAAATCATATTTCCTTCATGATCCAACACTGTATCAAGCCCAAATAAATCATGATAAAACTGCCTTGATGTCTCGATATCCTTCACAACAATCAAAATGTTTTTTAGTTTCATCTGCCCACATCCTGCTCCCTTGGTTTTTTAGGAATGATCCTTCACATATTGAATAAATTCCGGCGTTTTTGACCAGTATTTAATCCCCCAGTTTTCAAAATTCCACTCTTCCATATAATCATTACATTCAAAATCAATATAATACAGCACTTCTTCCTGCACCACAAAATTTGTCGGAAAATAATCTATATTCGTATGTGCCTCATATAATAAAGCACACATATCCCGAACTTGGTCTGTATAGGCCGATTTCATTTTATCCTGTAGAATCAACTCATAAATGGTATCACACGCAATAAATTCCTTCAAAATTCGTTCCTGCCCCGCATCCACCTCAAGCAGGAGGGGCATCTTAATCCCGATTGCCCTTAATCGTTCGTAGTCGTGGATTTCTGCCTCAATTTTGTTGCCAAACTGATAGTAATCACAGGGTTCATGATGAATCTGCTTTAAAACATATTGATTGTCTCCATCGCCTGCCAAATAAGAATAGCCGCCTTTTCCCTTGCCTAATAACTTAATAATCTGATATTCTTTTCCATTTACAGTCATTTTTTTGTCCATATTTTATCCCCAACGGCCTTTTCACCAACTTATAAAAAACAATGGTCTTCATCAAAACTCTTCTCTCTTCTTAATATCAGTTTTTCTAATTTATGCAAATCCCTCTCAAGGATTTTTCTTTTCCTGTCCCAATCTGGATTCCCATAGTCAATGAAGTGCACCCATTCTTCCATGTTCTGTTTAATATCATGATACAGATATTTACAAAACTCCAACATACTCGTATGCGAATACTCCATGGTTATATCACCCTCTTCCAGAAGATGCTTCTCCTCATCTTCACAGATAATATGACAGTTCCAATAACTAACAATGCACAAGAAGCGGCCCGGTTCCATAAACCCTTTTACACAAAACGGACTCAGCGTTTTCAAGCCATGAATTGCCTGCTCTATCCACTCGAACGCAATATCGTCAAGATAACTTAATTCATATACGGAAGTGCCTTCCAATTGAAAATTACTCCATCCGGTATCTGGTTTTGTCAGCATCTTAATCCTCCTCAGTCTACATACTTCTTATAAACCCTGGACGGCTCACCACCTATATCCTTCATCATCTGGTAAAATTCACATCCATACTTTTCATATAAACCAGTATGATTGGTTGATATATAGATTTCTTTTACTTTGTCGCCTCTGGCAAGCTTTTCAATTTCTGCAAACAATTTTCCCAGATAACGATGCCCTCTATACTGCGGAAACGTATAGGCAAACCCAATCCAGGGCGTCAGCTCGGTGGGCTGTATATCATCTTTCTCCGCATAGGTGCAGAATGAAATAAGTGCCTCCCCTTCTGTGAGCATCAGCACTTTAGATGTTTCACCCACAACCTCCTTGAACTTATCTTCACTGAGCAGTTCATATAAAAACGCTCCCGCACCCCAATCACATTTCTGAATCTGTTCTAACCAATACTCCTTACGTTCACAATCAAAATACTCTATTACTTGCAATTTTTCCTCCTCATATCACTGAAACAACATGGTTAATTTTCTTCCGCACACAACTCCCAATACACAGAAACAAACGCTCAACGCGATGTAAATCCCGCCCATACAATAGGATCTGTTTTCAAACAGCGTACACGCTTCAAGGGAAAAGGTGGAAAAGGTGGTAAACCCGCCGCACACTCCTGTTTTCCAAAACAAAACCGTGTTGGGATTCACATCTTCATGCGAATTGACAATGCCCACAATAAAACCGATCAGCACAGCCCCCATGATATTCGTCAATAATGTCAGTACCGGAAAACTTGTTTTTACCGGAATAAGACTGATTGCGTATCGTCCCATTGCCCCCACTGCGCCACCCAATCCTATCATAACAAAACTCATAACTACCATCCTCTCCGTTTTCCCGTCCAAATTATTTGTTCTCCCTCACAACGCGGCATGGATTGCCATAGGCTATGGTATTGTCCGGAATATCTTTGGTGACAACACTCCCGGCCCCGATCACCACATTGTCCCCTATGGTAACACCCGGCATGATGATGACGCCGCCGCCAATCCATACATTGTTGCCAATGGCAACCGGCGCTGTCTGCGTTTTACAAAATGCAAAAGAACCATCCTCTTTTGGTTCCCCAAACCGTTCCCGCGCATTGGTCGGATGGAACGCCGTATAGATCTGCACATTCGGTGCAATGAGAGCATTATCTCCAATCCGAATGATATTATCATCTAAAAACGTACAATTCATATTTACTTCACAGTTGTTGCCAAAGTAAATATTATTGCCATAGTCAGCAAAAAACGGCGCCGTTATCCAGAGATTATCGCCCTTGCCGCCCAACAGTTCCTGCAAAATCTGCTCTTTTCGCTCCGCATCCGCAGAATCCGTATGATTGTAATCCCTCACCAGATCTTTTGCCTTGTGCCACTGTGTCAGCAGTTCCTCATCTCCGCAGTCATAAAGCTGTCCCGCCAGCATCTTTTCTCTTTCTGTCATAAGTCAACCTCCTTCTATCTTAGCCTGCAATCCACATTTTGAACAGCTAAAACTCATATCTTGTCCCTTTGGAAAATAACAGGCCGTCTGTCAATTCAACCCGTAGGATGATGGTATTTTCGTCCTCAAAATCATTATGCCCGTTGTCTATCCATGCCGCAAATTCTTTTTTTAACTTATCTGCTATTGCTTGGTTATCGGCTTTCCCAAAGTATCCTAAATTCACGGCTTTACCATGCGCTGTAAACCACTCACCGGCAATCGCCACCATGGGATTATCTGCAATCTGCCGCATCTTGTTGGAAAGCGCATATGTAATGATGTAAAAAGCGCCGTCTTCATAGTAGGCATTTACATTGCGGACGTAAGGGATACCGTTTTCTACTGTCGCAAGAGAAAGGATGGTATCCTTTCCAAAACGCTCCGTCATAATCTGTTCCATTTCCTGATTTCGTTTTATCATTGTAGGGGCTCCCTTCATGGAATCTGGCTGCATATATTTATGCTTTCCTTTTTACACCTTTTTTCACCGCTTTATCAGCTTTCTTAATTGTCTGCATATAAACCTCTTCCACAGGAGATAATGTAGCTGCCCGATACTTTCTATATTCGTCTCTGGCTTTTTTCATCGCTTCATCATGGCTTATCCTTCCAGAATCAGAAAGAAGTTTTCTCTTTCCGGAAGATAATATAGAATCAAGCTGTTCCACATAATCATTCATGTACATCGGCTTATGCTCGATTGCATTGATTTCTGCCAAATCAAAATAACCTGATACTAAATTATTAAGTATCTTGAGTTCATCCTCCTTAAGATAGTTTTTGGCAACTCCAATATCTTTTAACGCAGGAAGTTCGCCTGTAAATGCAGTCAATCCCATGAATGGTTTCTGTGCATCAACTCGTTCATAAATTACTTCCGCTGCTGTATGTCCATGTGCCGCATAGTGCAATTTGTTTTGCACAAGTTAAAAAATCTGATAAAATCATCACTTCTGGGATCATAATCAACACTGGTAGCATATAAATCTAAGACCTGACGATATAATCATGTCCAGATTATAATAAGTCATATTATATTTTTTGCCATCAGAAGCAGTAGTTCGCCCTCTTCAAAAATATGTTTTATATGCTCACTAATATTAGATTTACTGGTCTGATACAAATCCACAAGCTGCTGCTGTGTCAACCAGACTGTTTCATCCTGCATTTTCACTTCTATATTAGTAAATCCATCTTCCGTTTGATATATCAGTATTTCACCATAGGTCTCTTCCATCTTAATCCTGACCTTCCCAACCTCTTATTTCACCACCCGCAGTTCCGCGATTGCCATATAATGCTGAATGTCAAATTCCTCCGGTGCCATTTCGGCAAGCAGTTTCCGATGTTCCTGTTCCCACGCTGTAATCTCTGTCTCCGCAAGGGACGCCCCGATGCCCCTACAGGCCTTTATTCTCCCATGCCAGCCCTCTCTGGTGAAATGGACCTTTATGGACGATTCCTCACGGTAAACCAAGTCAAACTTTTCCTGATATGCCTCCGGTATGACAATCGGATGGATGGTCTCGCCAGCACCACTCCATACCGGATTATATTGCAGGACAAGCCTTTCACTTTCTCCCGCAATCTTGTCCTCAAAAGGCAGCCACGCCATATACAATATAAGGAACCGTCCGTCCGACTTTAACATACGATATAACACAGGCGCAATCTTCTCATGATCAAAATAAAAGAAACACTGGCAGGCCGTAACCACATCAAATGAATTCTCCGGAAAATCCAATTTTTCCGCAGCTGTCACAAAATAGGTGATTTCCATGCCCTCCGAAAGGTTTTTCGCCTGCTCAATCTGTTCCCTGGAAATATCCGTCCCCGTCCAGTCTGCCCCATATCGATACAAATTCCGCGGCAGCACGCCGGTTCCTGTTCCGATATCTAAGACCTTCTGACCATCCCTGCACAAATTCCGCCCGATGATCTTATCATAAAATTCCTGTGGATAGATATCCCGGAATCTGGCATAATCAGCAGAAGTCCTACCCCAGTCAAACGCTCTGCCGCCATCTATATTCTTATCTGTTATGTTCATTTTCTCCTCCATTCCAACTCACATTAGCCTACCTTCCGAGACCGCCAGTCTAAGACGACACAGCCAACTGCAACTGCGAGCAAAATCACACACCCCACCGGCGTAAATAACATTTCCTGTAAAGACTCTGCATACGCCGTGATATATACTGCCAGATTTGCCGCCATATGGAAGTAGAAAGGCACGGCAAACCGACCGCTTCTCTCATACAGATAGGCCATCAGGATTCCCATGCACCCGCCATATACCCCCTGCACCATATTGCCGTGGAAAGCGCCGAAGAAAAGGGCAGATGCCACAATCGCCAGAACTGGCCCGTAAAGACGTCTCATCCGATTGAAAATCACACCGCGAAAGACCACTTCTTCCGCCAACGGAGAAATCAGGCCATAAAGTATCAGTCCCACCACAAAAGCCACTCCATACTGGCTGTCAGCCACTTCCCGATAAGTCTGGGAACTGTCTGCAAATCCTGTTAACGTCAATAGAATATTAAGGCCCAAAGAAGAAGCAAATGCGACAATCACAGTAAACAGTATGTCCTTGGCCAGATTTTGCCTGTTTTTTTCTTGGTTACTCATGTCTCTTCGCAGTCGAAGTTCCTTTTTTAACATGGGAAGTATCGGCAGGATGCCAAACATCATGCCGAGTCCTCCCATCACACCGGCCACAGTAGCCGCCTGTTTTGTCATAAAACTCCGGTATACCTCATCCTGGCTTTTCATCAACGCTTCCTGCAAAAAAGTAAGGATAATATACGCCGCGCTGTAAGCCAGATAATACAGTAGATAAGGAAACAAGACTTCCCATGCCTTTTGTAAGGAATTCTGGCCATCCATACCGCCTTTTACATTCTTTGCTTCCATGACATCCTCCTTACCACTGCCGGCATGTTTATCCTTAAATTTATGATCCCACAATTGTCCCACCGTTCGGATGAAGCACCTGACCTGTCATATAACTCGCGTCATCAGAGGCCAGAAATACATAACAGGGCGACACTTCACACGGCTGTCCTGCCCGATCCATAGGAACATGGGAAGTTTTCTTACCAAATGTGGCAACTTCCTGCGCCGAATAGGAGGACGGAATCAGCGGCGTCCATATTGGTCCCGGCGCAACACCGTTTACTCGGATTCCTTTTTCCACAAGAGACAGGGAAAGGGATCTTGTCAATGCCACAATCGCCCCTTTAGTTGCGCTGTAATCAATTAAATCTTTATTGCCCTCATAAGCAGTCACGGAAGTCGTATTAATGATGCTCCCGCCCTTTTTCATGTACGGCAATGCATATTGAATTAAGTAAAAAAACGAAAAGACATTGTTCCTGAAAACAAATTCCAGTTCCTCATGGGAAATATCCATAATGCTGCGGTGGATAAACTGCATCGCATGATTATTTACCAAAATATCCAGTTTTCCAAAGCGTTCCATGGTCTTATCAATACAATATTTGGCAAAAGCCGGATTCTTCAAATCCCCACAGAGCAGAAAACACTTTCCACCCAGCCGTTCTATTTTTTCGGCTGTCTCTCTTGCGTCTACCTCTTCATCATAATAAACAAGTGCGACACATGCTCCTTCTTTCACGAAATCATAGGCCACAGCCCTGCCAATCCCACTATCTCCGCCTGTAATCAACGCAACTTTGTCTTCCAGCTTTCTACACTGTTTGCCACATTCAGACACAGGGATAGGCTTCATGACATATTCAAACCCAGGCTGTCTGTTTTGATGCTGTGGCGGGAAAGCCAAATCGCTGTTTTCTAAAATATTTCTGCGTACAAACTCCTTTTCCTGATACATATCTTCATACTCCAAAATTGATTGTTATATGATATGCAGCAAAAAAATTTATGTTAAACAATACGGATTACTTATCTCTTCATATTTAGCCGACTTGTAACAATATATTTTCCAGTTCTTCTACAGTCTCCGCGACCACACCCGCCCCTGCTTCTGCCAGTTCTCCCGGCAAGGCATACCCATAGGCCACCCCTACGGAAGCAATCTGATATTCCTGGGCGCCTTCCACATCAAACCGACGATCCCCCACCATGACAACTGTATCATGATATTCCCCATCATATTCTTCCACCGTTTGACCATCGGCTCTCCTGTCCTTCCCATCCATCATTTTCCAAAACAATGTTTTCGGCAAAAGACATCTGAGCGCCTCTTCTACCACTTCTTCTTTCTTTGTACGGGTGCCGTCCAGTCCGCTGCCAACTACCACATCAAAATATGTCTGCAAATGAAAATGTTCCAAAATCCGTTCTACATACACCTGAGGCTTACTGGATGCCACCGCCAGTTTCTTTCCGGAAGACTTTAAATTTGCCAGAAGGTTCTCCACTCCCGGATAAACCTCGTTCTCAAAAATACCCACCGTACTGAAACGTTCCCTATAATAGCCAATCGCCTTCTTTCCCTGCTGCTCGTCAAATCCATAAAATTCATGAAAACTATCCAAAAGAGGCGGCCCAATAAACGGCTCCAGCTTATCAAGGTCCGGTTCTTCAATTCCCATTCTATGCAGGGCATATTGCACACATCTGGTAATACCAGGTTTAGAATCCGTCAGGGTACCGTCCAGATCAAACAAAATATATTCGTACATTTTTCAATCTCTCCCCTATCTCTTTCCCATGTTTCAAATCATATCCGACTGCGATACAATTCCACAGCGGCTTCGTTTATTTTCATTTTAACTTTACCAGACTATCCCCAAAAATTCGCTGATAACCGTACGTAAGATTCCCTTTTCTATGGATGCATCTTGTGTGGCTGCATGTATTACACAGATTACAGTAAGCTGCCGTTCTGCTGTCCGTCAGCGTTGTGTAAAAAGTCACTGTTTTTTTCGGCGTGATCATATATGCCCGATTATAGGAAATCTCCTCCGGCTCTAAGATGTCAAACATCCTTTCCATCTCTTCAAGAGGAATATGGTCTCCCAGAAAATCGAACCCGTTCATCCACAAACCATAATAGTCATAAATCATCTCCGCGGCCTGTTCATAAGCATTTTTCAAAAGTTCCATAGCGATACACTCTATCATATATGTTTCCGACAATTGTCCGGCTGCAGTATATTCTTCCTGCAGATTGTCCACCCCGGCCCCCAGCGTTACCAAAACCGCCAGCCTAGTCTCCTCCTGCGGGCTTTTGGGGGCAAAGTATACTACCGCGTCTATTCTCTGAGAAAGCTGTTTGTCCAAAGAATGCAATAAAACTTTCTGATCTTCCTGAAAATGATAACGCGACAGGATCTGTGAATATGTGTTTTCTGTCATGTATGGTTCCAGCGCTTTACGCATCATTGTCACCTTTCTATTATCTGCTCTATGACAGATATCTCTTCCTCCAGTTCTTCCGCAATCTGTGCTATGGGCATACCTTTGGCGCGTTTTTTTCGCACCTGTTCCCTCAGTTTTTCCTCCCGTCCCTTTGCCAAGCCCTCCTCAAAGGTATGTTTCAAGTGTTTCTTCTCATCATATTCTGTCAAAAGCATATGCTGCACCATCCCTCGTATTATAAAGTAGTAGTGTTTATAGTCCCTCTCCAAGGACTGTATGCTAT
>CAMNSD010000016.1 GCA_946554445.1 uncultured Lachnospiraceae bacterium | reverse complement strand
TTAGGGGAAACCCGGTGCGGACTTATGAAGGAGAGCGGTTTATTCTGAAAAAACAGCAGTAATGCCCCTACGGCTCTAAAGCGTATCAGACGCTCACGCAACTATATATTCTATTCATGACACTATAGAGAATCCCGTGCCGCTTATGGCATGGGGTTCTTTCTTTGAGGATCTGAAAAAGGAAGGAGCGTGAGTTTTTATGAAAAAGATCCAGAAAGGAACACAGGCGGGAGATGCCGCAAAGGTCACGGCGCTTGTCGCAAAGCTGAACCGCTACAGGCATGAATATTACAACCTTGCGGCGCCAAGTGTACCGGACGCGGTGTATGACCATCTCTTCGATGAACTGCAGGAACTGGAGAAGCAGACGGGCATCATCCTGAGCAATTCTCCCACACAGACGGTAGGCGCTGCCCCTGTCAGCTCGCTGAAAAAGGTGAAGCACCCAATCCCGCTGCTGAGTCTTGACAAAACGAAGCAGTTGGAGGAGCTTCTGGAAATGGCAGGAAGGTCGGCGTACCTGCTGATGTTAAAGCTGGACGGGCTTACCGTGAAGATCTGTTACGAGAACGGGCGGCTTGTGGAGGCATCCACTAGAGGGGACGGGGAGACTGGGGAGTTGGTCACCCATAACATCCCCGCGTTTTATAACGTGCCTGTCTCCATTCCCCATAAAGGCAGGCTGGTAGTCACGGGGGAAGGCATCATCCATCAGGGTGACTTTGAGGAGATAAAAGGGGAAGTATCTGATGGCAGGAAAGAGGCATGTAATGCGAGGAACCTTGCCGCTGGCTCCATCAGGCTTTTATATCCTGCCGCCTGCAGAAAACGCCATATCCATTTCTACGCGTTCAACGTGATCGAAGGGATGGAGGGATTCGGTAAGATCGCGGACAGCCGCGGGAAGTTACTGGAAGCCATGCGGTCACTGGGATTTGAAGTATGCCCGTTCCTGTCGCTTACAACGAAGGTTTCCATGGAAGAACTGGAAAAGGGAATACGGGATCTGAGGAATACCGCAGATGACAGAGGACTGCCGATAGACGGCATAGTTCTGCGCTATGACAGCCTTTCCTATTCCAAGGGATGCGGGAGGACAGGTCACCATTATAAGGATGGTATCGCCTATAAGTTTGAGGACGAGGTACAGGAGACGGTCTTCCGGTCTGTGGAATGGACGCCCGGACGTTCCGGGGAAATCGCGCCGGTGGCTGTGTTTGACGCGGTGGAGATTGACGGATGCCGTGTATCAAGGGCAAGCTTGCATAACATTTCATTTATAAAGGATCTGGAACTGCATCCGGGGTGCCGGATACTGGTGTCCAAGCGGAACATGATTATCCCGCATATCGAGGATAACCTTGACAGAGGGCATTATGCAAATAGTATGATACCAGAGAAATGCCCCTGTTGCGGGAACCCGGTAAGGATCTATTCGAGAAAAGGCGGTAACGGACGTACTATTGAGACGCTTCATTGTGATAATACAGACTGCCGGAATCAGCTTTTACGGAAACTGGCGCATTTCGCGGGGAAAAAGGCAATGGACATTTCCGGCATTTCAGAGGCAGTTATTGACAGATTCATTGAAAAAGGGTTCCTCCATACCTGTCAGGACTTTTACCATCTGGACCGTTACCGGAATGAGATCATCCGCATGGAAGGTTTCGGGGAAAGGTCTTATGAGAAACTGCAGAAATCCATTGAAAAGAGCCGCCATACGACTTTTGTAAGATATGTGATGGCAATGGATATCCCTCTGGTCGGCAGGACTGCGGGCAGAGCCTTGGACAGCTTTTTCAAGGGAAACCTGCAGGAGTTTGCGAAAGCGGCAGTGGACTGCTTTGACTTCACATCCCTGCCGGAGTTTGGGGAAAAGATGAGCCGGAGCATCCGGGAGTGGTTCCATGACTGGGATAATTTGAAGCTTTGGAAAACGTTACAGAAAGAATTACATTTTGAGGAAAGAGAGGAAGAGACTATGAAGAAGATAACAGAAAATAGCCCGTTTGCAGGATGCACAGTGGTGGCGACAGGAAAACTTGAGAATTTTACCCGTGACGGTATCAACAGCAGGATCACCAGCCTTGGGGCAACAGCGGGAAGTTCCGTCACCCGCAAGACAGACTACCTGATCTGCGGGGAAAAGCCGGGCAGCAAACTGGCAAAGGCAAGGGAGCTTGGCATCCCTGTCCTGACGGAACAGCAGTTCCTTGACATGATCCCGGCATGACAGGAGAGGTGTAAACGATGATTAGACTGGATGATGGGAGATGTATCATAGGTTTTGATGATGGCTACCAGCTCGGCAAGACGGCAAACTTTGTCTTTGACAACGGCGTGCATATGCTGGGGAGCACAGAGCCGACACTAAAAGAAAATTCCCTGTTCTATGACGGGGAATATTTCAAGGTCGGGGAAGGCAGGGCGGCGATTACGGAAGATAAGGTGTCGGATGATACGGCAAGGCTCCGCACAATGGCGGGTATCGCTATGGAACTGCGCAGGGAAGAACTTTGTAAGGCAGAGATCGTGCTTGTGGTGGGGCTGCCCTTTTCCAACTATGGCAGGGACAAGCTGAAACTGACCGATTACTACAACAGGCAGAGCGTATTGGACTTTTCCTATGAGGGAGAGGACTATTCTGTGACGGTCGGAAGGGTGATCGTCTGTCCGCAGTGTTATTCCGCCATCGCTTCCCGGCTTGGAAATATGAAAGGTGACTACTTAATCGTGGATATCGGGAGCAAGACAACGGATGTTGTCTATGTGCAGAACGGGTTCCCGATGGAGAGTAAGTCCATCACGATCGAAAAAGCGATGGTCAAATGGATGAAAGAGATCCAGCGGGATATGAAGGTGCAGACCGGGAAGGATATATCGGAGCATGAAGTAATGAAGGTACTGCTGAAAGAAGAAAGCCACCTTCCCATTGTATATGCGGAACTAATAAACGGGATGATGCGGGAGAAGATTTGCTCACTGGAACTGGAGCTTGCAGAGCGCGGTTATGACATGGACTATACCAACATCATCTATGTGGGCGACGGTGCGCTGATGGCGCGCGACCATGCGGGAAAGTACAGGAGCCACACCGCCTATGACTGCGACCTTTGCGCCAATGCGAAAGGTTATGAGTTCCTTGCAGGGCAGATGATGGGAAAGAAGGTGGGCTGATGGCGGGAAAGCAGAGGTCGGTATTCATCCGTTTTAACATGGCGGATGAAGCAGACTGTGACCTGTATCTGAAACTTGCGGAGGCGGCTGGAAGTTCTGCGTCATTGACAGCGTATGTCAAAAGGGTGTTGGAAGAACATTTCCGTATAAAAATGGAGATCACCGGAAGGCAGAAGTTCCATGAGCAGATGCTGTCGGTAGTCCGGGAGGAAATGCAGGCACAGGGCATGAAACTGGTGGGTGCATTATTGGCGGGAATAGGAACCGTGGGTGTTCCGGTGAAGAAGGATGAAGCGGAACCAGCCGTAACAGAACTGCCGGAGGTCTGTGGGGAGTTGCCGGAGGAGCTTAACGGGGTTCTTAACTTTATCGCTTAAAATATATAGTAGTTATGATATCAGTGACAGGAAAACATGGATATGGATAGAAGTTTCAATAGATCATGGATTATAAATCATGGAAAATGATTGCAGATATGATTGCATGTGCAGGCAATCTGTTGCATATTCAGTGTTTTCCTGTGGAGAAGCAGCATATCCGCTAGCAACTGTGGCGGATGTGTTGCTTTTGCCTGTATAAAATCAGTGTTAATTTTGTGATTTCCTGTTATAATAAAGTTGATCAGGAGAAAATCAGATAGATAGTATGGAGAAAGTTCATATATGAGTACACTGGAAACTAATCTGGCATTGTTATTGACGATACCGGAAGAACGGCAGCAAGAGATACAGAGTTATCTGCTGACCAACTTTTATGCAGATAATCCATATAAACCGCTGAGCGGTGATGAGATATTAGCAGAACTGGCTGAGTCGAGGGCATGTTATCTGGTGGGTGAAGGGGAAGATTTTGACAAAGTCCTCGATGAGATCGGTGACAGGTATTAAGTTTGCAGTAATGTATCGGATACAGGATGACACAGTCGTTGTTGATGGAATGTTCCATGAACTACAGGATTATGAAGGTATTTTTACGGACGAACTCCATTTACGGTAGTGTATTATCGGAGAAAGCTTGAATATGGATAAAAAAAGTACATATAGAATATCTGTAATAGAGACAGCAGATTAAAAAGTGATCCCTGTGCCATGATGGCATGGGGATTATTTTTGACTGTCCGTCCCGGAGGTTACGAGGGCAGTTTGGAGGAAGATATGGCAAAGGATATAACGGAAAGAGTCAGGAAAGCCCAGGATAAAGCACTGGAACATCTGGACTATATCCCGGAAACCATCCCAACACCGGATTTTGTTAAGATCGTTGGAAGTGTTGGCGGCGATACAATCACTTACAGGGTATATGATGACAGCTCTGTATATGAGAAATGAGCAGGGAGGTATCTTATGATGAAGCTTGATTACAGGACAGAGAAGTTTCAGAAAGTCAGTGTATGTGGTATCCCATGTGATTTCAGTGATATGCGTATAGACAGGAGTACCGTACCAAAAGGGCGATATCAGTATGAGGTTGCCGATGATGATGAGAGTCAGGGAAATCCATCGAGAGTAAGGCGTGGTATCATGGTGAATTTCTTCGGGACACTGATCAGTGATGTACCGCTTCCTCTTGTGGATGATAATGTATTATGGCTGCGGGATGGAGATTTTGAATGGCTGTGGTAGCCGCTCAGTCGGCGCGTTTTAGTTTTCGCACCCGGATAGACTTTTTGACAGCATTTGCAGCCTCCAGCATAACATACATCTCATCAGGATCGCAGTCAGAAAAGATCGCCTGCACATCATCCATCAGATAGGATTTGGAATCATGGATACTGTCGGAGAGCAGCCTGTCAACACTGGTATGCAGTGCATTAGCGATTTTTATAAGGGAAGGGAGGCTGATCTTGGTAGAAGCAACTTCCGTATGGGAGATATGCTGGCTGGTGAGTCCTACCATTTCAGCTAATTGTTCCTGTGATAATCCGGCTGCTATGCGGGCCGCACGAATCTTCTGTCCTAATAATACATAATCCATTCTGATCACCTCATTCAAAATTTAATATTATTATTGTATAAGCGAATGAGTTATGCTAAAATGGACTGTATAGGCGAATGAGCTATTATAGGCGAATTTAGGAAGTAAGACTTTGAATGGATTATTTTAAAGGAAGGATGTCTGCGTTCCTGGTTCTTTGAGGGAAGCGGATGACTGTTCATTTAGAAGTAAGCGCAGGTCATTTTCCTGATTTTACGGAACACCATTCGCTTTTCACCAGTCATCAACTTTCATGCCGTCCGACGAACATTCTTTGACAGATGAGGCCATTGTTGAAGGCGGCATTGATTTGGTGCTGAAAAACTTACCTTGCTGGAGAATCATCACATGGGAAATGATAATCTCACTAAAAATTTTGACGACAGGATATATTGGATAGAATGTATCCGAGTTTTTTCAGCTTTTTTAGTCGTAATGCAGCACAGCATTTCCGGCGTGTGGACAACCTTGCCTCCCGAATTATTGGAATGGAAAATTATAAATTTTGTGTTTCTCATTTCCCGATGCGCAGTACCGGTCTTTTTTATGTGCAGTGGAATAGGTATGCTTGCAAAGAAACGATCCATAGAAAGCATTTTTAAGAAAAATATACTTGGCCTTTTAAAAGTCTATATTGCGTGGATGCTGGTTTTCGGAGTACGGGACGGAATTTTTCTCATCCAGGAAGGATATGGAATCCGAATCATCCTAAACGCATTTATAAAAGATATCGTTTTTGGCCAGTATCACACATGGTTTATCATGACACTGATTGGCCTGTATCTTATCACGCCTCTTCTCTATGAAATTGTTAAAAGAGAAAAGCTGATGAAATATTTTCTGATACTGTCCATTCTTTTTACTGTGATCATCCCGTTTGTCGGTAAGCTGGATGGTTCTGGCCGGTTGAATACTACATTTGAGACGATCAATATGAGATTTGTTGTTGGATATGTAATGTATTATGTCCTGGGATATTATATTTCTCGAATTACATGGACAGAACAGCGTGCGTATGCCGATTCTCAGAAAGGCCGTTCCTTTTTTTCGGCTTGCATTACAAGCCGTAAAAAGGCTTTCTTGGTCACAGCCATTTTATTTGTTGTCGGTGTTTTGACTGCCTTTATCATCAGCAGTATGTCCTCTATCAGAAACGGTGAGGCCACTCAGACTGTCTACGGGGAATTTGCGCCACTAGGGCTTATCATCAATGTCTCATTTCTGATGCTCTTTCAAATATTGATAGTATCTGATAAAGGAAACAGATGGATATTCCTGTTGGAAAGCTGTGGTATCGGCATTTATCTGATGCATCCTTTATTATTACCAATTGCATCCTGTTTTTCAGGGTTAAGTAGACTTTTAGGCGGCATGATCGTTTATCTTATTGCTCTTATCATCAGTCTGATTATCGGGAAGGCAGGACAAATTTTTCGAGGAGAGGATTAGGCTGTTATTTTATCACGATACATTATTATAGGTACTGTATTGTGATTTGCGAACAGGGATAAAGGATTTAGACAGGAAATTCCTTCATGGAATCCGAGGCCGCGAAGCGGATCTCGCAATCGAACTTGTTTGATTTTTATAGGGACAATGACTGCGTCAGCAATAGCATGGTCTTTAAATTATCGTTGTAACAATATTTGGCGGAGACATTACCTGCATGCGGACATAAACTAGATGTTTGGGAAAATCTTGTAGGACTAAGTCAGTGGTATTGATTTCGGTGGCTGTATTTGTGCATCGTATATAAAAGTGTCAACTGATAAAATATCTGTATTCCAAAACAAACAACAGCAAATGGTTGTTTGATATATTAAAAATTTACAAAAAAGGAGAAAGACATGGGAAGAAAAGGATTGTTGAAAAATATTATTGCGGCATTATGTGTAGGCGCATTTATCATTACGCCAGTAACAGCAAGTGCGGCTGACAAGCAAGATGTATTGGGAGACTGGACTGGCGGCAGTTTGTCTGTTAGCTTCTATGAAAATGGGGATGCAAAAGATCAATGGAATACAAAACCCCATAGGATGCAATCGGGTTCCCTTGAAGTAACATATTATAGTACAAATGCTACAGAGACAGTGGATTATGATCTGTGGAGAGGATATCAGATAGAAAATGTTCCTGACGCCAACGCAGCAGATGCAGTGATATACAAGATAATCTCCCCTGGAAGAATGAAAGCCTGGAACGTGGTAAAAGGGGCAAATGAGAGGGTATGGAAGGCTTATGATCCGGTTATCATAACCAGGGCCGAAAAAGCGGATACAGGTTCCAATGGTTCGGGCAGAAAGGGCTCTGGAAAGGACTCTGTTAGTCCGGTCAGTAAGTGTGAACATTATTATGAGTGGAGGACGACAACGGAGCCTACAGAAATAACAGACGGTGTAACTTCCTATATATGCATATCCTGTGGAGATATCAAAGAAAGTCAGCCGATCAGCGCAAATGTTGCTATCCGTAAGGACCTTTTAGAGTCTATTAAGAACGCGGAAGCAGGAACCACTGTGACCTTCGACAATAAAGCATGGAGTTGCTATCCACAGTATGTGCTTGATGCTTTAAAAGAAAAAGGCAATATATCCTTAAAAACAGATTTTATATATGAAGGGAATAATTACAGCTTTATCATTCCTTCTGGGAGTGATTACACGAACCTGGAACAGGCTGATTTCTATGGATTTATGTATCTGTTCGGTGCATTTGATGGGGGTATAGTTGAATAATGGGAGTGTGTAAATCATTTCCATAATAATACTGAAAGGCCTTTCCGTGATATAATAAGGGGCCATTGCATTATCAATGTCAATAAGTTAATATGACTCCAAAGAGTGAGTACGGCAAATTTATGTCTGCTCACTCTTTTTTTGTAATCCATTCAAAAAACACTTAACAAATTACTATAAATTTGCGGCGAAGCCACTTAAATATATTTTTTATTTAAGGAGGCCCTATGATACACGAATCATCTGTAACTTTAAAGAAGAATACAATGCTCCTTGTTTCGTTAAAACAGAACGACATATAAGCAGGGATTACGGAATGGCGTATCACTGTTGCGGGAAATGGAACTGCGCAGAGCATCATAACAGGATACTGAGTAAAATGACCGTGACCATGCCGTATCTTACGTTGTTTCAGATATATATTCTTAGTTTAAATAAGAAAAGGGGGGATATCATTTTGGCGAAGAAAAAAGTGTACAAGGCAGTACAGATAGCACTTTCGGTGCTGCTTATAGTAGCAAAGGCTCTAAAAGAGCAGAGCAGGACACAGTACGATGATTAAATAACAGGAAAAGGAGATGTTAAAAATGGCAGCAAATGTAGAAACTATCTTCTCCGTAAGGGAGAAACCGTGGCATGGATTAGGTACGATTGTCATGGAAGCACCCACATCCGCAGAGGCGCTCCGGCTTGCGGGGCTGGACTGGAAGGTGGTGCAGGAGCCTGTGTATACGGGTTATAACGAGATGGTCAAAGGGTATAAGGCGAACGTGCGAAGTTCCGACAGAAAGGTGCTTGGCGTGGTATCCGACCGCTACAAGGTAGTGCAGAATACGGATGCGTTCAGCTTTACCGATGAACTGCTTGGAAAGGGCGTCCGCTATGAGACTGCCGGATCACTGCAGGAAGGGAAGAAAGTCTGGCTCCTTGCAAGGCTTCCGAGGGAATATATCATCGCAGGGGAGCGGATCAGCCCCTATCTGGTATTCTCCAACACCCATGACGGTTCCGGCTCCGTAAAAGTAGCTGTTACTCCGGTAAGGGTTGTCTGTAACAATACCCTCAACCTTGCACTGGATACCGCAAAGCGGAGTTTTTCTATGATCCACACAGGCAACATCCATGACAAGATACAGGAGGCAAAAGATACGCTCTTTATGGCGGAGCAGTATATGGACAGCCTCGGTATCGAGTTTGAGCAGTTACGCAGGCAGAAGATGACGGACGCACAGGTGAAAGAATACATCGAACTGCTCCTGCCGATGGAGGAGGATGCAACGCCGATCCAGAGCAAGATCATCATCAGGCTCCGCAGGGATATGGAACAGCGGTATTATGATGCTCCTGACCTGCAGAAAGTAGGAAATAATGCGTACCGTTTCATCAATGCGGTGTCTGACTTTGCGACACACAGCGATCCCCTGCGCAGGACGGCGAATTATAGTGAGAACCTGTTTGCCCGCACGGTAGACGGCAACCCGCTGATCGACAGGGCTTATCAGCTTGTAAAAACGGCATAAACATAGAAAGCAGATATAACCTTTTGGTCTGAAAAAATAGTATATCACGTATATCACGGGAAGAATTAAGGATGTATAAGGGCGGCCGGGCATGATGTTCCGGCTGTCCTTATTCTTTTGCCGGCGTCCGGGACAGATACCGGGCAGGAAAGGAGGATAATTATGTTTCACAAAATAGCATTAACAGGAGTCAGCAACGCAGAATGGCTCCGCTTAAGGAAAACAGGTATCGGCGGTTCCGATGCAGGAGCAATCTGCGGCATGAATCCCTACAGCAGCGCCATGAAGGTATTTCAGGATAAAACAAGGGAGGAAATTGAAGAACAGGATAATGAAGCAATCCGTATCGGCCATGATCTGGAAGACTATGTGGCACAGCGGTTTACGGAGGCTACCGGATTAAAGGTAAGGAAGTCTAACTTCATGTACCGGAGTGTGGAGCATCCCTTCATGATCGCAGATGTTGACCGTATCGTAGTGGGTGAGGATGCGGGGCTGGAATGTAAGACAGCCAGCGCCTACAATGCGGACAAATGGGCGGACGGGAATATCCCGCTCCATTATATTATGCAGTGCTACCATTACATGGCGGTCACAGGGAAAAGGGTGTGGTATATCGCGGCAGTCATCTTAGGCAGGGAATTTACCTACCGCAGACTGGAGTGGGATGAGGAACTGATCGGGAGGCTCATAGCGATAGAGGATGATTTCTGGAACCATCATGTGGTGCCGGGCATTATCCCGCCGCCGGATGGGAGCAGGGCCTGTGATGAGGTACTGGAACAGTATTTCCATACCGCAAGGAAAGCCAGCGCAATCCAATTGGTCGGGTTTGATGAAAAGTTAAAGAGGCGCGAGGAGATCCTTGGTTTTATCGCGGAGCTGCAGGAGGAACAGGAACAGATCGAGCAGGAAGTGAAACTTTTCATGCAGGACAATGAGCTGGCGAGCAGCGACAGCTTCCGCGTTACATGGAAAAATATCGATTCCACGAAGCTGGATACTAAACGCATTAAGGAAGAGAGGCCGGAGCTTTATGCCGATTACGGTAAAGTTTCTCATTCCAGACGGTTTGAAGTGAAAGCGGCATAGGAGGCAAAAAAAGGAGGACAAAGATGGAACAGAACCTGATCAGACTGCTTAAGGCGGATGAGATCGAGTGCAGGGTGTCCGTGATCAAGGAAAACGGCTTGAGCTTGTTACTCTATAAAGATGCGAGGGTAGACCAGCGCATCCTTGATGAGACCTTCGGGCCTTTCGGGTGGAAGCGGAGCCACCAGAGCATAGAGGGGAACCTCTACTGTACGGTGGAGATCTATGATAAGGAAACCGGGGAATGGATAGCGAAGCAGGATGTGGGGACCATGAGCTATTCGGAAAAAGAGAAAGGGCAGGCTTCCGACAGTTTCAAAAGGGCGTGTTTCAACTGGGGCATTGGCCGGGAACTCTATACGGCGCCTTTTATCTGGATACCGGCGGGAAAGGTTTCAATCCAGAGTAAAGAGAATCGCTATATTTGTAATGACCGTTTCTCTGTTTCTTCTATTGAGTACAATGATGACCGGGAGATCAGCGCCCTTGTAGTGGTAAATGACAGGGGACAGACGGTATACGAACTGAAAGAAAAAGGCGCAGGGACTACAGGCGGCCGTAAAGGAAAAGCTGCCGGGGAAGATGGGAATAAAGCGGAAACGGTGCAAAATACGGCGCCGAAGAATACAGCGGGGAAACCGCAGAAGGATTCTGCTTCCATTTCAAAGGAGCAGATGGATTCCCTGCAGGCGGAACTTGACAGGACGGGCGTGTCTATGGAAACGGTACAGAGCCGGTACCAGATACAGGAGCCGGGAACGATGAGTGCAGAACTCTATGGCAGGGTGATGTCAGCGTTAAAACGGACGAAATCGACAGAGGCGGCATAGGCGGGATGTCCGGATAAAAGAATGGAGGATGGAGGATAAATGATGAGTTTTGAGAAATTTACAGAGAATATTTTACAGGAGATCCGTGTGAAAGCGGAGGGTGTATTTCAGGTCAGGGAACGTGATGTGATTAAAAATAACAATGTAAAGCTGACTGCAATCGAGGTCGTGAAAGAAGGAGCAGGTATCGGGCCGTGTGTGTATCTGGATGAGTTTTACCGGGAGTATGAATCCCAGGGGATGATATTTGATGAGATTGTGGATGAGGTCTACAGGCTGATCCTGAAATATGAGGAGGATGCGCCGGATTTTGATATATCAGGATTCCAGAGCTGGGAAACCGTCCATAGTGATATTTATCCGAAACTAGTTAATGCGGAACAGAATAAGGAACTGCTTGAAAAGATACCGCATAGGAACTTTATGGATCTGGCGGTGGTCTACTATGCTGTGGCTAGGGATCATGCGCAGCAAGACATCGGGACAATCCTTATCTATAACGGGCATATGGAGATATGGGGGCAGGAAGAAGAAAATCTCTACCAGACAGCGATGATGAACATGCGTGCTGATGGAGAAGCGGATATTATCACAATCGAAATGATCGTAGAACGCATACTGGGCGTTCCTTTTCCGAAGAAAGACAGTAATGCTCCACATGATATGTATATCCTGACAAACCGCTGTAAACGTTTCGGTGCAGCAGAGATTCTTGATAAGAAAACCCTGCGGATGATCGCGGATAAGGTCGGTGATAGATTCATTATACTTCCAAGTTCTTTGCATGAGACTATTGTACTGCCGCCAAAGGATGAAACGGAATATGAAGGATTGGCGGAAATGGTACGGGAAGTCAATAATACACAGGTGGATATCGAAGAGCGGCTGTCCTATCATGTGTATATGTACAACAGGGATGAGGAGACGCTGCAGATTGTTGCCTGATAACGGGCGTTTACGGGTAGTCATGAGAAAGATAAATAGGCGTCAGGATAGAAACTGCATTGGCTGTCAGCATGAAGGAATCTTATTGTAAGAATAGCTGTTGTGCGCTACCATAAACACATAAACAAGTCTGCGGAAAAAGAAAGGACGACTGTAACATGACCCCTATGAAAGAAAAAGCGGTTGAGATGATACGGCATATGCCGGATGACTTTGATCCTGAAAAGGAACTTGAGGAAGCGAGGACAGAAAAATTTGTAAAATCATTATAAGGTGCGGTTAAGGAATAAATAGTATAAACAGGGCATGAGGAGCAGGAAGTCTTATCAGTGATAGGATAGCCTGCTTTTTTATGTCTGCATTTTGTTCCAAAACCCGTTCCAAAATCAACTTTCCGTATCCTATACATTATTGGGACACATTATATAGGAAGGAACACGTTATGAAAAATTATGTATTTGGATATATGCGTGCACGGAACCTGGACAGGCAGCTAAATACGCCTAAAAAATATGGCGTTGAGAGATATACAATGAGAAGATAATAGGTACGAAAAATCTGATCGAACTGACAGGCCTTAAGAAATCTACCCTTTACAAAAATTTGAAGATGGACACGAAAGAGAAGAGGTGAACAGGATGGAGAAAAATGGATTATTAGAGATCATTGCCGCGCATAGAACGATGGAGGCTCTGGATGCGGTCATGGCAAAAGATAAAGACTATCAGGAGGCATTAGCAGAACAGCAGGAGGTTTTTGACAAACTGGATGAACTGGGACTTACAAAGGAACAAAAAAGTGTGATCGACCAGGCGATATCGGTAAATAACCATTTCGGTGCAGTGTATGGTGCCATTGCATACCGCTTCGGGATGGAGGACGGGATCAGGGTGCGGATGGAGATGGAAGAAATTATGCGCATGATATAGTAAGGATATGCGATACTCTTATTGTGCTATTCATTGCTTTGTTGCATCAGATATAGGCGCGTGAGCGTTGGCAGGGGTGGTATGGTGACACGAATACTATCCATACCGCCTGATATCATAGCTAACTTATATAAATATAATATAAAGTTCAAATTTGACACATGCTGGAAAATAAGAGTGATTGAACAAATATTTGAGATAGAGTACAATATAAGGAACAGGGAAATCGGATGTGGATAGCATTAGTAAATCAATGGTTTGTTTTATGCATTGACTATAGGAAGCTGGGAAGGAGGCAGTTAATGACAGTCATAAATGAATTGGATTCCACCTGTGGAATTTCTGATGAGGAATTAACAATAAGATTCAAGGAGTCAATAAGAATAGATAATGAAGTGAGAAAAATAAAAGGGCTACCCATTGCAGGATACGATGATGAGATAAAAAAGGCGTATCTTGAATATCCGGATGGGAGGCGGGAGTATGTCGGAAAATAATGCGGTCAGGCTTCCAGAGGTCATTGTATTTGCAGGACCAAATGGGAGTGGGAAATCGACTATTACGCAGATGGCGAAAGTCGGGGGCGAGTATATCAATGCAGACGATATCAAAAGAACTACCCTGTGTACGGATCTGGAAGCGGCAGTAAAGGCAGAAGAATTGAGAGAGCGCATGATAAATGATAAAAAGGATTTTACTTTTGAAACAGTGCTGTCTACCGATCGGAATCTGCTCTTATTGCAAAGAGCGAAAGAACAGGGATATTTTGTAAGGGGCATTTATGTTTTGACATCTAATGTAGATATAAACGTTGCAAGAGTACAGGCAAGAGAAGCATTGGGTGGGCATGGTGTTCCAGAAGAAAAAATCAGATCAAGATATGATAAGGCACTTGCATTGGTTCCGAGATTAGTTGAGATTTGTGATATCCTGCATATATATGATAATACGAGAGAACCATTCCGTATATTCAAGAAGCGAAAAGACAAGTACTATCATTGGGAAAATCAATATTGGAGTAATGATGATATAGAAAGATTGAGTGGGATTATAGATTATGTAAACTAAATTCCTCCTATTTTATTTAATGTCAGCGAGACTATGAAAAGAAGCGTTAGTTTGAAAATATGTTGATATGAATCACTTTATTGGTTAGAAGTTCGTTTACCAAATGATTCTAATTTGAGGGATGGATACCAACATATTTTCGAACTAACGCTTTTCCGTTTATCTTTATATGGCGTACAAGCATAAAGATAGAAATTGCTTCATCCATTCTGGAGGAGAAAACTTTTTTCTCCGTGGAAACGGGGAAGATTATTTATGATCTTCAATATAATGCCCGTATTTTTTATAAGAATTATAGCACATTATTTTACCATAACTTTCTTTGAATTTAGCACAAGCACCGTTTGCTGCTAAAACTCTTTTAGCGAGTGCGTTACATTCACCATACTCATTCTCAATATTCTTATATGCGGCCTTTGCATCACCCCGCCAAAATACACAACAAAGGCATACTTTACACTCCTGCGGAATGGCAATTTTAGCACTCCCGGTTATAGGTCGTGGTTCTTCTTGGGGTATGATCTCGCTCAGTGAAGGATTTGGATCCTGTTCAATAACTATATTTTCACCAATCTCATTTTCAATAGTATAAGGAATAGCTGTAGGATCTGTTGGCAAATCTGGTGCTGGCAAATCTATTCTCTGAAATCCAAGTAAATCTAAAAATTGATTCACAAGCCCCCAACAAAACCTGTCCATATCTTTAGTTGTGCAATCAATGGGGCTGTTGTCATCTATTTTTTCAGAGAGTATTTCTTGAAGTCTCATTAACTTGTTCTGTGGTCTTCCTCGGAAAAAGCGAAATAATTCTTGTTTCTTTACATATTCTTCGTCTGGAAAATAGGACGATACTTTGCATTTCCTTCTGCCATTAATCCATGCTTGTGCGGATGGTTCAGAAATACCATTCTCTTTTCTGTTAATATATCCAGCCCTGTCAAAAAGTTTAATTAAAATCTTGGCTGGGGTTCCGCTCACTAATTCAGATTCTTCAATGGCTTTTGTAAAAGTATCCCATGTCATAATTACAATTTCCTTCCTAAAAATGGTATCAAAATGTCTTGCTTTTGTACTGAGAAAGTCTGCGATTTGTCTTTCGTTCCTTTGCTACAATTTAGGCAAGCTCATTAAATTTGGACCTCAATATCCGTCTGAGAACCATTATACAGCAATACCTTTTATTATTCAAAAAGGAATTTTGCTGCTTTTTGGTAGCCTACTCTTCAGACAGACTGCACAATTTATTGTAACCGATGCAATGATGTCCAAAACTATTGAGTATTATTCGCAAAAGGAGGCGACTGACTTATCGGAAAGAAGAACAAATACAGGGAGTTTTGGGGTGAACCCAATGGACTTGCACCACCCCAGGGTAATATTATACTGCCAATCGACAAACCAAGTATTCGTCTTGGCAAAAATATTCCCGAAGATATGATTCTTGGCATTGAAAAGTCTGGTCTTTACCTAGGGCTTGAAGATGATTACGGCAAAGGTTACTACGTTGGGAAAAAATCAGAAGATGATGGCAATGCTCTGGTTGTAGGAATAAACGGCAGTGGAAAAAGTTACATTTTAGCCAAATCCATGGTGGAAACATGGCAAGATCCTTTTGTTGTACTGGATTTCAAAGGGGAACTGTCATGTCATTATAGAAGTTTGCTACATACAGGTCGGGTAAAACGGGAATATATAGTATTTGATCCGTTTGATGGTAAAATACCGTATGATCCTTTTGCCCTGTTAAGAAGAGATGAGGCACATCTTGAGCAAAATGCAAATGAGATTGCGTACGCAATGATTCCCAAGCCGCCTGATGATCCGAATGGCTATTGGCTTGATTTAGCCCGAGCTCTTTTGTCAGCTGTGTTCATATATGGCTATTCAATCGGACTGGATTTTATTGAGACAACAATAGTAGCTGTAAACACTTCGACTTCTGAACTATGTCGCAAGATTTTACACGTTGATAGTCAACTTGCAAAAGGTTTAATTAGCGATATCGCTGAAATGAAAAGCGAAAATCAAGCCATAATCGGCACTGAAATGAAGCGACATCTCATGGCCTTTGCTACGGACCAAGACATACAGGAAGCCTTAAGCAATGGCCAAAGCAAAAAAGTATTTTCTTGGGAAGACATCGTAACAGCAGACGATGCTCCAAATGTTTTCCTGAGGCTGAGTCAAGACCGCATGGAGCAGTGGGGCGGCATGATACGGTTGATGCTCACTCAACTGATCCGTACGTTGGAACGGCGACCAGACAAGCAAAGCCTGCAAGGTCGTAAAATCAGCCCAATCTTATTGCTGCTGGATGAATTCCCATTGCTGGGGAAAATGGATGTCATCACTAATGCTCTGACAACATTGCGATCCAAGAAAGTAACCTTTTGCCTGATGTTACAAAGCATAGCACAGTTGGATGCAATTTACGGCTATGATATACGGAAAATTATAGTGGATAATTGTCAATACAAGGCGATGCTAAATATCACTGAGCCAGACAGTCAAGAATACTTCAGCAAATTAATCGGTACCGTTCCGATTGGAAGAAGAAGTATTTCTCAGAACTATGATCCGACTACGGAATGTAGTACTTACGGACGGCAGATTCAAGAATTTCGGGAGCCGCTAATACTTCCGCATGAATTTGCGACTAACAGGAACATCTTGTTACACACACCTTGTGGGCTGCTAAGTACAATTAAGCTCCCAGTGTCAGAAACTCATTTACATGTTTATGATTACGAAAAAATAATACGGAGATACAAGGAGAAAAAACGTGACGGCTGAAGAAAGGATTGCCATGACTCGAAGAAAAGTGGAGCAATATGAACACCAACAACTTTTACGAGAGAACCGAAACAGAGAAGCAGAATCCAAAATCGAGCTTCGGCGAAAGATTTTGATTGGTGAAATGTTTATCAAACATTTTCCCATAGCATTACAATTCACTCCGGGAAGAACATCCGATGAAAATGAGCAAATCTTCAAACCATTGGATGCTTACATGGAGGCTTTGGCTGAGTGCCAGCAATCTTATTTGAAAATGGAAGATGCGATGATTCAACCGCATTAACACAATTATGCTATGCGCGCGCGGCGGCGCACTTATATACATGGTGCGCACTGCGCATAGCGATAAGATAGGGGGATGATTTATATGGAAGTAATCTCACTTCACATTGGTATTATCAGTCGAGGAAATGGCAGATCGGCAATACAAATGGCTGCGTATTGTGCGCGCGAAAAACTGTACAGCGATTATACGGGAAGGTCTTACGATTACACTAATCGGCAGGATCTGGTTTATCATGAGATTATGTTGCCAGACTATGCGCCAAACACTTTTCATAATCCAGAAGTTCTGTGGAACAGTGTAGAAAAAATTGAAAAATCCAAGAATGCACAATTGGCACGAACAGTAATCATTGCGCTGCCAAGAGAACTTATTCATAGCGTCCATATTCAAATGGTACGTCAGTATGCGCAGGAATTTTTTGTACAGCAAGGTATGTGTGCTGACATATCTATCCATGATAAAGGTGATGGCAATCCACATGCCCATTTACTATTAACAACCCGGTCCTTGGATCGTGACGGGAAATGGATGTGTAAACAGCGAAGAAATTATCTTTTGGATAAAAGTGGGAACCGAATCCGCGATCCTATTACCAAAGGATATAAATTGGGAAGGAGCATTAAAACAAACGATTGGGATGCTCCTGAGCGCGCTGAGGAATGGCGCAAAGGATGGGCAGAAATATGCCGCTCATGGTTTGAGCGATGTGGCATTTCCAAGGAGATTACGCACATAAGCTACGCAAGGCAGGGAATTGACCGTGAGCCGACAATACACCTTGGAGCAAAAGTAAGATCTCTGGAAGATCGCGGTTTGTTGACTGACCGTGGCCAAAAGAACCGGGATATTGAGATGCGTAACCATGAACGAGACCGTTTTATTTTCAGAGAGCATATTGAAAAAGATCGTGACCGCGGATTGGAACGCGACAGATAAATATAAAATTTTAAGAGCCTATTATTATATGGTAGGAAAATCTACTTTAGTTTTCTAAATTTATGAGGAAAGGGGGTAATCTCATGCAGCCAAACATTGATCTAGGGCAGTTGCAAGCACTATTACAATGTGATACGCTAGATATGTGCAACGTGCTTGATATGATCATGGCAAGCAAAAGAGCAAAGATAAAGAAACATCATACATACTCGATTACCCCCGCTAATTCTCATAATAAATATTGGACTACTTATTTCAAATCTGAGAATAAGGCAAGACAACTGATCCGTGGGAAAACCGAGGAAGAGCTGTTAGACAAACTCGTAAAATTGTATGAAGAAACAGAGAACCTTGACAATTTAACATTCAATCAGTTATTTGAAGAATGGCTGGAGTATAAAAAGGCAATGACCAACAGTGCTAACACCATAAAACGACACAGGCAGCACTATGCAAAATATTTTGAACCTTCAAAGTTACATTCTATGAAAGTCTCCGATATTGATACATTTGTACTGGAAATGGAGTGCAACCGTATTGTGAAAGAGTTCAATCTAACCCGTAAAGCATGGGTTAATGCCAAAACTATCCTGAATGGTATGTTTGATTATGCAAAACGTAAAAAATATATCACTGATAATCCATTATCTGATATGAAGATAACCGTACGGTACAAGCAGGCCGTGAAAAAGGCGGGAAATACCCAGACGTATAATACAGATGAACTGGAAGCGTTGAATAAATATCTTGATATGAAGTATGAGGAAACAAACGACAGTTCCTATATCGCTGTCCGCCTTAATTTCTTTCTCGGTCTGAGAATAGGTGAACTGGCGGCCTTAAAACCGGAAGATATCATGGGGAATCAGATTCATGTAGTCAGAGAAGAGGTACGTGATCAGGAGACCAATCAGACTTATGTTGTCGAGCATACGAAGACCAATCGTGACAGATTTGTGGCCTTAGTGCCGCAGGCTAAAAAATTATTGGAAAAGCTGGATATGGATAGCGCCTATTTGTTTGAACGGGACGGAGAACGTCTGAGAGCCAGGCAGATAGAGTATGTCTTGGAAAAATATGCGCAGCGTCAGGGGATTGAACCGAAAAGAAGTCATAAGATACGAAAAACTTATGCTTCCAGGTTAAACGCATACGGCGTACCTATAGATGCTATTCGGGAACAGTTAGGCCATTCAGAGCTGTCCACTACTCTGTCATACATATATAACCCATTGACGGAAGATGCGACTTATTCAATGATTTCCGATGCTTTAGAGGGAAAAAGAATAACGTGATTCAAGTGTGATTCAAAATGATTCAAAAATCACAGAGAACAAAATAGCGGAAATGCCGTATTTATCAGCATTTCCGCTTCATTAAAAAGAGCGCGAGACGGGACTCGAACCCGCGACCCCGACCTTGGCAAGGTCGTGCTCCACCAACTGAGCCACTCGCGCAAATCTTTGTCTAAGCTGTTCTATCGCTCGGACGAATATTAATATACCATAAGGATTATGCTTTGTCAACCAAAATAATCGGAAAAATTTCAAAAAAAATTTCATAAATTTTCCAAAAACTATTTGACAAAGTTTTCAAAAGATGCTATAAGTTAGTGCGAAGAGAAAAAGAGAAGAGAATAAGGAGGAAAAGAAGATGAAAGTAATGAACATTGACGATCCTGAAAAGTTTTTTGAGGTGGTAAACAAGTGCAAAGGCACGGTAGAGTTGGTGACAAAAGAGGGAGACAGATTGAATCTGAAGTCCCAGTTGACAAAATATGTAGCGCTTACAAAACTTTTTGCTGACAATGCGATTCCGGAGATGGAACTTGTGGCGCATGAGCCCGACGATGTAAATCTTCTGCTTGAGTACATGGTAAACTCAAAATAAATTTGATGTAGGTGCGATAAGTGAAAGAAAGATTATTTAGGGAATCCTGCGTTTAGCAGGATTCTTTGTATATGGGAAAGGATAGGAAGGTTGAATAAATTGCTCGCTAGCAATTTATTCAACTAAGAATTTGTGCCGAGGCGTCACAAATTCCATGATGGCAGAGCGAAATTTGATATTTCGCTCGCCTCCTCAGCGTAAAACGCTTCGGAATGGAGGAAAAATGTATAATGAACTGACCAGACAGGATATCCAGAAGATGGAGGAAGAAATCGAATATCGCAAGCTGGTGGTGCGTAAGAACGCGTTGGAAGATGTGAAGGAGGCGCGTGCACAGGGGGATTTGAGTGAGAATTTTGAGTATTATGCGGCTAAGAAATTTAAAAATCAGAATGAGAGCCGGATTCGCTACTTGGAGAAGATGATCAAGACAGCCGTGGTGGTGTCCGATGAGTCTGCGGAGGACGAAGTGGGTATGAACAATACGGTGGAGGTGTTCTTTGAGGAGGACGGAATCACGGAGAAATATAAGCTGGTGACTACGGTGCGGGGAAATTCTTTGGAAGGGTTGATCAGTACGGAGTCTCCTCTGGGGAAGGCGCTGTTAGGCCACAAGGTTGGAGACAGGGTGTTTGTGGAGATAAATGCAGGCAATGGCTATTATGTGGTGATTAAGACGATTGAGAATACGGTGGATGACGGCAGTGATAAGATACGGAGCTTTTAGGAGACTGAAAGCTCCGTATTTTATGTGATAGGAAAAGCGATTGTTTGTTGGAGACAGCGAACTGGTATTTGTAAAGTGATTTACAGAGCATAATGGGATTTAAAAAATATGGTTTATTAGTTTACATAATGTGTAATATTCAATTTTGTACAGGCATATATCTTACAAAGAAATGACAAGCCTGCTGTACAGATGAGCGGGTTCGTTTCAGGGAAAGGCAGGAGGATGTGTGCATGTATGAGAGCAAGACGGCTTCGGAGACGATACGGAGCCTGGAAACGGACAGGGAAAATGGACTTAGCCGCAGGGAAGCCATGGAACGCAAGGCAAGATACGGCGCCAACAGACTGAAAGAGCAGGAGAAAAAGAGCGTCTGGCAGATGATATTGGAGCAGCTTAATGATCCGCTGATATTGATTTTGGTGGTAGCAATGGCAATCTCCTTGATGTTACATGAATTTGGCGATGCGGTCATCATCGTGGCAGTGGTGGTCTTAAATGCGGCGGTGGGCATCATTCAGGAGGGAAAGGCGGACAGAGCAGTAGAGGCTCTTAAAAAGATATCGGCTCCCCAGGCGGTGGTTATACGGGATGGTGTGCGTACCAGAATCCCGGCAGAAGATTTGGTGATTGGCGATATGGTGTTGCTGGAGGCAGGAAATATGATTCCGGCAGACTTGAGAATTGTCGATAATATTGGAATTTACATAGAAGAGTCTACCCTAACGGGAGAGTCTGTTCCAGTAGAAAAGGATGCAGACTATGTGGTGGATGTGCCGGGAGATAACAGCTGTATGAATATGGCTTATATGTCTACTTATGTGACGAGAGGAAGAGGCCGGGGCGTAGTGGTGGCTACGGGTATGGACACGCGGATTGGGCACATTGCGGACATGCTGCATGGCGGCAAGGAGAAGCTGACGCCCCTGCAGGTCAAGCTGGGAGAACTGGGCAGGGTGTTGAGTGCCTTGGCAGTGGGAATCTGTGTTTTTTTGTTCATTGTGGCGGTTTGGCAGAAGCGGGATGTGGGCGAAATGTTGATTACATCTGTATCCCTGGCAGTGGCGGCGGTGCCGGAAGGGCTGCCGGCCATCGTGACGATTGTGCTGGCTCTGAGCGTATCCCGTATGGTGCGGGCTAAGACGATTGTACGCAGGCTTTCTTCGGTGGAGACGCTGGGGGCTGTGGAGGTGGTTTGTTCGGACAAGACAGGTACACTGACGCAGAACAAGATGACGGTGATGGAGTGTTGTCTGGATGGCAGGTTGAATAGTAGGGAGCAGACAACTGCGCTTTTAAAAGGGATTGTGGATCGGAAGGACGCAGATTCTGGGCACAGACATTTTCTTTTGGGAAGTATCCTGTGTAATGACGGTGTATTGAATGAGACGGGGAGCCTGGGGGATCCCACAGAGATGGCCTTTCTTTATATGGCCGGGGAGTGCGGCGCTGACATTGAGCATATTAGACGACAATATCCAAGGCTGGATGAAACTGGTTTCGATTCGCAGCGTAAGATGATGACGACATTGCACAGGGAGGGGACAGACAAAACCGCTTATTCGAAAGGCGCGGCAGAGCGGATTTTGGAAAATTGTGATAGGATGTATCGTGGCGGCAGAATCGTAGAACTGTCGCAGACGCAGCGGGATTCCCTTTTGAGAATACAAAAGCAGTTGATGACGGAAGGCCGGCGTGTACTGGCGCTTGCCATGGAACCAGAGGGACGTATGGAGGAGCGGAATATGGTCTTTTTGGGATTGGTCAGTATGCAGGATCCGGTCAGGCCTGAGGCGGAAGCAGCTGTCCGGGATTTTAAGGAGGCGGGCGTCTCCACAGTGATGATCACGGGAGATCATCCGGACACTGCTTTTTCTATTGCCAGGGAATTGGGAATCGCAAGTCGGGCTAACGAATGCATTACAGGCAAGGAATTGGATCATTTAAAGGAACATTCTTTTTTGATGAAACTGCCGCATCTGAAAGTATTTGCCAGGGTAACGCCGGAGCATAAGGTGCGGATTGTGGAGGGATTCCGTTCTTTGAACAAGACAGTGGCCATGACGGGAGACGGCGTCAATGATGCGCCCTCTTTGCAGGCGGCGGACATTGGAATTGCCATGGGGTTAAACGGCACGGACGTGGCCAGGGGCGCGGCGGATTTTGTGCTGATGGACGATAATTTTGCCACCATACATACCGCGATCAAGGAAGGCAGGGGCATTTATGAGAATATCCGTAAATCGGTGCTCTTCCTGCTCTCTTCGAATCTGGGAGAAATCATCACCATGTTGGTGACTATTGTGGCGGGACTGCCCACGCCTTTAAAAGCGAGTTTTATTCTGTGGATCAATTTGATTACGGATTCTTTGCCTGCGCTGGCGTTGGGCGTGGACGATAACGAGACGGAGAGACTGATGCAGGAACCGCCAAGAAAGAAGGAGGATTCCCTGTTTGCCAAGGGCGGTCTCATGTGTGTGATTTGTTATGGTCTGGTGATTGGAGGCGTGAGTCTGGCGGCCTTTTTGAAAGTTCCTTATGACCGAATCGTGCTGGAAGGATTGCCACTTAGTTTACATAATATATTAGAGGGGCTAAAGATATCGACGGTGCTGGCCGAGGCGCAGACACATGCTTTTACAGTACTTGGCATCAGTCAGTTGTTCCATGCGATTGGGATGCGGGATGTGAATCGCTCCGTATTTAAGATGAATCACAGAAATAATCCATATATGCTATTGGCGTTTGTGGTGGGTATCCTGCTGCAGATGGCTGTGACGGAGATTACGCCGCTCATTTATCTGTTTGGCACGGTGCGGCTTAGTATGATGGAGTGGGCGCAGTTGATCGCGCTCTCCGCCACACCGCTTATTGTACATGAACTTTTGGTTGCGGTCGGGAGGACTGGAGGCAAAAAGACACAAAATCTATCATCAGGAGAGTGCGTGAACGGCAAGCAGGAGAAGAAAGAGACCGCTCAGCCAGGATAAGTCCATGTGCAGCATATGACAGAGCAGGCGCCCCAGAAAGTAGCCGGCAGCGAACAGGAGCAGATTGAAGAACATGGCAAGGAGAAGAAACAAAGGCCAGGAGATGGGAACGGCGGTAAAGGCCATGCCGACAAGGATGCTGTCCAGAGAAAGGGCAAGGCTTAAAAGCAGGGCTTCTTTGGCGCTTAAAATCTGCAGGTCTTCTTTATTGGCATCTTCGGGAGAAAGATAGATGGTGAAGATGATGTTTAGCTGTTTGATACGACAGCCCCAGTTTCTGGCGAGACTGGGGTGTTTTTTAGACAGATACCGAAGTAAGCTTTCGAACAGTTTGCTGCATCCTATGAGCAGCAGGAGAAAGAAAGAGAGGAAGGGGAGGACGTCGGGAGGAATAAAATATAGGAGCAGATGGGAGAGCCGGTTGGCTGCGGTGATAAAGACTGCCGGGACGCAGACTAGGAAGACGAAGGACAGTGCCTTGATATGGACTTTTTGGGTGCCGTAGGAGAACCCGGCGGTCATGGAATCCAGGGAGACTGCGACAAGAAAGAGTATCAGGGCAGGGATGAAGTGAAACATGGATATTCACCTTATTGTGTTTTTACTTTATTGTATGGAGGAGTCGGATACCTGTTCCCAAATCTTCATTCGGATGCTTTCGTGAGACTTGTATTCAGATATAAAAAACGGTATAATAAGTATAATTTAGGAGGTGACGATATGGAATTAATGTTCATAGGAGCCGATCATGAGGTGACTGGCAGCTGCCATTATCTGCAAGTAGGAGAAAAGAATATTCTGATAGACTACGGTATGGAACAGGGCGTCAAGGTATTTGAGAACTGTGAACTGCCGGTGGATGCGACGCTGATAGATTATGTGTTTTTGACACATGCCCATATCGATCACTCCGGATTGTTGCCGCTTCTGTATGCCAGAGGATTCCGGGGCAGCATCTATGCCACGGAAGCTACCTGCGACTTGTGCAGTATCATGCTGCGAGACTGTGCGCATATCCATATGCAGGAGGCGGAGTGGAAGAATCGCAAGGCTAAGAGAAGCGCGGAGAATGAACTGGTAGAACCGCTTTTCACGATGGAGGACGCCGACGGGGCGATCAGGCGTTTGGTCCCCTGCGATTATGAGAGTGACGTGGATGTCTGTGAGGGTGTCAGGATCCGGTTCACGGATATCGGACATCTTTTGGGCTCTTCCAGTATCGAGGTGTGGGCCACAGAGAATGACGTAACCAGAAAACTCGTGTTTTCCGGCGACATCGGCAACAGCGACCATCCGTTGATCAAGGAGCCAAAGAATACGGAGACTGCAGATTATGTGGTCATGGAATCTACTTACGGCGACAGGCTTCATGCGGAGGAGAAAGTCGATTACATAGGAGAACTGACAAAGATACTGCAGACCACTTTTGACAGGGGAGGCAATGTGGTGATTCCCTCCTTTGCGGTGGGCAGGACGCAGGAACTTTTATATTTCTTAAGACAGATCAAGGCCGGCGGGCTGGTAAAAGGACACGAAGCATTTCCAGTCTATGTGGACAGTCCGCTTGCAGTGGAGGCGACTGGGATTTTCCAGAAAAATGAGGAGGATTGTTTTGACGAGGAGGCTATGGCTTTGGTCAGGCAGGGAATCAATCCTATCGCGTTTCCGGGACTGAGGCTTGCCATCACCAGTGATGAGTCCAAGGCGATCAACTTTGAAAATACCCCGAAAGTTATCATATCCGCTTCCGGCATGTGTGAGGCGGGACGTATCAGGCATCATTTAAAACATAATCTGTGGCGGCCGGAGTGTACCATCCTCTTTGTGGGATACCAGGCCATGGGAACCCTCGGCAGGGCAATCGTTGAGGGCGTCAAGGAAGTGAAGCTGTTTGGTGAGCAGATTGAGATCAGAGCGGAAATAAAGAAACTGGTGGGCATGAGCGGCCATGCGGATAAGAATGGACTCTTACGCTGGATCAAGGGATTTCAGGAAAAGCCTAAGAAGGTGTTTGTGGTACATGGCGAGGACAGTGTGTCCATGCTCTTTACCGAATGTCTGAAAGTGGAGCATAAGATGGATGCCTACGCACCTTACAGCGGCACCAGATTCGATCTGATAAGCGGCGAGTTTATCTACGAGGCAGAGCCTGTGGCGGTGAAGAAGAAAGTTCATGGAATTTCCAGCGTCTTTGCGAGACTTCTTGCCAGTGGCCAGCGTCTTATGGCAATTATCCATAAGAATGAGGGCGGCGCGAATAAGGATCTGGCGCGGTTTGCGGATCAGATCAATTCGTTATGCGATAAGTGGGATATATGATCATAAAGGATGATAGGATAGGAATGGAGGGAACATGAGCGCGGCAGATCAGATTTTTATCAATATGTGCAGGAACATTCTGGAGAATGGGACCAGCACGGAAGGGGAGAAAGTAAGGCCCCACTGGCCGGACGGAGAAAGCGCTTATACGGTGAAATTGTTCGGGGTGGTGAACCGTTATGATCTGTCGAAAGAGTTTCCAATCATGACGCTTCGCAAAACGGCGCTTAAGAGCGCCACGGATGAGATGCTCTGGATCTGGCAGCAGAAATCCAACAATATCAACGACCTTCACAGCCATATCTGGGATGCCTGGGCGGACGAGGACGGTTCCATCGGCAAGGCATACGGTTATCAGATGGGGGTGAAGCATCAATATAAAGAAGGCATGATGGATCAGGTGGACCGGGTGATTTATGATCTGAAGAATAACCCCTTTAGCCGCCGGATCATGACCAATATCTATGTACACCAGGATCTTCATGAGATGAATCTGTATCCTTGTGCTTACAGTATGACTTTTAATGTGACACAGAAAAAGGGGCATGAGAAATTGACGCTCAATGGGATATTGAATCAGAGGTCCCAGGATGTGTTGACGGCTAACAACTGGAATGTGGTGCAGTACGCGGTGCTTTTGCATATGCTGGCACAGGTCTGCAATATGGAGGTGGGGGAACTTGTGCATGTGATTGCGGATGCGCACATCTATGACAGGCACATTCCCATCATCAGGGAGTTGATCGAGCGGCCGGTCTATGATGCACCTTCGTTCTGGCTGAATCCGGAGATCAGGGACTTTTATCAGTTTACCAGAAATGATGTGAAAGTAGAGAATTATACAGCAGGGCCGCAGGTTGAGAATATTCCGGTGGCTATTTAGCGCGGCAGATGATAACAGTTTGACAGGGAGAGAAATATGAACGGAATTGTAGCGGTGGATAACAACTGGGCGATTGGCTGCAAGAACAGCCTGTTGGTGAGTATTCCTGCGGATCATAAGAATTTCAGACGGGAAACCATGGGCAAGGTAGTGGTGCTTGGCAGAAAGACGCTGGAGACGTTCCCTCAGGGAATGCCGCTGGCAAACCGGACGAATATCATTTTATCCAAGAATCCGGATTATAAGGTGAAGGGCGCCGTTATCGTGCACAGCAAGGAGGAACTTCTGCAGGAGTTGGAGAAGTATCTGCAGGAAGATATCTATATTATCGGGGGAGAGAGTGTCTATCGCATGATGCTTCCCTACTGTGATGTGATTCATGTGACTAAGATTGATCATGAGTATGAGGCGGATGCCTACTTCCCGAATTTGGATCAGGATGAGGAGTGGGAAATTACAGCGGATAGTGAAGAGCAGACTTATTTTGATATTCCTTATCAGTTTGTGAAATATGAGCGTAAAAAGTAATGGGGTTCACTTAATATAAGGAAGGTATAGGGGTATGGGTCAGGAAACAAAGAAAACGGTGGTGAAAAAAGAAAAGGTGTCTTCTCTGTCTAAGGCGAAAGAGCAGTTACAGCAGAAAGACGAGGCGCTTGAGGCGGCCATGAACGCCGCAGAGAAGGCGGAGGGCGCCAGGGATATTTTCCTGGCAAATATGTCACACGAACTGCGGACGCCGATCAATACAATCCTGGGATTGAATGAGTTGATCCTGCGGGAGAGCCAGGAGGAAACAATCAAAGAATATGCGCGGGATATCAGGCAGGCGGGCAATGTACTGCTTACGCTGGTCAGTGACATTCTGGACTTCTCCAAATTAGAAGCGGATAAATTGGATTTAAATGAGGGGATTTATGATGTCAGTTCCCTGCTCAATGATCTGATCAACAGCGTTTCTGTACAGCTTCGAAGAAAAAGACTGGAATTGAAATTAGAAATTGCGCAGGATATTCCCTATAAACTGCAGGGAGATGAGATTCATATCCGGCAGATCATCAGCAATCTTTTGTCCAATGCCGTGAAGTTCACGGAGAAGGGCAGGGTGACTCTATATTTTAACTGGAAGAAAATCTCAGAGGAAGAGATAGAGCTTGACGTGATTGTGAAGGATACGGGAATCGGCATCAAGGAGGAAGATATCCCTAAGCTTTTCAGGGCTTTCCAGCGTATGGATTCTGCCGTCAGAAGTAAGGATGACAGGACGGGACTGGGGCTTGCCATCACCAAACGGTTGGTGGAAATGATGGGCGGAGAACTCACCGTGCAGAGCGTCTATGGCAAAGGAACGGCGTTTTCCTTCCAAATCAGACAGAAAGTGGTGGATTCTGCGCCGCTGGGTGATTTTGAGAAGCAGTATAGTGAGAGCCTTCGCAGCATAGAAGATTACCATGAGAAATTCATAGCGCCCATGGGCAGGGTGTTGATCGTGGATGATAACGCCATGAATCTGGCAGTGGCCCAGGGACTTTTGAAAGGGACCAGGCTGCAGGTGGATGTGGCGGCCAGTGGGGAAGAATGTCTGGAACTGATCAAACGTAAAACCTATCATGTGATCTGTATGGATCATATGATGCCGGTGATGGATGGCGTGCAGACGCTCCATGCGATCCGGGCGCTGGAGGGGAACCCTTCCAGAGATATTCCGGTGATCGCGCTGACGGCCAATGCGGTAGCCGGGGCCAGGGAACTTTATTTAAAAGAAGGCTTCCAGGATTATCTGACTAAACCCATTGATGCGGATAAGTTCGAGAATATGCTGATCGAATATCTGCCTGACAATGTAGTGTATATGACACATAATATGGACATCAACGATGCCTACGAAGAGGAAGAGGCGGGCAATGAACTGAGTATTAGGGAGAGCCAGCTGTACCTGATGGGATTCAATCTCCGCAATGGACTGAAATATATGGGTGGAGATAAGGCGCTCTACGGTAAGGTGCTTCATGATTTCCACTCGATCCTGCAGGAGAAGGAAGAGGCATTGAAGGATTTTTTGAAAAAAGGCGATATGCCGGGTTATATGATCATCGTACACTCTCTGAAGGGAAATGCCAGAAATGTGGGCGCTGACGATCTGGCGGACGAAGCCTTTGAGTTGGAGAAGATGGCCAAGGCAGGCCAGGTGGAAGACGTGACGGTGCGCTCGCCGATTCTGTTCAGCCTGATGAGTACCATGAGAAACAGCCTGAAGGTGTATCTAGATAACGAAGAAAAGACGACGTTACAACAAGAAGAGGAGGAAGTGCAGGAAGTAGAGAATATTACGGAGGACGACTGGGAAAAGGCGCTTCGGGAATTGGCGGACCGGCTGGATGATTTCGATGGGGATACGGCGCTTGCCAGGATTCGGGAATTAAAGCGCTATGACAGGCCGGAGTCGGATAAGAAGATGCTGAGGCTCTGTGAAAAGGCAGTCAAGGATTTTGCCTATGATATTGCCCTTGAGGTAGTCAATGCGGTGTTGTGATTGAAACAGCAGGATGTAAGGCTTGACTTTTAGGGATAATGGTTTAATATAGAATAAAAAATAAATTTCTTCGGAAGTAACCTTGCGGGTTTCGCTTTGCGGACTCGACATACACCTGAGAGGAGTGGGGAATTATGGAAAAAAAGAATCTGGACTGGGCAAATATTGGTTTTGGCTATCACGAGACCGATAAAAGGTTTGTGGCCAATTACAAGAATGGCGCGTGGGATCAGGGAGAACTCACATCGGAAGCCAATATTACCATGAATGAGTGCGCTGGCGTGTTACAGTATGCGCAGACTTGTTTTGAAGGTTTAAAGGCGTACACCACGGAGGATGGACGTATTGTAACTTTTCGTCCGGATTTAAACGCACAGCGTATGGAAGATTCCTGTAAGAGATTGGAGATGCCAATATTCCCCAAGGAGCGTTTTGTGCAGGCGGTGACAGATGTGGTAGCGGCTAATGAGGCGTATGTACCGCCCTATGGCTCAGGAGCGACTCTTTATATCAGACCATATATGTTTGGTATCTCTCCGGTAATCGGTGTAAAGCCTGCGGATGAGTATCAGTTCAGGATTTTTACGACGCCGGTGGGCCCTTACTTTAAGGGAGGCGCGAAGCCACTGACCATCAAAGTAAGTGATTTTGACAGGGCTGCGCCACATGGAACGGGACATGTTAAGGCAGGACTTAACTATGCCATGAGTCTTCATGCGATCATCACCGCACATGAAGAAGGATATGACGAAAATATGTATTTAGATGCCGGTACCAGGACCAAGGTGGAGGAGACTGGCGGCGCCAATTTCCTGTTTGTGACCAAGGATAATAAGGTGGTGACGCCTAAGTCCGACAGCATTCTGCCTTCCATTACCAGACGTTCCCTGATGGTGGTTGCCAAAGATTATCTGGGACTTGAAGTGGAAGAGAGAGAAGTGGAACTTGCAGAAGTCAAAGATTTTGCAGAATGTGGACTCTGCGGTACGGCGGCAGTCATTTCCCCGGTGGGTAAAGTAGTGGATCATGGCAAAGAGATCGTATTCCCCAGCGGCATGAATGAGATGGGACCGATCACAAAGAAACTGTACGACACACTGACCGGTATCCAAATGGGACGGATTGAAGCGCCGGAAGGCTGGATTCATGTGATTAAATAAGAAAGCCTGCGCGGTTTGTCTGCGCTGAAAGAAAAACCAATGAGAGGGATTAGGTTGGCGCCTGCGGGCATGCAATTTAATCCCTTTTATCGATAAATCCGAGACTGCGAAGCAAATTTACCTTTAGGGGTATAGGAAAGTTCTCCGCTTATTCGAGGCCGCGAAGCGGATCTCGCAAAGTTAATTTGCGAAGCAAATTTACTTTAAGGGTAGGAAGTATGTATGAATAAAAGGATTCTGGAAGAATATCCTTATCTATATGAGACACATCTGCACACTTCACAGGCCAGCGCCTGTGCCAGAAGCGGCGGCGACGAGATGGCGCGTGCCTGTAAAGAATATGGTTATACCGGTATTTTTGTAACGGACCATAATTGGGGCGGCAATACGATCATCGATCCGAGGCTTGCCTGGGAGGAGTGGGTGGATCAGTTCTGTCTGGGCTATGAATATGCTAAGGAAGAGGGAGACAGGATTGGGCTGGATGTATTCTTCGGCTATGAAGCCGGTTATGACGGCACGGAATTTTTGATGTATGGGATTGACAAGGCCTGGATGAAAGCACACCCGGAACTGCGTATGGCCACTGTGGAACAGCATTATGAACTAGTGCATGAGGCGGGCGGGCTGGTGATGCATGCCCATCCTTTTAGGGAGGAATCTTATATTCCCTGTGTGCGTCTTTTCCCGGAATGGGTAGACGGCGTGGAGGGCATCAATGCGGCGCATCATCAGTATCATGGAGTCGGACGAGATAAACGAGGATTTGATAAGAGCGCTGTTGCTTATGCCCATAAGTATAACTTTCCCATGAGCGCCGGATCGGATATTCATGCCACAGCTTTGTTTGGCGGCGGCGTGGCCTTTCGCAGGAAACTGACATCGGCCCAGGATTATGTACGGGCGATTTTGGGGGAGGAAGACCGCGTGTTGACAGACGGTAAGGTGTGGTATGATAAGGAAGGAAATGTAATAGGGTAAGTAATAGGAAATATAATGGAATAAATAATAGGCCAGATAATAGGAAATATAATGGAATAAATAATAGGCCAGATAATAGGAAATATGATGGGATAAATAATAGGATAAGCAATAGAATAGGTAATAGGATAAAAGCAATAGAAAGAAAATATAGGTAAGTTGAATGAGAAAAAAACAGTATTGCAGGACAGCAGCGCTTCTTTTGGCAGCTGTTCTATCGGCCTCATCCCTTACAGGCTGTGGATTCGGTGACGGTAAAGGGACCAAGGTGGTGCTTACCACTGGATTTAATAAGGATGAAATATTTCGGATTGAGACCAGCACGTGTACCCTGCCGGAATTGATGGTGTATTTGACCACAATTCAGAATCGGTACGAGAGCGTTTATGGCGCGGAAATCTGGAACACCAATGCAGACGGTGTGACTTTGGAGGAGAATGTTAAAAATATTGCCCTGGCGCAGATTGCCCAGATTAAGACCATGAATCTGATGGCGGAACGATATGAGGTAAGCTTGGAGGATGAGGAGAAGGCGCAGGCGGAAAATGCGGCGAGAGCGTATTATGAATCTTTGAATGACAGGGAGATTGAATTGCTGGGCGTGTCCGAGAAAATGGTGGAAGAACTCTACACGGAACTTGCGCTGGCGGAGAAGATGTACCAGTATACCATTAAGGATATCAATCCAGAGATCAGTGACGATGAGGCGAGAACCATCACAGTGCAGCATATCCTGATCAAAACTTATGCGCTGGATGGGACCGGTAAAAAGATTGAATACACGGAACATGCCAAACAGGACGCCTACAAAGAAGCTTGTGAAGCGTTGGAAGAAGCCAGGGAGGAAGATGCGGATTTTGATGAGTTGATCCGCAGGTACAGCGAAGATGATAAAGCCACATACTCTTTTGGTAAAGGGGAGATGGCGCCTGCTTTTGAGGAAGCAGCCTTCAACTTGGGTACAGGTGAAATCAGCGATATTGTGGAGACGGAGTATGGTTATCACATTATCAAATGTATCAATACTTTTGATCGGGAAGAGACAGACGCTAACAAGATCAAGATTGTGGAACAACGGCGGGAAGAGGCTTTCGGGAGAGAGTATGATGCCTATGTGGATACCCTTACCAGAAATCTAAATGAGGAATTGTGGAGCACGGTGAGTTTTATTCACGATGAGAACGTGACTACGCAGAATTTCTTTGAGGTTTATTCACAGTATTTTGGGGCGTAAACTGTGCGGAAAGGAAAATGTGATAAACGGGTTTGAAAAGAGATTTTAGAAAAAGTTTATAATTCCGCAAGCCCGCATAAAATCTGGATAAAACGCAAATTATTAGCACTCTATTCAAATGAGTGCTAATTTTGTCTTGACTTATATTTTACAGGGTATTAAACTATTTCACAGGAAGAAAACAGGACAGGGGCCGGTAACGTGGCCTGACGGATATGGAAAGGAATGTGAGGAAAATTATGGAAGCAAAACATGGTAATCTATCAATCAACAGCGACAATATATTCCCGATTATCAAAAAGTGGCTGTATTCAGATCACGATATCTTTTTCAGGGAATTGATCTCCAATGGCTGTGACGCCATCACCAAATTAAAGAAGTTGGATATGATGGGCGAGTATGCGCTGGCGGACGACTATAAGGCGAAGATACAGATTATCGTGAACCCGGAAGAAAAGACGCTTAAGTTCATTGATAACGGTATCGGTATGACGGCACAGGAAGTGGAGGAGTACATCAACCAGATTGCCTTCTCCGGTGCAGCGGATTTCATAGAGAAGTATAAGGACAAGGCGAATGACGACCAGATCATCGGTCATTTCGGACTGGGATTCTATTCCGCTTTCATGGTGGCGGACGAGGTGCATATCGACACCTTATCTTACCAGGATGGGGCGCAGGCCGTACACTGGGAATGCGACGGCGGCACAGAGTTTGATATGAAAGAAGGAAGCCGCAGCGAAGTGGGAACGGAGATCACTCTGTTTATCAACGAGGACTGTCTGGAGTTCTGCAACGAATATAAGGCAAAAGAAGTTATCAAGAAATACTGTTCTTTCATGCCTACGGAAATCTATCTCTCCAAGGCTAACAGCACGGAGACACAGGTTATCAAGGCGGATGAGAAGTTAGACACCGATGAAGTGGTGGAGGAGATTGCCAAGGAGAAGGAGGAGGACGAGCAGAAACTGAAGATCAAGAAGCGTCCGGAACTTCTCAATGAGACGCATCCCCTGTGGGCGAAACATCCCAATGAGTGCACGAAGGAAGAGTATTTGGAATTTTACAGAAAAGTATTCCAGGATTACAAGGAGCCGTTGTTCTGGATTCATCTGAATATGGATTATCCTTTCAATATGAAGGGTATCCTGTACTTCCCTAAGATCAACATGGAGTATGAGTCCATCGAGGGAACCATCAAGCTGTATAATAACCAGGTGTTTATCGCCGACAATATCAAGGAAGTGATTCCGGAGTTCTTGTTGCTGTTAAAGGGTGTGATCGACTGTCCGGATCTGCCGCTTAACGTATCTAGAAGCGCGCTGCAAAACGATGGCTTTGTCAAGAAGATCAGTGAGTATATCACGAAGAAGGTGGCGGACAAACTCTCTGGCATGTGCAAGACTGAGAAGGAAGAGTATGAGAAATACTGGGATGATATCAGCCCGTTTATCAAGTTTGGCTGTCTCAAAGACGATAAGTTCTGTGAGAAGATGACGGATTACATCCTCTTTAAGAACCTGGACGGCAATTACATGACTCTGCCAGAGTGTCTGGAAGTTAATAAGACGGATCCTGACGAGGCGGAGGAAGCAGCGAAAGAAAACGCTGTGGATGAAAACGGCGAGAAGGTGGAAGCCGAGGTTGTGGACGAGAACGGACAGAAGGCAGGGACCGGAGCCGTGGATGAAAACGGTGAGAAGGTGGAAGCCGAAGTCGTGGATGAGAGTGGTGAAAAGATAGAGGCTGAGGTGGTCGATGCAGATGGTGAGTCTCTGGAGGATTCTGAGGAAGAGGAAAAGAAAGAGAAAGTCATCTACTACGTGACCGATGAGAAGCAGCAGAGCCAGTACATCAACATGTTCAAGGCGGCTAAGATGGATGCCGTGATTCTTACCCACAATATCGACCAGCCCTTTGTTTCCCAGCTGGAGGCGAAGAACGAAGGCGTCAAGTTCCAGCGCATTGATGCGGATTTGACGGATACCTTCAAGGCCAAGACATCCAAGAAGGCTGAGAAGGAGATGGAGGAGCAGGCGGAGGCTGTGGCCAAGCTGATGAAGAAGGTTCTCAAGAAAGACGCCATCAAGGTGAAGATTGAGAAACTTAAGAATAAGAAGATATCTTCCATGATCACCCTTTCTGAGGAAACCCGCCGGATGCAGGATATGATGAAGATGTACTCTATGCAAGGCATGGGCGGCATGGATATGGGAATGTTCGGCAAAGAGGGCGAGACGCTGATCCTCAACGCCAACCATCCGCTGGTACAGTATGTGATCGAGCATCAGGAGGGCGACAATGTGAAGATGATCTGCGAACAGCTCTACGATCTGGCACTGTTGCAGCAGGCGCCTTTAGAGCCTGAGGCTATGACTAAGTTTATTGCCAGAAGTAATGATATTATGATGCTTTTGACCAAGTAGGGAATGTGGATAATCCAAATGAGAATGACCGGTTGCAACGCTTCAAAGTAGCGGAACAGCCGGTTGTTTGATAAAATTTCTCTGTTATACTTAGAAAAGCGGTAAATCCTATGGCTGAAGGATTACCGCTTTTTTGCTGAAATTGAATCAATGGGTATAAGGACATTTTTTTTAGCCTGGTTCTGCAATTCTGCTGACTCCCACATAGATCTCCGAAATCTTATACCATGTGGGATAATCCACAATCCCGGACTGGGGAAGATTAAATACCCGCTGAAACACTCTCACAGCATTGGCGGTATTAGTTCCGTAGATACCGTCGGCCGCAATCCGTGGAATCGCCGGGTAATTCTGGGCGATACGGTTAAGCTGCTGCTGAATCTGCAGGACTTTGTCGCCGGAAGCGCCCACGTTCAGGTTATAACCGGGCCAGGAGGAAGGTACGCCGGAAACCGCCACGGCGCTGTTGATGTACATGTCACTGCCATAGTAATAGCGGATGATCTCGATGGGAGAGTAGCCTTCGTCCCCCAGGTACTTGGAACCCCACTGGCTTAAGCCGTTGCAGGTTACGTTGCGGCCGTCGCAGTAGGAGGTAAAGATGGGTTGGCGCACGCCGGGGCGTGAGAGGTAGTTGGCGAAGATGCTGTCTACCAGTCTGTCGATATTCTTGTAGATGTTGCGTCCGCGAATCCATTTTTGGTCATAAGCAGTGGAGGATGTGATGGTGAAATTAAATCCTTTATTTCTATACCATTCTGTGTATACTCTGTTTAAGGTAAAGGACATGATGGCCAGTGTATTGGCATAGATAGCGTTTTCTGGCCAGGTAGCATAGATTTCAGAGGATACCACGTTCTTGATATAATCCCGGTAACGGACATAATAGTTGGCGGCGGTGGAGTCTGCGGGGACACCATCATGTACGATGATATATTCCGGGATGACCACACGGCTTAAGACAATCTCGCCGGACTCATCCATGGGTTTGATCTCGTCCTCCGGGATCTTGGGCGGATAGTCCCCATATAGGGTGTGGTCAGGAATTGCAATGATCTCTTCGTTATCCTGTGTCATCTCAGTGGGCGTCATTGTGATATTCTGGATGGCGGTCACATCCGGCAGTACTTCCACGCCGGATACGATCACCGGCTCATAGCCGGGCGCTGTGACAGATACCGTATACTCGGAATAAGGCATGGGTGAATTGGGTGTGAGGCTGTATTGCAGGGGCGGTGTTTTAAGATTTATGACATCTGTCTGTCCAGAAGAGTCTGTATTCAGGGTTTCTACCGTGCTGTCAGGCTCTCCTGTAAAGGAGATGGTGATAGACGCGTTCTGTATGGGGATTAGGCCGATGTCCGCAGTGACATTGATCTGCAGCTGTCCGGTGGTATCATCCTCATTCTGTGTGCTCTTTAAGATGTTTTCTTCCATAGGATACCTCGTTGGTTCTCTTATCTTTAGGGTATGCAATTAAGGTTGCACATGCTACCTCATAAATGGTATACTATAATCAGTATGCGATATTATAATCTGCGATCGGTTTTTCGCAGATGACGGCACAGTCAATCCCAGCATAGAGAGTGGAAACGTGAGACAGGTAATAGAAGAAATCTTACATGGCAAATTTAATTTTGAGAACGGTTCCCTGGACTTTTCCTGTCCGCGGATTGAGTTGTCGCTCCATGCCGATACGGCCTGTGAGGGATTTTTTTTGGTGTACGGTCCTACAGGGCAGGTGACGGAGGGGCATGTGATGTCTTCCGACCTGCGCATGGAGTGTGTGACCAAGACTTTCAGCGGCAGTCAGGACGAGATTCTGTATCGGTTTGATGCTGCGGGAATGGAAGCGGGAGAAGAGGTCAGGGGCAGTTTTCATGTGATTTCCAATCACGGTGAATATTATCTTCCCTTCTCGGTGACTATTGTGCCGGAGACGATCACTTCCAGTCTGGGAAATATTAAGAATCTTTTTCACTTTACCAATCTGGCAAAGACCAACTGGGAAGAAGCGGTAAAACTCTTTTATTCCAAGGAATTTAAGGCTGTGTTCGCCGGCAATGACAGACAGCATTATGCGGCTTATAAAGGACTTTCAGCGGTGCCGGGCAACGAGCATAATGTGGAAGAATTTCTGTTAGAGATCAATAAGAAGAAACCGGTGGAATATATTCCGGAGGAAAAGGAGATCAAGATAGAAGATCCGTTGGAAACGACACGGTATGCGCTGGTGGTCAATCGCAACGGCTGGGGGTATACCCGTCTGCGGATTGCCGTGGAAGGAGACTTCCTGCAGGTGAAAGAAGACGAGGTAACAGATTCTGCGTTTCTGGGGAATATCTACCGTGTCTATTATTATGTGGAACATGACAAATTGCACGCAGGCAACAATTATGGCGCAATTCTTTTGATACAAGAACATGACACGATACGGATACCGGTCACCGTGGTGAAGAGCGCTGCCGGCAGAAAGTTTTTGAGTTTACAGCGGGAAAAGAAGCAGCTCACGGTGGAAGTGATGGCATATTACCAGGCTTTCCGCATGAAAAAGATTGGGACGAAGACCTGGCTTACGGAGACCAACAAGCTGCTGGGACGCATGGCGGAGATAGATGACAAGGATGTGGCGGTGAAGCTTTTTACGGCGCAGATCCTGCTCACAGAGGAGCGTTATAACGAGGGCAGGTGGCTGATCGAGAAGCAGCGGGATGCGGTGGAGATGAGAAAGGATGCGGATCCGGCGCTGTGGTGTTACTATCTGTATCTGACCACACTCTACAGTAAGGAAGAACATTATGTGGATGAAGTGGCGGATATCGTGGAGGGCATCTATGAGCGCAACCGCGGCAATTGGCGGATTGCCTGGCTTTTGTCTTATCTTTCGGAAGAGTATGTGAAGAGTCCGGCCCGTAAATGGGCGCTCTTGGAGGAGTTGTTTGCTTATCACTGCACTTCCCCTGTTATTTACATAGAAGCGTGGAATCTTATTCGCGCGAATCCAGCGATGCTCTTAAAATTGGATTTATTTGAACAGCAAATATTGACTTATGCGGTCAAAAACGACCTTTTAAAAGAAGATGTCATCCGGCAGATCGTTTACCTTGCCCAGCATCAGCGGGGGTATTCGGACAGTCTATATAAGATTCTCGCGGGCTGTTATGAGAAGATGCCGGACAGTGAGATCCTGCATGCGGTATGCAGTCTGCTCATCAAGGGCAACTGCCGCGGGGAGGAATATTTTAGATGGTATTCGGCGGGCGTGGAGGAGAATCTGCGGATCACGAGACTCTATGAATATTATATGATGTCTATTTCCCTGGACTATGACGGTCCGCTGCCGAAGATGATACTGATGTATTTTGCCTATCAGAGTGATCTGCATTATGAGATTACGGCCTATCTCTACGCCTATGTCCACAGGCACAGGGAAGAGATGCCGGATATTTATGTAAACTATACGGCAGCCATGGAACGCTTTGTTTTGGAGCAGATGAAGCGAGGGCGTGTGAATAAGCATCTGGCCTATTTATACCGCCATATCATCAGTCTGCCCATGATCGATGAGGAGAGCGCTAAGGCGCTGGCGTCCCTTTTATTTGTAAGGGAAATCCGAGTGGCGTCCGATAAGATCAAAGAGGTGATTCTGTCTTATCCGTATCGGAGAGACCTGAAAGTCTATCCTCTCACGGGGGGCAGGGCGCTGGTGCCGGTCTATGCTTCCGACTGTAAGATTCTTCTGGGAGATGGGGCAGGCAACCGCTATAGCACAAGCGTGGAGTACCAGATGGAGACACTGCTTAGTCCGGTCAGGCTGGCGCTGATGATATCGCCCTTTGTGAGGGACCACCTGGGATATGCTATTTATATGTGCTATGAGTATCAGAATACGCTTACGGTACAGGATGATAATGTGGATCTGTTTGCACTGCTTGCGCAGTCAGAGCGGATTGAGGATCATACCAGACGCATGATCCGCAGGATGCTGGTTGATTTTTATTATGAGAAGGACAGGATGCGGGAGTTGGATGATTTTCTGCTGGCTCTGCATCCGGAAGAGATACGGGCCAAAGACCGCGGAGAGATCGTGCGCTGCATGGTGAACCGGGGGATGTATGAGGAGGCCTATGATTGGGTGTGCCGTTATGGGCCCTACAGAATGGACGCTAAGACATTGCTGAAATTATGCAGCAGGTTGTTGGATCTTTTGGAGATTGAGGATGATCCGTTGATGACGGCCGTATTGTTTTATGTGATGCAAAAGGGTAAGTACGACGATAATGTCCTGCAGTATCTGGTGCGTTATTTTAATGGCAGCATCAAGGAGATGCGGGATGTGTGGAAGACGGCGGAGGCCTTTGGTGTGGATACATATGGGTTGTGTGAGCGCATGATCGTGCAGATGCTCTATACGGGCGCCCATGTGGGAGAAAAGATCGAGATATTCCGTTCCTATAATAAGAGCGGGGGCAGCGAGCGCCTGCGGGCGGCGTTTTTATCGCAGTGCTGCTATGATTATGCGATCGGTGAGCAGATTACGGAGCCTTATGTATTTGAGAGCGTTCTGCAGCTGTATCTGGAAGGCGCACAGCTGCATCTTGTCTGCAAAATCGCCTGTCTGCGCTACTATGCGGAGAACCGTCAGGATCAGACAAATACGGTCAGACGCGCCAGTGAGGATTTCCTGCGCGATCTCTTGGATAAACAGATTGTGCTGCCGCTCTATAAGGAATATCAGGGCGTGCTGCCGCAGATGGACGCCTATCTGGATAAGACTATGGTGGAGTATCGGGTAAGACCTGGCAGCAGGGCAGTCATTCATTATGTGATTCAGAGTGAAGACGAAGAAGAAAATGAATACTGCAAGGAAGAGATGCGGGATATGTTTGGCGGCATCTGTGTGAAGGAGTTTGTGTTGTTCTTTGGGGAAAGGCTGCAGTATTATATCACCGAGGAGACAGAGAACGGAGAGCAGCTGACGAAGAGCGGCACCATCAATAAGAGTGATATTGGACAGGAAAATTTTGAGAATCGATTTTCGATGCTCAACGATATCATGATCGGCAAGACGTTACAGGACTACGACACCGTGGACAATCTGCTGCGGGAATATTACAGGCAGGACCATATGGTGGAACAGATATTTATGATGCTGCGCTGAGCGGTTATTGGCCGGCAGCAGGCGGATCAAAGGGAGTAAAAAGCAGGGATTATGTTCTTGGAGCGTAAGGATAAGGAGAAAGAGGAGAACAAACTGCATAAGGGAAGCGTGCTGGTGGGCTATGACCTGGGGGAGCAGTATTCCCAGATTAGTTACTGTGTCTATGGAAATGAGGATGTGGATACGGTAGCCACGGTGGTGGGTACGAAGCAATATAATATACCAACCGTGTTATGTAAACGAAAAGGAGTCAACCAGTGGTTTTATGGCAAGGATGCCGTAAAAAACAGCGAAGAGGAAGACATGTTTGCGGTGGAGAACCTGTTGTCCTTGGCCAGAAAAGGAGAAAATGTCACATTGGACGGAGAGAGTTATGATCCGGTGGCGCTGGTCACACTCTTTATGCGGCGCAGCCTGACACTGATGAATCTGATTGCCTCCATAGAGAATATAGCGGCGATCATGTTTACGGTGGATGAACTGGATGATCGGATGGTAGAGATTCTGGCGCAGGCGGCGGCCAATCTGAACCTGAAGACACCTCATATTTATTTTCAGAGTCATACGGAGAGTTTTTATGCCTTTATGCTGCATCAGCCGCCGGAACTGTGGACTTATCAGGTGATCGCCTGCGAGCATGACGGTAGACGGCTCAAGACTTATCGCATGGAATGCAATAAGCGGACAACCCCCATTGTGACATTGATTGAGGAACAGATTTATGAGACGCTGGTCATTCCAGAGGAAAATGAGGAGGAAACAGTCAAAACGGACGCGTTTCGTCTGGCGGACGAGCGGTTTCTTGGCATCTTAGAGGAGATGTGCGAAGGACATATCACTTCCAGTGCCTATCTTCTGGGGGATGGATTCCGGGAGGACTGGCATGAGCGTTCCCGGCAGTTTTTGTGTCATAATAGGCGGGTATTCCAGGGAAATAACCTCTTTAGCAGAGGGGCAGTCTATGGAATCCTGGAGAAGCTGGATCCGGGGGAAGCGGGGAGGAGTCACGTTTTCCTGGGAAAGGACAAGCTGAAATCCAATGTGGGCATGAATGTGATGCGACAGGGTAAAGAATCTTATTTTGCACTGCTGGATGCAGGCGAGAACTGGTATGAGATACATAGGGAGTGCGAGTTTCTTCTGGGCAGCGTGAAGAAATTGGAGTTTATCGTCACACCGCTTACCGGTAAGAATGTGGAGACGAAAGAGATACCGCTTGCGGGGGCAAAGGAGACGGGCGCTCCCTTTACCCGCTATGCGTTGGAAGTATGGATGAGCGCGCCGGATACGGTGCAGGTGAAAGTCACGGACCTTGGCTTTGGGGAACTCTTCCTGGCCGGCGGCCAGGTGTGGGAAAAATCGTTTCAGGTATCCTGACATAAAGTTAATTTGCGTGATTTAATTTGGATTAGGCCGAGGCCGCGAAGCGGATCTCGTAAAGTTAATTTGCGTGATTTAATTTGGATTAGGCCGAGGCCGCGAAGCGGATCTCGTAAAGTTAATTTGCGAAGCAAATTTACTTTTGGGAAAGGACGGCAAAACGTATGAGTCATATGATTTTGGGAACCGGCAGATATGCCGAGAATCCTTATTATATGGAAAGATTTTATGTAAACCTATATTCGGTGGAAGAGTTATGTTTTGTCTTAGTGGATAAGGCGGAACTGCTGGACCATGAGATTATGCAGCGGGATATGGTGCGCTGGCTGGATGAGGAATGCGGCTTGAGCGATCTGGCGCATGCGCTTTATGCGCTTTTAAATCAGAAGGGTTCCACGGTGGCCTTTGTGGGTACAATATTAGAGTATGTGTGTCTTTATTCCCCGGAGGTGATCGCTCGTACTGAGGAGATCGTGAGAAACAATGAAGGTTTAAGTCCCTATGAGCGGCACAAGGCGAAAGCGGATTATCTGTTGAAAGAAAGACGGTATTTTGCAGCTTTGGAACAGTATCAGAGCCTGCTTTCGGCGCTCTCCGATTCGGATAGCCTTTTACAGGCCAAAATCTATCATAATATGGGAGCGGCCTGTGCGGGGATGTTCATGTATGAGCGGGCGGCCGACTGGTTTATGAAGTCCCATGAGATAGACGGCCGACAGGAAAGCCTGCTCTTATATCTGGCCGCACATCGGATGAGTTGTTCAGACAAGGAGTACATTGATTATATTGCCAAACATCCAGAGTATCATGACGCTTCCTTGAAAGTGGAACGGATGATGGAGCGGGCAGCCGGCGTTTTTGAAGGATCGGATGAGAACCGTATGCTTGTGACTTTGCAGGTGTTTAAGGAGGAAGGAAATGGGGTATTTGGCAATACCGCACCTTACTATAATGAAATCGGTCGGTTGACATCTGAACTTAAGGAAAAGTACCGGTCATATACGGCGTAAGCGATTTAGGAAGCGATGGGAGACAGCGATGGGATTTATTAAGAAATTATTGGCTAGATTCCGGAAAGACGATTATGAGGACTTCGAGGAGGAGGTCTGGGAGCAAGAGGAATCTACAAGAGAGATAGATTATACCAACAAAGAGCAGCGAAACGACTATGTGAGAAACTGTCTGGAAAAAATGGGAGATGCCACGAAAGAGTTGGAAAATCTCACATTTGAGTATAACATGGTGACTTCTTATCTGAAGGATATGGAAGAGATTGAGGCGCTGCCGCCGGAAGAGAGCGAGCAGTTGAAGGAGTGTGCCAAGCGGGTTTCCCTGTTACAGGACAGTAAGTCTGATTTTATGGAACGGCCTCACCGGATTACGGACGAGAAGTACCGCATGATGGAACGGATTGAGGATCAGATAGAAGAGGGCTATCAGAAGATCACCGAGGCGGAGGAGTATCAGGATCTGGTCCGCAAGGATTTGAACCGTCTCGATGGGGAAAAACACGCTTATCTTTATCGTAAGAATGAAGTCATGCGGCTGATTGCGGATACCAAGGGCATGGCGGTCATCTGTGTGGTGGCGCTGGGATTATGTATCCTGCTTCTTGTGCTGTTACAGTTTTTCCTGGATATGGATACCCAGATGGGATATTATCTGGCGGCGGGAGCGGCGGCTGTGGTGATCACCATCATTTATGTCAGACATGTGGATGCCAGGCGGGAACTGCGCCGGGTGGAGACCGGGATCAATAAGATCATTCTTCTACAGAATAAGGTAAAGATCCGCTATGTAAACAATACCAATCTTCTGGATTATCTCTATATGAAATATGGAGTGCGGAGCGCCCAGGAACTGATGCAGATGTGGGAGAATTATAAGATAGAGAAGGAAGAGCGGGAGAAGTTCAGGCGGGCGGAACTTGATTTAGATTACAGTCAGCAGGAACTGTTAAATATTTTAAAATGTTATCAGATTCAAGATCCTGCAATCTGGCTGCACCAGACAGAGGCTATCCTGGATCATAAGGAGATGGTGGAGATCCGCCATAACCTGATCATCAGAAGACAGTCCTTAAGACGACGTATGGATTATAATAAGGAAGTGGTGGCCGGTTCCTCCCAGAAGGAAATTAAGGAACTGGTGGAGAAATATCCGCAGTACGCCAAAGAGATTATGAAAACAGTGGAGGAGTACGAAAAAAAATTTCAGGGGTAAACAACTAAGGGAGTATAGGGGACGGTGATCTGTCGTCTGTGGAGAGAGGGCGGAAATCCAATATAAGGAAGGTTAATTGAATATGCAACAGACAGACAAACTTTCTGAGGAGTGCGGCGTCTTTGGAATCTATGATTTTGATGGCGCGGATGTGGCTTCCACGATCTACTATGGGCTGTTTGCCCTGCAGCACAGGGGGCAGGAAAGCTGCGGCATCGCGGTCAGCGACACCGCAGGTCCTAAGGGGAAGGTTTTGAGCGCCAAGGAGATGGGGCTTCTCAACGAGAATTTCACTGCCGATATGCTGGAGAAACTGAAGGGGGATATTGGCGTGGGGCATGTGCGTTATTCCACCGCCGGCAGCAGCACCAGGGAGAATGCCCAGCCGCTTGTCCTGAATTATGTGAAGGGTACGTTGGGACTTGCCCACAACGGCAATCTGATCAATGCGCCAAAACTGCGCAGGGAACTGGAATATTCCGGCGCCATTTTCCAGACGACTATCGATTCAGAAGTGATCGCCTACCACATTGCCAGGGAACGCCTTAAGAGTCATTCGGTGGAAGAGGCTGTGGGGCGCGCCATGAAGAAGATCCAAGGGGCATATTCCCTGATCGTCATGTCTCCCAGGAAACTGATCGGGGCCAGGGATCCCTACGGATTTAAGCCTCTTTGTATCGGCAGACGCGATAACGCTTATATCCTGGCATCGGAGACCTGCGCTTTAGATACCATCGGCGCGGCATTTGTCCGGGATGTGGAGCCGGGAGAGATTGTGACCATTTCTCCGGAAAAAGGGATTGAATCGGACCGGAGTATGTGTCTGCATCCACAGTGCCAGGGAAGATGTGTCTTTGAATATATTTATTTTGCCAGACCGGACAGTCGGATTGACGGGGTGAGCGTCTATGAATCCCGTATCCGTGCAGGGCGGTTCCTGGCGATGGATTCTCCCGTGGAGGCGGATCTGGTGGTGGGCGTGCCGGAGTCCGGCAACTGCGCAGCGCTGGGGTATTCCATGGAGTCCGGCATCCCTTATGGGCAGGCTTTTGTGAAGAATACTTATGTGGGGCGGACTTTTATCAAACCCGGACAGAAAAGCCGGGAGAGCAGCGTACAGGTGAAGCTTAACGCCATCCGGGAAGCAGTGAAAGGCAAGCGGATCATTATGATCGACGATTCTATTGTGCGGGGAACTACTTCCGACAGGATCGTCAGGATGCTGCGGGAGGCGGGAGCTAAGGAAGTGCATATGCGTGTCAGTTCGCCGCCGTTTTTGTATCCCTGCTATTTTGGCACCGATGTGCCTTCTCAGGATCAGCTGATTGCTTATGGGCGTTCGGTGGAAGAAGTGAGACAAATCATCGGTGCAGATACACTGGGATATCTGAAACGCGAAAGGCTGAGTGAACTGGTTGACGGCAGGCCCATCTGCGAGGGATGTTTTACAGGGAAATATCCGATGGAACCACCGGTGGAAGATATCCGTGGAGAATATGATAAATAACAGTGAAAGGATAAAAATGATGAGTACAGACAAATATGTGAGCCCTTTATCGGAACGCTATGCCAGTGAACAGATGCAGTATATCTTTTCACCGGATATGAAATTCAGGACCTGGCGGCGATTGTGGATCGCCTTGGCGGAGACGGAGATGGAACTGGGATTGAGCCAGAACGGCCAGCCGGTGATCACTCAGGAACAGATTGACGAACTGAAAGCCCATGCGGAAGATATCAACTATGATGTGGCCAAGGCCAGGGAAAAAGAGGTGCGTCATGACGTGATGAGTCATGTCTACGCCTATGGGCAGCAATGTCCGAAAGCGGCGGGAATCATTCACCTGGGCGCCACTTCTTGTTATGTGGGAGATAACACGGACATCATTGTGATGACGGAGGCGTTGAAACTGGTCAAGAAGAAACTGGTAAATGTGATCGCGGAACTGGCGAAGTTTGCGGATACTTATAAGAATCTGCCCACACTGGCTTTTACCCACTTCCAGCCGGCACAGCCCACCACCGTAGGCAAGCGCGCTACGCTCTGGGCGCAGGAGTTTTGTCTGGATTTGGAAGATTTGGAGTATGTGCTCTCCACCATGAAACTTCTGGGTTCGAAGGGAACCACCGGAACCCAGGCCTCTTTCCTGGAACTGTTTGACGGCGATCAGGAGACCATAGACAAGATTGATCCCATGATCGCCAAGAAGATGGGTTTTGAGAAATGTTATCCGGTGTCCGGACAGACCTATTCCCGTAAGGTGGATACCAGAGTGTGCAATGTGCTGGCGGGCATAGCGGCTTCCGCCCATAAGATGTCCAATGATATCCGTCTGTTGCAGCATTTAAAAGAGGTGGAGGAACCTTTTGAGAAGAGTCAGATTGGCTCTTCCGCCATGGCATATAAGAGAAATCCCATGAGGAGTGAGCGCATTGCTTCTCTGTCCCGGTTCGTGATGGTGGACGCCTTAAATCCGGCGATCACTTCCGCAACCCAGTGGTTTGAACGGACGTTAGACGATTCCGCCAATAAGAGATTGTCCATTCCCGAAGCTTTTCTGGCGGTGGATGGAATTTTGGATCTGTGTCTGAACGTGGTGGACGGGCTGGTGGTATATGATAAGGTCATCACCAAACGCTTGATGAGCGAACTGCCCTTTATGGCCACGGAAAACATCATGATGGATGCTGTCAAGATGGGCGGCAACAGACAGGAACTGCATGAGAAGATTAGAGAATTGTCCATGATAGCCGGCGCCAATGTGAAGCGGGAAGGCAAGGAGAATAACCTGTTGGATTTGATCGCGGAAGATCCAGCCTTCAATATGAGCGCCGAGGATCTGGAAAAGACCATGGATCCGGCCAAATATGTGGGGCGCGCGCCTTTGCAGGTGGAGAAGTTCTTAGAAGAGGTGGTTAAGCCGATTCTGGAGGAAAATAAAGAGTTGCTTGGTATGAAAGCGCAGATTAACGTATAAAGCGCAACAGACAGCAGAAGGATAACGGCAGTTTGTCCCGGTTAGTTTGGACGAACTGCCGCTTTTTAATAGCTGAAAAAACAAAAAACAGAACTTGCAGAGTAAGTAGTAATGTGTTACATTAGAAAGAAACATAAAAAGGCAAGGTAACAATATGGAAATAGAGCAGGATTTTGAAAAGACCGCGATGCGGGTGTCCACGGTCAGTATCATAGCGAACTTTGTGCTGACGGTATTTAAACTTGTGGCAGGTGTGATCGCACATTCCGGCGCTATGATTTCCGACGCCATTCATTCAGCATCGGATGTATTCAGTACCATCGTGGTCATCATTGGCATCCGGATATCCAGAAGGGCGTCCGATAAGGATCATCCTTATGGACATGAGCGGCTTGAGTGTGTGGCTGCCATCGTACTTGCCACGATTCTTGCGGCCACCGGTCTGGGGATTGGCGCTTCGGCAGGCAGACAGATAGCAAGCGGCAATACGGCGGCTCTGGCAGTGCCGGGGGTGCTGGCTCTGGTGGCGGCCTTGGTTTCTATTCTGGTCAAGGAAGCAATGTATCAGTATACAAAGGTATGTGCAAAGCGGATTGATTCCAGCGCGTTGATGGCGGATGCCTGGCATCATCGGTCCGATGCATTATCCTCTGTGGGCGCGTTGATCGGTATCGCGGGGGCGCGGCTTGGGTTTCCCATTTTAGATCCAGTGGCCAGTCTGGTGATCTGCTTTTTTATAGAGAAGGCGGCTTATGATATTTTTATGGATGCGGTGGATAAGATGGTTGATAAGGCCTGTGATGAGCAGACTGAGAGGGAACTGGAACAGTGCGCCCTCTCCCAGGAAGGCGTATTGGGCGTTGACCTGCTTCAAACCCGTGTTTTTGGCAATAAGATTTATGTGGATATAGAGATTTGCGCGGACGGCGATAATACCCTGCGTTGCGCCCATGGAATCGCGGAGGGTGTCCACGATTCCATTGAGAAGAACTTTCCGAAGGTGAAACATATCATGGTGCATGTGAATCCTGTGGATATAGATAAACCTAGATAGTAGATAGTAAAGTTATGTAAACTAAAGTGCAAAACATACCCTCAAAAGTGCGATTCATTCCAAAAGTCACACTTTTGAGGATTTTTTGTTTATAATGTGTTTATATCGAACACGGCAGGCCTCCATCTCGTTTGTATGCTGCACTTAACCTTGGCGAAGCGGCACACATGATATCAAAACCCTGACATGTGATGAAGCAGCGTCTACCCCTTAAAACGATAAAAACCTATGATTCAATACCTATACCTATAGACCTATGAGGACAGTGTTACATCGTCTGGAGGTCTGCCGTGTTCGATATATCTGTTTTAGAAGTTGCACGGATAGCGGAAAGAGAATATAATTAAGAAGGACAACATCAGTTCTGGGAGGAGTACGGAAACGTATCGCCAGTGTCTCGGTTCACACATTGAAAATCCCGGAGGAACACTTGGCGGCTGATGTTGTTTTTTTATTTTAAAAGGGAAATCTATTGACAAACAATTAAATAAGTGTTTAAATGTTCATATAATAAAACAATAACATGTATAAAAATATAGATGCAGGAGGAAGTTACTATCATGACTAAGAAACAGAAAAAGGTTCTTATTAGAATCATTATTGCGGCAGTTTTGGTGGCCGTCTGTTATTTTATTCCCATTGGAAATTCGTATTTGCGGCTGGCAGTCTTTATGGTGCCTTATCTGATCATCGGTTATGACATCTTGCGCAAAGCGATTCTGGGCGTGGTGCATGGGGAAGTGTTCGATGAGAATTTCCTGATGGCGGCGGCTACGGTGGGAGCCATTATTCTGGGGGAATATGTGGAAGGCGTGGCTGTGATGCTCTTTTATCAGATTGGAGAACTCTTTCAGAGTTATGCGGTGGGCAAGAGCCGCAGGAATATTTCCCAGTTGATGGATATCCGTCCTGATTACGCCAATGTAGAAGCGAATGGACAGGTGGAGCAGGTGGAGCCCGATGAGGTGGAGATTGGAACCATCATCCTTGTACAGCCGGGAGAGAAGGTGCCGATTGACGGTGTGGTCACGGAAGGCAGCGCATCACTGAACACCAGTGCCCTGACGGGAGAGAGTCTTCCCAGAGAAGTTGGAGAAGGAGACGAAGTGGTCAGCGGCTGCGTCAATATGTCGGGAGTACTCCGCATACGGACCACCAGGGAATTTGGGGAATCAACAGTATCGAAAATATTGGAACTGGTGGAAAATTCCAGTATGAAAAAGTCCCGCTCGGAGAATTTTATCACCCGGTTTGCCAGATATTATACGCCGGCGGTGTGTTATGGCGCATTGGCGCTGGCGCTTTTACCGCCAGTGATACAGTTACTTCTTGGTCAGGAGCCACACTGGTCGCTGTGGGTGACAAGAGCATTGACTACTTTAGTCATAAGCTGTCCCTGCGCGTTGGTGATCTCTATTCCACTCAGCTTTTTTGGCGGGATTGGCGGGGCTTCCGCCCAGGGAATCCTGGTGAAAGGTTCCAATTATCTGGAGGCGCTCTCGGAAACACGGTATGTAGTCTGTGATAAGACCGGTACGCTGACAAAAGGAGTCTTTGAAGTCACTTACCAAGAAGCGGCGGCAGGATTTACCGAGACGGAGGTGTTGGAGGCAGCGGCCTGTGCGGAGTGCTATTCCAATCATCCTATCAGCAAAAGTCTGCGGGATGCCTATGGACGGGAGATAGACAGAGGAAGGGTTAGCGATGTGGAAGAAATCAGCGGTCATGGCGTGTGTGCCCGTGTGGATGGCAGGATGGTGGCAGCGGGTAATCGAAAGCTGATGAGCAGGCTGAATATCGTGCCGGTAGAACCTTCAAAGACGGGAACAGAAGTCCACGTGGCGGTAGAAGGCAGGTATGCCGGTTATATCCTGATTTCAGATGTGGTGAAACCCGGAGCCAGGGAGGCTGTTGCCGGCCTAAAGAGAGCAGGCGTTAAAGAAATAGTTATGTTAACTGGTGATAGCAGGACCGTGGCGGAAGCGGTGGCTGCGGAACTGGGTGTGGATGTGGTAAAAAGCGAACTGCTGCCGGCAGACAAGGTGGCGGAAGTGGAACGGCTCCTTGCGGAGAAAGGAAAGAAGGAGAAGCTTGCTTTTGTGGGTGATGGCATCAATGATGCACCGGTACTTTCCAGGGCGGATCTGGGGATTGCCATGGGCGCTTTCGGTTCCGATGCGGCCATTGAGGCGGCGGATATCGTGCTGATGGACGATGATCCGGCGAAGATCGCGCTGGCTATGCAGATTTCCAGAAAGACGCTGGGCATCGTGCATCAGAATATTATATTTGCCCTGGCTGTCAAGTTTTCCTGTCTGCTTTTGGGAGCCGTTGGGGTTGTCGGTATGTGGTGGGCAATCTTTGCAGATGTGGGTGTGATGATCCTCGCGGTGCTTAACGCGACAAGAGCACTCACATTCCGTAAAAAATAGTAGTGCCTTTCTCGCGCAGATGTGATAGAATATATAAAGTTACTGGAGGAACTTTGTTATGAGCACAAGTTTGCGCAAGAGAAAGATTACCTATACAGTCATGATAGTCTCAGATGCTCCTGCGTCAGGTCACAGGAGAATCCACGTCCGAACAGGCGCTTTGGCGGTTGTGGGGTTTGTGTTGTTTGTAGCCCTCATCTGTTATGCGGTGTACACGACAATCACGATGTTCGGCGCAAGGGACAGAAGCGGCAGGCAGATTGAACAGATCGTTCAGTTAAAGGAGGCCAATGAGCAGCTTCTTGCAGAGAATGAGACGCTTGGAAACAAAGTGTCAACGTTGGAGGAGAATCTGAACCAGAAACTGACACAGGAGCATGAACTGCTGGCAGCCCATGAGGAGGCTTATATTCCAAAGGGCTTTCCCATGAGCGGAGCGGCGCAGATCAGGGAGGAAACTGTGCAGGAGGATGGAGAAGACGAGGGTGGCAATGCCGCTGACACTGACGATGACGAAGAAGATGGTCAGAATGAGACGATAGAAATCGTTGCCAAAGATGATTGGAAAGAAGTCATTTTTGTGGCGGCGCCGAACACGAAGGTAGTGGCCACCGCACCGGGAACCGTAAAGGAGACCAGGGCGGCGGAAGGCGAGATCAGTTATGTGGTTATCGATCATGGTAATGGGTATGTCACCACTTACCGCAACCAAGGGAACCCCATCGTGGAAGAGGGCAGCGAGGTTGTGAAAGGTGTGGCACTTTTTCTGGTGGGTGAAGATAACACAGAGACCGGTTACAGTATCCGTAAGGATGACAACTATATAGATCCCATGGAAATGATTGAGATCAAAGGATAGGGAGGAAATTATGTTGGGCAAAAAGACGACAGATCAGATTAATGCAAAGATAAGCAGTATCATTGGATCTGACATGGTGGTGGAAGGCAATATCAAGGCAAAGGAAGCAGTCCGCGTGGAAGGCAGTGTGACCGGTGACGTGGAGACAGAAGGGGCGCTGATCATCAGTTCTACTGGCAAAGTGAAGGGCAATGTCAAAGGCAGCAATATCGTGATTGGCGGTTCTCTGGAAGGCGATCTTACTTCCGGCGGCAGAACTGAGGTGGCTTCCACTGGTAAAGTGATCGGTAACATCCGCACCAAGAGTCTGATTGTGGATGAAAACGCGGTGTTCCAGGGACAGTGTATCATGAATGCAGAAGGGCTTACCCCTCTTTCTCAGAATGCACCGGAACCGGAGAAGAAGCTGGAAGAGTCTGAAAATTTGGAACAACAGGACAGCAAAAAAGATAACAAGTGGAATAAAAGATAGCATATAATAGCACTTGCAACTTAAATCGTACTTGCAATACAAAGATTATCAGTATCAATGATGGGATGACAAAGAAAGGCAGAGTAAGCGGTATGACAAGGATCACTCTGCCCCATAATCATGGGCAAAATATAGATAAAATATTGGATAAACTGCCAGATCAGGAGGCCTGTGCCTGTACGGCGGAAATTTTTAAGCAGGTCAGCGATGGGACTCGGTTAAGGATTTTATGGCTTTTATGTCATTGTGAAGAATGCGTCAGCAATATTGCGGCTATCATGCAGATGAGCGATCCAGCGGTATCCCATCATCTAAAACTGCTCAGGAAGAGCGGTCTGATTGTGAGCAGGAAGGACGGTAAAGAGACTTACTATAAATTGGCGGACACGGTTAAGGCTGGACTTTTGCATCGTGTCTGTGAGGAAATGTTTGAGATTTCCTGCCCATTGAAATCGAAATAAGACGAGTGATAAGAGGAAGGATGGAAAGACTGTGGATCAGATATCCTTGTTTGACAGAGAAATGCCGCAGCCGCTGGCAGCCAGACTGCGGCCACAAAATCTGGAGGATTATGTGGGGCAGACACACCTTCTTGGCAAAGGAAAAGTGCTTAGACGCTTAATCGAAGGAGATCAGATATCCTCCATGATTTTCTGGGGGCCTCCCGGTGTGGGTAAAACAACGCTTGCCAAGATCATTGCCAATCAGACGAAATCTTCTTTCATTGATTTTTCGGCGGTGACAAGCGGTATCAAGGAAATCCGTACCGTCATGGAGCAGGCGGAGAAGAACCGCCAGTACGGCATTCGGACCATTCTTTTTGTGGACGAGATTCATCGGTTTAATAAGGCGCAGCAGGATGCCTTTCTGCCGTTTGTGGAGAAGGGAAGTATCGTTCTGATCGGCGCCACCACGGAGAATCCTTCTTTTGAGATCAACAGCGCTCTGTTGTCCCGCTGCAAGGTGTTTGTATTGCAGGCATTGACGACAGAGGACTTGCAGGGACTTCTTGCGAGGGCCCTGAAAGATTCTCGCGGTTTTGGCAACCAGAAGGTAGTGATTCCGGAGCAGATGCTGCAGATGATCGCAGAATTTGCCAACGGGGATGCCAGAAACGCCCTCTCAACCCTAGAGATGGTGGTGTTAAACGGCGAATTGAATGAGGAGGGGGTGATCACGGTCACCCAGGAGACGCTGGAGCAGTGTACTTCCCGGAAATCCCTTCTTTATGATAAAAAGGGGGAGGAGCATTACAATCTGATCTCCGCCCTGCACAAGTCTATGCGAAATTCCGATCCGGACGCGGCGGTGTATTGGCTGGCGCGGATGTTGGAAGCGGGAGAGGATCCCCTTTATGTGGCCAGGCGCGTGGTGCGTTTTGCCAGTGAGGATGTGGGACTGGCCGATCCCCAGGCTCTGCAGATTGCGGTGGCGGCTTATCAGGCCTGTCATTTCCTGGGAATGCCGGAATGTAATGTCCATTTGAGCCAGGCTGTGATCTATGTGGCATTGGCGCCGAAGTCAAATGCCATGGAGGTGGCCTACAACGAGGCCAAGGCGGACGCCATAGAACATCTGGCGGAGCCGGTGCCGTTGGTAATCCGCAATGGCGTCACTGGTCTGATGCGGGATCTGGAGTACGGCAAGGGTTATCAATATGCGCATGATACAGAGGAGAAAGTGACCAACATGCAGTGTCTGCCGGATGCCTTGTTAGATCGGGAGTATTACCGGCCGGCCGGCATGGGCAGGGAGGCACAGTTAAAAGAACGGCTGCGGGAGATTAAGGAGTGGAAAAAGAATCATAGAGCAGAATAGCCAGTATAGAATAGTCACAACAAAAATATAATTATATCTTATAATATATATAATAAATATTGATTTTACTTATGTATGAGCGTGGTCTATAATCATATAGTAAGAAACAGGGGCTGGTTTTTTACAATCAGCCCCTGTTGGTATCTCAAGGCAGAGACAAACCAGCTTACGAATCTATTATAAGATCACGGGAGGAATTTCATATGGTAAAAGCAGTAGTGGGCGCCAACTGGGGCGATGAAGGCAAGGGTAAGATCACAGATATGCTGGCACAGGAGGCGGATATCATTGTACGGTTTCAGGGCGGTGCGAACGCGGGACATACGATCGTCAACAATTATGGCAAATTTGCCCTGCATACCTTGCCATCGGGCGTGTTTTACGGTCATACCACCAGCATTATCGGAAATGGCGTGGCGCTTAATATTCCGATTCTGATGAATGAGATTAAATCTATTACGGACAAAAATGTTCCCATGCCGAAGATACTGGTATCCGACAGATGCCAGATGGTGATGCCCTATCACATTCTCTTTGACCAGTACGAGGAGGAGCGTCTGGGCGGAAAATCTTTTGGCTCCACGAAATCGGGAATTGCCCCTTTTTATTCTGATAAGTTTGCGAAGATTGGCTTCCAGGTCAGCGAATTGTTTGATGAGGAACTGCTGCAGGAGAAAACGGCGCGCATCTGTGAGACCAAGAATGTCATTTTGGAGCATTTATATCATAAACCCTTGATTCAGCCAGAAGAACTTTTGACGACTTTGAGAGAGTACAGGAAAATGATAGAGCCTTATGTATGCGATGTTTCCGCTTATTTGGACAAAGCATTGAAAGAGGGAAAGACAATCCTGTTGGAGGGGCAGCTTGGTACTTTGAAGGATCCCGATCACGGTATCTATCCGATGGTGACGTCCTCTTCCACCCTGGCGGCCTATGGCGCCATCGGCGCAGGGCTGCCGCCCTATGAGATCAAACAGATCGTCACCGTATGTAAGGCTTATTCTTCCGCGGTGGGAGCCGGAGCTTTCGTGTCCGAGATATTTGGGGACGAGGCGGATGAACTGCGCAGGCGCGGCGGAGATGGCGGCGAGTTTGGCGCTACCACAGGACGCCCCCGCAGGATGGGATGGTTTGACTGTGTGGCTTCCAAGTACGGATGCCGTCTGCAGGGGACCACGGACGTGGCCTTTACGGTGCTTGACGTGCTGGGGTATCTGGATGAGATTCCTGTGTGTGTGGGCTATGAGGTGGATGGGAAAGTGACAACGGATTTCCCGGTCACCTGTAAATTGGAGAAGGCAAAGCCGGTGCTTCGGAAGATGCCAGGATGGAAGTGCGAGATCCGGGGCATCAAGAATTATGAGGAACTGCCGGAAAACTGTCGTAAGTATGTGGAATTTATCGAGGAACAGATTGGATATCCGATCACCATGGTATCCAACGGACCGGGCAGGGAGGATATCATTTACAGGAAGAGTCCTCTGCAGAATTAGATGTAGAACAGCGAATGGAGAACTGAGGAAATGGAAAACGGCGTAAGTGGCGAAAACAGGGAAGGCCAAACAGATACCGGAAATAACAGGATGATGTCGCAGGAGGATGCCTTGAGAAGACGGCGGCTTGGAGAGACTTTGCCAATCCTGTATCTGGAAGCGGTGATATTGGTGATGGCGGGACAGATGCTGGGAGGCATCCTGGTTGGCATCTTCAGCATTTGTCTGGGCAGCTATATAGAACAAATATATGACGTTTGGTACACGGCTTCCCTATATGCGGTGTTTATCGGAATCTGGATTGTCACGCTGCTATTTATCGGCATGAGCGGTAAAAGAAGAGCGATTCTTCAAACCTTGGGTAGAAAGTCTGCGGGAAATAATTGGAGGAATCTCCTGCTTGGCTTAGTAGTCGGCTTTGGGTTAAACGGCGCTTGTATTCTGGCAGCCAGTCTGCATCAGGATATTGCCCTGCGGTTTGAAAGCGTCAGGCCGGTTTCCCTTTTGGTGATCTTCGTGCTGGTGTTTGTCCAGTCATCGGCGGAGGAACTGGTATGCAGGGGATTTTTATACCAGATGCTTCTCAAGGGTTCCCGCAGGCCAGTGTTTGCCATTGTGGGCAATTCCTTGTTTTTTGCTGTGCTGCACCTTTTTAACCAGGGTGTCACGGTGCTGTCCATCTTAAATATTTTCTTGTTTGGAATCCTCTTTTCTCTTCTGGTCTATTATATGGACAGTTTATGGTGCGCCTTTGCAGTCCATGCCATGTGGAATTTTACCCAGAACATCCTGTTTGGATTGCCAAACAGCGGTATGGTGGTGCCTTACTCGGTATTTAAGCTTGATGCGGCATCGGCGCAGAACAGTTTTGCCTATAACGTAGGGTTTGGTATCGAGGGAACTATCTTGGCGGATGGTGTGCTTCTTATAGGCTGTGCGGTCCTATGTCTGTGGGGAAGAAAATATGGCAAAAGGTCCCTGGGAGTATGGAAGTAAGAGTGAGGGTTATCTTGATTTTTGTAAACTGTAGAATGTGAATTTGCAGTGTTATGTAAACTATTGAAGATAAAAATGTTTAGAGTTGTGAAAATAAGAGAGACATATTTTGGAGTTATGTAAACTATGGAAAACCTGGAATACTATAAAGTGTTCTATCATGTGGCAAAGACCGGAAGCCTGACACTGGCGGCGGGGGAACTGATGATTTCCCAGCCGGCGGTGAGTCAGTCCTTGAAACAGTTGGAAACAGCGCTGGGGACGAAACTCTTTGTGCGGGCTTCGCGGGGCATACGGCTGACAGCGGAGGGAGAAGTCCTCTACGGTTATGTAGCCAAGGGTTGCGAACAGATTGCGCTGGGAGAACAGCGCCTAAAGCAGATGTTGAATCTGGAATTGGGAGAGATTCATATCGGCGCAAGCGACATGACGCTGCAGTTTTATCTGCTTCCCTATCTGGAACTTTTTCATGAACGTTATCCGGCCATCAAGGTGAATGTCAGCAATGGACCTACGCCGGAGACTCTGACGAATTTACGGGATAATAAGATTGATCTGGGGGTAGTCAGCACGCCTTTTGATGAGCGGGAAGATTTGTGCGCCGTGCAGGTGCGCGAGATAGAGGATGTGTTTGTGGCGGGCAGAAAATTCATCCGCTATAAGAATCATATGTTGGATTTGCAGGAACTGGAGAAGATGCCGATTATCTATCTGGATGGGGCCACCAGTACCAGAAATTATATGGATACTTTTCTGGTACAAAACGGAGTGCATATCCAGCCGGAATTCCAGTTGGCTACCAGCGATATGATCGTGCAGTTTGCCCTGCGCAATTTGGGAGTCGGATGTGTGATGCGTGATTTTGCCAGGGAATATCTGGAGGACGGCAGACTGTTTGAACTGCGGTTTAACAGAATCATTCCCAAACGGCATTTCAGCGTGGTAACCAATCCTAAGAATCCGCTCTCTGCAGCGGCAAGAAATCTGCTGCAGCTGATGGAGACGGATTTTGTGGATAATAGGGGAATGTGAAGAAGTTATGTAAACTTGTGCAAGAAATTATGTTAACTAAACCAAATGAGAAATGGGATATAATGGATACGAAGGGCTTGGTTTACATAATATCTTGTAGAATAATAGGGAATATATTATAATGTAATATTAATAAAGAGAAATTTATATCAATCCGGGGGCAGGATGAAATTATGATTACCACAATTATATTTGATATTGGCAATGTATTGGCTGATTTTACCTGGGAGGAGCATTACAGGAGTTTTGGCTACGATGAGGAAACCTTTGTGAGGATTGCAAACGCTACGGTTAAAAATCCGGCCTGGTGTGAATATGACAGAGGTGTGTTGACGGATGAGGAAGTGATGCAGAAGTTTATTGAGAGTGATCCGGAACTTGAGGATATCTTAAGAAAAGTGTTGGAGAATAAAAACACCATGGTGCGCCGCAATGATTACGCGATTCCCTGGATCAAAGAATTACAGAGTAAGGGCTATCGCTGCCTGTACCTGTCCAATTTTTCCAAGGCATCGGAGACGGATTGTGCGCAGGCGCTTGATTTTATTCCCTATATGGATGGCGGCATCTTGTCTTATCAAGAGAAAGTCATTAAACCCATGCCGGAAATTTATCAATTGCTGATTGATCGATATGAACTGATACCGGAAGAATGTGTTTTCCTGGATGATACCGTATGTAATCTGGAGGGGGCGGAGAAATTTGGCATTCATACGATTCATTTTCACAATCAGGCACAGGCTATTGAGGAACTGCGGCAGCTTGGTGTCGATGCGTAAAAAAGTGCACGGCCCATGTAAAACATTGTTGAATATGCGAAAATTTTGTTAAACTATGACATAATGGCAGAGTTCTAGATGACTGATTGGATTATACATGCAGATTCGAGAAGCTGCACGATGACAGTATATGTGGAGGATGGCAGTAGACTGTCCCGGCAAAGTTAAGATAGAATGTACGTGGAAATGAGGGGTGACGTGGAAGATCAGTTTGCAAGGACAAGAATTTTATTAGGAGATACTGCGATGGAGCGGCTTGCCAGGGCACGGGTGGCGGTTTTTGGCATCGGCGGCGTGGGCGGTTATGTCTGCGAGGCGCTTGCCAGGAGTGGAGTTGGGGTGCTGGATCTGATTGATTCGGACAAAGTGAGTCTGACTAACTTAAACCGCCAGATTATCGCAACCCATGAGACGGTAGGGCGTTATAAGACGGAAGTGATGCGGGAGCGGATTCTGTCGATTAATCCGCAGGCTGTCGTAGAGGTATATAACTGCTTTTTCCTGCCGGAAAATGCGGGACAGTTTCCCTTTGCACAGTATGATTATGTGGTGGATGCGGTGGATACCGTGACGGCTAAGATAGAATTGGTTTTAAAGGCCAAAGCGGAACAGGTTCCGATCATCAGCAGTATGGGCGCCGGTAATAAACTGGATGCAGGCGCTTTCCGGGTGGCGGATCTTTATGAGACAAAGGTATGTCCCCTGGCAAGAGTCATGCGCAGGGAGTTAAAAAAGCGGAATGTGGAACATTTGAAGGTCGTGTACTCGGAAGAGGAGCCTTTATGTCTGCCGCAAGATGGTATGCTGGAGAAAAAAAGAGAGAATGCCGGGGAGTGTGCTGTGTTCGGAAGTGATATGGATGATGATAGAAACGGAAATTTTGCGGGGAGTAATCATAAGAGAGCAAGAGCGGTTCCTGGAAGCGTAGCTTTCGTGCCATCCGTGGCGGGACTTATGATCGCAGGGGAAGTGGTGAAGGATTTGATTTCTGTGGATGAGAGGGATAAGAAATGAAACAGCAGAATATACAGTGTCTACGGATTATAGGATGTTTTGGGGTTTTATTTGTACATATGTCTGGTTGTTTGACTTGGAAAAATCCGATTATGTCTCTTGCATGTTATGGATCCAAAGGCGTTTATTTATTTTTTCTGATTAGTGGATATGTGACTTTTTTATCGTTAGAGAAAATGGAACGTCTGGATTGTGTAAAATATTATAAAGGTAGAATGGTCCGTATCTTACCTTTGTATTATACCATTATATTGTATCAGTTTATTGTGCATTCGTTTGTTTTGAAAGATATGCCAGGGGAAGGGATGAGTTCTTTTATTAAATGGTTCAGGTACGTGTTTATGGTAAATAACACGCTGCCGGCAGACAATGTATTTTGGCAAAATCTGGGTGCGACATGGACAATGAGCTGCTTTGCCCTTTTCTATCTGCTTGTTCCGCTGCTGAAAAAATATATCAAAAATTTTAAGCATTCCCTTATTTTGTGGTTGATACTCTTTGTGGCCGGAAAGGCAGTGATAGGAATCTGGAATGTTTATGACAACTCATCAGTATTGTGCCTGCACTATTTTGTGTTTGGCATTGCGGCCTATTTTGCAGTGCGCGAGGGAAGGAAAAAGGAGAGGGAATATCTTTTACTGTGTGTAATAGGACTCTTGCTCTTTTTAATGTTGTACGGACTATATGATGATACATTCTGGCTGATGATTTTTGGGATACTGTTAGTCACATCGCTGGATATCACAGTCCATAACGGAATGTTGCAAAAAGTGATAGATGTCCTGGATGAATATACTTATGATATTTATTTGATTCATCCATTGTTCATGGGAAGAAACTTTATTCCCTCTTCTCTGCTTGATAACAACTTTGGGAAAGTAATCACAGCAATAGTCGGCACCACAATCACAGCATTATTGATACACCATTTGATTGAAAAGCCGATACAAAAGAGATACGCTAAGGCTAAAAAGTAGTAGAAGTCTGATTTATACAAATGGAATGGAGATCAAAATGAAACAACAGAATATACAGTGTCTACGGATTATAGGATGTTTTGGGGTTTTACTTGTACATATATCTCAACAGGTAACCTGGGACAATGCCCTGATGTCTGCTGCAAAACACGGTGCCAAAGGCGTATATTTATTTTTTCTGATTAGTGGGTATGTGACTTTCTTATCACTGGAAAAAGTGGATCATTTGGATTGTGTGAAATACTATAAGGGCAGAATAATCCGCATTTTACCCTTGTATTATAGTGTTATTTTGTACTGGTTTGTTTTACATCAGTTTATTTTGCGGGATACGCCGGGGGGGGGGCTAAGTTCTTACGTTAAGTGGTTCAGATATATATTTATGGTAAACAATACATTGCCAACCAATGATGGTTTCTGGCAAAATCTGGGTGCAACGTGGACGATGAGTTGTTTTGCCCTTTTCTATCTTTTAGTTCCGCTGTTAAAAAAATATATCAAAAATTTCAGGCATTCTCTTATTCTATGGTTTGTCTTGTTTGCGTCTGGCGAAGCGGTGATGAGAATGAGATATTTAGACAATTTGTTATCTGTAGGGTGCCTGCATTATTTTGTGTTTGGCATCGTGGCATACTATGCGGTGTGTGAGGGGAGGAAAAAAGAGAGAACCTTTCTTTTGCTATGTGAAATGGGTAGCGTGTTTTGTTTTATGGATGGGGGCTTATATAATGAGACATTTTGGTTAATGCTATTTGGTGTACTTTTGGTTACATCGCTGGATATTACAATCCATAACAGAATGTTGCAAAAAGTGATAGATATTTTGGATGAATATACTTATGATGTTTATTTGATTCATCCGATATTCTTAGGTAAGAACTTTATTCCGGCTTCTTTGGTAAGTGATAACTGGGGCCAGGTGATTACTTTAATAATCGGCGTCACCATTACGGCATTACTGATACATAACCTGATAGAAAAGCCGATACTGAAAAGATACGCCGCCTCTAAAAAATAACGAAACTGGCATTGTTAAAAATATCAAAACTGGATATTTAACAATGCCATATTTGTTTTTATAATTCTTTTTCAGAAACAGTACTGTGAAACATTTAAAACCAGATGGACAGCAAAATAGCACAAGGTATTGATCATTGTGCAAAAATTCTGAAAAGGAGATTATGATGAGCGAAGATAGATATACTTTGAATAAACAGCTGGCACAGATGTTAAAAGGCGGCGTCATCATGGATGTGACCACACCTGAACAGGCTAGGATCGCACAGGAAGCGGGAGCCTGCGCAGTCATGGCGTTGGAGAGGATTCCGGCAGATATCCGTGCGGCTGGCGGGGTATCCAGAATGAGCGATCCGAAAATGATCAAAGGCATTCAGGAAGCAGTCTCGATTCCCGTGATGGCTAAGTGCCGGATTGGACATTTTGTAGAGGCGCAGATTTTAGAGGCGATAGAGATTGATTATATCGATGAGAGTGAAGTCTTATCTCCGGCAGACGATGTGTATCATATTGATAAGAAGCAGTTCCAAGTGCCTTTTGTGTGCGGCGCCAAAGATTTGGGAGAGGCACTTCGGCGGATCAATGAAGGGGCGGCCATGATTCGCACCAAGGGCGAGCCGGGTACTGGGGACGTGGTGCAGGCGGTACGACATATGCGCAGGATGAACAGTGAGATTGCGAAAATTTCTTCTATGAGGGAGGATGAACTGTATGAGGAGGCGAAACAGCTCGCTGTGCCTTATGAACTGGTGGCGTATGTGCATGAGAAGAAAAGACTACCTGTGGTAAATTTTGCGGCAGGTGGCGTGGCGACACCCGCGGATGCGGCCCTGATGATGCAGTTGGGAGCGGAGGGCGTCTTCGTGGGATCCGGTATCTTCAAATCCGGAAATCCCCAAAAACGTGCGGCGGCAATCGTGCAGGCTGTGACGAACTATCAGGATAACAAACTGCTTGCAGAGTTGTCAGAGGATTTGGGAGAAGCGATGGTCGGCATTAATGAACAGGAGATAGAACTCTTGATGGCCGAGCGGGGACTATGATATGGGAAAAGGTAAGAAGATAGCAGTTCTCGCCGTGCAGGGCGCTTTTGCCGAACAGATAGAACGAATCAGGACGCTGGGCGCAGAATGTGTCGCGCTTAGGCAGAAGGCTGATCTGATGCAGGATTTTGACGGCGTGATCCTGCCAGGCGGGGAGAGCACAGTCCAGGGAAAACTGCTTGTGGAATTAGAGATGCTGGAACTTTTGCGGGATAAGATCAGAAACGGCCTGCCGGTCTTGGGCACCTGTGCGGGATTGATTCTTCTGGCAGGAGAGATTGGCAATGACCAACATGTCTGGCTGGGCACTTTGCCGGTGCGGGTGCGGAGGAATGCCTATGGCAGACAGCTGGGTAGTTTCCATGTAGAGGAGGCGTTTCAAGGAATTGGCACAGTGCCCATGACTTTCATCCGTGCGCCCTATGTGGAAGAAGTCTCGCAGGATGTGGAGGTATTGGCCCGGGTTGCAGATAAAATTGTGGCTGTACGGTATGGGAATCAACTGGGGACGGCTTTTCATCCGGAGTTGGATACGGATAACAGGATTCATGAGATGTTTCTTACGATGTGCGGATAGATGGCAGATATGGATATTATGTCAAAGGAGCGGCGTGCCCGCTCCTTTTTGTGGTATAAGAAAATTCTCTACGGATGGTCGGTACTGTTGAGGTTTTCTTCGCTGGCAGCACTGTCCGGTTCCAGATTGGTGCCGGTGTAGGTGTCGCTGTGCAGCATATCAAGAGACGCCATATTATGTTTGTTGCGGTAAATCCCATAGAGCCAGATGTAAATCCACAATAAGATAGGCAGGGCAATCGTCATAAGAAGACAACCGGCAAAAAGCCGCCCCGCATCGCCAAGATCCAGAAAGGCCACGATCAAGGTAACTATATACATAGCGGCCAACAAAATCACACAGATAAGCGCCGCAATCTGTTTTGGGGTTCTCTTATGAGAATTTTGATCAGAATTAGATGAAGACCGTTCCATAAAAAACCTCTTTTCTATTGTTTTAGATCTACGTCTGCGTCTGCGTCAGTAAACTCAAATCACAGAAGCTGTAATCCTTGGAAATTTCAGCAAGAATTGCGGAGCAATTCTTGGGACGCAGACTGCTGAGTCTGCGTCAACTATATCATATTTCCCACAGAAAAGAAAGTGACAAACGGGTAAATATTCGTTATGATAAAGGCAGTTTCACGAAAGGCGAATGGGAATTGAGATATTGCACAATAATTCTATTACAGGAGACAGGTATATGAAAAAAAAAGATGTTGAACGGCAACAATTGGAAGATGCAGATTGTGGGGGAGAACGTTTATGGCATTACGCAGGAGGAGATGCCGGCTGTCATTCCCGGTTCCGTTTATGGCAATCTGCTTTCTCGCGGATTGATACCGGATCCCTTTGATGGGATGAACGAATTGACGGCACTGAAGCTGATGGAAAATGACTTCCGGTTTCGGACAACCTTTACCCTCAGCAGTCAGCAGGTGGAGAGTGATTTTTTACTGCTTCGCTTTGACGGGATTGACACACTGGCGGATATCTATCTCAATGATGTCTGGCTCGGTCATGTAGACAACATGCACCGAGTCTGGGAGTTTGCGATTGAGGAGATCGCCAGGGTGGGAGAGAATGAACTGCGGGTAGAGATAGCCTCGCCCACACGTTTTATTGAGGCGGAGAATCAGAAGGTCTATACGGGCGGTTCTACGGACTGCATGAGAGGATTTCCTCATCTGCGTAAGGCCCACTGTATGTTTGGCTGGGACTGGGGGCCGAGACTGCCCGACGCCGGTATTTTCCGGGATGTTTCTGTGCTTTCTGGAGAAAAGGCCAGATTGGAACAAGTTTACATAACACAGAACTGGGGCGGACAGGATGAAAAGACGGCTGATGATGCATCGCAGGAGAATCAAAAGGCCGTTGCTGCTGTGGCACAGGAGAAGACGGACAGCGTAACCTTGCAGTTTGCTGTGACGGTGGAAGACTTTGTGACAGAAGAAAACAGAGCGGGGGATTATGAGATCAAGATTGCGCTCTATGATGACCAGGGCTGTCTGTTGGAAGAGAAATCTTCCATGCAGACGGATAAGGATCAAAACTTTGCAGACGGTACAGAAGAAAAGGTTGAGGCCGGCTGGGATACCATCACCGTGGAGAATCCGAAACGCTGGTGGCCTCATGGATATGGGGAGCAGCCGCTTTACCGTGCGGAGGTCTCTTTGCTGGATGCAGAGGGGAATCTTCTGGATAGCTGGAGCCGCAGGATCGGATTGCGCACCATGACCGTCAATAGGGAGAAAGACGAGTGGGGAGAAGGGTTTGCCCATGAAGTAAACGGCGTGAAGATTTTTGCCATGGGCGCCGATTATATTCCGGAGGACAATATTTTATCCAGAGTGACGAAGGAACGTACCCGCAAACTGTTGGAAGATGCGGTGGCAGTACATTATAACTGTATTCGTGTCTGGGGCGGCGGTTATTATCCGGACGACTGGTTCTTTGATGCCTGTGATGAACTGGGGCTGATCGTGTGGCAGGATTTCATGTTTGCCTGTGCCTCTTATGAATTGGATGATGCGTTTGAGCGCAATATGAGTGAGGAGATACGGGACAATGTGCGGCGGATCAGACATCATGCCTGTCTGGGGCTCTGGTGCGGCAATAATGAGATGGAGACGCAGGTTATGGATGGGGCCTGGCATTCTTCCGTTAAGCAGAAGTATGATTATATCAAGATATTTGAATATATTATACCGAAGATTCTGGAAGAGGAAGATCCGGTCACGTTTTATTGGCCTTCCTCCCCTTCTTCCGGCGGCAACTATGACGATCCCTGGAATGAGAACCGGGGAGATACCCATTACTGGGCGGTATGGCATGGTAACAAGCCTTTTACGGATTACAGGAATTATTATTTCCGGTATATGTCCGAGTTTGGATTCCAGTCCTTCCCCAGCCTGAAAACAGTGGAGGCATTTACCAGACCGCAGGACCGTAATATTTTCTCAAGGGTGATGGAGATGCACCAGAGGAATACGGCGGCCAACGGCAAGATTATGACATATATGTCAGCTACTTACCTTTACCCGAAGAATTTTGAGATGCTGTTATATGCGTCCCAGCTTCTGCAGGCGGATGCTATCCGCTATGGAATCGAGCATTTCAGAAGAAACCGGGGCAGATGTATGGGCGCGGTGGTATGGCAGTTGAATGACATCTGGCCGGTGGCATCCTGGGCGAGCATTGATTACTTTGGCCGTTGGAAAGCATTGCATTATGCGGAGAAGAGAGCCTTTGCCCCGGTGATGATCTCCTGTGAGGAAGTGGGAGAACTCAGCGAGCGGCCGTTCTGTGTGGCCCAGCCTGATCCTATCGAGGTGTCAGCAAGACTGCATGTGGCCAATGAGACCATGTCGCCCGTGAGCGGTACGGTGAGATGGGAACTGCGTAAGGCTTCCGGCGAGGAAATTCTGTCAGGAGAGCAGGAAGTGACAGTGGAAGCGCTGTCTGGACTGTGGCTTGAGAAGATGGATTTTTCAGATTACAATGAGTTAGAGGTTTACATAAGTTACTCCTTCTCGCAGAATGGAGAAGTGGTATCAGAAAACACCAGCCTGTTTACGGCGCCCAAGCATTTCCCGTTCCAGGATCCTGCACTTGCTCTTCGCAGGGAAGGGGATACTTTGATTGTAACTGCGCAGACTTATGCTAAGAATGTTTCCATCGAGGGCATTGACGGGGACGTGATATTTACAGATAATTTCTTTGACATGAATCCGGGAGAAAAGCGCATTGAGATTGTTGAGGGGGATGCCAAGGAGTTTAAGGTGTTGTCGGTGTTTGATATTGCGTGAGGGAAGCTTTTAGGTAGAATAGGCGCTGCCAGCGTGAGTTTATCCGAATTATAGCGAAAGCCCCTGAGAATGCAGTTTACGCAGTCCCAGGGGCTTCCTTAGGGGAAGATAAGTATGCTGGAATGAATTCCTAAAAACCTGATAAACAGTGCATGGGGATATTCAAAGAGTGCAAAGAGGTAATTCGAGAAAGAATACTTTGTTGACAATATGGCATATTTGCCATATACTAAACACAGAAAGAAAATTGGAGATTACGATGGATAAATTTGAGGTGGAATTTTATACTAAAGATAACGGTGAAAAACCGGCGAAAAATTTTATCCTTGGTCTTGATGTGAAAATGCGGGCGAAAGTTTTGGGAATTATTGACGTGTTAGAGGAAAAAGGAAATCAATTAAGAGAGCCATATAGTAAACACTTGGAGGATGGGATATTTGAGATTCGTGGAAAAGTGGGAACAGATATAACAAGGGTTTTATATTTTTTTTATTATGGCAGGAAAATTGTAATGACGAATGGATTTATCAAAAAAACACAGGAGACGCCAAAACAGGAAATAAGGCTGGCAAAATCATATCGTAAAGATTATCTGGAAAGGGTGAAGGAAAATGAGTGAATTTCAGGAGTTTTTAAATGAACAATTGCAGGATGATGAATTCAGAAAAGAATGGGAAGATATTCAGCCGGAAATGGATGTGATTCGTGCAATGGTGGATGCAAGGATTTCACAAAATCTTACCCAAAAAGAACTTGCAGAAAGGACAGGAATCAATCAGGCAGATATAAGCAAACTGGAAAACGGAACGAGGAATCCTTCGCTTAAGCTGTTAAAGCGTTTGGCAGATGGAATGGGAATGACACTAAAACTGGAGTTTGTTCCGAAAAGTCCAGCCAAAGGTTAAGAAATATAGGAAACAAGTTTTGGATATTGCAACGGGTATAGAAGCGGTAAGGTAGCAATGTAACAGTGATGCATTCCAAATGCAACAGAAAGGGAACGGGCATCAGAACTGGCAGGGCTGCCACTTTATCATATCCTTCAAAAAGTAGGAAGTGAGACCTGAAACTGTTGTGGAGATTACGCATAAGTTTGTGGAGAGGTATTTGGGGGGATCTCCAGTGCCTGTATGCCACTCACGATAAACACTGGCTTTTTGTTTGGCAACACCCTTAAATCCCCTAATATGCACTTCCAAACATAGCGGAAGCCCCTAAGACTACACTACTGCAGTCCCAGGGGCTTCCTTAGGGGAGGATAAGTATTTTACTTTCTCTTTGGTAACCATCAAAGGAGGGGGTCCATTGACTATTAAGTATTATGGACGGCTTTTGCGGGAATATACATGCCAGTCAAAAATATTTTACTTTTTGAATGAAATGTTATATACTTAGGGGCGTAACAGGTTGTCCCTTAGCGGGATGAACGCATATTATAAGGATAAAAGGTGGTAAATAACGATGGCATTATTAAAACAGTGGCGCGATATGGCGTATTCTGAGACAGCAAATAAAGGCGATCTGCAGAGACTCTGGTCTGATTATTTTCTGAAAGAAAAGGAAATTTATGCACAGCTTTTAAAAACGCCCGATAAAGCGGTGAAAGGCACAGTCAAAGAGCTGGCGGATAAATATGAAGTGGAACTGATGACCATGGTAGGTTTTTTGGATGGTATTAACGACAGCCTGAAGAAACCCAATCCGATCGAGGAGATGGAGGAGGATACCAAGGTAAGCCTTGCGTTTGATAAGGAGCGGCTCTATAAAAATATGGTGGCGGCAGGCGCAGATTGGCTCTATGAGTTGGAAGAATGGAACGATATCTTCGATGAGGATACCAGAAAAGCGCTCTACAGGGAGCAGAAGGAATCCACCACAGTCCGTAAGGAAAAGAGAGTTTACCCCAATGATCCCTGTCCCTGCGGCAGCGGTAAAAAATATAAGAAATGTTGTGGTAAAAATGCATAACGAAGAGAAAGCAAAAGTATCCCGGACAAAACAGGCAGTGGAGACTTTCTATGAGGGGTATAATTGTGCCCAGTCGGTCTTTGCCACCTATGCGGATTGTTTCGGGATGGAGCGGGAGAAGGCCTTTAAAATGTCCAGCGCCATGGGCGCAGGTGTGGGCAGGATGCGGGAAATCTGCGGGGCGGTATCTTCCATGGCTCTGCTGGCCGGTCTGAAGGAAGGTAATGCCAATCCGGAGGATGAGGAAGCCAAGGAGCGGATTTATCTGCGGGTGCGGCAGATGAGCGAACGATTCCGGAAGGAGAACGGGAGTATCATCTGCAAGGAACTTCTGGGTATCACAGAGGTTGAGGAGAGTGCGAAACCACAGCCGCGAACGAAGGAATACTATGAGTCCAGACCATGTCCACATTTGATCGAATGTGCGGCCAGGATTATAGAAGAAGAACTGTTGGAATAATGAAAAAAAGAATAAATTATTGCAAAATATAGTGCAATGTGATATCATATGATATGACAGCCGTGTTGCAGGGTGGGCTGATCTCTCATTTTGATGGAATGGGGGTGATGCCTATGAAAAATCATTTTGATTTTAAGGATTTGATGACTTTTGGTCTTTTCCTTTTGGCATTGCTTACATTTGTTTTTACGTTTTGTAAGTAACCATACATAGAAAAACCACCCCTAAACTTTGACCGAGTGGCGGGATGGATTTTTCTATTTCACATTTTAGGTCAACCCACCTTGTGGGCGGTTGCCTTTTATAGTGATAATATATCACATGCAGATGGATACTTCAAGAGAAATTCAAAAAACGCTTTACTTTTTAAATAATATGGCATAGAATACGAATAACAGATATGGAATAACACGTTGACGAGAAGAGTAGGATGTGGAAAGCAGCAGAGAGAGGCGCCCCGTGCTGAAAGTGCCTTTGTCGGAAGCATTTGAAAACTAACTCCGAGTGGCCCCAATCCGGCCCGTTGGCTTACGTTACAGCCCAATGAGAGGTTCTGGTAAGACGTCCAAGGCGCACAGGGCAAGCGAGGTGGAACCGCGTAACATCGTAACATTACGTCCTCTGCACTATCTGAATGGTGGTGCAGGGGATTTTTTATGGGCATAAAACGTTGAACGTCTTTTATGGGTATGCTTATGATTATACTTTTTGCACAATTATTACAGAATTGAGATGAGTTTTGCAATTACTTAAAAACTGTATGTCAGAAAAAGGAGGAAAATTGTATGAACATGACAGAATTAAAAGAACGAACTACACAGCTGATGGAGGAAAACGTAACGTTAAACAAGTTGAATTTTATCCTGCTTGGCGCGGTGATGCTGTTAGCAGGAATCTGCCTGGGGCTGTTGGCGGCGCCGCTTACCCACGGCATTACAGTGGGCAGTCATAACGGCTGCAACAATGGCAACAATAATGGCAATGATAGCGGAAATAACCATAAAGTCAATCATCAGCAGGGTGAAGAGTAGAAAGGTAAGGTGATTTCATTATGAAAATTACATTAAAAGACGGCTCCTGTAAGGAGTATGCGCAGGCGATGAGCATCTATGATATCGCGCTGGATATCTCGGAAGGACTGGCAAGGATGGCCTGTGCCGGTGAGGTGGACGGCAAGGTGGAGGATTTAAGGACAGTTCTTGATAAAGACTGTAACCTGAACATTCTCACAGCAAACGATCCGGAGGGATTAAAAGTTGTCAGGCATACGGCATCCCATGTGCTGGCGGAAGCGGTGAAACGTCTGTTTCCGGAGGCGAAGGTGACGATCGGGCCGGCTATCGAGGATGGATTCTATTATGATTTTGACGCCCAGCCTTTTTCCAGGGAAGATCTGGATAAGCTGGAAGCGGAGATGAAGAAGATCATCAAAGAAGGCCATAAGCTGGAGCGGTTTACCCTGCCCAGAAATGAGGCCATTCAATATATGAAGGACCGCAATGAGCCATATAAGGTGGAACTGATCGAGGATCTGCCGGAAGATGCGGAGATTTCCTTCTATGATCAGGGCGGCTTCGTAGATCTGTGTGCAGGACCGCATCTGATGAGCACCAAGAATATCAAAGCCTATAAGCTGATTTCTTCTTCCATGGCTTATTGGCGGGGAGATTCCAACCGGGCGCAGCTGCAGCGTATCTATGGTACGGCTTTTGCCAAAAAGGAGGAGTTGGAAGCGCACCTTTTACATCTGGAGGATATCAAACGCCGCGACCACAATAAACTGGGACGGGAGATGGAATTGTTCACCACGGTGGATGTGATCGGACAGGGCTTGCCCCTGCTTTTGCCTAAGGGCACTAAGATGGTCATGAAATTGCAGCGTTGGATTGAAGACTTGGAAGATAAAGAGTGGGGCTATGTGAGGACGAAGACTCCGCTGATGGCCAAGAGCGATTTGTATAAGATTTCAGGACACTGGGATCATTATAAGGAAGGGATGTTTGTGCTGGGGGACGAGGAAGTGGATAAGGAAGTTTTTGCCCTGCGTCCTATGACCTGCCCGTTCCAGTATTATTGTTATAAGAATACGCAGCATTCCTACCGCGATCTGCCAATCCGTTACGGGGAGACTTCCACTTTGTTTCGTAACGAGGATTCCGGTGAGATGCATGGATTGACCAGAGTAAGACAGTTTACGATCTCCGAGGGACATTTGATTGTGCGTCCTGACCAGATGGTGGAAGAGTTTAAGGGATGTATTGCCTTGGCAAAATACGTTATGTCAACCTTGGGTTTGCTGGATGATATTACCTGGCATCTGTCCAAATGGGATCCTGAGAATCCGGAAAAATATATTGGGGAACCGGAAGTCTGGAATGAGACGGAGGCTCATATCCGCAGTATCCTGGAGGAATTGGAACTTCCCTTCGTGGAGGATGTGGGAGAGGCAGCTTTCTATGGTCCGAAGGTGGATATCAATGCGAAGAATGTCTATGGCAAAGAGGATACCATGATCACCATACAGTGGGACGCTCTGTTGGCGGAGCAGTTCGACATGTACTTTATTGATCCAAATGGCGATAAGGTCCGCCCTTATATCATCCATAGAACCTCCCTTGGCTGTTATGAGCGTACACTTGCCTGGCTGATCGAGAAGTATGCGGGCAAATTCCCTACCTGGTTGTGTGCGGAGCAGGTGCGCGTGCTGCCAATCTCTGAAAAATATGAGGCTTATGCGGAGGAAGTGCGGAAGGAACTGGCCAGGAATGATGTGGATGTGACGGTGGACAATCGTTCCGAGAAGATTGGCTTTAAGATTCGTGAGGCTCGTTTGAATAAGGTGCCTTATATGCTGGTGGTAGGCGCTAACGAGGCGGAGGAGAAGACGGTGTCCGTCAGAAGCCGCTATGCAGGCGATGAGGGTGTGAAGCCTCTGGGTGATTTTATAGACCAGATCTGTAAGGAAATCCGCACGAAAGAGATTCGCAAAGAGGAAACTGTTGAGGAATGAAAAGTAAGATAAATTTTTCCGGGAAGGATGCTTTTGGTTTACTCCTGATCGGTATCAGTGTCCTGATGCTTGGAAAGAGTGTGGCGCTGTGTTTCAGCAATGATATCTGGTATGATGAACTGTTTACCGTGGGAATGATAGAACATTCCTACGGTGAACTGATTCGCTTTACAGCGGCAGACGTCCATCCGCCGTTGTATTATTGTGTGACGAAAATTTTTGCTGACTTATGTAAACTTGTAATGCCGGGTGCAGGCACCGTTATTCCCGCCAAGATTGTGTCAGTGCTGCCTTATTGTATTCTGTTTCTTTACAGCGTGACATTTCTCCGAAAGAGATTCAGTATCTTTACAGGCGGGGTGTTTTTGTTCTGTGTCGTCTCCATGCCGCAGTTGTCCGCCTATACGGTGGAAGTGCGGATGTATGGCTGGGCGCTGTTGTTCGTGACGGCGGCATTTTTCCATGCTTATGGATGTGTGGAAGCGGGCAGTCCGTTTATGGAAGAGACAGGCGGAGCAGGTGGTCTGTCTGAGGAAGATGTGTCAAGGATAGATAGAAAGGACAGATGCGGAAGGAAGCGTTGGCTTCATGGCGCAGCATTGGTTCTGTATGGGTTGGCGGCCGCCTATACCCAGTATTTTGCCTGTGTGGCTGTGGTGATGGTCTATCTGTATGTGTTGGTTGCTTTTGGATTCCAGGATAGGAGACGGATCAGGGAGTGGTTTGCGTATGTGGCTATTTCGATTGTGGGATATATTCCATGGCTCTTTGCACTGGCGGGACAGATATCGGCGGTCAGGGAGAATTATTGGATCTTGCCATTGACCTGGCGGTCTATAGGGGGCTGCGTTAAATTTTTGATGAAACCGGCTTTTACCAATGAGGTACTCAATGTGGTGTTGGCGGTGGTGTTATTTGCCGGGTACGTGCTGGTAGTTGGCAGCAGTGTTATTCCCTATGTAATACATTTAAACCGCATAAAATCCATAAATTCGACAAAAGTCTGCCATAATGATAGAGTTTTATATGCGTTTGCTGGTCTTTTTGTGCTGGTTGGATTAGTTCTGTTTGGATTTGCTGCCTCCATTCTGATCCGTCCGGTGTTTGTGTACCGCTATATGATTCCGGCAATGGGATGTTTTTGGCTAAGTTTTGCCGTTTGTCTGGATGATATATTATGTAAACTTAATTCTGTATTAAAAAAAGACAGCGGCAGTCGTCTGCGATCGAACAAAATTGGATGCATACTCCGTGGTCTGTCAATCTTTTTTACGGTTCTGATTGTTGTCGTTGGTCTGCGTGATTACCGGGCTTTTCTGGGGGAAGAAGAGTATAAGATACGGCTTATGAAAGATACAGAAGCAGCGCTGGCGCAGATCGGTTCGGAGGATATCGTGCTTTACAATTTCGATCAGGTGCAGGCCGTTACTTCCTATTATTTAAAGGAGGAGACAGAACGTTATCTATGGAATGCTGCGGCGGAGAGTCTGATTCAAGAGATTATCGGTCCTTGTGAAACGGTGGAGAAAACGGACGTCATCAAAGCCTGGCTGGGAGAGAATCAGGGACAGACAGGACAGGATGGACGCCGCGTTTGGTTTATCGGCAGTTTCAACAGCCGGGAGGAAATTGCGGCACAGTGGCGGGAAGAAGGCCTTGTGGTAGAAGAGATCGGCAGTTATCTGTTGGAGCGGTACTGGTTTAATCTCTATGAAATTCGTTTGTCAGATTCTTAAAATAGTGTTCCGTATAGCATAGAATCCTGTTTCATGTCCATACTAACATATGACATAGAAAATACTGCGCAGGCAGTCAAACGAAACAGGAGGTTATTATGGCGGAATTAAAATGTGGTGTGGAAAATTGTACCTATAATCAGGATGATTATTGTTGTAAGGGAGATATCATGGTAGCGGGCAGTCATGCGGATACCTGTGATGGGACATGCTGCGAGAGTTTTGCACAGAGGCGTGACGATGCGTATGTCAGTTCGTTGAATCATCCCTGCCGGACGATCAGCATTGACTGTGAAGCTGTCAAGTGTGTGTATAATTCCAATTATAAATGTCATGCGGAACATGTAGACATCAGGGGATGTGGCGCCTGCGACTGCAGAGAGACGCAGTGTGCGACCTTCCGCGAATCATAACGCAAGAAGCGTATTCAGGCATTACGAGGGCTTTTGGAGCCCGTCTTGTGGATAGAGCATAATGAATGCGGGCAGCTGACAGGAATTGTGAGTTGCCCGTGTCATGATTTTTGTGGTAAAATTGAGAGGATTGTGAAGTAGGTACAGATGATTTTAAGGATAAAAGTAAGAAAGATGAAGAACAGCAGATGATTATGAGAATAAAAGTAAGAAAGGTGTAGATAACAAAAGATGAATATGAGAAAAATAGGCGCATTGTTCCTGCTGTTGGGGATGCTGGGTATGGTGTCCGGCTGTGGAGAGGAGGAAGCGGTACATACAACTGCTGGTGCAGAGGCGGATCAGATAGAAGAGGATTTGGAATCATCCGAAATTGCTGCGGCAGAGGAGATAGGTGAAGAGATATCTGAAGGGGAAGCGCTTCATTCGGAAGAAGACAGTGAAGAGGCGGCAGAAGAACTGACAGTCGAGGAACCGCTTAAGAGTCAGCTGACGGCAGAGCTTTTGGAAGAAAATGCATTGGATACTTCCGTGGTGGAGAATACCCGTATTACCAAAGGATGTACCTTTGCTTTGCCGGAAGGCTTTGAAGCCTCGGAAGATGTGGAGGGCATGTATGTGACTGGCCGCTATCCCATAGATGCTTCCAGCATATATTATGTGCAGATGGATCAGGATATGGCGCTGCAGTTGATGACGCAGGAATCTTTTCGGGAACATACGCAGGATACCTTCAAGGAATTGTACGGCGAAGAGGTTGAGCTGATGGTAGACAGTTTTGAACAGATGAAAATACAGGGATATCCTGCCTTTAAGATTCTGTGTCATTATCAGGTGGAGGATGTCAAGGTCACCCAGCTTGCTTATGTCATCAATGCTGATAAAAGTTATGTGGTTACCTATTCCCAGACCAGTGATTACGATCGGATGGAGGAGTATGAGGCAAGCGCTGAGACCATTCAGATAGAATATTGAGTTTGGCATTTAGTCTAAAAGATACAGGCCGTTTCTGTGGATTTTCAAAGGACCGGCTTGTTTTTGTGTACGAAAAAACGTTTTTAAAAATACTGCTTGCGTTTCCTCTTTGCATGTGTTAGAGTAAGAGCATGAAATCTTTTCTCGCACAATTTTTTCTAAATTCAGATGTGCGATACACCGATTGTTTCGGTGTCCGGCTTTTCGCCAGAGATTCATGACACTAAAAATGAAAAGGCGGAAAGCGATATGTTCCGCCTGCACACACCAAAGGAGGACAAACGAATGGTAGACAAAGAAATGCTCTCGGCAATCTCAGACTTGCTGGAGGAAAAACTGGAAGGAATGGAAGAGAGGTTAGAGCAAAAGCTAGAAGAGAAGCTGGAACAAAAATTAGAGCAGAAGCTAGAAGAGAAACTGGACCAGAAATTAGATGAAAAACTAGATCAGAAATTGGATTGCAAATTGCAGCCTATTTATGACAGACTGGACAGGCTTGAATCAGACATGAAATATGTCAGGGTGGTACAGCTGGAAAACAATGTGATTCCGCGCCTTAACACCATAGAGGCATGTTACGTGGATACCGCGAAAAGATATGTGGAACGGACGGAGCAGATAGACGCCATGAGTGCGGATATCAAGGTTTTGCAAAGTGTTGTTTTAGACCACAGTCAGAAATTGAGCCAAATATCGGTCTAAGCCACAGATGATAGTAGACAAGTATTTAGATGCAGGGATTTTGAAAAAAGGATTTGAAAAAGGGATAAAGTCTATTGACACGATCAATATCCTATGTTAGACTAACATACGTGTGAAAGCACAGAACAACCAAGCAGAGTATCCACTCTCACCTTGCAACAACTGAGTTCGCAAGTGTTCATAGCTTAAACTCCACAGTCTTTGTGAGGCGTATGGGAGTTGTTTTCAAGCGTTTATGATTGGTGGATGGCTGTGCTATCCACCTTTTAAATTTTTATATTCTTATGGAGGGTAAAACGATTAGCGACTTATTTATCAACGAACAGATCAGAGACAAAGAAGTACGAGTGATCGGCGCAGATGGGGAACAGCTTGGCGTCATGCCGACAAGAGAAGCTTTAAAACTGGCAGAGGAGGCAGGAGTGGATTTAGTAAAGATTGCGCCCACGGCAAAACCGCCTGTCTGTAAAATCGTGGATTATGGCAAGTTCAAATATGAACAGACCAGAAGAGAAAAGGAAGCCAAGAAGAAACAGAAGATTGTTGAGATCAAGGAGATCCGGTTATCTCCCAACATTGATACCAATGATCTGAATACGAAAGTCAATGCTGCCCGTAAGTTTATCAGCAAGGGAGATCGGGTAAAGGTAACCTTGCGTTTCCGCGGCCGTGAGATGGCGCACATGAATACGAGCAAGCATATCCTGGATGATTTTGCGCAGGCGCTTTCCGATATTGCGGTAATGGATAAGCCACCGAAGGTAGAAGGCAGGAGTATGACCATGTTTTTAGCTGAGAAGCGATAAGCGCTCCAGTTAAGATAAATGATATCTGGAATCGATATCTCATCACATTAAAAATACAGGAGGAATATTGAAATGCCGAAAATGAAAACAAGCAGAGCTGCTGCGAAACGTTTTAAAGTGACTGGAACAGGTAAGTTAAAGAGAAATAAAGCGTACAAGCGCCATATCTTGACCAAGAAAACAACCAAGAACAAGAGAAATCTCAGAAAACCTGCGATAACAGATAAGACGAATGTTAAGAATATGAAGAAGATTTTACCTTATATCTAAGATGTCTGATATGTGGACAGGCAGGATGTAGTAAGAGAATTGTGAATTTAGGAGGAGAAAGACATGGCAAGAGTAAAAGGCGGTATGAACGCCAAAAAGAAACATAACAGAGTATTAAAGCTTGCGAAGGGTTACAGAGGCGCAAGATCCAAACAGTATAGAGTGGCAAAGCAGTCTGTCATGAGAGCACTGGCATCATCCTATGCGGGAAGAAAAGAGAGAAAGCGCCAGTTCAGACAGCTGTGGATCGCGCGTATCAATGCAGCGGCTAGAATGAATGGTTTGTCCTACAGCAGATTTATGTTTGGCTTAAAAAATGCAGGCGTTGATATGAACAGAAAGATGCTGGCAGAGATGGCAGTCAACGATGCGGCAGGGTTTACATCTCTGGCAGAACTTGCAAAAGCGAACTTACAGTAGTTTTGTAACTTTGAATAAGCAGAGAAATTTTCCATATAATACAAATACAGGACATGGTGATAAGCTGTGTCCTGTATTTGTATTAACATAAGGATATCTGGCACAGACGGATCTCGGCTGTTGAGATGAAACAGACAGTAGAAAGGCATTTTGTGACTGTGCGGGATATTAATCAGGGGGTACGAGATGGGCGTATTATCAGATATAGAACCAAGGGGTGTGTTTACTTTTTTTGAGGAAATCTGCCAGATACCGCACGGATCCGGGAACGTGGCGGCAATCAGCGATTATCTGCGGCAGTTTGCTAAGAAGAGAGACCTGTTCTGCATCCAGGATGAACTGAAGAATATCATCATCATCAAAGAGGCATCGGCAGGATATGAGGAGGAAGAACCCTATATTCTGCAGGGACATATGGATATGGTGGCGGTGAAAGAACCGGATTGTGATATTGATATGGAGAGAGAGGGATTGCGACTTGGGATAGAGGACGGCAGGATTTATGCAGAAGGGACAAGCCTTGGCGGTGATGACGGGATTGCCGTAGCTTATTGCCTTGCTCTCTTGGACGCGCAGGATATTGCCCTGCCACGTTTAGAAGTGATCCTGACGGTGGACGAGGAGACCGGAATGGAAGGCGCTACAGGCATTGATCTGTCCATGTTGCGCGGCAGGCGTATGATCAATCTGGATCAGGAGGAAGAGGGAATCTTTATTACCAGCTGTGCCGGCGGGGCTCGTGTGGATGCGGTGATTCCGATGGAGCGGGAACAAGACAGTGCCTGGACTGACGATATGCACTTGATGGAGATTAAGGTGACAGGTCTGTTAGGCGGGCATTCCGGTATGGAGATTGATAAAGGTCGAGGAAATGCCAACTGTCTTTTGGGAGAGATTTTGCGGGCTGTCGGGGCGTGTATGCCGCTTCGTCTTGCGAGTATGCAGGGTGGTGTGGCGGACAACGCCATTGCCAGGGAAGCTATGGCAGTCCTGGCGGTGAAAGAGGGAGAGCAGGAAACGCTGGAAACGGCAGTGAGAGAGCAGGAACGAAGAATTCGACAGTCCTTGCAGGAAACAGATCCCGGAGTAGAAGTGGTGTGCCATACATTGCCGGGAGAGACAGTTTTTTATACACCGGACAGTGCACGATGCGCATTGAAATGTCTTGGACAACTGCCAAATGGCGTGACAGCTATGAGCAGGGACGTGGAAGGATTGGTGGAAACTTCCCTAAATTTAGGGATACTGTTATTGACAGACGGTGGTCTGCGGTTACAGTATGCGGTCAGAAGTTCGGTTGACAGTAAGAAGGAAGAACTCTGTGGACAGATGACGGAGACTGCCCGTAAGGCAGGAGCTGAGGTATCCATCCGCGGGCGTTATCCGGGATGGGCCTATCGGAAAGAGTCGCCGCTTCGGGATAAAATGGTGCGGATTTATGAGAAGATGTATGGGCATAAGCCAATGCTGCAGGCAATTCATGCGGGACTGGAATGCGGAATCTTATCCGGTAAGATAGAAGGGCTGGATTGTGTCTGTATCGGGCCGGATTTATATGACGTACACACGACAAAGGAACAGATGGATATCGCCTCCGTGGGGCGTGTCTGGGAATATCTGCTGGCTGTGCTGACGCAGTAGGTATTGAAATTTGTCGACATATGTTGACATCTAAGTCATAACATCGTAGAGTAATAATGGTATGGGAAATCGGGATGCCGGAGAACAGCCAGGGGCAGAGGTGGAGATATGCAGGGATACGAACTTCGCGCACAGTATTATGAGACGGATCAGATGGGAATTGTCCATCACTCCAATTATATCCGCTGGTTTGAGTCTGCAAGAATCTGGTATATGCATCAGGTGGGAGTAGATTACCGTCGGATGGAAGAAATGGGAATTGTAAGTCCCGTGTTGGAAGTCTCCTGCACCTACAAATCGATGGTACATTTTGATGATGTGGTGGAAGTTGTGCCGAAGATTGAAAAGTATAATGGGATTAGGATGGAACTGTCCTATCAGGTTTTGGACCGGCAGACCGGGGAAGTGAGGACTACCGGGAGAAGCAGTCATTGTTTTCTAAACAAAGATGGAAGACCATGTTCCCTCAAGAAATCCTGTCCGGTTTTTCATGAGGCTTTTCAGAAGGCTGTGGAAACTTGTTAAATGGGGTAGATTGTTTACAAAGATGATTAATTAGGGTGAAAAACGGAAATGAAGGATGCATTGACAGGGTTAGACCGTTATGAGGTCTTTTTGGAAAATCTGCAAAGGGAGTTAGATCAGATTGGTGATGACGATATTATTGTCATCTATACAGATATCAAACATTTTAAGTATATCAACGATACTTATGGCTATAAAGTGGGCAATGCGCTCTTGAAGGAGTTTGTGGCGGAATTTACGACTAATAATACGGTTCTGATCGGTGCCGCCAGAGTATATTCAGATAATTTTGTGGCGGCAAACCGTATTGCGACAGGCAAATATACCAATGAAGGTTTCTGTGATATGATACGCAGCAGGAATCAGGAGTGGGAGACGAAATTCCGGGAAAAATATTTAAACAGCCGACTGCAGTTTTGTACGGGGATCAGCATTGTCAATAAGGACAGCAGAAGTCTTGATGCGGAGACGTTGGTGTCCAATGCCAACCTGGCTAGGAAAGTAGCCAAGGAGATGGAGGACAATTGTTGTGTTGTTTTCGACCAGAGCATGATGGAGGGAATCAAACGTGAGGTGGAGATTACTTCCAGTGTTCCTAAAGCGCTGGCAAACAGGGAGTTTAAAGTCTTTTTCCAGCCTAAGATGGAGACAGAGACGCTGCGGCTGATGGGAGCGGAGGCATTGGTGCGCTGGCAGAAACCGGATGGCAATTTTATTTATCCGGACGAATTTATTCCGCTGATAGAAAGAAGCGGGCAGATTGTGGATGTGGATTACTATGTGTACCGGGAAGTGTTCCGTTTTATTGCAGACCGCATAAAAGAGGGTAAAAAGGTAGTGCCTATCTCATTGAACGTATCCCGCGTACATTTAAATAAGATGCACATATTAGAATATGTAAAGGAATTGTTTGAGGAGTATCAGATACCCTATTCCATGGTGGAATTTGAGTTGACGGAGAGTATTTATCTGGATAATACAGAGCAGGCGCTGAGATTGATAAAAGGTTTACATAATATGGGAACCAAGGTGTCCATGGATGATTTCGGTTCCGGCTATTCATCCTTGAATCTGCTCAGTAAACTGCCCATTGATATCATCAAACTGGATAAGGTATTCCTAAAAGAGGGAGACTTGCAGGAGAGCGATAAGATTATTATCTCCTGTGTAGTAGATATGGCTAAAAAGCTGCAGATCATGTCACTGTGCGAGGGTGTGGAGACGTTAGAACAGAGCAATTACCTCAAGGAAGTGGGATGCCAGGCACAGCAGGGATTTTATTTTTCCAGACCGATTCCGCAGGAGGTATTTGAAAAATTTATGGACGAAAAGTTGTAATAACGTCCAGAAAAGGATGAAAAACTAAAAGTTACAGATGGGACTTGCATTTCCCATGGGAATTGGTTATAATAGTAAAGGTTTTTCGGGGTGTGGCTCAGGTGGTAGAGCGCTACTTTAGGGAAGTAGAGGCCGCAAGTTCAAGTCTTGTCACTCCGATAGTAAAATACCTGATAATCACGGGTTTCCGTGGTTGTCAGGTGTTTTTCGTTTCATTTTCCCTCGCATTCAGCAGCACCCGGCAGACAAACATGCCGTCACTGTCATAAAATTCGGCGCTGCCGTCATATTTCGCCGCAGTACTCCGTATGCTTTCCGCACCGATTCCCTCATGGTCTTTTGCGCGGGGCAGTCCGTCGCGGAACAGGACTTGCCCGTCGTATGTGTTCCGGCAGTCCAGGATGACTATACTGCCCTTTCTCTGCACCCTGATTTCTGTTCGGTGCTCTTCTGCCCTCATACAGCCCTTAAAAGCATTTTCCAACATATTCGCAAGTATAGAGACCAGATCCACGGATGAGATGCCGGAGATTTCCCGCAGACGTATGCGGACCGTAAAGTCGATGCCTTTTTGCTCTGCCTTTTTCCGGTAGGCAAGAAACAGACTGTTGAGGGCGGGGTCTGTGCTGTATTGCTGGACCGTCTTTTCCTCCTCGATCCGTTCATACTCCTTCAGATACGAGAGGATGCCCGCATAGTCTTTCTGCTTGGCAAGGTTCGCGATCACGGTGTTGTGATGACGAAAATCGTGGCGTGTCTGCTTTGCGTCCTGCTCAATCTGCTCGTAGCCGGACAGCTGTGCTGTCAGAAGCTCCTCGTGCAGCTTAAGCTGACGGAGCTGGTACATGCGGGTAGTCTGTTTCAGAAAATAGAACAGCAGAATGTAGATCATCAGCGCAAACAGATAGGAGATGACGACGACAGGGGCATTCTGCGCGCCGATTTTGGTCAGATGATTGTGATAGATCGTAATTGCGGACATGAGCACAAAAGTCATGACGGAGATGACGGTAAGCATTCCGTAACCACCCTGCATTTCCCGATAGATCCGTTTGAGCCGGTCGCGGAAAAAGAAACGGTAAACAAACAGGAAAAATAGGTTCAGTCCGATCCGGAGTCCCCAGATTACCGCGTCTCCCGCACCGGCGCTGCTGCTCGTGACAAGGGAGATGAAGCAGTAGATAAAAGCCCACAGACAGAAGTAGCTGCACAGCAGGAACGCGGATTTGGCGGGATGGGAGGCGGAGAGCGTACATGAAAACATCAGGGTAAGGATCAAGGCGAAAAGCATAAATCCGACCACATGTATCAAATTTGAGGGAATGTGCAGTATCACGAGCGCCAGCGCCGACATTTCCTCGAATAAAGTAAAGAGCACGGCAAAGATAATCTGTCCCCGTTTATTGTGTCTGGGTTCCAGCGCGAGATGATAGAGCCAGATGCTGTGAAAGATGTTGTTGATCAGATTCGTAATGAGTGCTTCCACCATGTCATTCGCCTTCCCTTCCTGTCCCAAAATAGTGATTAAAGTACCAGTCGGACAAAGGCTTGTAGGAGCCCCGCGGCAGATAGATTTTTTTGCCATTGGTAAGCTGCAGCGTCTCCGTGTCTAGCCGGTCGATATGTTTCAGATTTACGATATAAGATATGCCCACTTTCTTAAATTCCTGGTGGGCGGCAAGCATTTCATAGAGTCGCGTCATCGACATATGTAAGATAAGCTGTTCCCCATTTTTCAGATAAACGCACTGTCTCTTGCGCTGGGCTTCACAGTAGATGATATCGTCAGTCGCGACCCGGTGTAGACGGTTGTCCGTCTGGAAGAGCAGATAGCGGGTACAATCCCTCTCAAACTGCGCAAGCGCCCTATTCAGAGAGGCAAAGAGCGATTCCTCGGAAATTGGCTTGACCAGATAATGGAATACGTTGAGTTCAAAGGCTTCCAGCGCATGATCCTTGGAAGAAGTCAGAAAAATGATCAGGTCGGACAGATTCATCTCTTTCAGCTTCTTTGCCGTTTCGAGTCCTGACATTCCCGGCATGTAGATATCCAGAAAAATAAGGTTCGGCGCATAGGATTCCTGTTCGATTGCAAGAAGCAGAGCCTCCGCGCTCTCAAACGGTCTGACGTCGAGCGTGTCATTTATGGAATGTCCGCGATAGGAGCGCAGCATCTGCTCCATTGTATGAAGTTCTGTAGTCTCGTCGTCACAAAGCGCAATCTGATACATGACATACTCTCCTCATAATATCCTATTATCGCACAACATTTATTTACCGCCTAGTCCCCCAAAATGTAAATTGTTCCCTCAAAACTGCAATCTGTACCAGAGGGGTAGAAAAAACGACTTTCCTGTCATATTATGAATGAAAAATATGGAGAGTGGGAAAGCATGATAAACGAGGTTGAATTTAGGAAAGCGAACAATTATTCGTTGAAATGTATGCGCGTCACTTTGATCGTAATGGTGACAGCGTGGATATTGAACGTACTGCACATTTTTATAGTGGATCAGACGATTATGAACATTGCTCTCATTGGCATGGTTATCTTTGTGGCGCTGGGCCATGTTGTGAAATACGCACTTGGTTTTGAAAAAGCGGTATCCAACTATATCATGATTTTTTTGCTGGTGGCAATGATATCTTTTGTAAATATGGAGCTGGCTTACCACGCAACCCTCTTTATGATTTTCCCCATGGTATGTTCTATTGTCTATACGGAGAAAAAGTATAAAACCTTTACCCTGGTATTGACCGTTGGCGGTTTCTTCCTCTCTGTGATCGGCGGATATTATTGGGGACTGTGTGACGCCAACACATTGATTTTGACTACTACAACGGCAGCGAAGGAAGCAGAAACACTTCTGGCAGGCGCTTTTACCATCAATACGAATCTTATCAATATTATTTTGTTCTTTGTATTCCCCAGAATCATGGCGTTGGCGGCGTTTAATGCCGTCTTAAATTACATCAAAAACACCCTTTTGGAAAAGACAAAAAAAGAGCAGGAAGGGATGCTGCTGGCTGAACTGTTAAAGAAGTGTGAATCTGCTTCTGAGGAGCTGGTCACTATGGTGGGGGATGTGGAAGAAAATCTGGGAAATTCCCGGCGCGCCAATGAACAGATCGTTTCTTCTGCCCGCGACACATCGGTGGATTGTGACGAAAGCCGTAATCAGGTGGTGCGTATTCAGGAAAGTGTGTCGGAGATGTCAGAGGCGATTGACGGTATTTATCAAAATACCAAAGAAATGTTCCGGATATCCGAGGATGTTACCAACCATACGCTGGGGTTTGTCAAGACGATGGATGTGGCGGTAGAATCCATGCATCAGATCAAAGAAACGGCAAATCAGACCGGCGCATCAATCAGCCAGTTGGAGAATGGAATCGATGAGATCACAGGCTTTGTAGGACAGATTTCCGGTATTTCAGCGCATACGAATCTTTTGGCTTTGAATGCGAGCATTGAGGCGGCACGGGCGGGAGAACACGGCAGAGGCTTTGCGGTTGTGGCGGATAATGTACAGCAGTTGGCGGAACAGTCTAAAGCGGCAAGTAATTCCATTCAGGAGTTAGTTCCCAAGATTCTTGATAAGCTGGAAGGGGTAAAATCGATCAATGAACAAAATCGCTTATCTGTTGAGACGGGAATCGATAAGATCTTAGATGCCAGGAGCAAAGCAGAATCTTTGGGGAACATGCAGAAAAATTCCATAACCATGACCGAACAGATCGTAGAGCGCAGTGACAAAACCAGAACGTACAGCGAGCAGGTGCGCGATATGGCACTTTCTCTGGACGAGCTGGTTTCCAACTTTAAGAGCAGGGCGGATGAGATTGTGGATGATGCAAACAACGAAGGTGAAATCACGGGTCTGACCGAGGAGTCTTTTGCCAGGGTAAAAGGCATTGCGGAGGAATTGCTGGCTTTGTCGCATGCAACCTGATCCACGTGGGAAAATCCCCTTCCTGTTTTAGGCTATCTATATAAATCAGTCCTCCACCGGCAGAACCAACTGTGAGCAATACCTGTCCGGATCGATCTCTTTGCCGACATAGGGAGCGACCAGGGCGATCACCCGGATATATCCTGCAGGGGTAAGCCCGCGTTTACGCACCTGTTCTCCCAGATAGAGATAAGCCTCATCGAGATTGCCGTAGCTGCCGTAAATCAGCAGGGAAAGGGCGGTGCAGGCGGGGATAGGAACCGCATCCTCCGGCGCATCTTCCGGCAGAACGGGAATGCAGACATAAAAATCATAGGGTGTGGAAGTGATCTTCCCCTCCAGATAGTCCGTGCGCTCATTGATGATGAAAAATGGCTTTGGTGCGAGGGCAATTCCTTTTTCCACACATTCATGGAAAAAGTCATACGAGGCATGGTATTTATCCTGTACCAGAGCGCCTTCATATTTGCGGACGCAGCATAAGGTTTCAGGTATCGCCACGATGGACAGGGACATATCCGGCACATTATGGGAACGCAGACGCATCTCTTCGATTTGCGGCTGCAATGCGGACAGCTTTTGTTCCAAAGTGTCAAGAAGCCCGTCCGCCTTTCCGCCGCTCGCATAGTAGGAGTTGATCTCTTCCGGGGAAAAGCCCATCCATTGGAATTTCTGGATCTGCAGGATGCGGCTGATATTGTTGTTGTCATAGTAGCGGTATCCGGTCCTTGTATCGGTATAGGCCGGCGTGAGCAGTCCTCTCTCCTCCAGACGGATCAGGCTGGAACGGGAAAGATTGCAGGCACGGGCAGCCTGCCGGATAGAGAATAAGCTGTAATCGCTCTCGTTTGTGGTGCTGTCAAGGGGCATGTCCATGGTTTTCTCCATTCTGATCTCCTTATCTTTTCATAAAAAAATAAAAAATTTGCACAAACCACTTGAGGTGTTCATGGGTGGTTATGTTAAAGTATCAATGGAAGTATAGCGACCGCCGGCAAGGATGTCAAGGACTTTTTTTGAAAATGGTTCCCTCAAAACGACAATCCGTACCGGAAGGGTAGAAAAAAATCGCTGTCTGTCATATGATGTTTGCACACATCAAAAATGGAAATACAGCAATTTTTGAGATGGTTCATTCCTTACTGATCGTAAGGGATTTTACCATAAAGTTATTGTAAACTGCGACAGAAGGAGGTAGAAGACTATGAAGAGAAAGCAGTTACTAAGAGTATTGGGAGCAGGAAGTCTGGCGTTATCCCTGCTGGTATCCCCGATGACAGGCGTAAGTGCGCTGGCGGCGGAGGATAATCCGACGGAAACCCCGGCAGCGGGAGACGCGGCAGACAAAAAAGAAGGCGGTTCCGCCCTGAAGCTCGACCCGACGCGGACGGAAGCAATCCCTGAATCGGGAAGCGAGGCGGATGGCAACTATGTTCCCGCCAAACCGGCATATTCCGACACGGAGATCCCCGTCTGGGGCTTTACGCAGGATACCACCGTTTACTCCGTGGATGTGGAGTGGGGCGCGATGACCTTCCAGTATGAGAACAGCACATGGGATCCGGAAACCCACACGTCGCAGCCCGGCGCAGGCTGGCAGGTGTACGACAGTGAGGCGGACAAGGTCGTGGTGAAGGATGACGGTACCAAGGTCACAGAACATGCCATCAATGAGATCAAGGTCACGAACCACTCCAACGATGGCGTATGGGCGACGCTCAGCTATGCGGGAGAGACAGGCTACACGGACACCACCGGCGATTTTTCCTTTACAACGGGAACCGAAGCAGGCGATACCGATGCGCTGACAGCGGCGGCAGGAGCTGTTCCGGCATACCTGACGCTTGCGACGGCGGACAACGGGACAGACGGCGCAGCGGGAACCCCCACTGTGGGCAAGGCATACTTCATGCCGGATGGCATTCAGGCGTCACAGGAGATCGACAAGTGGACGAAGATCGGCACCATCACCGTCGGCATCAAGACGGCGCAGCCGGGGACGACAACGCCGGATACGCCGGCAGGACCGTAAGATGCGTAGTCTTGCGAGCGGAAGGCGGTCTGCGGCCGCCTGAAAAACGAGAGTCAAAAGACATCTGAAAGAATAAAAGAAGGGAGGGATTATATAAATGAAGGAAACCGTAAAGGAAGGACGGCTTTATGCTCTTTTTGGCAAAGCGCTTCTGCTGTCTGCCGCAGCCTTTGTGATGCTGTGTATCAATCCCCAGATTGCGCACGCCGCCTCTGGGCCCATGGGCAGTGAAGCGGACGGCTATTATTTAGATAGGGACGGCAATATGACGATTTATACGGAGGAGGGTCTGGAAAACTGGTTGGATGACATAGGCGGCGGTCCCCGGACTTATAAGATGTTGGTGAAAACATTAACGGTGAACGAGGGCGTGACGGCGATTAAAAACTTTAGCGACAGCATGTATGACATGCCGTTTGCTGATGATTGTGACAGTCTTACGACCGTAAGTTTACCGGCAAGCCTGACTGAGATCGGAGATAAGGTATTTAAAGGCTGCGACAAACTGACAACCGTGACCATCGCGGAACCGTCCAGTTTGACGACGATCGGTGCATCAGCATTTGATTTTGACACGTCTCTGACAACCATCAATATACCGGCCGGCGTGACAACGATCGGTTCAGGTGCATTTAAGGACTGCAGGGCATTGGAATTGGATGCCGCCACGCTGCCGTCCGGACTGACCGAGATCAATGACAGCATATTTGCGAACTGTTGGAAAATGACAGGCAGTCTGACGATACCGGATGGCGTGACAAGCATCGGAGACAACGCATTTGACAACTGTAGAGCACTGGAGTCGGTGACGATACCGGCCAGCGTGAGAAGCATCGGAAGTGATGCATTTTACGGTTGTGTGCTGACATCGTTGACGATACCGGATGGCGTGACGAGCATCGGGGCATCTGCGTTTTATTACTGCTACAAGCTGAGAAGCGTTACGATACCGGCCAGCGTGACAAGCATCGGAGCGAGCGCATTTGAACGCTGCGACACGCTGGATTCGGTGACGATGCTTGGGGAAACGCCTCCGACGCTTGGAGACGGAAGCGGAAGCGACAATGTGTTCAAAGATAGCGGTATTAGTACTATTGATAAGCAGATCTATGTTCCGAAATCCAGTATTGATACGTACAAGGGAAGCTGGACGCAGTGGAAGGATTACATCAATGATAGCGGATCTGAAGAAAACCCCGACCCGCCGAAGGAGGAAGATCCAGACGGACCGGATACGCCCGGAAATAAAGGCGGCGGTTCAGCCAAGGATCTCGACCCGACGCGGAAGGAAGCTACGGCGGACAAACCTGCCTATGCCGACACGATGATCGACGTGCAGGCGCATACCGTAAGCAGCGTGGTCTATTCCGTGGACGTGGAGTGGGGCGCGATGACCTTCCGCTATGAGAACAGCATATGGGACGCTACGGCGCATCAGACTCTGACGGGCGCAGGCTGGAAGGTGTACGACAGCGTAAACGATGAGGTGGTTGACGCCACGGAAGACGCGATCAACCGAATCCAGGTGACGAACCATTCCAACGCCGAAGTCAAGGCGGCGTTAGCCTATGCCGGTCGGACGGGATATGAGGATACCACAGGGAGCTTTGCAAAAGCGGCGGACGATACGGATACGAGTTATGACGGCACCGCTCTGACGCTTGCCTCCGCGGATAATAACGCAGGCGAAGCAGAAGGACAGGGAAAAGCGACCGTGGGATGCGTGTACTTCATGCCAAGCGGCATTAAGGAAGACTACAAAACGGCAGGTATCACGAAGTGGACGCAGCTTGGAACGATCACGGTAGGCGTAGAGACCGCGGATCAGGAGGAAACGACGGATTAGAAATGTGAGATAGGCGTTTCGCAAACGCCTAAAAATGTGAGAGTCCGAAAGGGGGGGGGAGAAGATGAAGACCGCAGGATATCAAAAACATATCCGGCATACAGAGCATAGCGGCAGGGACGGCGTCATGCGGATCATTGCCGTTTTGACTGCTGTGTCTGTCATGCTGGCGGCGTGTCTTTCTCCCTTCCCGGAGGCTCATGCCGCCGAGATTACCGCAGGCGGCACAGAGGGGCCGCAAGACGACGGGAATAGCGCAGGCGGCACAGAGGGGCCGCAAGGCGACGGGAATAGCGCAGGCGGCACAGAGGGGCCGCAAGGCGACGGGAATAGCGCAGGCGGCACAGAGGGGCCGCAGGACGACGGGAATAGCGCAGGCGGCACAGAGGGGCCGCAGGACGACGGGAATAGCGCA
>CAMNSD010000015.1 GCA_946554445.1 uncultured Lachnospiraceae bacterium | reverse complement strand
CGGATCAAGGGGCTATTCTGTCTGTCCTATTCCTACAATAAACTTACGCTATCGACAAAAATATTTTTCTTGACAAGTATTGTCTAAAGATGCAAAATGGGACTACGGAATCAGTTTTAAATCATATCTTTCCTGATTCTATCGGCACTCGCCGGATTCTATCATCATATCGTAAAGGAGACATATCTATGACAAAAGACACATCATCTTGTACCACTCTTACTATCAATCCAGATTACGCAGACACCCTGTTTAAAAATGCACACGGTCCAATTCCTTACAACATGACTAACGATTACATGTTCCGCGCCGTCCTGCAATCCAATAACAAAGTACTGCGTGGGCTGATCTGTTCCCTGCTTCATCTAGACGAATCACAAGTACAGTCCGTGGAAATCACCAATCCCATCATTCTGGGTAACGCCCTGACGGACAAGGAAGTACGTCTGGACATCTATGTTTTGTTAAATAATCAATGCATTATCAATCTGGAGATGCAGGTTTCCAACCAAATGAACTGGCCCAACCGTTCTCTTCTTTACCTGAGCCGTTCTTATGATAATCTCAACCACGGTAGTGATTATAAAGATATCATTCCTGCAATACATATTGGATTCCTAAACTATACCCTCTTTCCCAGTCATCCGGAATTCTATGCCACCTACAAAATGATGAATGTGAAAAATCATCATATTTATAGTGGTAATTTCGTACTGAATGTGATAGACTTATCTCAGATAAATTTGGCAACGGAAGAGGATAAAAAATACCACATTGATAAATGGGCTAAATTCTTTAAAGCCGCCACATGGGAGGAGGTCAGAAAAATGGCAGAACAGAATGAATATTTACAAGAAGCCGCCAGAAGCATCTTACATTTCAGTGCAGATGACCAGATCCGTAAGATGTGCCGTGATCGAATAGAATATCATCAGGATCTTCGCAATTATGAGCGGTTCATTGCAAAACAGGAGGATATTATCGCAGATTTACGTTCTCAGGTTCAGATACTGACTGCTGAAAATGAAAAACTAAAATCCAATTTATAATTACATGTAAATGTCAAAAGAGCCGTCTACTAATCATCCGGCGGCTCTTTTCTATAATTCCTATTCTACTTCTAACCATTCAGCACTGCTCCTCTTCCACCAATCCATAAATCTGGTACAGGGAAAGTATATTCTGGTACATCAGCTTCCGCGACATTAACTGCTGATATGTCACTGTCTTTACCTTCCCTTCCGCTTTCATCTTATCCATGGAAGATAAAATCCCCGCATATTCTTCCTGCACTGCGGCGAGCATCTTTTCAAACGCTTCCAATCGTTTCTCATCCATATAGGGCTTCTCCTTTTCTGACTCTGCATCTATGATATTACATCCACAAACGCTGTAATCCTTCGCAACGCCAGCAAGAATTACGCAGTAATTCTTGAGACGCAGAGCGCTGGCTCTGCGTCTATTTTACCACAATCCTCCCCTGCGGCCCAGCATATTCTTTCCCAATCGTTCCGCCCAGATGATCCACTATGTAATCTATCAACACCTGATAATCCATCTTCCCCTCATCCATGATCAGGGGATTATCCATCAACATCCGTTGGCCGTCGCCACCTTGTTTCAGCAAGTAATTCTGGGATGCAAGCGTATAAATCCTGTCGGGATCAATGGGCGCATAGCTTCCATCTTCCTGCAGCACCCTGACATCCTTTACCCTTCGCGCATCCCCACAGGATACAAACATCTCGTTTTCATCCATGACCACTGTAGACTCCACGGAAGTGTCAACCGTAAAGGTAATCCCTGACACCTGCAGGAATCCGCCATTCTCGCCTACAGCATTTGCGCCATCGCTAAACTCCGCCTGTACCGCACGGTTTGCCATCTCCAATACGTCCAGTATCTCCCGGCCGCTTACTTCGGCCACGCAAAGGGTATTTCCGTAAGGATGTACGGCAAGCAGGTCCCCATAGGTAATATCGCCCGCCGGCAGATTAGCTCGAATACCGCCGCCATTTACCATAGCAATATCCGCACCGGCGACAATGCGGCAGGCATCTGCACAGAAATCTCCCAGGTTAGTCTCCCGATTTCTTACCATACGGATCCCATCCCCGGTGGCAATGGACAACTCTATTTCACTATGCCCTACAACCTGCTTCATATCTTCCTCAAAACTGCCCAAAACCTCACTGATATAACTTTCTGTTTCCCCATCTTTGTCCGGATATGTGATCAGTCCCGTAGTGATGGTTCCGCTTGGCGTTATCGTAAGCTGTCCAATATAGTTCAATTCGGTTCCCGTAGAGGACAGCAGCACCTCGCCGCCGCTCTTATTCTTTACAATCTGACAAGGAATTACGCTGTGGGAATGGCCATCCAGTACGGCATTTACCCCTTCCGTATGCTCAATCAGATCAATCGAACGAAAAGGTGCAGAATCTTCATCCACCCCCAAATGCGTCAGGAGAATGACATACTCCGCCCCTTTCTTCAGGCACTCATCCACCGTGGCCTGTACCTGCGTATAAAATTCTTCCCCGTTTTCCCGGACATAAAAATCATAGACAAATTCTCCCGCCTCATCCATAAAGTAGGTCGGCGTAGAACTGGTAATGTTTTCCGGTGTACAGACGCCGATAAAGGCAACTTCCACATCTCCGTACTTTTCTATATGGTAGGGCGATATTTCCTTCAGTGCGCTTTCTCCTGCACCGGTATATCGTACGTTACAGCACAGATACGATGCCTCCGCTTCCTGTATCAGCTGTGAAAGCTGTTCCATGCCATAGTCAAACTCATGATTGCCGGGCACAGCCAGATCATAGCCGATACGATTCATCATCTGCACGGGATACTCGCCCTCTGACAAAAGGCCGATGACATCCCCCTGTATGGCATCCCCACAGTCTACCAATGTCACATAGGGCGTTTTTTCTTCCATCTGTTTCTGATAAGCCACAAGGCCCGCGTATCCGATATGATCCTCTACGGCGCAATGGACATCATTGGTATAGAGAATGACAATATCTTCCTGTCCCCACCTGGTGATCCCACAACTGCATAATAAAAAGAAAACAGCTGTCATAATAAATAAAGCATTTATAATGCGTCTTCTGTATTTCATCATCACAATCATCCTATCGTATAAAAACCGTCTTGTTACTGCAGAAAATGAAACGCGCCCTCAGTCTCTTCGACCAACACCGATTCTAAATCAAGTTCCTGTCTGATTTCTTCCGCCAGGCTCTCCGCCTCGTCTTTTTCCACAAAAATCAGCTGATAAATAAGGGCCTCGTTCTCATGTACGGTTCCTTCCTCCACGTATGCGCCGTTGGCCGTATATTCGGTATAACCGAGTCCTCTATCCGTGATCAGCCTGCGGATCGACTCTCCCGCTTCCTGCATTGAAAGAACCTGCGTGCCCGTCTGGGCATCGTTTAAGCCGCAGTAGATTTTATAATATTTCTCCTGTGTTGCGCCGTCTGCATTTGTTTTGCCGCAGGCAGTGAGCATCATTGTCGCCACCGCTAAAATCATTACTGTCCTTTTTAGCTTACTTTTCATTGTATCCTCCGTTTCTATCCGCTCAATCATCTGTCATGGTAAAATACAGATACTCATCCCCATAATAGGGCAGTTCATCAATCGTATACAGCCTGGCCGCATAATCGATCACACTATTCTTGGTCATCTGCTCCAGAGAATCCTTTCCCAGCTGGAACATGGCGCCCTCATATTCGACCGGACAAGTCACCACAATCGTTTTATAGACGGTGTAACCCTCATTTTCCGACATAAATTCCACTGACACATCATAGGACTCATCTCCATTCTGAATCGTCACAAACCCGTCCTGTGCTGTATGTTCTCCATCCAGCTGCTCGTTCACGGCGCTGTCAAATTCAAAACTGGTCCCTGTGTATCGGTCAAAAGCGCTGCACCAGAAAAGAATGCCATCTCCTGTACAATTACTTGCATCAATGGCAAACTGTGCACTCACTTTCTTAAATCCATCGGCCACGTCCTCGGTGGTCTCCGAGATGGTTACTTTCACATCCGCCATAAAGTCTCCTGTAATCTCACCGCTTGCCGAATCAAAGCCGCCCACTTCCACCTGGCAATCTCCCTGTGGTGTGACTGCAATTCCCTGTTTGGCACTAAAGCCCTCCTCTTTTTTCTTTTGGGCTGTATCGTCAACGCCGCATGCACACAATAATACACCAGCCAGCACGATCATCATGCACAACTGATACCTTCTGCTTCTCCTCCTCATCATCACACTTATCTCCTCATATTTCCTCAGATACTTTTCTTAATCCTTAAAATATTCTGTCCGTCCTTATATTCATAAGAAATATCATCCATGGTCTTTTTGACCATATAAATGCCAAGACCGCCGATTTCCCGCTCCTCCGCGGAAAGGGTAATATCCGGATCCTCTTTTTTCAGTGGATCATAAGGAACGCCGTTATCAATAAAAGTAATCACCACAGCCAGCGGTTCATCCAACACCTCCACCCGCACCGTAGCCGGTCCCACCTCCGGATTATAGGCATAGTGGGCGATATTTCCAAACAACTCGTCTATGGCAATATCAATCTGCATCTGTGCCTTCATCGAACAGTCCATCGCTTCCAACTGCTCGTCCACAAATGCGGTAACTGTCCCTATGTTTGCAACTGTCGCATCAATTGTCAGTTCCTTCATCCCATTCCCTCCTTTACACTTCCAGCAGTCTGCGTAGTTTCTTTAAGGCACTGCCGTGAATCAACTTGGCGTAACTATAAGAAATATGCATCATGCCCGCAGCAACTTTTAAAGTATGCCCGCTGTAATAATGCAAGATAATCAAATCCCTCTCCCGCTTCTCAATCTGTAAAAGTGCATCCGCCAGACGTTCTAACATCTCTTCGGACAGAAGCTGTTCTTCAATTCCCCTATCCTCCGCAGGCAGTTCCGTCAATTCACTAAACTGCTTTGAGGTACGATAATAATCTATCACCGCATTGCGTGTAATGGTATAAATCCAGGTTGACACAGACGCTTTGTCCGCATCAAAAGTGGACAGCGCCGCAAACACTTTCACAAATACACCGGAAACCAAATCCTCAACCATATGAGAATCTGGTACTTTCCCGGAAATATAACGGGTTACTTTTTCTTTATAATCCAGATAAATCTGTTCCTGCAATTTTTGATTCTCAACCATTTCAGGCATGGGGATAATCCCCCATAGTCACACCTGACCTGGACGAAGCCGGCACTTCCCCAGCCGCGTTTACAAATTCCAGATCATCATCCGCCAACGGCACACAGTATCCGGATGCCACCTGGCCGATGACCGCTGCAAGCCGCTCACCGTTTACAAACTGCTGATAATCAAACAGCACTCTCAATATCTTGTCCATAGTCCCGTCTTCCCTCTCCGCTTAGGCAATCACTTGCCAGCCCGCAAATCATCTCCTGTTACCTTTGTGTCCACCCGTTTTCCTGCCGCTATCGCTCCGACCGGACAGACCAGTCTGCATAGCTGGCATCCAACGCATTTTTTTGCATCCAGTATCGGCTGGCCGTTTTTTTCATCCCGGCGAATCGCCTGGTGTCCGCCATCCCGGCAGGACAGGTAACACCGTCCGCAGGAGACACATTTTGACCGGTCAAATCTGGGGTACTCAATGGATTCCCGGTTAACGTTTTCCGCCGGGACCACATAAGCATTTGCTTTTCCCACAATCTCCGAAACTGACTCTGCGCCGATGGAACGCAGATAGTCACTCATGCCCTCAATCATATCCTCAATAATCCGATAACCATACTGCATAACGGCTGTGGTCACCTGCACGGTGCCACATCCAAGAGCCATAAACTCTGCCGCATCCTTCCAGGTCTCAATACCGCCCATACCGCTGATGGGAACATTCCGCAGCCGCACATTATTTCTTAAATCAGCAATAAAACGAAGGGCAATCGGTTTGACCGCCTTGCCGGAATACCCACCGATGGTTGACTTACCCGCCACATCGGGAGCACTCACGAAACTATGTAAATCCACATTCATGATACTCTTGATCGTATTGATCGCGGCGATGCCGTCCGCACCCGCCTCCACAGCCGAAGCCGCCGGCACCTCCATGTTGGTGATATTGGGTGTCATCTTAGCTAAGATCGGCAGACGGGTGCCTTTTCTCACCGCCGCCGTATATCTGCCCACCAGCTGCGGATCTGTACCCACATCACTGCCAAGGCCTGTGCCGCACATTTGAGGACAGGAAAAGTTACACTCTATCATATCCGCCCCGGCCTCTTCCATCTGCCGCGCCAGAAGCGTCCACTCGGACTCATTCTGTCCCATGATGGAGGCGATGAGTATTTTATGGGGATATTTCTTTTTCAGACGGCTGATATCATGCAGATTATCCGCAAGCGTCCGGTCTGAGGTCTGCTCGATATTTTTAAAACCAATAAAAGGATTGGCTTCCTTCTCCAAAGCCGCGAACCGGGGCGATACCTCCCTGGGCTGAAAAAGTGCGATTGTCTTATAAGCCGCACCCGCCCATCCCATTTCAAACGCCCTGGCAATCATTTCATAATTACTGCCCACCACAGAGGAAGAGAGCAGGAAAGGATTTTCAAAATGAACTCCGCAAAAATTAAGAGACAAATCCACTTCCTTTTTTTCTTCTTCCACCGGCTGTAACTCAGAGAGCAAAGCCGGAATCCGGACTGGTTCTCCCATCTTCGCGCAGTTACATGCAGCCATGCACGGCGCCTCACAGTCCCGGCAGGGATTCCCCTCTTTCAGTTTCCGTGCGGCTCCCTGCCGGTTCTCAAACCGCAGGGAGCGGATCATATCTGACACAGGAAGTCCTTTGACACACGCCCTGGCACAGGGGGCATCATCACATAGAAGGCATCTCGCCGATTCCCTTTTTCTTTGTAACACTTCATATGCCATGTATGCCTCCTATCTTTGCGTAACATAAGAAAACGACAATTTTGGAGTCGCTCTCATGCCGCCGGTCACGCCGTCTAACGCTTCATCCTCAATCGCTTTCGCCTCGGCCGTATTCACGTTTTTCTCATCTGCCGATTTCATCACTTCCTCTTTTACTTCCTTTTCATTTACCTGATTCATATTGTCTGTCACTGCTGTTTCCTCTTTTTTATTTTAATGGTATTCTGACATCTTGTTCTATCGCCTTTTACCATTGGGTTCATCCCAGTTCCATCTTCCGCCGCCGGTCACCTGATCCAGGGCGTCATCACTCAAGGCCTTTGTCTCCGGCGTAATCAGCAGTCCTCCGTTTACATCCTTTAAAGCCTCGTCCTTTAGCATATTTTCCTGGTTCTGATTCTTCTTGTCTGTCATTGTTGCTTCCTCCTTATCTTTATTTTATTAATCTTTTCATGCGTGTCTTATCCCGCTGACCACCATACTGTTACAAAATACTTGCTGCCTCTCCTGCATGCATTGTCTATGTACTTTGCGTTCTCATGCCACCGCTCACATCTTCTAACGCCTCATCATCCACAGGCTCCGCCCCGTGCGCCTGCTCCAGTTCCTCATCCGCTATCCTGGTTTTGCTTATCTCTTTGTCTTTTCCATCCGCCATAGATTCTTCCTCCTTATTGCTGTCTGACATCCTCTTCATACTTTGATACGAACCACTTCCGCCGCGGTCTAATAAAATCGTAAATTTATTAAAATAATGTGGTTTTCCCCACATGCTGTACATCATCAAGCCGTTGTCTTGCCACCAACTCCGAGAAGTACCCACCCTTATCAATCAATTCATCATAAGTGCCGTCCTCCATAATCTTCCCCTTGTCCAACACAATGATCCTGTCACACTGCCTGATGGTGGACAGACGGTGGGCAATCACGATTCTGGTGCATTTTAACCTGTCAAGGGACTCCGAGACCGTTTTCTGCGTCAAGTTGTCCAAGGCGGATGTGGCCTCATCAAACATGAGAATCTTCGGTTTGGGGGCGATGGCGCGGGCGATCATCAAACGCTGTTTCTGTCCTCCGGAAATGCCACCTGCTCCCTCGGCAATCATGGTATGCATCCCCATGGGCATCCGCCTGATATCCTCCGCCATCCCTGCAAGTTCCGCCGCTTCCCAGGCCTCATCCAAAGTCAGCCAGGGCGCTGAGATGGTAATATTAGAGTAAATATCCCCCAGAAACAGACTGCCGTTTTGCATCACCACACCGATCCGGCGCCGCAGGGACTTTAAATCAATCGTGGCCAGGTCTTTACCATCATAATAGACCGCACCCTTCTGGGGCGTCTCAAATCCCAGCATCAACCGCATCAGCGTGGACTTACCGCATCCCGTTGCGCCCACGATGGCCACATACTGTCCGGGACGGATTTTTAGGGAAAGATTGTCTAATATCAGCGGCATATTCTCCTTGTAGCGGAAGGACACATTGTTTAGTTCTATCCCGCCGGAAAGTTTGGTGATCACCTGCTTGTTCTCGGCAATCTCCGGGACGTTTTCGAGAATCGGTCTGACCATTTCCATCATGGGCTTAATCTGCGCAATGGTGAGCGCCACGGAAGCAAGCGTCATAAAGGCCCCTGAGACCATACCGTAGGCCGTATGAAAAGCATAGTAGTCCGCCACCGATACCTTCGAGCGGATGGCTGCATAATATATCACATAGGTTCCCACCAACGAGATAGCCGTAGCGATGACGCTGTTTATCTTGATCAACATCGGCGGATCATAGGCCAGCTTTGCCTGCTTCGCATAGAGATTGCCCCATCTGGCAAAGGCCCGCTTCTCCGCACCGGAAAGTTTGATCTTCTGTACCCCCGAAATCATGGCATAGGACATACCTCCCTCTTTGGAAGCCAACTCCATCTGCCGCCTTAACAGTCTCATCTGCATCAGAGAAGTCAGCACCGTCACCAGGAATGTCGCCCCTATCACCAGCAGAGCCGGCGCCACAAGGGCTGGCGCATATACAAATATCTGCGAGATATAAAGCAGGGAAAAGAGGGATGTCAGACCGACGGAAAGAGCCACCGACACCAACATCGTGCACAATTCCCCCACATACTGCATCCGGGAAGAAAGTTCCCCGGCGCTGTAATCCTTGAAAAAATCCGCTGGCAAAGACATCACCCTGGACATCACTGCCGCCTGCACATGCACATCCAGCTTTGTTTCCATCCGGGCCATAACCAGTTGTTTGACTACTGTAAAAAGTGCAGAACTGACGGCAACGCAGACCATAAACACCATGATGGACAATAACAGCTGCATACTGCCGGACGAAATCACCTCGGAGAACAAAATATGATTCAGCTTCGGAGCAAACATCCCCATCAGCGTTACCACACACACCGCCACAAAAATCATGATAAAATCCATGGCAGAAAGTGTCTGCAGCATATAGCGGACCAAGTCCAAAAGACATAGTTTTTTCAAGGGAAAAGGCATATAGAAAGCAATCGCCTCCTCCTCAAACAAATCCTGGTTCTTACGATCAAACTTCACCCGCTTACCGCTTGCCGTATCCAAATAACTGTAACCGGAAATCCCGGCCGGGAGAAAAGCTAGGACAGCGCCATCACTTTTGCGTATCCCCAGTATCGCCCCATCCGCATCCCGATACCAGCCCTCCGTCAATTTAACGGTTCTTCGCATAATACCGTTGGGCCTTAACAGAAATTCCAACTGCTCATTCATGTCCTTAATACTATCCGGTATCTCCCTGGATTTCACATGATAATATTTCAGGATCTCCTCCATAGCATTCCTGGCCGTCTGCCTGGAATCATTCAATGCCGCGGACACACGGGAACCCATGACTGCCCCGGCAATATTGACGAAGGCGTCCTCAAACATCTCGTTGTCATTCTGTTTTCGTAAGCGGATCTGTTCGTCAAACCAGCCCATACGTTACCTCCCGTATCACCTCTTCGTTACCTTTCACTCAAACCGCCATTCCATATCCACTGGTCTGCCAATGCTGTGATAATATAGCAGGATGAAAAAGATTGCCGTAAGCGCAAGCAGCTTCCTGAATCTCCCGCCCTGCTTTGCCCAACCAATCAGTTCAGATACAAGTTCCTGCTTTCTCTCCTGCGTCATCCCATGCTTACGCTCTGTAAAATACAGAAGCAGATAGACTGTGCCTGCAATCATGGCAAGCGTTGCATACAATTCCAGCGGAGTAGTGTCCTCCGTCCTCGGCTCCCGCGTGTTTGACTTTCCTGCAGAGGAACCGCTCCTATTTGTGACATTATTGTCAGTATTTTTCTGATTGTCATTGCTGACATTCACAGGCAAGGCATTGCCAGGCATAATACCACTGTTATTTGGCAATCCCGTCAAATCGTTTGCAACGGGAAGTCCTGCCAGCATTTCCTGACTAATATCAGCTTCCTCATAAAAATTGTTACTGTCCGTACCATTTATATTTCCGACATTACTGCCATTTTTATTGCCACTGCCGCTGGAATTGCCGCCACTACTGCCGTTTCCGCCAGGATTATTGCCATTTCCATCCAAGCCCAAAGCTTTCCTGTAGACATCCTCCATACCGGCAGGTACCACAAAATTTTCCCACTCCAAATCACAGTCACTAAAAATAGGCCCTTCCATTGTCGGCACAGTCTGCGGCTTCAGGATAACCTGATTCAATGAGGTACACATCTTAAATGCATCTGCGCCGATTTCCGTCACATGCTCCGGAATCGTAATCTGCGTCAGAGGTGCATTCCCAAAGGCGCCCTGGCCTATCGTTGTCAGACTCTCCGGCAGTTCCACCGTAGTCAAAGCTGTATTTCCAAAGGCCAACCTGCCAATCGTTGTCAAATTCCCGGACAATTCCACCGTAGTCAAAGAGCTACAATTTACAAATGTCCCTCCCTTGATTTCGGTAACGCTGGAAGGTATGCGCATTGTCTGCAGCCCACTCAGCGCAAATGCATATTCACCAATTTCTGTCACAGTATCGGGAAGAACCAAATCAGTCAGGCTCCTGCATCCCATAAAAGCGCTTCCTCCAATGACTGCCACATTCCCTGTTAAGGCGACAGAAGCTAAACTTCCACAAAACATGAACATTCCATTCGGAACCACCGTTACTCCTGACGGAATTGTGATAGATGTCAACCCGCTTACCATAAAAGCACAGTCTCCTATCTCCCTCACGCTGTCCGGTAGATTTAAGGTAGTCAAGTTCGTACATCCCCCAAATGCATCCTCTTCAATTACTGTCACATTCTCTCCCATATTTACGGATGACAGATTCACACAGCTGCTAAATATACCTTTTCGAAGGGTGGTGATTCCTGAGGGCAGCGTTATGGATGTCAGACCGCTCTCTTCAAATGCATACTCTCCTATTTCCGTCACACTATCTGGCAGATTCAGTGTCGTCAGGCTCTTGCAGCCATAAAATGATTTGCTCCCAATCGTTGTAATGTCCCCGGCTATCTCCACAGAAGCTAAATCCTGGCAATTCATGAATATTTGATCTGGAAGCGTTGTCACTGCTGATGGAATCCGCATTGATATCAAACCGCTCCCCTGAAACGCATATTTCCCAATCTCTTTCACATTTTCCGGCAGGTTCAGTATTGTCAGGCTCTTGCATCCATAGAACGCTTCCTCCCCTATTTCTGTTAAACTTTCTGGCAAATTCACAGCAGACAGTCTGTCACACTCAGCAAAAGGCCACTTGCCCATGTTTGTTACATTTCCTTCTATCTCTACGGAAGTTAGATTCTTACATTCACAGACAACACCTTCCGAAAGCATTGTCACATTCTTCGGGATCCGAATCGACGTCAATCCTGTCTCCTGAAAAGCATAGTCATCTATCTGCGTCACGCTCTCTGGAATATCCACTGAGGTTATCTTCCCACATTTCCAAAACGCCTCAACCCCAATCCTTGTAACACCATCTGGAATCCTGATTCCTTCCAGGTTCTCACAGCCCTCAAACGAATGATCACCAAATTCCTCTATACTGTCCGGTATATCCACAGATGTGAGGTTGACACAATCCTTAAATGCAGAAGCAGCAATCCCTTTCACACCTTCTTCTATCCTCACGCTTGTCACGTTTTTCCCATGCGCCGCATACCCGCTGGATACCCAGTCGGACATACCATCATCGGTACTGATTGTCAATACGTCGTCTTCATCCAACTCCCAATCCGTTCCGGAAGCCACAGCGCTGCTTCTGGCCGCAAACAGCGCAGAAACCATCTCTGTTTCAGGCGCATCCGTGATTGTCAGATCATTCCCACTGACTGTCTCCTGCAGCGTATCGTCTTTCTGTGTCGGTTCTGCCGGCTTTTCCTCCGGATTCTCTGTCGGGTTATCTCCTGGATTCTCTGTCGGCGTGCCTGTGGGATTGTCTCCTGGGTTTTCTGTTGGAGTTCCGGTAGGGTTGTCCCCTGGATTCTCCGTTGGCGTACTTGTGGGATTGTCCCCCGGATTCTCTGTTGGTGTACCGGTAGGGTTATCCCCCGGATTCTCAGTTGGAGTTCCGGTGGGATTCTCTCCCGGCTTCCCCATTTGATTGTCTGTAGGATTATCTGCCAGATTTCCCATCATCTCACTCTCCAACCCTCCGGTCTTTTCCTGCGCCAGAACAATAGACGGCACCGTCTGCCACATCATCCCAACCACTAAGACCAAGGATAAAATCACCGCATCCAAACGTTGTAAAAAAATACCCTTTTTTCTCTTCATCCTTTTCATTCTCATCAAACCTCCACAATTTCGCCTTAACCGTCATGATTCCGCTCTGCGAAATCTCAAATCAATGCGGAGAATGCCCGTATTTTGGGCATTCTCCTGTGTGAGACTTAGTACTTCTTAGCGAGACAGCCTCTGCTGTCGAGCTTTAGAAGTACTTCTCACACTATGCACTTGTCACCAGTTCCGTATACGCCCCACCTTTGGCATACAATTCCTCATGGGTGCCTCGTTCTATCACTTCTCCATGGTCTAACACAATAATCTCATCACAATCCCGAATGGTAGACAGACGGTGGGCCACCACGATACAGGTAATGCCCCTGTCCTTAATGGCATTCACTACTTCATATTCCGTCTTGGCGTCCAGCGCCGATGTGGCCTCGTCCAGAATAATGATAGTGGGATCCTGGGCCAGCACCCTTGCTATTTCCATCCGCTGCCTCTGCCCACCCGAAAGGTCCTTGCCGCCCTCCGTAATTTTATAATTATAGCCGCCATCCCTTAACATGATATCCTCATGCAGTTTGGCGTCTCTGGCCGCCATGATCATCTCAAAGTCCTCAATGGAACTGTCCCACATCTTGATATTGTTGGCGATGGTATCTTCAAACAAGATGATATCCTGATCCACCACCGCTAAGGATCCTGTAAAAATGCTTCTGTCAATATCTTTTATCGGTTTACCGTCAAATAATATCTCGCCGCTCCAAGGTTTATACAGCCCCGATATCAGTTTGGAAAGTGTCGATTTTCCACAACCGGAGGCACCCACAAAGGCAACCCTGCTTCCCGTTTTCAACGACAGACTGAAATCTTTGATCAAAGGTTCGGCCAATCTGGAATAGCCGAAGGTCACGTTTTTCAGTTCCACGTTACCCGACAGCTTACCGTATTCCATGTCCTCTCCCACTTCCTCTTCGGCAAATTCCACATCCACGGGGTATTCCATCACATCCTCCACCCGCTCCATCTGGGTGCGCATCTCCTGCAGTGTCTGCCCCGCCGCAATAAGTGTCTGCGCCGGTGCGCTGAAGGATAAGAGGAATCCTTGAAAAGCCATGATCATACCCACCGTAAACTGCCCCTGCATGGTTAGGTATGCGCCGATGATCAAAACCGCTATATTGGCAAAAGAAGCTGTTATCTCCGGAATCACACCCAGATATTGGTTCAAGCGGATAAACTTCACCTGCTGGGTATTCACACTGGCCTGATAGCCCGCCCATTTTTCAAAATACCCGTTCTCCGCACCGCTGGCTTTGATTGTCTCAATCATCTCTATCCCGGAAGCGGTGGCGCCCGCCAGCCTGCCCGCATCACGCATCTGCACACGGGTGATATTGACACGCTTCTTCGAAATAATATTGGACACCAGCAGATTAATCACAATCGAAGATAGACTGATCAGCGCCAAAACGACACTATAGCGAATCATAACGATAAAATAAAACACCATCATCACCGTATTCAGTAAAAGCGGCGCCAGCGTATTCACCAGTTCCTGGGCCACGGAAGCATTCATCGCCTGCCGTTGCTGAATATCTCCCGCCATCCGTTGGGAAAAGAATTCCATGGGCATACGAAGCACTTTCCACATATATCCCGTACTGCCCACCACAGCCAATCTGCCGTTAATCCGCAGGGAATAGATTGCCCTGATCCACTCCACCACCAGCTGCAAGATTCCAATCCCGCCCAGTACAAAGAGAAACGGCGCCGCCCAGCCGGGATTGCTTCCGGTCAGCAGCCTGTCCAAAAATATCCTGGAAAAAACCGGATTGATAATCCCCAGTAAGGATGTGATCATCGTTGTCAATACCACAAAGGCAATGGCACTCCCCGCACCCTGCAATCTCTTTTTGGCAAAAGAGAGCATACTCTTTTGTCTGCCGTCCGCTTCAAACGTTTCCGCCGGCTCAAACATCAGGCAGATACCTGTAAAGGCTTCATCAAAATCCTTCATGGACACCACATAGCTTCCTTTGGCAGGATCATTCAGGTACGCCTTATTTTTCTTAAAACCGTTTAATACCACAAAATGATTGAAGTTCCAGTGGATAATGCAGGGAAAGGTGCCGTTCCGCTTCAGATCTTCCGGCTCATAGCGGTAGCCCTGCGCCTTAAGCCCATAGCTTCTGGCCGCCCGCAGCACATTTTTAGCATTGGAACCGTCTCTAGATACGCCGCAGTCCGCACGCACCTGCTCTAAGGGAATCCATTTCCCATAATAGGCCAGAATCATAGTCAGCGACGCGGCGCCGCACTCAAGCGCCTCCATCTGCATAACGACCGGCACCTTCGCCACACCGTTTTTGACAGGCTTATTCATCACCTTACCCATTCCTTCACCTCGTTCGCAAATCCTAATCACTTTCCGCAGTAGTGTTTAGCAAAAACGACATCGGAGAAATACTCTCCGTAATCATGGACACCTCATAAATCCCGTCAGGAAGGGTAGTCTTTGCTTTCACTTCATATACCCACTCCCCAGGCTGAAAACCACCCAGATACAGCAGATAATCATCCGCATCCTGCGCAACTGCCGCCGGCGCTGCTCCAATATTAAAAATCTGATATGACTGTTCCGATACAGTAATCTCCATGCCTGCTGCCGTCGCCTGTCTTACCGCCTCAATATCACTTTCCCTGACATAGCAGGTAAGTATGCCGTCCTCGCATATCCCCGCGCTGTCAAGCCTGGTATCCAGATGCCCGAAAATGCCCCAAACGCACACGCCCACAAGCAGAATGATCACCGCCAGAAGCACCATCCACACGCCCAAGCTTGATACCCGCACATAATCGTCCAACTGTTCCGGGGATGAAATCCGATCAATACTGGATTTGCGAAATAATTGTCCGTTCATCTATCTTCCTCCCTCATCCTCTGCCTGTATTCCAGACAGAGCATCGTGATATCATCAAACTGCGGCGCCTCTCCCACAAAAGCATCAATGTCCTCTTTTACCTTCGGCAAAAGGTCCGTGGGTGAAAGGGACGCATTGTCCGCCAACACACGTCCCAGCCGCTCCATGCCGTATAATTCCTGGGCGCTGCTTGTGGCCTCGGTCACACCGTCCGTATACTGGAAAACCTTATCGCCAGGCTCAAGTTCCATACTGCCGCATTTATATCGCATTCCCTCCATCCCTGCAAGGACAAAGGCCGCCTTGATCTTGTAGGGTTCAAAGACACCGCCCTTTTTACAGATAAAAGGAATCTCATGTCCCGCATTGACATACCGAAATTCTCCGGTCACCAGGTCAAGCACGCCCTCAAAAGCCGTGATAAACAGCCCTTCGCTGTTGGACTCGCATAATAGGTCGTTGACTTCCGAGAAAACTTCCCCCAGATCTTTGCCTGTCTGGGTATGATCCTTGATCAGCGTCTTACCGATGACCATAAAGAGCGCCGCCGGCACTCCCTTGCCGGACACGTCCGCCATCACGATGGCCAGATGCCTTTCATCCACCATAAAGAAATCATAGAAATCCCCGCCCACTTCTTTGGCCGGATTCATGGTCGCATAGATATCAATCTCCTTCCGCTCCGGAAAAGCCGGAAAGATACTCGGCAGCATGGACTTCTGGATGTTGGTCGCCACATCCAATTCCACACCAATACGTTCCTTCTCCGCCGTAACCTTTGTGAGGTTATTGATATACCTCTCGATGTCCGTCTCCATCTTCATAAAGCTTTCGGCAAGGTACTGAATCTCATCATTAGTTTTAATCTGAGAAAGCAGTTCGGACATATGGTTGTTATTTTCCACAAAAGCGCCCGTTCCCTGGGCAATCTGGTTGATAGGGTGCACCACATACCGGTACAGATACATCACATAAGCCAGAATAAACAGTACGATCAGCGCCACAGTCACCAGCACCGCATACACCAGATACTGCCTCAATGATACCTGTAAAGTCACCATCGGAATCTCCACCGCCGCCAGAGCAAACACTTCTCCATTTTCATCAATTACCGGCTCGATTGCCGCCGTGTTATACCCGTAATCGCCATTGGAAAAAAAATAACTCTCCGACCGTCTCCCTGTGACAGCAATGTCATAAAGTTCCTGTATGTAATCCGGGTTAAAACTGCCGCTGTCCCCCAGCGTATAGGAGTACTCCGGCACCGTATAACTGTCGAAAATATAATGCAGAGGCTCCCACCCCTCCCGCGTCCCGGCATAGGACATCAGTTGCTTCGTATCCAGCACAAAAACAAACACATCGTTGGCGCCTATGTTCTCCCGCAGGGCTTCAATCCTTTCTTTAACCTGCACATACTCGTCATCGGCACTGTATACATCCAATTCCTCCCTGGTCATCTGTCCGTCATAAAAGGCATTGACTACCTGGGCATACTCTTTCAGTTTATTCATATCTATATAGGACAGTGCAATCTGCGCACCCTGATAAGCCGTGACATTATACTGTTTTTCAATGGTAGCCTTATATTGATGGTAACCGATCAGGGAACTTACCGCACAGATCAGCACCCCCAGCAAAACAATCCCCAAAGCCATCTTGAAGGCCAGTCTCGATTTCTTTTTCATAAATCACACATCTCCAAGCAATTTAATAACGTTTATATGTATATTTACAAACTATATATCAATCATATAATTTTAAATATATATAATCAACGTGTTGACTCCCAGCGCGCTCAAATACTCCGTTCGCTGTGCCAATGTGCAGATCATTTTCACACCCATATATGTCAGACTGTCGTCCTGGGCCTCGATCAGATTGTAACGCCTGCCACCGCTTCGTATTCTGATGATGCGCCTTTCCTCCCAGGCCAGCACACGCACATCCATAAAGCCATCCGGCGGACAGGACTCATGGGTAATGATCGTCAGCAGCTCCTCCAACGCCAGACTGATGGTCATCGTCTCCTTTGGGGTAAAGTGGTTATGCTCACAAAAGGAATGTATCTTCTCGCTGGCTTCACAAATATCCTTATCATTGCAGGCCACCGCAAAAGCAGTGCTGTTCCCGTTTCTTTCCAGGGAATCATCCAGCAGATAAAAGGGCTGCAGACACTTCTTTCGAGCCAGCCAGAGACTGCCCGCCACAATGAGTAAGAAGGTAACAATCTCCGCACAGGGATAAAACAGCCAGATCCGTTCTCCCAGACCGCGGAACAACAAGGCAAATACAGCCACTGCCACAAATCCCCGGCTGACTGTGACGGCATTCGCCGCCGTAAGCTGTCCCACCGCATTGTAACTGTAGGACATCACGCTGTTGATCGTGGCAAACACCAGACTGACCGCCAGGCATCTGACCGCAAAACTGCAGTCAACGCTGCTCCCAAACAAATTCCCAATCTGCGCCGGAAACAGAAACAGCACTGTCCCAAATAATAAAGAGAGCACAATCCCTGCCAACAGTTCTATCTTGACCACCAGCCTGACACTCCCGGAATCCTTTTCCCCATGGAAAATCCCTGTCATCGCTGCCGCCGTCTGTGGTACACCGTTCTGGATACAGATAGAAAACTCATTCAGGTTATTGGCGATTGCAAAGACCGATACCAGCCCGCCGATTCCCATGGAACCTAAAATCAGATTCACCACAAAAATCCGGGCAGAAGACAACACATTGTTCACCGCCATCGGACTGCCATAGCGGAAAACCGCCGCCCTGTCGGACATCCGCAGCATCCGGAATCCCAACCGAAAGACACCGTCACCGGTCCATAGAAAAGCAAAACTCATCCCGGCCGCCACCACGGTTGCGATCACGCTAGCCCAGGCCGCTCCCCGGATGCCAAAGTCCAGAAGAAACAAAAAGCAATAGTCCAATACAATATTCAATCCCGTCATGGACAACATGGCCGCCATGGACTGCCTGTCCCTGCCTTCCAGACGCAGGTAGAAGTAGGGGATATACAACAGAATTTTAGCAATTCCGCCAAGCAGCGTAATCCTCAGATATAGATACACATAGCCAGAAGACGCCGCCGTCCCAAGAAGTCCCGCGATCGGTCCCGCAAAAACAAATCCCAGAAGGCAGAAGGCGCCGCCCACAAGCAGGGCGTCCAACATCACACCCTGGAAAATCCGTTTACCCTCCTCCACATCGTTTTCCCCAATGGCATGGGCCGACAGAAAGGAAGCTCCGGAAGCATACAGGGAACCGATCGTACACAAAAGCAGGTATACTGGCAGACACTGGTTCACACTTTCTAAACCCACATCCCCTAATTTCCTGCCGATAAAGATACCGTCAAAAAACACATTGACTGTACCGCCAAGCACGGCGATCACATTCGGAAAAAGCGCCCGAAAATAGAGTCTGCTGATAAATTTACTGTCCTCTCTCATCATCTTCTCATCTCATATCTATCAATTCTATCAATAGAAAAAATTCTATCGTGAAAACGTCATTAACTTTACAAAAGCATTTGCCAAAGCCGCTCCGTCTGTGCCTCTTTCAAAAAAGCATGGTGCTTGCGGTGTCCCTCTCCGGCCGCCGCCTGTGCGATATAACCTGTGGGGCAAAATATAATCCGTAACCGCTGAAGCATCCCCAGAGTGCGGACATCCCGATAATCTTCGGACATTTGCTGTAATATCTGGTCTAATGCATCCGCAGCCGGAAGTGCTTTTCCAGTCGGAACTCCCTCCTTCTGCAATTTACTTCCAGCCTTTGACAGTTCCGATGTTTTCTCCACAAACACCAGATATCTTGCCGGAACCGTCTGCTCCGTCCCCACCGCAAAATCTGACAAAGATATCCCCAGCTTCTCCGCCCAATCGGCAACCGCCCTCTGCACTAGCTGTTCGCCCAGCTTCTCCCCGGCGATATTCATGGTCTGTTTTCTGCCCGCTACTTCAAACACCGGCGCCTGCCCCTCATAACCACAGATGCGGATACGATCCCCTGTGCGATAACGGTACAGGCCGCTGAATGTGGTAATGACCGGCTCATAACAGGCGCCGTACGCCAAATCTGACATTTGTGTCAGGTTTCCATCCTCTCCCAGAAATTCATAATACCCGCTGTAAGGCAAGAGCGCATACGCCGCCTGCCCCGGATAAAGCGCGATACCCATCATACACTCGGAAGAAGCATAGGCAAAATAACAGATGGGCACATCGCCGCTGTAGCGTACAAGCGCCTTTGTCTGAAATTCCATACTCTTTCCGCCGATACCGCTGATAAAACGTAACTCTTTAAAGAGCCGTGGCAGAATCGGGGTGTCGAACCCCTCTTCCAGTATTTTCTCTACCTGTGCCAACACGGATTCCTCCGGCAGGCAGGCCACAAGTTCTTGCCTTACCTGCACCGTCTGCATCTCCAAACATGCAGGCATCTGCGCATCTCCTCCCTGCAGCCAACGCCGCTCCCTTTCCGCTCTCTGACACGCTTTCATATCCGCCAGCACAGACCGCCAGTTTTTTTCCAGATATTGCATGATTAAGAGCAAGTCATACAGAAAAATAGACTGGATGGAAACCATAGAGGGACAACACAGCAAAAGCCAAGTTTTCACATAAAAAACATCCGTGACGCCCTCCGCAAACAAAAGCCCTTCTCCGCCCACATAAGCCGCCGGATCCAGAACGCCTTCTGCCTTCAGCCAGCCATGATAGACCGCAGACAACAGATTCTCTCCCTGTTCTTTCAGGCGGAATACACTAGTATGCAGGTGGGGCCCCTGCCGGCCGCCATAGTGATGGTAAGCCATCTCATAGATATAGGAACCATAACGATTCAGCGCTTCCCTCGTCAGCGCAAATACTTTCTGCGCGCCGGTACTCCCGGAAGTGGCAAGCCGGTAAGCAATCGGATAAGCGGTATACCGCATAGGTTCACACAATCCATCATAATCTTCATATACAGTGGGCGGCACATATTTCTGATAGGTCAGCGCATCTTCTATCCGAGCAAACACCATTTCCCGCCCGTATTCCGTATCCCGGTTATCCCGGAGAATCTTTTGCAGATTCTGCCGGTTGATTTCCTCCGCACGGGCAAAATCCCGGAATAAAGTATCTATTTTACCATGATTCATCCAAAGCTTTCTCCATCCGTCTTACTGCTCCGCCACGCCTACCTGGAACTTATATTTCTTCTGAAATCTGTCATGGTTAAAAGCATTGACCACATCCCAGCCGTTGCAATGCCCGGAACACATGAAACTCTCGCATCTGGACAGCATGTAGAGCGCATAAAAATAATTGACGGTAGTATCTTCCAATGCCGCTTCATATTCCTCCCCACTTTTTTCCTGTTTCTCTAAATCACTGATCAGCGCCACATCTTTAAAATCGCTTACCCGGTGTCTTTCCTGTGCAATGACACGAATTTTGCCCTTAAACTCCTCCTGCATCACATCCAGAATATCCTGATCCTCGGTAGCCAGGAAGATGGCGTCATATTGATCCTCATCCATCCACTCATGGATCATAGGCAGCATTTCATCCACCGTAGCCATCTTGCGGGCGCCAGTCATCTTGGAGACCACATAGTCTGTACCCCGCATGAGGATTCCTAACATCCGCCTGTCGCCAATGACCGCCTCCTCGTACTCTTTCAGTTCCTGAATGAAACTATCGCTCAAGATACTGTCGTCAAAATCCGCATTGCATTTTGCTACAAAATGAGTCGGGACAAGCGGCACCGTGTTGGTCACATAGATGGTATTGGTCTCATCGGAATCCTCACAGGCCACATCCAGGTTAAAATACCGTTCCAGCATATCGTCCTTATATCTGGTGCTGTCCCGTTTCAGCACTGTTTTCCAGCCTAAATTCTGAAAGGCGTTATTAATCCTTGTGTAATGTGCCAGAATCGCGCCGATTCCTGCCACCATGCCCAGTCCCACTTCCACATATTTCACATCAGACAGGGGGATATCCGTCAGCCACTGCCAGATAAAGACATTATTAAATAAAGGAATCAGACTGATGGAACGAAAATCCGCACTGTTAAATCCCAGCGAAAACTGCTGCCCGCTGCGCAGGACATTGCCCTCCACTCTGTCGGGAAGGTCTTCTGTCACATGCAGTCTCTCATGGGGTTCCACAAACCAGTAAATCCGCGCATCGGGAATCCACACTTCTTTCTCCGTGTAATCCAGGATAATCTTTGTCAGAACCACACTGTACTCGTTCAGTTCCTCAAACACGGCGCCGTTGTATTCCTGAAACACATCCAGATACAATGCCTCTCGGTCCGTCTCATCGTACAGGTAATACGGGGGCAGCATCATATATCCTTTCAGCACAGCCATATTGGGAGCCTGTTCGTTATTTTCCATATAAATCAGGTCATAATCTTCCCCCTTGTCGTTTCTCACGTGAAATCTGCTCTCGCCCTTCAGGACTGCCCGCAGTGCGTTGTGAAACACCTGGGGACCATGCCTTAATGTCCTGCAATTCTCATTTTTATCCGCTTCTACAATCTGTAACATACACTCTCCTCCTATAACCAAACCACCAACTGATTTTTCCCATCCTCATATGTATAACTGCTGTCCACAAGCACAGACTTCACCAGCCGGATAGAAAGTTCCTCTCCCTCCTCTAAGGGATGATACTGCCTGCCGCCCCACACAAACCGCATAGCCAGCTTTCCGTCCGCCTCATAATATTCCGTGGAAATTTCCAATGCGTCCTCTGCATCCCGGTTTGGCACGATATTGAGCGCGCAGATTTCCTCAAAAGCCCGGCGCAGATTCTCTACCTGTCTGCGGTTTAAGAGATGCTTTTCCCCAAACTGCTGCAGGGACTCGCTCATGGCAATAAAGTCATAGTCCGGCGAAGTAATCTGGAACTGCAGCACTTTCAACCGTTTGACAAAGGCTCTGGTCCTCTCTTTTGCAGGACTATCAAAAATCTCTTCCGGCGTTCCTTCCTCATAAATCTCACCCTGATCCATGTAAAAAATACGGGTGCTCACATCCCTGGCAAACTTCATCTCATGGGTGACGATTATCATGGTAAGTCCCTGAGCCGCAAGCTGTCTGATAACTGCTAATACCTCACCCACCATAGTGGGATCCAGTGCGCTGGTAGGCTCGTCAAAAAGCACGATCTCCGGCCGCATGGCCAATGTCCTGGCAATGGCCACACGCTGTTTTTGGCCGCCGGACAGTTCATCCGGATAGGAGAGCGCTCTTTCCGCCATACCCACAGTCTTCAGCAGATACATGCCGTAGGCAAAGGCTTCCTGTCTTGTCTCGCCCTTTAATTGTGTGGGCGCCAGCATCACATTTTCAATTACCGTCAGATGCGGGAACAGATTAAAACTCTGGAACACCATTCCCATCCGTTTGCGGAGACTGCACAAATCCACATCTTTCTTCCCCGTGTCTTCCCCAAACACGGTAACCTTTCCGCCTGTAGGCGTTTCCAGACGATTCAGGCAGCGCAGAAAGGTAGATTTACCGGTTCCGGAAGGACCAATGATGGTAATGACCTCCCCACTGTGAACCACCGTATTCACATCCTTTAAGGGCGTCACATCGGCATACGCTTTCTGTAAATGCTCCACATGAATCAAATCTCTGGTGTCGCCGGCCAATGCCTGTTCTCCCGCCTCTTCATAACAGGCGTCAATATCCACACCCTTGGGATATCTGCGCGGCCCCCGTTTCACATCCAATTTCCACTCCACCCTGCCGATGGCAAAGGCCGCCACCGCCGAGATGGCAAAGTAAATCACCGCTGTGGCAATCAGCGGGAAAAACGCTTCGTAAGTGCGACTCCTGATAATATCTCCCGCCTTGGTCAAATCCTCAATAGAGATATAACCCACGATGGAAGTCAGCTTCAACATGGAGACAAATTCCCCTCGATAAATGGGGAGCACCTGCCGCACCGCCTGGGGCATGATGATCTGCATGAAGGTCTTGCCCCTGCCAAATCCCAGGGCCTGGGCTGCCTCCCACTGACCGTTGTCTATGGTGTTGATACCGGTATTTAATATCCCCGCCACCGCCACTGCAAAAATCAGGGAAAAGGAAATGATACCCACTGTCACCGGCGCAATCTTCACCGAAGCAAACACCACAAAGTAAATGATCATCAGCACCACAAGACTGGGGATGCCCTCCATCAGATGGCAGAGTCCCCTGGCCAGCATAGCCAACGGTTTGTGACGGCATCTTAACCACAGGCACAGTAAAAATCCCAGAATTGTTCCGATCATCCCCGCCAGCACCGCAATCTCCAGCGTCACCATCAGGCCGTTCCAGATCAGTTTCCAGCGGTCTTCCCGGATAAAGGTCTTCTCAAAGCTGTCCGCCAGCCCTACGAAAAAGCCGGCCTCCTCCACACGTTCTCCCTCGTCAGACACCGCCATCACAGTCTCCACATAAGTGTAGGGAATGGAAAAAGCCATCACTTCCCGTTTCTCCGGCGTTTCAAATAGGTTGGACATGATATAGTCCACCTTGCCGGACACACAAGCCGGCGTGATACCGTCCCAATCGTAAGTCGCTACCACCAGCTGCGCGTTACACCAGCCGGCAAAACGTCTCATCAATTCCAAGTCGTATCCTGTCAGTTCCGTGCCTTCATAAAAAGAATAAGGTTCCACCAATCCCGTGGTTCCCACGGTAATGGTATAGTCCGGTTTCTCGGCCTCTGCAATTTCCGGCATGATATAGTCATGCTCTACCAGCCAGCGCCTGCGCATATCTTCCAGCGTTCCATTTTCTGACATCTCTGTCAGAAATGCATTGATCTTCTCCTCTGCATCGGGAATCTCCGTCACCGGGCTAATAGCCACCGCCACATTTCCCGGCTCTCCAACCGTTGAATTTCCATAAACGCGCAGTCCCTCGTTCCCACCGGCAAGATAACTCTCAAAAGTGGTCTTATCCACGGCGAAAGCATCCGCCTTTCGACTTGTCACCGTCAAAAAGCCGTCTATGGCATCGTCCACAATAATAAACTTCGCCCGCGGATAGGTCTCTCTGGCGGCAGTCTCCGTAGTTGTACCGGTCTCTATAGCAATCACAGCAGTTTCCCGGTTCAGATCAAAGGTCTCCGCGCCGTCCACATTTTCCGTCCTGCACAGAAAAACCGTGCCGCCTGAATAATATGACTCACAAAAATCCACACTTTCAGCGCGTTCTGCCGTGACAATGATACAGCTGGCCGCAATATCCGCCTTATTCTGCTGGATAAAGGGCACCAGGGAGGCAAACTTTGTCTCAATCAATTCCACGCCCATATCCATTCTGTCTGCAATCATCAGCACTAACTCTGTCTCAAGCCCCGCAGGCCGGCCATCGTTGCCAATATAAAGCATAGGCATGTTGGTGCCGTCAAAGGCAAAGCGCAGCATACCGCCGGGACGCTCGGAAATATCATACAAAGACCAGTCGATCTTCATAATCTCCTCGTCTCCGCTGAGCCATTTCCCGGCCAGGGCTTCGATGGTGCCATCCGCTTTCAACTCCTGGATAACCGCAGATACCTCATCTGTTAAAGGACCATCCTTTTTCAAGATCATGCTGTAATCATCCGCCGAGATAATCTCCGGGAATACCGCAAACTCTCCCGGTCTCTGCGCGGACGCCATCTGTGCCACCGGACCGTCTAAGGCCACCGCCTCCACATCACCTTTTTTCAAGGCCTCCAACTGTGTAGTCAGGTCGTCATAATGGTTGTAGCTTAAATTGTCGAATTTTTCATCCAATACCTGATCATACAATGATCCCGTCAGCGTGGCGATGGTGGTTCCCTCAAAGTCTTCCAGTGTCTTGTAGACTGCGTCTGTCTGTTCCTGACTACCGCATCCTGTCAGCCCCGCCAGCGCCATACATAATATCAATCTGAAAAGTGCTGCCTTATATCTCGCCATTTGTGCTTTCATTCCTTTTACCAATTCTTATTTTTCTGCTTGATCACTCCACCGTCAGAATATCCGAAAATCCTGTGACCTCAAAAACTTCCATCACCGTCTCGCAGACATTGCGGATGACCATTCTGCCCTGTTTGTTCATAATCTTCTGTGCCGAGAGCAGGACTCTCAACCCTGCGGAAGAAACATACTCAAGGTTTGTAAAATCAAGTACCAATTCTGTCATGCCGTCCAGAGATTCCTTAAGAGCCTTTTCCAGTTCCGGCGCCGTCATAGTGTCCAGTCTGCCTTCTACTTCCATAGTCAATGTTGTTCCTGTTACATTTTTGCTGATTGTCATAATTGTTCTCCTTTTCGCTTTTATTGTAAAATCACCCTATGGGCAAATATTTCTCAAACAAAAGTCTGGCAAATTCTGCGCTGGTGTAAGCCGCAAACTTCTGATACTGATCGTTCTTATGGTTATCCGCAAAATCGCTGACACTCTTGATAATGACTGGTGCGGGCCGTGGCGCCGTAGCGTTCTCCGCCGCATAGGCGATGCCGTAGGCCTCCATATCCAGACCGGCCGTATGGCGGAACTGGGAATGAATCTGTTTGTCCAGAATCTCCCGATTGGCTACCACCGCGCTTCCCGTGGCCATGGCACCGATAAAGACATGGCATTGGTTCTCTTCCGACCTGGCGGCTCTCTCCACGCATCTGCGCAGTTCCGGGTTCATCCTGATGACGGCCGGGCGGGGCAGAAATCCCACATTGCCATAGCGAATCTCCGATTCCTCCGGACTGACGAATTTGCCTGTGGCGTAATCCCAGATCTCATCAGCCACTACCACATCCCCATACATCTGCTCCTCCACATCCTCCAGCGCCACGCCTGCAGTAATCCCAACCGCAATCAGATATCTTGGCCGGAAATGTCCGATCAGTTTCATGGAAAGGGTAGCCGCGGCAGTCATCCCCATGGCGTTCTGCTGGGTGGTGACAATCCTACAGGATTTCCCATCCCGTAAAAATGCAGCCTCATAATATGTCTGCACATCATTGTCAAAGCTTATCTCCCGCCAGTCATACATCTGCATAACTGCCGCCGTCTCCATCTTTGTCGCCGTGATCAAAGCGATGCTGTAATTGTAGTCTTCCATAATCTGCCGTTCACACTCCTTTTCTGCTGCATAATCTGCCTTGGTCCAACAAGGCAAGATGATCTGCGGCAAACATAACTTCTGCCTGCAGGCAGGTCAGATTCGCCGCGGTCATCACAAAGTCCAAAATCGAATTGATAGCAACCGCCACGGCAATCGCTTCTCCCGGAATCCCAAGCTGCACAAACATCACCGTATAACAAGTCAGCGCCCCACCGGGAATCGGCGGCGCCGCCATCGCCAAAAGTCCCACGATCAGGACTGCTGTTGCCAGCCACACAGGCGTCATCTCCACGCCGTAATACTGCGCCATACACAGTGCCACCGCCAGAAAACCGACTACAGCACCCGGTTTATAGATGACCTGCCCTAACGGAATCGCAAAGTTGACCACCCGTCGGGGAATCCCCAGTTCTTTTTCACAGGTTTCCAGATTGGTGGCAAAAGCCGCCGCCGAAGAGGCTGTACTTAAGCCGATCAGACAGGTGGGCAGCATCTTCCGTAACAATACCATAAAGGATACTCTGAAACGCCGCTTCAACAGCAGCAGATACGACAAAGTCAGCAGCAAACATCCCGGAACCGCTATGCCAAATACCTTCACAATGCCCCCAAAGCCAATTCCCAAATCGGACTGTAAGAGACTGAAAATGCTCAAGAACACAAACAGAGGAATCACCTTCCCAATCAGTCCCATCAAAAACTGCACTACCTCATTGGCCTGCACCACAATCTGCATCAACGCCTGCACCCGTTCTCCCAGTACAAGCATGGCAATCCCCAGACAAACGCCCAGGAAAATAATCTGCAGTGCATTGCCATTTAGAAACGGCGAGACCATGTCCGACGGTACAATATCCAGAATCATTCGGTAAATCTCCGCCGCGCCGTTTCCTATATTTCTCGCCGCACCGGAAGTAAAAGGAAACATCCGGCATATGAGAAGCGCCATTACCATACCAATCAGGAATGTACTCCCAATCAGCCTGACTGTCACCTGCTTTCCGATCTTACCCACCGAGGACAAATCCCCGATACTGATAATGCCCCAGCATACCGACAAAAAAATAAGCGGTGATGAAATCGCTCGGAGTACACCCAAAATCATGGTGAAAAGCGGCCCCGCGACAGCTACGGACACATCTCTTATGCCACCGCCCAGCCGCCGTGCCAACAGGCCAAGCAAGACAGCTGATACAATGGCTGTCAAAAGCTGCCCCATCTGCCCGATATGCACCTTTTTCGGTGGATTTAAACTCAGTCGGTTTACCCCGTTCTGATAGGAATACACAAACGTGAGCCCCGCCTGCGAAAGCAGCCTGTTACACAGAAAAAGATCCGCCTCATGTTCCATGGCATTGACTTGTCTGCCTGTTGCCTCAAACACAATATACTGCCTGCCGAATTTCCGCCCGGTGCTGTAAGAAATTTCTGTCTGACCAAGTTCCTTTTGCCAGACGCTCAGAATTTCTTCCAAAGACAGGCGAATGCGAATGATATCCTTATGATCCGCCTCCGCTTCCGTCAGAGACTCCTCGCAGATCTGCGATAATCGGTCTATGGTCTTATCAGACAGCGTGTCCTGTTCTTTGCGCTGCTTTAACATATGTCTCTCCTTTCACAGTCACCCTTTCACTCTAGGACCATCCCGCTGTCATTTCCTGATCTTGACCGCCATCATGGTAATATCATCGAACTGCATCGCGTTGCCCACAAAGCGGTCAATATCCGCCCTGACCTCCTGAAGAAGTTCCTGGGAACCGACATCTTTCTTTCTGTTTAAGGCTTCCAGCATCCTGTCTGTGCCATAAAGCCGGTTCTCCTCATCGGAAGCCTCCGCCACGCCGTCGGTATACACAAACAGCATATCGCCCTGATGGAGTTCTATCACGTATTCCTGATAACAGACATCCTCCATACCCGCCATCACAAAGCCATGTTTATCTTTGAACAGTTCAAAAGAACCACCTGCCCGTTTTACCGCCGGATATTCATGCCCCGCATTGGCCGCCGTCAATTTTCCGCTGGAAATCTCATAGATTCCCAGCCAGACAGTGACGAACATCCCTGCCTCGTTATTTTCCAAAAGCTGGTTATTGACCTTTTCCATGGCCTCCCTGGGAGAAAGTCCCGACTGGGCCGCGTTTTTGAGCAAAGTCTTGGTAATCATCATAAACAGGGCCGCAGGCACCCCTTTCCCAGAAACGTCCGCCATCACAAGCGCCAGGTGATCCTGGTCCACCAAAAAGAAATCATAGAAATCGCCGCCCACTTCTTTGGCCGGACTCATGGACGCATAAATATCGAACTCCTCATATTCCGGAAACGCCGGAAAAACGCAGGGAAGCATGGACGCCTGAATTTGGGTGGCCACATGAAGTTCCGCTCCAATCCGCTCCTTCTCCCGATTATCCAGTTCCTGCTGTTTGAGCAGACCATGCGTCCGCTTAGAGAGGGTAACGCCGATCAAATAGACCACCACCAGGATCACCGCCCGCGGAATATAATAAAAATTGAATACCCGCAGTAAAAGATTGTCTCCGGCCGCTGTAGCCTCCCTGATAAAAGCCGCCCGGAACGCGGCGTCTCCCGGCAGATCCGTGCAGCGCATCATATTGGCATCCCACACTCCAAAATACAGACCAACATATACCGAACAGAGCATACACAGCAGTGCCCCAGCCAACGTAATATGTGCAAATTTGGGGGAATAATAATGACAGGATAGGATGATCGGGCAAGACCAAGCCATCACTAACTGAATCGTCAGCGTAGACGAAAGAATCCCCAGCCCCAGAAGAAAACATCCCATAATGAGATATTTCAATAACCACTCCTGCCCCTTCCACATATGTACCAGAAAAGAAGGCAGTAAAAATAAAGCCACACCGACAGGCATGGCAGTATTCATCAGCCCCTTATCCACTATGAAAAATCCCAGTATATTCAAGATCCACATCAGCGCCGCAATTCCTGCTGCGATCAGCAGGCAGAAGGCCGTATAACGGTTCGCCTTTTTTTCGTTTAACTTAAAAATATCTAAATGCATTGCATCCATAGCATCAACAATCTCCTTAAGCATAGAGCGATATCCCTATTTTATATCATTTTATACATAAAATGAGCGTCAGGCGGCGATTGTTACCTGACGTTTATTTTCGCGGCAAAAATATAAAATATAAGCAAATATTTTTATGTTATACTTAAGTTTGAATCAATATTTAAGAGGTGAATAGATGTACAAGGTGTTAATGGTGGATGACGATCCCATGATATTAGAGAACAATCAGACTTTTTTCCATGCGATGGGCTATGATGTGATCTGCGCCGATACCGCTGAGATGGCGGAAGAGATTATTCTGACCAATGCGTTAGACTGTGTCATTCTGGACGTAGACCTTCCAGGCATGGACGGCTTTGTGCTTTGTGAAAAAATACGTTCTAAAACCGGTCTCCCCATTGTCTTTCTCTCTGGTTATACCGAAGAAGAAAGCCGTATCCGCGGACTCTCTGTAGGCGGCGACGACTATGTATGCAAACCTTATAGTTTGAAAGAACTGGAACTGCGGGTGCAGGCGCGTATCCGGGCAGGCAGGGCTGCCGAGCCACCCAAAACGCTCACCTTTGGCCCTTTTTCCATCAGTCCCTCCTCCTGCAGCGCAAGTTATGACTCCCGCTCCGTGGACTTTTCCTCATATGAATTTGATGTGCTGTATTTTTTGGCCAAACATCCCGGCGAGATTTTTACCCCAGACCAAATTTATGACTCTGTGTGGAAAGCGCCTATCAATAAAGGACAGAAATCCCTGCAAGTCATTATGGGACGTATCCGCAGAAAACTCTATGAACTATGTCCCGACCACGATTACATCCAGACCAAACGTTACAAAGGATATCTCTTCGTTCCTGACGATGAGAATGACCTGTAACCCGTTTTATCTTTCTGCTCTCGTTTTATTGCTTTTGCCCTTTTGGCGGCTGTTCTTTGGAGTGACTTTCTTTTTCCGCTTGTGTCTGCGCAGGCTGCTTGTATGAACAAAATATCCTGCTACGCCGACGCCGGCCGACACTGTGACAAACCCCAGCACAAGCGCAACATTTTTGGTAATGTTAAGTCTTTGATTTATCATTTTCTGCTGGCGTTTACCGACGTCCTCGCCGTTTCCTTCCGCTGTAGCGGCTGCCAGTTCCTTCGACATAATTTCCACGGTTCCTTTTGGGACTGTTTCCTCATCTGCTTCCCCTGTGCCGGAATCATTATTTCCATCAATACTAGTCCTAGTTTCGACATTCCGATTTTCCGGGATAACAGTTGTGGAAGGATCATCGTTATCCGCACTCCCAGGGAGATTACTGTTCAGGGACACGTCGGCATCCTCAGCATTCTGTGTAATGGTCTGAGCGATGTTCTGATCTGCATCGTTGCTGTCACTTACAGGAGAGACATCTGTATCTGATGCCTCAGGCGCGTTGCTTTTATCTCTATAATTTTCAGACTCTGTCCCCTGCGGACGGCTATCTTGCGAAGGTTTGTGATCATCCGAAGGCTTTTGACTGCCTGACGGTTTCTGATTCCCCGAAGATGTGCCATTGGAATCATCATCCTTTGGCTCGTCCGGTGGATCAACAATAGAAGTGCCGCCGCCGCGGCTGCCACCTAGATCTTCCGCCACATTCATGCTGTCGGCCTTATAACGCAGTACGTTGGATAAATATATCTTATCATCTTTCTTTCCTCGTAGACGGATATAGATGTAAGGATTCTGTTCCTGATTCCATTGATTGCGTAAGAAATAAATACAAAATGGCTCCTTGTCGTTGGTTACAGTACTTTCTTCATGCTCAATCCAGCTTTTGCCGTCAAAAGAGTATTCCGCAGTCACGATGAGAGGGAACATCCCCTGGGGTTTCGTATAATCGCCCTGAAAATAGTATACTTTATCACGCATAAAGGCGTCCACATTGGTAAAAGTCAGAGGATAATCATTATAAACCACTGTACAGACCGGCGCCACCTCAAAAGCTGCCTGGGAAGAAAACCCTTCCACCTGGAACCGCTGTCTCTTTTCCTGAAACACTTCGGTTCCTGTAAGATTCCAGGAAACCGGTACCAGTTCATTATACCGTACCTGCCCCTGATAGTTGACATTACATCTGACCTGCACTGGAAACAAACCGTCTGCGGACTGTCCCTTTTCTACAATAACGCAGACGGAAGCAGATTCTGTCACAAGAGGCATGTCTGCATAATGAATCTCTCCGGACACAATACATTCGGAATAAGTGTTCCCTATAAGAAGGCCTGCACCCTCCTCCTGCCATAGGGTATATTGTGGGGAAGCCCCCTGTGCCGTACCTTCCACAACAACACCGTCAAGTGTCAGCACTCCGCCTTTGTTCACATGAAAGATACCCTCACTGTTGGCTTTGCCACGAAATACAAGATGCCCGTCGCTAAAAAAACAGATATTGCCGGCAACAGTAATCCTGTAAATATCCATATCTACAATAATGTCCGGCAGATTGGCTCCGTTAGGTGTAAAATAATAAAATTCTTTTAGGACAATATTATTGGTCAATTTTACATTGCCGCCGCCGTTTTTGTGCTCCTCCAGCCACGCCGTAAATTCATCTGCCGTAGATACTGTATCCGGTTCAGCTTCCTGACTGTCATCCGCTTTTACATCTTCTATTGTGTTCTGGCTGACAGTTGTCTTTACACCCTGCGTTGTGTTCTGGCTGACGGTTGTCTTTACATCCTGCGTTGTGTTCTGGCTGACGGTTGTCTTTACATCCTGCGTTGTGTTTTGACTGACAGTATCCGCAGGCGCCGCCATTGCCACAGGCGCCGCAAACAGATATAATGAAAATGCAATTATAAAGGCCATTGGCCATAAACTCTTTTTAAAATTTTTCATGCAGCTGTTCCTTTCACCGATCAGATGGCCGTTTATGATACCATCACATCAATGCCTCGAAATGGAGACCATCATGAAACAGACAATCTTTTCCAAACACATGAAACAGGCGGTCCTAGTCATGGCCAGCGCTTCCATCCTGACATTGCTCGGGCTGTGGGCAATCACCTGTTATGATAACAAATATATAGCAAAAGCCGCGCATACACAAGATAATTTTACACAAATCCCCCAAATAGGATATTTTTCCCTTGTGGACGGCTGGACATTGTATCCCGACGTTTTGCTTTCCCCGGAAGATTTTACTTCTCAGGCTGCAGAAAGTCATACGGCCTACGACACTTGGGCTGGGGAATATCCCAATCTTTCCCCATTTCATGAGGACAGAGATCCTTATGGCATCGCCACATGGCGTCTGCCCCTTCGGGGAAACGGCATGTTTACGCTCTATCTTCCAGAACCCCTATGCGCCGCTAGGGTGTTCGTGGACGGGCAGTGTCTTGGTCATACGGGAGAAGTAAACCCGGAGAACTACAGTCCTTTGATTCGGGATTCTTTCTTCTCTTTTGCCCTGGACGGAGAGGCGGAACTGATCGTCCAGACCGCCAATTACTCCCATTATTACGGTGGCATCTGGTATGCGCCCGTCATCGGGGATCCTGACAGCATCCATCATCTGCTTGCCGCCCGGATATTCGTCTATGGACTGCTTTTTGCAGTCTCCCTCACCCTCTCTTTGTTTTGCATTATACTCTGGAAACGCCGCAAGACTGAGACGGACCGGGTGATATTTTACTTCGGCATGATAAGTATTTCCTTTGCTCTGCGCATCTGTTATCCCTTCTTCCGACTGGCAGGAGTACCGCTTGTGCGGACTCTTTATGCCTTAGAAGACGGGGCTGCGATGTTGGGAATCTATTTCTCCCTGCAGATTGCGCTCCTGCTGTTTTTGCCAAATGGCTCCCAGCGATTCCAAAACACTCTGCGCGCCATTGCCCTGAGCGTTCTTGGGATAGTCATTGTGTTTCCCATGTTTATACTGCCTACCGTGCCATATCTTATCCCCCTGTATGGGATCTTCATCTCCTGGTATAAGCTGCTCATGGCTGGTCTTTTCATCAGCCTTAACATTTATGGTGTTTTTACAGGCATTGCCCACACCAAGGTCATTCTTGCGGCCGCCTCCGCAAACGGCATCTGCCTGTTGTACGGAGTCCTCTCCATTGGCGGATATGAACCGTTTATCGGCGCGTATCCGGAAGAATACGGAACCTTCTGTATGGTCATCGCCTTTGCTGTCCTGATGGTACAACAAAACCACGCCATGGCCGAAGAAAACAGAACTCTTAGCCTGCATTTACAGGAAGAAGTACAGGAAAAAACAAGACATTTACAGAAACTCCTCGCTGAGAGAGGACAGTTGATCGCAGAACTGGGACACGATATGAAATCGCCCTTAACTTCTCTCTCCAACATGGCGCAGATCATCCGCTTAAATGACATTATGTTGGATGAAGATACCCACGAGAGAATGATTCAAATAGAAGAACAGTGCGATATTTTATCCAGACGTCTCAAATCCATCCAGGAAATAGCTGCACAGACCAGCTCCCCCATGGCCATGGAACCTGTCGTACTGAACACCTTTCTCTCCGATTTTGGACGCAACTGCCGTCCTATCATAGAACTGAACGGAACTAATTTTACAGAAAAAATCGACTCTCATCCATGCCGCGTCATGGCCAGCCGCGATCAGCTTTTCCGTGCCCTGGAAAACCTGCTGTATAATGCCACCGACTTTACGCCTGCCGATGGAGAAATCTCACTCTCCTTGACGGTGGATGAAACTGTCGCTTATATCACAGTCGCAGATACGGGATGTGGGATATCCAAAAAAGATCTGCCCCATATTTTCCATCGTTCCTACACTACCCGCGCTGACAAGGGCGGACAGGGGCTGGGCCTTGCCATTACCCGGGCCATCGTCATAGAGCATGGCGGACAGATTACGGTAGAATCCACAGAAGGGAAAGGCACCACATTTACGATCAGCCTGCCACTGCTTTTCTGAGTATTTTATCCGTGATACCTATAGATTCCGATTTATGTCATGATTTTAATATTTTTCTTCATATTTTTGTTTTCTGTGCCTCGAAATTCTTATATAATTTTTATGTAATGATTTTTTAGGATTAACGTCACCATTCCACTATGAAATTGAAAAAACAAATCACAGAAAGGAGCCTCCACATTGAAAGACATAACATTTATTGATGAACATGGAAGTTTTACTATGAAACAGCCTGAAAATACAAGTTATCTGTATTTTCCACTTGCCTCGGAAAACGGACTAAAAAGCTGCGTTACGCCAACCCTTGGCGGCGATGCAAAGATGGATCAGGAAACCTTCCTTCTGGAGCCTGTAAGTTCCGAAAACCTGCATAATAATCGCTCTGTCAGAAATTTCTGGTGCGTCGTGGACGGAATGGGCGTATATTCCGCCATGGGCGCCTCCGCCGAGCAAGAGGCGGCCAAATTTTCTCCCGCACAGGACGATTGCGAACTGTCCGCCGGTTTTATGTGGCAGACCTTAAAACGCTCTTCCAAATCTCTTCCAATCGAAACCATCGTCACCTCATTTATTCCAAGAGAACATAATGTGGAAGTTATGTATGTGACTGTGCAAAATATGTCTAAAGATACGCTGCAGCTGACTGCCTACGGCGCCATCCCTCTTTACGGCCGCAGCGCAGACAACATCCGCGACCACAGGAATGTTACTTCCATGCTGCATCGTATCCGGACGAATGAGAGCAGTATTTTAGTCTGCCCCACCATGTCTTTTGACGAAAAAGGCCATCGCCCGAATCATAAAACCTACCATGTCAGCGGTTTTACCGGCAATGGCAATACAGCGGAAGGTTTCTACCCCACCGTAGAGGATTATATCGGAGAAGGTGGAACCTACACTCATCCCCGCGCCATATACGAACAGTATCCCGGCGTCCCGGCTTTCAGCAGCGCCGAGGGAAAAGAGGCCATGGGCGCAATGCGTTTTGAAAAGATTTCTCTTGCCCCCATGGAAAAAGCCGAATATATTATGCTGCTGGGCATAGAAGATGCAGAAACCCAGATTGCAGATGTGATTCAACAATACAATACCTCAAAAAAGGTACAGGATGCTTTGACTAAGACCAAGACCTATTGGCAGGACCAAGTATCCGTCAGCTATCACACCAAAGACTCCGACTTTGACCAACTTATGAAATGGATCAGTTTTCAACCATTTCTGCGCCGCATATTCGGCTGTTCTTTCCTGCCCCATCACGATTATGGCCGCGGCGGCCGTGGATGGCGGGATTTGTGGCAGGACTGCCTGTCGTTGCTGTTGATGGAACCTCATGGCGTGGGGAAGATGATTGCCGCAAATTACGGCGGCGTCCGCATTGATGGCACAAATGCGACTATCATTGGAAGCGGGGACGGTAACTTCATTGCAGACCGCAACGGTATAGCCCGTGTCTGGATGGACCACGCCCTCTGGCCGTTAATGACCACCAAACTTTATATGAATCAGACAGGGGATTTTGAGATTCTATATAAACAGGTTCCATATTTTAAAGATGCGCAGACTCTGCGCGGAACCGATATTGATACTGACTGGTCCCCGACAGACGGCAGCCAACAGCTTACCGTAGAAAATGAGATTTACACAGGCAGTATTCTGGAGCACCTGCTGATTCAACAGCTCACCTCCTTTTATGAAGTGGGTGATCATAATATCTATCGCCTGCGCGGTGCAGACTGGAATGATGCCCTGGACATGGCGGCAGAACACGGGGAAAGCGTTGCCTTTACCTGTGCCTATGCCGGCAACTTACAGGATCTGGCCGCCATACTCCGAGTTCTGGACAACGCTTCCTCTACGCATACGGTGGAACTGCTGGAAGAAATCGCCGTCCTGCTGGAAGACGAACCTCAAATGTATGATGACATCGACCGGAAGCATCAGATATTAGCGGATTACCTGCAGCGCTGCCGTCATACAATCCACGGAAAACGCAGCAGCTTCTCCCTTTCTTTACTTGCCGCCAACCTGTCCGCAAAGGCAGACTGGTTGATGAACCATATCAGATCCCAGGAGTGGGTTACAATTTCTGGGGAAGAAGGGTGGTTTAACAGTTATTACGACAATCACGGCCAATCTGTGGAGGGAGTACACAACGACCAAGTCCGCATGATGCTGACAGGTCAGGTATTTGCCATTATGAGCGGCACCGCCCAAGACGAACAGATTCACAAGATTGTCAAAAGCGCTGATCATTATCTCTATCGGGAAAAGATTGGCGGCTATCGCCTGAATACGGATTTTCAGGAATTGAAATTTGATATGGGCAGAATGTTTGGATTTGCCTATGGAGAGAAAGAAAACGGAGCCGTTTTCTCCCATATGACGGTCATGTACGCTAACGCCCTGTATCGCCGCGGCTTTGTAAAAGAGGGCTGGAAAGCACTGAAAACACTGGCTGCAACTGCCCTTGACTTTAATACCAGCCATATATATCCGGGCATCCCGGAGTATTTCCGCGCTGATGGACGGGGCATGTATCATTACCTGACCGGCGCCGCAAGCTGGTTTATGATGACCATGATCACAGAAGTTTTCGGCGTCCACGGAGAGGCTGGGGAACTGACTGTCTACCCTAAACTGCTGGCGGAACAGTTTGATGAGAACGCAACAGCCTCCATCACCGTTCCTTTCGCCGGTAAAACGTTCCGAATTATTTATCGTAATGAATCTGGGAAGGATTTCGGCGCCTATGCGATTGGCTCCGCATCCTGTGACGGCAAGGAAATTATCGTTAAGGACAACCATTTCGTCATCCTTTCCCGGCAGATGCTTGCAACATTATCGGACGAGATTCATGAAATAATCATCAGTCTTATTTGAGACTGACAAAAGCAGTGGGGCTGTTTCGACAGCCCCATTACTTTTGAACTTTGCCTGTTTATTATAAAAATTTGTAAATTTTTTCGTCCAACAAATTGATTTTTTCGTCCAAAAAGATTTATAATTGGATGAAAAAGAATGGCATTGGACGAAGGGAGATAACATGAGAACATTTGATTATGTTGGCCTTGCAGATCAAACATGGGATATGGATATACTTAATCTTGTCGCAAAGATACATGAATATAAAGGGCGTCAGGACTTATATATCAGGCAAAAGCCTGTTGAACTTGAACGTCTGGTTAAGATTGCAAAAATTCAAAGCACAGAGGCATCCAATAAAATAGAAGGAATTGTTACGACAAGCAGCCGAATGAAGCAGTTATTTGAAGAAAAAACGACACCCCGCAGCAGAGAAGAAGATGAGATTATGGGATACAGAGATGTGCTTAACACAATTCACGAAAGTAATGAGTACATTCCAATCAGACCAACATATATATTACAGTTACACAGAGACCTTTTGAAAAGAGCGGGATTTTCTTATGGCGGGAGTTTTAAAAGCGTACAGAATTATATTAATGAAACAAAGCCGGATGGAACAGTAGTCACAAGATTTACTCCAATTGCCCCATATGATACACCGGATGCCGTGGAACAGTTATGTACGGCTTATGAGCAGGCAATTGCGAGTGAGAAGGTGGATTCCCTTATATTAATTCCCGTTTTTATATGTGATTTTTTATGCATTCACCCTTTTAATGACGGAAATGGAAGAATGAGTCGATTGCTTACTCTGCTTCTTTTATATAAGAATGGGTATAGTGTTGGTAAATATATAAGTATTGAGCGGCAAATTGAGAAAACAAAGGACAGGTATTATGATGTCCTTGAAATGTCGGATATAGGATGGCATGAGGGACAAAACGATCCGACGCCATTTATACGTTATATGCTTACGGTCATTTTGGCTTGTTACACCAGATTTGAAGAACGTGTAGGAAGCATAGCGGGAAATGGAAATATCAGTAGCGCTTATGATATTGTAAAAAAATATACAGAAGAAAAAGTCGGGAAATTTACGGGTGCAGAAGTTGTTGCACACTGTCCAAGCATAGGGAGATCATCAGTTCTGGCGGCATTAAAGAAACTGGTGGGTGAAGGAAGTATTATTCGGTATGGGAGTGGCAGAAGCACTTATTATGTGAAAGCTGACAAACGTTAAGTTAAATTCAGAAAGGTGGGAAAATTGTGGACAGCCCCATTACTCACTCACCAGACGAATGATAATACCGCACCTCCCGCAGTACTTTCCCGCCAATCTCATGCTCCATACAGTGTCCGCTGGATATAAAACCGCACTTTTCATAAAATTTCCTGGCGTGCAGATTTTCTTCCAGCACCCACAAAAAGATTTCCTGATACCCTAGCTTCTTCAATTCCCTGACCACTGCTTCCAGCAACAGCCTACCATACCCTCTACCGACATATTCCGGCAAAAAATAGATGGATATAATCTCTCCTGCTCCCTCAAACTGCTCCCATCTTGACCGACTGTAACTGGAAGTGCCAACTAAATTACCATCCTCTTCCACCACAAGGGAACCTATACCTTCCTGATCCAAACAAGATGCCCAACATCCTTCGGGAATACTGTCCAGATAGTCCTGTGGAACAATTCCCCGGTAGGCATATCTCCAACCTTCTTCATAAATACGGCTAATGGCCAGCCTGTCATCATTTATCTGGATATGTCTAATCTCCAACTGCTTTATTCCTCCACTACTATCGTGCACATCAACTACCTATATTCATCCTAACATCTTTTGTTTCACATATCTAAAAAACTCAGCTGTTCCTGCCTCGCAGACTTTACCGGTCTTAATGTAACCTTATCCTCTTCCATGATTTTCCCGCAAAGAAGCGGCGATGCCAAATCATATTTTCTGTAATTGTCTTCTACAATTGCCTGCCCGCGATTGGCATAACAATATGCACAACCGTTTAGACAACTGTCATAAACCCCTATATCAATACTCTCCACACAGCCGCATTCTGTGCGCTGGTTTCTGTCTTTACCAGCATTTATCCGACAGCCGATTATGGATTCTATCAGCTTTTTATCAATACAACAATTATGTTGAATCTCATAGTTTTCCAAATTTATTTTTTCGGCACAGCTTGCCATCTCCATGCCATTTTCCAAGGCAATCCTGCTAAGCTGTCCGGCAAAGGCGTACAGCTGCGCCTCTTCTAAATCATACACATGCAAGCAATCCAACATTTCCCTGTTTTTGACATATCGGTCCACAAAACTGATCACACATTTGTCAGTATATCCCCTAAGCGCCCTGGCAATCTGTGTAAACGCCTTTATATGATATGCCGGAGTGTATTTTTCATTAAAAAGAACCGGATCATACCGCCAGATAACCCTCTGGGCGCCAATCTTTTTCGATAACGTTTGAAAGACCGGTATGACGACATCTTTCTTATGCGGCACATTGCCCTCGATGTCCGTTCCATAAGCTGTGAGTGTGAATTGAAAATAATAAGGATACCCTTGCAATTCATCCAGACGGGAAAGCATGGGCGCCGGATTCTTTGTCCAAAACACAATACAGTCCACAACCTCCGGAGATATCCTGATCTCACTCACCTGATGTCTGTTTATAGGGTTGCGGACATACAGAAAGCCCTCTTTGATACGATTGTAAAACCAGTCGGAATAGTAACAGGGGATGTCGGTCCGCCTGCTTGCACTTAGTATCATTTTAGTCCCCATTTCTAAACGTATTGCTTCCACAGTTTTCCTTCATTTTATCGGTGTATTTTATAGAAGTCAACAAGAGTGTGAAAAATCATCATATTTATAGTGGTAATTTCGTTCTGAATGTGATAGACTTATCTCAGATAAATTTGGCAACGGAAGAGGATAAAAAATACCACATTGATAAATGGGCTAAATTCTTTAAAGCCGCCACATGGGAGGAGGTCAGAAAAATGGCAGAACAGAATGAATATTTACAAGAAGCCGCCAGAAGCATCTTCCATTTCAGTGCAGATGACCAGATCCGTAAGATGTGCCGTGACCGGATAGAATATCATCAGGATCTTCGTAATTATGAGCGATTTATTGAAAAGCAGGCAGATATCATTGCGCAAAAAGATGAGATGCTTAAAAATGCCCTGGCCACCATCGCCGCCCTACAGGCTCAACTTGAAAAAAAGTGATATAACCGACATAATCCAAAATGTGGGGACCGCTGTTTATTCCGGCTCCCCACATCAATTTTTTAAGAAACTTAAAATCCGCTTATTAAAATCCGGCGCTTCTTCATATACGGCATGACCAAAGTTGTCATACATATAAATCCCACATTCAAGCACGTCGGCAATCTCCTGTGATGCCTGCCCTGTCACAACATAATCTTTCCGGCCACCAATCACAAATACAGGACATTTAATCTTATGGAGCTCCGGATAAGAATGGCAAGTCAGACAGGTTCTTGCAAGTATGATAAAACGACTCATATCTTTCGCCCTGACTATTCTGGTGAGAATCGGGTACATCCAGCGATATTTCCTGCTATAGGTATCCGAATACATTTTTGTATACATATCCGTAACGATAGCGCCGCAATCATCCTCCTCAGCCATCTGAATCCAGCCATATATCACCTTTTCCATAACTTCATTGCATCTTGATGCAGTGACGCCAAGTACGAGTTTGTGCACAAGATGGGGATAGTCAATTGCCAGATACTGGGCAATCATACCGCCCTGTGAAACACCGAAAACATCCGCATGCTGAAGGTGCAGGCGTTTCATTGCCTTCGCCACGTCATCCGCCATATCTCTGATGGTATAGCCTGTTGGTATGGCTGCTTTTTTATCAAAAACATACACCGTATAGTCTTTCGTAAAAATCCGATACATAAAGGCCAGCATCAACGCCGCACCTCTAACACTCTGAAAACTCAGGCCCGGGAGCAGAATAAGGGTTTTCTTACCAATGCCAAAGCGAGCACAGTCTAAATAAGTATTCTCCATTTTTAATGTCAGGTTCTTTATGTGTTGAAACCACATTACATAAGTCTGCCTTTCGTGTAATTTTTCTCATGATATCATATTTGGACATTTACGGTCAAATAGATACGCCCGCTGACACGTTCAGCCTCGATTCACTCTTCTCCTCATCCCCGCAAATACCATGCACACCGCCATACAAGCCCCGATAATCACCACCGCATATTCTCCAAATCCTGTCCATTCACGATACCACACCCTTTTTACGAACGGCAGGGCTAACACGATCAAAAGATACCAGAATATCGGGACTGATAGCCGATTCCTCTCTGTGGTTGGAGCGACGCTCAGGTAAAGTACACACAATGCGGTAAAATAGGTGACGGTTCCGATCAATGTGTGAAGCCTGTCGGGCGTAAGCCACCCCGCTGCCAGATGCAGCTTATCCAGCAAAATGGGAAGCCTGATTGCAAGAACGATACGGATTCCGTTGACAAAGATTGTGAAAAAATATGCAAAGATAAGACTAATCGCAAAGCACCCGTGTCTGCTTCGCATACCGCGCTGACAAGATTCCTCATGCACCGGCATAAAGACCAACATCAGAAAAGTCAACAGCATAAACCGGATTCCTGCACAGGAGGCCGCAATCAGGAACTGATACCCGTGATTCACATATCCCTGATGAGGCAGATATTCAAAAGAAATCCCGCCAAGAATACCGGCCCACCTTGCGGTGGGCTCTAGTATCCATCTGAGATAATCTGTATCACTTACTCTGCTAAAATATCGCATGACCAGCGTGACAACAACCACTGCCAGATAGAACGGCCAATCATTACATATTTTTGTTTTTATCTGTGTTTTATCCATATGCATACCCATATATCCCTGCATCTCCATTCATCCCCAAACTGGTTCCAAAACAGGAGTGTTCATGACTGATCTGCCTGCCTGCGCCGATAGTAGAGTTTTCTGAAAAATACTATCAGAGCCAACATTCCTATAAGCCATACAGCGCCAGGTTCTGAACCGACGCGATATCCCACCGCCAGTTCTGATACTTCCGATGGAAGTGGCAGGGGCTGGTCCACATCCGTGGCCTCGCCGTCCGGATTACGCACAACATCCAACACCGCAATAAAGGAAGTATAGGGTGTGATCATATGATAATCCAAGCCAATCTGGGTTACCTCTCTCTTCACAGCAGGACTGTCCGAATCCTTTCCAAAGTCAGTCAGACGTTCCACCCTCTTGCGCGCCCAGAGATATCCGATGGCATTATTTTCCCTGGTAATTGCATCGGCCACATTAATCGTCTGAGAATACTTTCCTTTACCGGTCACGCCCTCAATCTGAATGGTTCCCGCTGCCTCACCTTTCCACTTTCCAAGCAAAACAAGCGGTTTCTTTGCATAAAGTGTCGGCACCACAGTGGGTTCCACATCATATGTATCAAACCCGTTAAAGGAAACTTTGATATCCGTCATGATAGGGGACTGTATGTAGGTGCGGAACCGTTCCGCCGTCCTGGCCGCCTCTTTTGTATCAGTGACGATAAAAGGCTCTCCCTGTCCGATAGAAGCAATCCCTTCTATCAGATAGCGGTTCACTGCATCCCCGATGCCAAAGGAAAAGAAGTCTGCCTGTCCCATATTGTCATGGATGATTTGAAATATCTCTTTTTCACCGCTGATATAACCATCGCTTATGATCACAATATTACGGGAGGTATTTGGCATAGCCGGCGTATGCACGGCGTCCTCCAACGCCTCGGCAAGCTCCGTACCCCCGGCCCCCGACTGTTCTTTGATCAGGCAGGCTGCCTTGCTGATATTTTCTTCTGTAACTGGCACAGAACGTTCCGACATCTTAAGGGCCGAACCTGAAAAGAGAATCAGATTAAAGCAATCCGTCTCCCGCAGTCCGGAGAGCAGGTTGTAAATCAGTCCTTTGGCTGTTTCCAGTGGAAATCCGGACATGGAGCCGGATACATCCAATACAAAAATATATTCCCTGGGTGGAATCTCCTCCACCTCGCAGCGTTCCGGCGGCTGTACCATGAGCATGAAGAAATTCTCCTTTTCCCCCTGACTGGTAATCAGTCCGGTGGTAATCTCTTCTCCTGTCAGTCTATAATTCAGAATAAAGTCCCGGTTGCCCGCATAATCCGCCGCATTCTTTAGGCTGACATCTGCCGTGGTATCCCCCTTGGATTCCACCTGAATCTCATGGGAACTGCTTGTCAGTTCAGCAATCGGCACCCCGGCGGAGACAGACACATGGATATTGTAGGTATCAGCTGGCGTAGAACCATTCTTAAGATAAGGCGTGCCTGTCCATTCCTCTCTTGTTCCGGTATCATCTAACGCCGGACTTACATAGCGGGGACCAACGACGGTGGGATAGACAAACTGATAAATGCCTTCCGATGGCGTGATCATCTCCGTATAGTGCAGTTCTATGCGTACCTGGTCGCCGGGCATGATATTGGCCACATCCATGGTAAACACATTGGCTCTTTCTTCCGATAACATGGATGCGCTCTTGCCCTCGCTCTTGGCCGTCTCAAATTCTTTTTTCGCTTCCTCCTTCTCTTTGATGACCGCCGTCACAATCTGATTGCCGATCTGCATCTGCATCCCATGCACCGTGACCTTGGTAGATGCTGGGAAAATATAACTGGCATTGATCGGCTGACTTCCCTCATTGGCGTAAGTCTGCACCACATAGGTATCCGCAATGATCCCCTCAATCGTTACATTTACATCCGTACTTTTCAGAGGGAAGCTGTCCACTCCCGGCTCTTTACTTTCCACATAAAAATATGGTGAACAGGTTTTGTCCTTATCATCCGTGTCCTCTTTTGCCTGTACCACTGGCACATAGCTTATGAGAAGAGCAAATACGGATAAAATGCATAGCAGTTTTGTGTGTTTTTTGTATCGTCTCATGTTATCTCCATCCCTTCCTCATACCGGTTCACTGTCTGGCCGGACAATATTGCCCGCACCTATCATGGTATTGTGATGTTTTCATGTTACAATACAAAGGCATCATTCCTGCATCAAAAGTGTATCCAAACGGCATCATTTTTGCATCAAAAATCCATCATATTTGCATCTAAGTTGCATCATATCCCCACTGTCATCTCAACTGCCGCCGACCGTCTTCTCGTATCCTCCCCATCTACTGTGTACAGACAGACGCGCAACATCGCGCTCCCCGCAAAAGATGACAGCAGCATCCGATATTCCGTTCCATCCAACGGCTCGACGATATGTACCTTCTCTCCTGCCACAATCTCCATGCCATACTTACAGCCTTCCCCGGCACTTGTCCAGTTCACACACAGGCTCCCATCCTGCACAAACGCATTCACTTCTCTTGGCATCGGCAATGGCTGCAGGGAGATGGGCTTGCTCCACTGCCCCTGCCTTTCACATTCCACCAATCTCACTTTGGCCTGTTCACCGGTTTCCCATTCACAGGGAATCTGCCATTCATCCAGCGCCACCGCCCGGCCATCCGGATACACCAGCTGTCGATATCTCATCCGATTTGCTTCCAGGACAACCTCCATCAGACCGTCTTCCCTGCATACAAGTTCAAGGATCTTAGGCGTTGCCAGAAAGTTCCACAACACGCTGATCTTAGGAGAGACCGCGCCTTCAAGCGTGTCTGTCATGGGCTGCACTTGTATTTGATAACTGACATCTTCTTTAAGTTTATCGGCCGGGATGTCAAACTCCGTCCCCCAGATCACCTGTTCATCCATCTGCGCCTCTTTACCATTGCTCCAGATAACCCGGTAACGATCGGCATAAAGCACCTGATCCCATTTCACCACGATTCCCTCATTTCCCCGATATCCCCAAACATTTGCGGGCGCTTTCAGATCATAAAGCCAAACGTCGTCCCATACCGCAGACGGTCCTACAACATTCTCTGCCGTTCCCCTGACGGAAACACTGACTAACCTGCCCGGTTCCTGCTCTATCACAGCCTCGGTTTCTTTATTTCCTCTGGTTTCCGTCTGTTGTCCACTCTTCCCCTGTTCCTCCCACTTGACTGCAATCACATATTCGTCAATTCTCTCTACTTCCTTCCATGTAATATACAACTTTTTCTCCACACAAAGATAACGCACTTTCATATTGGCTGGAGGATTTGGCAGGTAAATGGAAGCAGCCGGCCCTGTCGCAGCCCCCTCCGGATTCCATGCATACAGGCTGACATGGTATTCTCTCCCATAATAAACCCGGTAAAGATTCTGCAGCATATAGCAGTCATCCTCCTCCGGCTTTGACATTCCCATAACGGCAGTCCTGTATTCTCCCGCGTCCGTCTCCTCATATTTATCCGCTCTGACATTTGACGATATCCTCTCATTTTTCCCTACGTCTTCCGCGTCGAATATCATCGGATAATACCCCTGTGCATTCCCACAGGCACACCACTGAATATACAATTTATCTTCTTCAAATGATAAACTCGGCGCTTTCGGTTGTTCGGGATTTTTCTCTGGTTCGTCCTTATTTTCCTCCGGCGCTCTCTTGCCCGCTGTATAATTTCCATCGGCGTCCATGGTGCCCAAAAATCCTCCCAGAATCATGGTCGGGCCTTCCAACAACACTAAAGGAACCGCCGCCAGACTCGTCAGCGCATTAGCCAGCCCCTTTGCCACCGCTTCTTTTAATGCTTGACAGATTAAATAGCTTACCAATTCATTGACGCCCCATGTAATCCCCTCTATCGTAAGAAATCTGATTAGATTTTTGATTCCTTTTTCCGTCAGGACATTATCAAAGCACTGTAAAGTAATGACTTGCTCAAACATTTTTCCTGTAATTGTTGCGATGTTTCTCAAAAGGACTTCTGTCAATTTTTCAAAGGATACAGTTTCACAATCCTCCTTTTTTATCTCCAAAGGCAATTCTCTGAAAGGAAGCGTGACAACCTCATCGCCTTCTTTTTCCGTCGAGAAAATCGACTCTGATTTCAATATGACGATCAGGTTGAAGGTGGCAGTCACACCGCTCTTTGTCCAGGAAAACCGTTTCAGATCTATCTTGGACTTCGTCTTGATCTTAGGACTCTCCAGAATCTTTACATGACACCCGTTACCGCCGCTTCCCAGATTCATGGAAGGAATCTTAAATTTATCCAATTTAAAATCCGGAATCGTGCATTTATCCAGCCTGAATCCCTTTTTGTCTATGGTAAATCCAATCGCACCCCATATCGGCACCTTTGGGTAAAAAGACAGTGTACCACGGAAAATGTTTTTTTTCATGGTAACGGTTATTTCTCCCATATCGACGGTAAAAATTTCTACTCTGGTCTTGATGGCAAACTGCCTTCCCTGCTTCTTTGATACGCTGATGGAAACCTCCGGTCCTATAGTGACCGTTTGGCCCATCTCATCCTTTTTTTTAAGGTAAAACGCAAGAAACGCCAGGCTGAATTTCTCGCACAGCTGCGCCGCCGCCGTCAGACCGTTATCGTCAACGCAAATAGACAGACTCATTTCCGGGAAAAAGAAAATCTTGGTATTCACCTGTGCATGAAAACCGTGCTTATAATATGTCCCCTCTATACAAACATCCCTCTTCCCCGCACAATAGCATATGGCTCCATTGTAGAAAGAAATATCCAGATAATCGTTCCACCCACAACCGCAGTATTGGCTGACAAAGCGGCTGATGGAGAGTTTCTGTCCTACCCCTATCTCAATCTTTATGACAGCCGGATTATGCTCTGCAAACAAAACCCACGCTCCCAACGATACCCCGGCAATCGATGCCTTGCCCTTAAAATATACGGCCTTCTCCTTTTTCCTTTCCACACTTTCCGTGTTATGATTAAAAGTAACCTTTGAAATGGCATGAAAGGAAATTTCTTCCAATACGGTGTAGGGAATCCCCAGTGGCTTTTCAATCCTGCCGACTCTGCCGCACAATTCCACTTTCTTTTGCGTCTCGTCTTTTTCCAGCGATATTTCAGCCTGGATTGCAGGCAGCGTAAGTTCTTGAAAAGAAAACTTCAACTCTCCTGCTGCCCGAAAAGCGAAAACCTTATTTCCTCTCTCCTTTGTCAGGCTGATATGCAAATCATTTAAATCAAGAAACTGCAAGAAAACAATCTTTTGCACGAATCCAGAAAGGATAATGGCCTCACCCTTTTTAGAGGGAATAAAACCGGATACGATACAATCTCCCTGCATATCCACAGCTTCCTTTAACAAGCTGTCGCGCAAATCCAGACGCACACGAAAGGTCAAACCGTGACGGATTTCCAGTTCATGAACATTCCCAGCAGGGACCATTCCCTGTCCATCCGTCTGTGAACCGCTATCCAGGGGAAGCAGCATCTGTTGATCGGATATCGTAATCTTCTGTGTCGTATTGGAGAGGATGACTTCTGCATCAATCTCTCCCAGACCTAAAAACTGACCGGCGTTCTCCAACTCATCAGAAATCTCAGACAAAGAGCGCAGATGAAGCTGCAAAACCATCCACCACTTATCGTTCTCATCTTTCGTTGAAAGATAAAACATGGCGTCCAGTTCGACACTCTCCTGAAACCGATAGCACCCCTGCATCATAAATGTACCATCCGTCAGATTTAATTCCGCCTTCAATTTCATAAATTTCTTCGGCTTCTTATCCGCATATTCAATTGGAATCGGAAGTTCCTCATAGCTATCCGTTCCCGTTACGGTGGATATAAAATTTCCCGGCTCCATATAGCCGCACTCCAAGAAAAGCACTGTGGCCGGCGTCTCATTGTCAACCTCCATATCATAGGTATCTTTATCCGGCGCTGCAGGCTTTGCCGCCAAAAACATGGCGGCTTTGCCATGCAATACAGCCTTGTTCTCTGGTTCGCCCTTAAATCCGTCCTTGGATCCATCCATGGATTCGCTCTTCGATTTTTCCAGGCTGAACTCTCCTGACAGGCTGAACCTATACTGTCCGTCAGGTTTACCTGTATATTCCACACTTCCCCGTATCTGCATCATACAAAAAGCGCCGCATCCCCACCGGCCGTCCCATCTCTTTGTAAAAGCTGCCTGCACCCCAAAGGAACCGGACGTGACTTCATAGTGGATTGCAGCCCGCAGCGCAAGTTCCTGCCCTATCTCAAATCCCTTCCCCTCCAAATCCTGAGGATATACAAGTTCGCCGCCGAATAACTCGGCGGCTTCCTGAAAATTGATCCCTTTATGAAAATACAGTTCCCCGGCAAAACGGTCCGGCGTCCCGTCCATGATACCGGCATACAGACGCCCTTCGCCGCAGTCGCCTATGTCGAAAACCAGCATAATCTGTGCATTCATATGTTCCTCCGCTACTCTATCCCTAGCTGTTCCTCCGTCCAGATCTTCATGCGTTCCAGAACCTTCTGCCTGTTAGTATTCCAGACATTGATATAGGCTTCCCTGATTGTCAGGAAACTAAAGTCTTTCGGTTTAGGATCACTACCCTTTATATGAATACCAATAGCATATTCCATGTTTGAGTTATCTTCCGACTCCGTGGAATCTTCAGATTCACCGTTATTTGTGGCAGAATTCTTGTCCTTCAATGTTTGTTTCACCTTCGTATAATAAATAAATGTCTGTGTGAAAGTGAGGGTAGCGTTCCCCAGCCCGACAACATCCATAGCATTTTGGACATCTTTAGCATCCACATAAGAAGGAACCTCCTTTTTCTCTTCAATGGTTTTCACATTATTCTCAATTTTATATATGGTCTCATTAATCTCCTTCACAATGTCTTCAACGCCAAACGGCATATTCTCAGTCAGTTCAGACGGCATAACAAGAAATTTTGTTGTTATTTTTTCTCTTACTTTGTCTTCCCCTTCCACATCCTCCGTCGTCTCCTCCCTCGACAACATCGCCATAACATTTGCCCCAAATATCTGCGCTTCCACAGACGCCTGTACATTTGCCATTTTATCCGACATTCTACTCGTCTCCTTTCTAAATGGATGCGGCATCTTCCTGTATCCTATACAAGACTGCCGCACCGGTTTTTGCCTCCAAAGCCAATAGCCAGCTTGATCTTTCCTGTTCGGTCCCGGCGCATACCACAAGGCTGCCTTCCCATGCAGGATTTCTGACCACAGACTCCCGCACAGTTTCCTGTGCTTTTCCACAGATTTTTTGAAGAAGCCTCTGTGCCGCTTCTTTATCCTCAGACGGGAAACTCCACGTTCCCGCTTCTTCGACGAGTTCCTGCAGGGAATGTGTCCGCCCTTGTTTCACTGCCAGAAGGATTCGCTGCCTCTCCCACGATTCCGGGGCAAACTCCAACGCCTGTCCCTCCACCGAAACTCTATAATGGTGGCAAGCCCTTCCAAGTTCCTCCGTGTACGGACAATCCGCCTGCAAAATACCGCGTTTAAAAGACTCCTCCCCCAGAAACACTTGTCCTTTGGGATAATATTTCATCAACAGTTCTCTCTTTTCCTGAGGATATCCCATTTGCACCGCACGAGACAACGCTTCGCTGTCTATCGTATAGGGAATGGCAAAAAACTGCCGCGCGCGGTAATCCAGCGCTACAAAACTTTCCTCCATCATCAATGCCTGTGCAAGTTCCTCTCCCGGATAACACAGGGCTATCCCAGGAAATCCCCTCTCTGTGCCATACAGGTTATACCATAGAATCTCCCGTTTTCGGATACAGGTTTCCAAACACCCGCTGCTGAACCATACATTCCTGTGATATGCCGGGGCACCAGTCTTTTGTACTTTTTTCTCCAATTTCCTTTTTGCACATTGACTTGTGTGGTCATTTCCAGAAGGAAATACCGGGACAGCAAAGCCACCCTCCATCTCAATCCCTGATGCATAGAACGGCGACTGTATTTTCAGTACGGATACATCCGCGCATTTCTTTTCCTCCCCCAGATAGCCTTCCGGCAGGATAGCCACCTCCACCCTGTCGCCCCGGCTGATTCGAAAACATCCTTTGGATCCCACAGACACATCCGCACTATCCAGGAAATGTCCTTCGCCACTGATTGCCAGATAATACTGTGTGATACCTCTCGCAAAACGGCAGCTGCAGGTTTCCATTTCTATAGCCGGATAGCCAAAAAAATGAAGTATTGTATTCTTGTCAAAATCAAACGTCGTTTCTTTGTTGATGTTCCAACAAAGATTGGCCTGCACCCAAGAATCGGCGCCGCTCTCCCCATCCGCTGTTCCCATCTGGCCGTCTGCCGGCAAATATCCTTCTCGGGTTCCTGCAATTCGCGCCTCCAATCGGGGTTCTCCTGTATCACAGATAACCACTCCATGCCTGCGCGTAAAATCATCATAGCATTCCAGGACATAGCGGATATGCGTCTCTTTCATAAACGCCTTTCCCGCCCTGCACACAAAGCGAATCTCTCCGTTCCAGAACAGTATAACCCGACACGCTTCTATCTCCTTTCTGTCAAAAAGGAGCCTCTGAAAATGGATTCCTTCCTCATCCACTTCGACCGATGTCTCGCGCGGCACCAACAGATTATATCCATAGAGGGACAATATTGTGCCCCTTCTGATACTCGCATCCTGTAAGGACCAGTTCCATCCTTTCCAATTCTGCAGATAGGCACTACCATTATCCAGGAAAAGAGTCGTAGCGCGGCCGTGATATTTTGCCGCAAAAGAAAGCAGCGGTTCGTTAAATCTTTCCACCGGATACCGCAGATAGATAAATAATCCCCCTCGTCTGTATAATTCTACGCCACCCATCTCAGTTTCTGTTTCTGTTCCACCAGCCTCCGCTTCCCTGCCTGCCGGTTTCCCCGCCTTCTCCGGCAAATACACATAGGCCGGTTCTTTTCCCAGCTGATACAGTTTTGGCGCAATCCTGCTGAATGTACTCACCCGCTGCATATCCTGTCTCCTATATAGAGCGGAATATCCATACTCGCATCCGCAAACAGCACATGCCTGCCTTGACACAAGCGTTCCAGCCGCACCCTGCTGCCAAGCCCATAGGCCGTTGCCATATCTCCCAGCGTCGTACCCAGCGCACACACCTGAGGATGGCCTTCCACAAAAATATGTATCATAATCCGAATGGCTGTCCTGCCTCTGAAACAGACATAGCACACATCTCTAAGCATTCCTCCCCGCTGATAATATTGGTCTGTCGCTTCCACAAGTTTCTGATAGGTGTCAGCCGCCGCCAGACAGATATTATCAAAATACTTTACGCTTCCGTAATTTGTACATTCGCTCCGTTTCCACTCCTGCGGACATAACAGCCGCACAAAGGGTTGGGAAAAACCGGCAAACAGGGCGTCCCAAATCCCTGCTGCCATACCGATACTCACCCCGTCCAGCTTCGGCGCTTCAATCACCATTCCAAATTTATCCTTGGGGCAGCCATCAACATGCCACTCCCATTGCAGATCGGCTTTTTGCAGATCATTCGGCTCTCTTCCCGCGGGAATAAATCCCATATCCTGATTCATGCCCCGCGCAAAAGGCTCAAAAGTAATCTCACCATTTCTCAAAACACAGGGAAATGTGCTGCTCCCGCTTCCCGTAAACCCGCTCAATTCCTGATTAGTTATCTTATCCTCGTGCCGTTCCTGCGGCATATCTGCTCTGACGGAATCTTCCTGTTTTGATGCCATATCGCATTCTTTTGCTTCCGACAGCGTTTTCACCTCCGGAATATTCTGATACTGCTCATAATCAAAACATAACTCCATTCCCGCATGAAGATCGCAGTATCCTTCACCGGCATCGTATCCGTATCTGACACCCAACATATCTTCTGCCATTAACGGCATATGGCCAAAACACCCGGTCAATTCCTCCAGCTGCGCATAAGTTTTGCATACTGACTCTAACAATTTTTTAAAATCCTCTTTCATCCTCTGCCGAGAACTTTCCCGGATGAGAATGTGGAGACTTGCGCTTTTATTGTCCCCGATTATGATCTGAAAAGAGTCATTGTTACAATATTCCTCTTTATAAATTTCCTGCAATTCACAGACCATTTCAGCTTCCGCGAGACGATAACAGCCTTCCTGCAAATAGAAACAATTCTCTATCCTGTCCGGCGCTTTGGCCGGCGGACTTAATGAGATGACAGAATCATATTGATTTGCATACCTGATTTCAGGTATCTTTCTATCCGCAACAATAATCCGGTCGGTCCTTTCATATTTTTCTTGCCAAAAATAGTGCCCGCATTCCTCCATCCATATCGTCCGCCCCGCCTTCCCGGTCTGGATTCTTTCTATTACCGGAGATTTCATCAGCACCGGAACCGGCTCTGACCAGTACGAAAAAGTCACCGCATTCCAGCAGGCGATTTCCACTGTATAAGCGCCCTGCATGAGATTCAACTGATCCGTAGAAACCACATAATCAACTGCTGTCTGTGTGTCTCTTTCACACGGCAGCGTATAAAGCGGTCTGCCAGCCTGACAAATCCTGGCATACAACGGTTTCTTCGGCTCATCCGCCACCCGAATCGCAATCTGCGATTCTTCTCCGACTACCCTGACTATTTTCGGCGGATTGAGCGCTAGTTCCACATCAGTCTGCGCGCCGGTCATTCGATAGTGATTTTCATCCTCCGTATAAAAACGTATCCTGAGTCTGATCAATCCACTCTGCGTCGTAACAATACCCGCCTGCGCTAAATCAAATTCTCGTTCTCCCTGATGCAGACGCAGGACCGCCGATTTCCGCTCCCCCGCCAAAATTTCTATCTGCAATCCGGCTGACTCAGAATACTCATCCTGTATGTCAACACATATCCTGATTTTTCCATCCGGCATAAGCAATATCTGCCGTATATCCGGCGTCCGCGTGAGAATCCTGAACGGGACGCCCTTGTTATCTCCCTCCTTTTTAACGAGATACGCATAGGCCTGTTTCTGTAACACCTCTTTCCGAATTGTTATATTATCAGCCTCTTCATCCGACTCTGTCCATTCTTTCAGAATCGTGTCTCCTGACTGTTCCCAATACAATGCAATACTCTCGCCATTGAACAGCTCTGGATAAATATCGAATCGATACCTCTCCTCTTCTTCATCAATCTGAACATTAATAAGACACAAATCCCTTTTATCTTCCATAGAGCAACCCCGCATTTAAGGCATTGTCATAATCTTTTCTCCACGCTTCAGGCAAATCCTCCCGCACCCAATCCCTGTCTTGAAATAACTCTGTGCCGTCTGAACTGTGTACCATCATCCCTCCTGCGTACAGCCATTCCTCATCGCCTTCCAGCGACAAGGAATATACGGTGTAACGTCTTTCGCATTTAGGCAGAATTTGACAAATCTTCCCTGTTCCGTGTTCTGTGATAACATCCTGCCCCTCCCGCAGCCTATACACCGGATAGATACCGTTCGCCGTATTGACCGCATGTCCATCCGTCAGGAAAACTGTTTCCCCATTGTCCAGATATAGGCCAAGCAGTTGGCGTTCATCCTGAACTTTCACCTCTTTTACCGAAGCGCTTCCGCCATCTCTCGTCTGAACCATTTCGCCTGCTTTTAGTTCTTCCACCGCTTTCTGACTGCCATCCGCCATGCGGATCATCGTTCCCTGTCCAAAGCAGTCCAACTGGGCCTCGATCACCGGAATTTCTCCTATGCTGTCCACTCCTATTTGGGTACAAATATCCTTTATATTCGTCACCAACATGATAATCTTCCTATTATATTTTGTCAGCGCAGTGATTCTTAATAGATAATTGATCATTTCAGAGTATCCGGTTCCCAGACAGTCCGTCAGCCTTACTCCCTTCCACTTTTCTGCAAACCGATACATAATGCGCTCATCCTCTACCCTGATTTCAGGTTCCCCCGGATATTTCGTCCGCTTAAGTTCATGCAAGGCTCTCTTGTCTCCGTTGGAGACCATTAATTTCATACGCGCCTCTCGCAATTCCTTATCTTTGATGCGGATTGTTCCGCCGGAAGGCAGATACATCTGATCCTCCCCACCTCCTATGCCTGGATATGCATAATCATAACCATCCTTAGTTCCATATGTATAATAGTTGATTCTAATCCGTTTATGTTCTCCCTTAATAATCGGATCTGCAATCGGATCTGCAATCTGATACTGTATCTCTAACTCCCCTATGTACAAATCTTCCAGACTGACCACTCTCTGATTCGCAGCTGCAACTCCCCTCTCATTTACCGCTGCCGTCTGCATCTGCACACTGCATTCATGAAAGATGTCCCTCGGAATTTCCAGCTTGGCATATGCCCTGTCCGTTCCAAAGCTGACGAAATTCGCTCGTGAGATTTCTTGCTGATTCTTGTCGATTGCTTTGGCAAAAAAAGAATTAACACGGCCGCCAGGCTTTGCTGTAAGCTGGCACAAAACACAACCTTTGCCGTCTTGTAACCCGGCCCAGATAACATCCAGATCCGGTGCTTCCGGTGTCTCTCCCACCCCGTCCAGCCTTACTGCCTGCATCCGTCCCGCCTCTGATTCCAAGCAGTCAACCGTCATAGGAAATAGTTCCTTCTTCTGTCTGAAAATCTCCAATGCCTCCAATTCGCTGCTATTGTTATACATATTCTAGCCCTCCTACGCCCTACTTAACTCTTTCTATCTTTCTTTTCCACATCTGCATTTTTCTCTTTGCTATTCTCTTTTCTCTTCTTCTTTCTTTTCCTTCTCTCCTTCTCTTGTCACCTCTTCTTTCTTCTCCGCCTTTTTCTTCTCTTCCTTCCTTTCTTCTTTCTTCTCCTCTATCCGCCGCCACTCTTTATTGGCACCCTTTGTAATTCTATCTAATTCCAAGACAAACTGCTCATCGCGCTCCTCCGTATTGTATTTGCCGGTATGCGTGATATAAAGCATTGTCTCTTCTTTGATCTGCTCTGCCGACTTCCGATAGAGAATCCGTTTATCGTGGAATTTAATAAAAGTACTCGATGCAGAAGTTACGGTCGCGGCACCTAAAACAATCATCTGTACCAAAGGGTTTTTGGAATCCAGGCATTGCTGTAAAACAAAAACTACCGTCGGCGTCACCACCGTCAAAAATTTCAGAAAATACTCCATAAATTTATACTGATTTGCTTTTACCACATTCCACTCAATTTGATTTTCCACGTAATCTCGTATGGTTTCGTTTTCTACAGACTTCATTAGTTTGTAGATGTATTTCCATTCCAGGCTGCTCGCACATAATTTTCTCATCTGCATATTCACTTGTCTCCTTCGTGGTATTTTTAGGGATATATTGATGATTGGTTACTGTTAACTGCTCCCAACAGATCAAAAGATAAACTATTGGATGATTTATAATTATATTTGACATTTTTCCAAAAATCAACAATTTGTCTGATAATTAACTATAAATTTAAATATTTTCTTTCTTTAGCATTGCATTACTCTCATATCTATAGTATTCTTATATAGAATATTTATATTATTTTCATAGTATAATACAATATACAAAGGAGGACATATGGCTTTCATTACACTATATACTTACAACAATGTCTACGACTATTCTGTAGACCATCATGCGGCTGCCTACAATCTTGTGGTAAGCGAAATAGATCTAATCCAATACGCCGTCTCTGCAGGCGGCTTTTCCAACAGACATGTCTCGCCTGCTGGTACGCAGTTTTATACATGGCTCATCCGAATGGCACTGATCGAAGGCAATACCTTTACAATCAATGACGATTACAGTTTCGCTGAAACCTCCATCAAAAATACCCTGTCCTTTTTTATGGGCATGGTAGCCGCCAAGGCAATTGCTGAAAGATTGTATCACATTCCCTACCTCTTCCACTTAAAAGATCCTCAGATAGAATTTCAAACGCAAGGAAGAATCCCAGATTTTTTCGGTTTGGCCAACGGCGTTGAACCAACCCTGCTGGAAGCCAAGGGAACGACTATGCGCAAGCCGTCAAATACAGTCATTCAATCCGCCAAAGACCAGCTGGCTGATATTGTTGAGATAGAAGCTGTCGGTTTGGGCGTATACCATGACTTTTACAGACATGTGGTAGCGTCCGGCTTTTACGACAACACTCTGACCTACTATGATATCGATCCGCAGCCTGAAGGCAGCCGCAAAATCCTCTTTAACATTGACAAGGCCATGGTCAGTTATTATCAGCATATCATCGGTTTATTATCTTACGGCACACCAAAGAGGATGTCCTATAATAATGAACAATATCTCTATACCGAAATCGGCGATATCAAGATTGGTTTATCAGCGTCCATTTATTCCTATATGCAAAGATTTTATCTGCCAGACGGCGGATTTTTGAATCAGGATTTCTATGCAGAAGAGATAAATATTCCGATTTATAAAGATATTGTCAGTATGTCCCGCGAATTATTCACTGTAGAAAAAAATGAAAAAATGTCGCTTCATCAGGACGGCATCATCTGCTTTTTATGATTTCTTTTCTCCTTCCTTTTTAGAGATTACTTAGAGATAAGGTTGCTATAATAAATTGGGGAATTTATTTTCTCATGGACAGCGAAAGCTACAACCATATATCTTGCATAACAGGAGGGAGAAAATTGAGCAATTTCAAAATGGAAGGAAAAAGGAATCGATTTAGCAATGCGAAAAGAATCGCTGCCTGTCTGACAGCGTTGATCCTTTTCGCCGGAGTATTTACCGGCTGCGGCGACAACAGCGCCAAAACCGACAACACGAACAGCGACGGGGCCGACAGCACACCGACTGTTGAAGAGGCCGCACAGGGCAGCGAACAGGGAACTGCCATGGGACGCTATGTAGAGAAGGAGGCGGACCTTGGCGAAAGCAATCTCACTGACTGGAACAGCCGCATATTCCCAATGGCGGACGGCAGCTTGCTCTTGTCGGATAACAGCGGGTTTGTACTGCGCTCACGGGATAATGGCGCAAGCTGGGTGAAGGAAGACCTGGCTTGGCTGAAACAAATGAAAGCAGACAACAAATACATTCTAACCATGGCCTTTGGTCCGGACCAGACAGCCGCTGTAGTTTGGACGGAACCTGAGGAAAGCAGTGATGAAGAAGGCAACGGCGTACAGCTTAAAATGGATATGCAGCTTACAATCGTAAAGCCGGATGGTACAGAAATTCCGGCGGATATGAACTTGGAAGCGGAGGATATGTGGGTTAACAGCGTATCCATCTCAGACACAGGAAGGATTATTGTAAGCACTCTGGGCTCCAACCTGTATGAAGTAAATCCAGATGGAAGCAGCGAAAAATTCCTGAACGTGGGAGACGGCAGCCCGGCTCTTGTACGGTTCCACGGCAATATCATGCTCCTGGACGGATGGGGCTATGACGTACCGCTCCTCTACGATATGGAAGAAAAAACATACATTGAGGACCAGGTTCTGATAGATTTTGTCAGGGAAAACTTTGCCAACAGGGACTGCAATCCCGGCAGAAGCTATGACATGTTTCTGGTCTCCGGAGGCGACGACGTCATTTATCTGGCAGGACAGACAGGGATATACCGCCATGTGCTGGGCGGCAGCGCTATGGAGCAGGTGCTGGACGGCAGCCTGACCATTCTAGGCAATCCTACCTGCCAGGTCATGGACATGCTGGTGGCGGATAACAATGAATTTGTTGTTCTGTTGACCGGAGAAAAAATGACGCGCTTCGTCTACGATCCCAATGTACCTTCCAGACCTAATGAGAAACTGCAAGTATGGAGTCTGGAAGATGAGACGGTAATACGGCAGGCAATCAGCCTCTACCAGAAACAGAACCCGGCAGTCTATGTGGAGTATGAAATTGGACTGGACGGAAATTCCATGACCAGGGAAGATGCCATCAAAAACTTAAATACACGTACTATGGCAGGAAAAGGACCGGATATTTTGGTTTTGGATAACATGCCTATGGATTCCTATATTGAAAAGGGAATTCTCATGGACATCGCCCCACTTCTGGACGGCATGAACGGGGAGGAAGCTGTTTTCTCGAATGTGACAGATGCCTTCCGGGAAGACGGGCATGTCTATATGATACCTTGCGGGATTCAGCTGCCCTACGTCCTTGGCAGAAACACAGATATTTTGAAAATGACAAGCATGTCAGATACGGCAAATGTCATGAAAGAGATGCGGGAACAAAACCCTGGCACGGATTTGCTGCGCCTTTCATCCCCGAAAGCCATTATGCGAGTATTCTCCCTGACATGTGCACCAGCTTGGCGAACAGAAGACGGTGCCCTTAACGCGGAAGCCATCTCTGATTTCCTGACACAGATAAAACAGATTTATGACATACAGATGGACGGTCTTTCGGAAGAAGCTGTTCAGTCATGGGAAGCTGAAAAGGACATGTATCTAAGCTACTATAGCGTAAACGGTGAAGATCTGGAGGAATCGGACGAGATCAGGACACGCCATCAGGGCATTTATTTTATGGGCCAAGCGCAGCAGTTTGCGGCCGGTTCCACGGATAATATCGGTGAGTACAACTGTCATGTTTCCCTTCCCAAATCAGAAGGCTTTGAAGACTGCGGTTACCTCCCGATGAACGGCCAGTGCAGCAAGGTGTTCTGGGCCAAGACACTTTTGGGAATCAACGCTGCCTCCGAAAATACGGACCGGGCACAGGATTTCATAAAGACAGCGCTCAGCACAGAAGTCCAGGTTGATATGGAGAACGGTTTCCCGGTGACGCAGAAAGCCATCATGGATAGCTATGAGGACCAATGGAAGCTTTATAAGGCTAACGACTATGTCTCAGGGCAGGGTGGTACAGTTGATCCCGATGGAAACGAAGTGGTCCTGTTAATCCGCATTCCGGATGAGGCGGAAGTACAGGAATTGATACAGTGGATCCAATCAATGGACACCGCCTATGTGGAAGATAAAACCTTTGAAAATGTAGTTTACGAGGAAGGTTCCGCTTATATGCAGGGCGAAAAGAGTCTGGAAGAAGCAATGAACTCCATTGAGACAAGACTTGGCATTTATCTGGCCGAATAATTTCTAAAAATGCTGTGAAAGAGTATCGTTCCATAACTCAATTTTCGTTATGGGCGATACTCTTTTTTATGATATGAAATCAGCATATCTCTTCGTTTATCTGGGTTTATAAAATAGATTCTGCAATGGGGACTTCCGGATTTTTATGTCAAAAGTTCGGAAGTTTTCCCCTGATATTATATATAGTTATTAAAACTATTAAAAGCAGTTAATAAAACTCTACATTGTAATATTTGCCTTCAAAACGATTGCATTTACATCACAAACGTAGTATCCTATATAATAATAACCAGACAGTTTTTCAGTCAGCCTGTTTTCATCTCTGTCTGTGGAAATATTTGATGCAAGGAAGATTTACGATATGAGCGAAACATTCCATATTATCAGCGACGGTTCCTGCGATCTACCAAAGGAACTTGTTAAAGAAAAAAATATTACTGTCGTTCCCTTTTATGTATCTTTCGATGAGGAACATTATTTCAAAGAAAATGTGGAAATCGGCATCCGCGATTTTTATCAGATGATGGTGGACAAAAAGGGCGTGTACCCTAAATCCTCCATGCCGTCTATTCAGGATTATGAGGAAGCTTTTCGTCCTTTTGCCGAAGCGGGAACCCCTGTCATCTGTATCTGTATTACCACGAAGTTCAGCGGTTCCATGCAGTCCGCACTCAACGCCAAAGAGTTGATTCTGGAAAAACATCCCCAGGCGCAGATCACCGTTATCGATGCCACCATCAACACCGTTCTGCAGGGGCAGTATGTGTTGGAGGCCGTGGAACTTCGCGACCATGGTGTCAGCTACCAGGAGACCATAACTCGCTTGGAAGAAATCAAAAGTACAGGCCGGATTTTCTTCACCGTGGGTAATATGGAGTATTTAAAACACGGCGGGCGCATCGGAAAGGTGGCTGCCTTAGCAGGCGGCGCCCTCGATATTCGTCCCATCATCACCTTAAAACAGGGAGAAATCTTTCCTTCCGGTATTGACCGGGGCCGAAAACGCACTTTGAAGAAAGTCATGAACCTCCTTTTGGATTATCTGCAAAAAAGCAGTCTGGGAGCCGACTGCTATAGCATTGCGGTGGGATACGGTTATGACATAGAGGAAGGCGCCGCCTTCCGCGACCAAGCGCTTACTACCCTGCAGTCTAAGGGATATGCCATAGAGCAGATACCCGTTTATCAGATTGGCGCCACGATTGGCGTGCATACCGGTCCTTATCCGCTGGGATTCGGGATTATCGAGAAGGGGATTCATGTATAAGCACAGAACTTCCTATAAAGTAAAAGAAGCGCCCTGCTTTATCGCAGAGGCGCTTTTCTTTCCATTTCCATACCGTATCTCAAAATCCCGCTGCATTACGTCATCGCCGCGCCGTCAACCGAGAGAATTTCTCCTGTGACATAGGACGCCATATCGCTTGCAAGAAATACGAAGGCATTCGCTACATCTTCCGGCTCGCCCACACGCCCAAGCGGAATCGTCGCGGTAATGCGTTTCACCATCTCATCCGGCAGCGCCGCCACCATATCGGTCCTTGTCACGCCGGGCGCCACTGCATTCACACGAATCTGATCTTTGCCCAGTTCTCTTGCCAGGGATTTGGTAAGACCATTTACTGCAAATTTGGACGCTGGATAGCCCACACCTGCAGGCTGACCATAAATGCTTACCATGGAACTGGTATTTAAGATGGCACCACCGCCCTGCTCTTTCATAATCTTTGCCGCAGCCTGTGCGCAGATAAAGACAGAATTTAAATTTAGATCAATGACTTTCTCAAAATCTTCTGGCTTGTACTCATAAAAACTATCCCGCGCGGACACCCCCGCGTTATTTACCAAAATATCCAGACTGCCGTACATGTCTTTTACCTTTGTAAACACTTCTTCCACTTCCCCGGCATTCATCAGGTTCGGCCAATAACCTGTGACTTCAGCATCCGGAAGTTCCTCCTTCATCTTTTGAAGCGCTTTGTCAACCGTCTCCTTCCTGGAACCCAACAGGGCCACTTTCGCGCCATTTTCCACAAACTTCTTCACAATGGCAAAGCCAATTCCTCTGGTTCCGCCTGTAACCACCGCTACTTTTCCTTGTAATAACATGATAATCCCTCCTCAGCCATTTTTAAGCCTTATTTTCTGGCTCTACGTTCCTATATCTTCTCCGCAGAGTTCTGGCTCTGCGTCTATTATACCGCAAATACCCAAACTCCGTACGGGAATTTTTTATGAATCCTATTAAAATTCTGTGCTCAGCAAAAAATCCGCTACATGCATGCTTTTAATGCCCTCATAATTACCACCGGCAAACGCATCCGTCCGCAGTACATATTTGGGATAATTATCCCGAATTTCAAGCAACCTCTCATACTCCCGTTTTTCAGTCTTTTCAGAATCAATCTGCTGTGTAACCTGCACATATATCTTCTCATTTTGACGACTGGCCACAAAATCAACCTCTCCTCTACCCATTTTCCCAATAAAAACATTGTATCCACGCCGACACAGTTCCAGATAAACTGTATTTTCAAGAGCAGATGCCACAGTATCTTCCCGATATCCCAAAACACTGTATCGAAGGGATGTATCGGCCAGATAAAACTTCTCCTGCGTCTTTAGGATTTCCTTTCCCTGCAAGTCATATCGTGAACAGCGATGCAGTAAATATGCCTTTTCAAGCCTCTCAAGATAACCATACACTGTCTCATAATCTAAAGAACGGCGCTCCGCTTTCAAGTAATCAGCAATGGATTTGGCGGAGAATGTATTCCCCACATTTTGAAACGTAAACTTCACAACACGTTCCAACTGATCCACTTTGCGAATCTGACTCCGCCTAACGATATCCGAAAAGATTGTGGAATTATAAATATCTCGGACAATAGTATACACCTCATCCTGGCTATAGTCCTTCAAATGCGCTGCCGGAAATCCGCCAAGTCTGATATAATTCGCAAGTTCTATTCTGTAATCCTCCAACGGAGCATATTGCTTTTTGAAAGTTAAATATTCGTTAAATGACAAAGTATAAATCCTGAAAACCACATATCGCCCTGTCAAATAAGTTGATATCTCAGAAGACATCATTCTGGAATTTGAGCCTGTTACATAAATATCCACGTCAAAATCCGACATCAATGAATTGACTACCTTTTCCCAATCAACTATTTCCTGCATCTCATCCAAGAAAAGATATGTTTTGCTATTTGTCTTAAGTCTGCTCTTTATTTCTTCATACATCTGCTTAGCCGTCATATCCTCATACTCCATAGAGTCAAAGCGATAACTGACAATCCGCTCCTGCGGTATACCTTTCTCGCACTGTAGATATTCCATGATCATCTTCAATATCGTTGACTTCCCGCTTCGGCGAACACCGGCCAAAATTTTTACAAATGGAGTATCTATATATGTCTTTATCTTATTAATATACATATCCCTATAAATCATATAAATCTCCGTTCCGCCGCCTTCCAGTTTGCGGCGCAAATAATAATGAAAATTAATTTTTTCATAGCATCATTTCTTAATAGTTAAATTATAACCAAAATAGTTGTGTAATACAACATTTTTTATGTTTTATATCCAAAAACTATTGATTTATATTTATTTATTTTAATTTATAACCTTGATACTCTTGATGATTCTGACTTTGACTTCGCCGAAAAATTGATTCAGTACGGCCACGAATTTGCATCCCGACAATAAATGATAATATGCTTCGCGAATCTGGATATCGAAAAGTCCCCTATATTTTGGCGTGACTTTCCATTTTTATGCAACAAATCATTTCCATTTTCCACAAATAAAATCAAGCAGACACCCTCCCCATTCTGTATAATGAATACAGAACAGTTGAAACGGAGGAACACCGCCGATGTGTGAATGGCAGCGACAGATACAACAGATAATCTCTACAATAGACCTGTATATCAAAAGAAACGATAAGGAATCCCTGACGCTTAGCTATCTTTCCAATCAATACGGGTATTCCGAATTCTATCTCTCTAAAAAATTTAAAGAGATTTCGGGCATGCAGTTCAAAGATTATCTGCGACATCGAAGATTGGCCTTTGCATTGAAAGAACTCAGGGACACCTCAAAGGGAATCTTGGACATTGCCTTACAATACGGATTCTCTTCCCACGAAGCCTTCACCCGTTCCTTTAAAGAAGCTTATGGCATTACCCCCAGCGAGTACCGCAGGCGCCCAGTACCGGTAACTCTTCGTACTATCATAAAGCCTTTCGACTGTTACTTAACAGAAACAGGAGCAGATACTATGAAAAATTCCAAACAGGAAATCAAAACTTATTTTGTAACAATCCCGGCACACAAATTTCTTCATATTAGAAACTATGAGAGCATTGGCTACTGGGACTTCTGGCAGAAGCAAAGCCTTATTCCCGGACAGGACTGCGAGACGATCTGCGGTCTGCTAGACAGCATTAAGGGGAAATTAGACGATATGGGCGGCGATGATGCCAACAGCGGAAGCGGACAGATCATGGCATACATCAACGAACCAACCGGCCGAATCTGCAGCTGGGGCATCCCTCTGGCCGAATGCTATGGTGTACGCCTTCCATTGGATTATGATGGCGAAATTCCTTCGCAAATGTTGTTGATGGATGTTCCTGAAGGCGAATATCTTGTCTTTGAACATGGCCCCTTTGATCTTGAACGGGAAAATCAGAGTGTGGAAGAAAAAATCGAGGCAACAATGAAAGCATATGATTACACTGCCTCGGGTTATTGTCTGGATACCACTCCCGGCCGAATCTTTTACTTCTATCATGATCCGGCACGGTTCTGGAAATATATCAGACCGGTAAGGAAAATACGCTAGGCGGCCGACAAGGCCGTCTAGTTCTCTACACCCTGAATCTCTTGAATATAGTAATCCAGCAGTTCATATATCCAATCTTTCAATTGGGAAAATTCATAACCTAGTGCTTTCGCCTTGTCTGTACATATACTATATTCTGGCTCTCCGTTATAGGGCGCGTCTTCGCCTGTCTCATCCATAACTGCCTTCAATCCTGTTTTTCTCTCGACATATTCTATGATTTCCCTCAAGGAAATGGTGCCATCGGAAGCGCCATTGAACGCTCCGTCAACATCTTTGTCAACTAAAAAGGCCATAAACTCTCCTGCCTCCTCCGAGCGGATGAACCCCATCTTACAATCCACATTATCAATGTTCATCGGTATTGACTTCATGGTATGCTCTACATAGAACAACAGCCTTTTTGTATAATCATCCTCACCAATCACAAAGGGGTATCTAATGGCAATCCATTTTCTGTCCGGATACTGCTGCCACAATGTATACTCCGCCTGACGTTTTACCTTTTCATAGGAAAAATCTTTTCTATCGCACCATATCAGTTCCCCACCCATACCATCAAAATCTTCCTCAACAGTCTGCATATGTTTGGGATCATAAATTGCCGTACTCGACATATAAATATAGGTATCACAATCTACAACATCCATTACATACTTAATATCATTCGAACAATATGCAATCTTATCAATTACCACGTCGTAATGAGTACCTTGTAAAGCACGCTGGACACTTTCTTCTTCCGTTCTTTCCAGGAATATTCTACGCACCTTATCCCCAAACGGATCCGCCGCCTTTCCACGGGTTGCAATTGTGACATCATGCCCTTTGCTTAAAAGTGCATTCACCATATGTATCCCAAAAAACTTTGTTCCTCCAATGACCAGAATCTTCACAATGCTGCCTCCGTTTTGATATCATCTGTTCCTGCCCTGATATATCTTTTTATATCTCATGTCCACCCTGGCCGTCACACCATATTGCAACGCACACCTTGGTGTGGCATGCCCAAAATTCACGTTGTAGACGATGGGTAAGTTCTCATTATCTATCACCTTTGTAAGGATCTCCTTGTACTCCTCATAATAAGCCTCATCCTGCGGTTTCCCGACCAAAACGCCATGAATCACATCAAATACGCCCTTCTCTTGAAGCGCACGTAATTCCATTTCAAAAAGTTCCGGGACAGGCTTTTCCTCACATGTTTCTATAAATAATATTTTTCCCCGCCACTCTTCTTTGCCCGGAAATATTCCATATTTTTCGCAGACTTCTTTTTGATCCGCATATCTGCTAGATGACAATATATCATAAAGGCTTTCTAAGCAGCCACCTAATAATTCGCCCTGAAAAGTTTCACAGCCCTGAAGCTGTTCAAATCCCCTCTCCTCTCTGTGCGCCACTCTCTCTGTTCCAATTGCTGCTCTGGAAAAATCTGACCGCTCTTCATACCAGACTTCACTGGATACAATTTCACTGATTTCATTCCCTTCCAGATAGCCTTCAAACGCCTTTTTACTGTATGGAAGCATCTCGTCTGCAATTTCACCCAGATCACAGATAAAATTCGGACCATAATACGTCGATAGACCAAGTTTATAAAACATCAAATGATTGATCGTCGTATCGGAAAACCCTGTAAATAATTTAGGATGCTTCTCCACTGCCCGCACAAACTCTGCATCCTCCATCAAATATGGTAAAAGCTTATAGGTATCATCACCGCCTATTGCACAGATAATCCCCGCAATGGAATCATCCACAAAAGCATCTTTTAAATCTTTAGCCCTGGCCTCAGGATGCGCTGCCAGATATGCAATACCCTTCAAAGCATTTGGCATAAAGATCGGCTCCAATCCATATGCTTTCAGTCTCTTTACGCCAATCTCTATATTGTGACTGCAAAATGCTTCGCCCAACATACCGCTCGACAAACTCACAATCGCAACTTTATCGCCTTTTCTTAATTTTCTTGCATGTTGCATGGTGATTTCCTTATATCTATTCATTATTCCCTCCGTACTCCACGCCAGTTGGATGGAAATCTTCTAAGGAAATTCCATCCGGATCCACTTCATGTTCAATCAATATAAACAAAGGGTCTCCGGCAATATTCGGCACATCCTCCGCAGTATAATAATATCGTTTCTTTTCACGTTCTCCCTCTTCGTCAAAAACAGAAACACCATAGGCAGATACATCCGTATCAATTCCGGAAATATCCAGGATTGTGGCGCCCAGATCTGCCTGGCTGGAAGGCGTATGATTTACAGATAACAGGCCATGCGCATCACGAGGTTTTACCAGAAAAACAGGACAGGTAAAAGCCTTGCCATAATCCCCATGGTCAGCCGTGACAATGATGGCGGTATCATCATAAATACCCAACTCTTTCATTTTGTCCATATAACGGAGCACAAGACGCAGCGCGCCCTTGTGACATCCCTCCTCATAGTTCGAACCTTCAGCCCGATATCCCCATTCATCAAGACTGAATGGCGGATGTGCACCGCCGACATGAATAAACTTAAATTGCGGAAGTTCTGCGTCTGCAGTCATAGTCTCCTGTGCCAGAGAATCCGCGAGCATAAGATTATTTGTAACATATATCTGCTCGACGGAGTCCAAGCGCCTCCTGGCCTCAAACTCATAGGGGAATAACCATACCGAAGGTTTCACAATATCAGGAAAATATTTGCACATTACCAGTCTGTATAATAGAACAGTAAAAGCTTTGTGATCGAATATTACAGGTTCCGCATCCGAATAATTTACTGCAATCTCCCCGGCTCTGGGTGGAATCAATTCGAATTGGCTATATATGCTCATCTCATATCCGTTCTCAACCAATTCATCCCAGTAAACTCTTTCCGTACAATCAATATTAACCTGATCATACGGGTTCTCCTGCCGGCAGTAATTGCCAGAAAGCATAAAGGGAATCGCCCATTTGGTAAGAGGATAACAACCAGCAAAATTATCAAACCAGATAAAGCCGTCAAACTGTTCTTCAAATTCCGGTACTTCTTCTATCGTTTCTCTGAAAAAATTCACATCGTAATTATCCAGCACAAATACCAGTACATTGATATTATCAGACAGAGAGAGCATATCTTTATTGGTCGGATATCCACGTTCCGGCCGCTTACTAGTTTCTTTCAAACAAGGTACGATAAGAACCATGAGCGTGACAAACAATACTGCCGTCAGGAACAAGGAAATACCGGTTATTGCCTTGGAGACATATTTCTTTTGCCCCCCCCCCTCAAAAATAGAGAGTGCCGAGATAATACAAATGACTAAGATCCATACAAGGAGGTTCCAGATCATTTGTCCTCTGTATTGCGACCAGTTGATGCTGTCACCTGTCATCTCCCCCAGTTTCAGATTCAGGAAGTTGCCCTGCACATAAATACAGATTCCCACCCCAAAAATGACTCCTGTATATAACCGCAAAAGCATTCCGCTGAAAAGAAGTCCCAGTATGGCAGCAACAATCATGGCAAACGCGCCGCAGATGAGAGGAATATACCAGAAATCCTTTAACAAAAACCATAAGTCCTGGGTGTTAAGCGCATATAATTCAAAAGGTGCATAAATACAGGAAATAAACCCCAAAAATAATATGGCGCTAAATACTGTCTTTCTGTCAGCAATGCGTTTTTTCATTTGTCGTATCATCCTTTCTGGATTTCACCACTATATAATATATTATTGTTGTTTTCAGTAATAAACCGTTGGGAACAATCTTCTGTTGTTAAATATAGCATCTACTATCCCTTATAGTCAATATTGATACCTCCTATAGAATGTTTCCGATTCCTGTTATAATCAAAACAGGACGAACAGCTTTATCAGATGTGCAAAGCGGAAAGGTGGTTTCTGTGAAAGGAGCTTTTAAAAAGAAGTATAGGATTTGGATTATTTTGACCATAGCTTTCATTTTATGTCTTGTGTCTGTTAGGGGCTGTTTTTTTACCAAAAGACCATTACAGCGAGAAAAAGATACGGAATTTAATCAAGGCTCAACCATTCAAAATCAGGAACTTTCGGATATACAAGTGGATTCCCTATACAAACTTTGCAAGGTTTGGGGATATACGAAATACCATCATCCAGCTGTGATCTCCGGCGAATTGAACTGGGATGCGGAACTTTTCCGGGTTATGCCAAATATATTGAAAGCGGCTGATTCAGAGGACGCAAATGAAGTTTTGATGAATTGGCTGGAAGCGTTCCCTGTCAAAGCGACGCAGACGGAAGATAGAGAAGATTGGACGAAGATTCAAAAAGAGACTGGCCGACAGATTCTGGATACGACATGGATTAACGATTCTGCATTCCTCGGGGAAGGATTGCGCGATTATCTTTGCAGCATGTCAGAATTATATATTTCCGACAGGGAAAATGCATACGCCTCCTTTAATGAGGAGGGAGTTGTTTCTTTTGAAAACGAAATGGATTATGAGGCTGCTGACGGTGACATGGGCATGTATCTGTTGGGACTGTTTCGATTTTGGAATATGTATGAATATTATTCCCCCAATGTCGAAATCACAGTAGATGATTGGGATACGGTTTTACTCGACTCGATCTCCCTGGTTGCAGAGGCAACAGATTACCGTAGTTATGTACTTGCAATCGCACAGGTCGTTTCCAAAACCGGAGATGCGCATATTACAGTCGTGGACCAGGAAGGATTATTATACTACTTTTATGGGAGATATTTTTTACCCTGCGATATTAAAATAATCGATGGCCAGGCAGTGGTCACTCAGGTGAAAGAGGGCGAAAAACATTTGCTGCCGGGAGACATTTTGTTAACAATCGATGGGATGTCCGTGCAAGACCGGATTAAAGAACAGCGCCAATATCATGCACTGCCTGAACCCGATAAAATACTTAACCAACTGAAACATTTGCTGCTTGAAACACAAAAAAACCAATCGGAAGTCCAAGTTATAAGGGGAGAAGAGACGAAAACATTGCAGGTTAAGACATTATACTCTCAATACGATTATCAAAATCCGCTTGAAAATGAAATCCTTGAATCGACCAATATCGGTTATATTGACGTCTCTGCCTTAAAAACCGGAGATCTTGAGAACCTGATGAAAGATTACCAAAACACGGATGGTATCGTCGTGGATTTAAGACATTACCCATCCACGGTGATTACCTATCTGTTGGGTGAATACATCGTGCCCACACAGAAGGTATTTTCCAATGTGGGAATGCCAAACCAAGCAATGCCGGGAGCATTTTGGATCCAGGAAATGGTGGTTGGAAAAGGCGTTCTAAAAGAACAAATGAACGACATACGGATATTTAAACCTTATACAGGAAAAGTTGTCATTTTAATGGACGAGGGAAGCCAGAGCCAGAGCGAATTTGCAATCATGGCTTTACGGCAGGCGCCAAATGCCACGGTCGTGGGAAATCCATCCATCGGCGCCGATGGAAATATCGCAATGGTATCCCTACCCGGCAGAGTGATTCTTCCGATATCAAGCCTGGGCATCTATACCCCGGAGGGCGGACAGACACAGCGATTGGGCCTAAAGCCTGACATCGAGTGCTATCCGACGTTGGAAGGGATAAGAGACGGCAGGGATGAACTGTTGGAGCAAGCGATTGAGGTAATACTATAAAATCTCCCTCTGAGATTATTCTTTTATTCCTCTTTATTAAGAAGCAGGGACATTTTGTTGACCATCTCGTTAATCGTATTCGCCTGTGTAGAAATCTCTGCTGTATCACTGGCATTGCTTTCAGCCATTTCTCTTATCACACTAAACTGTTCATTCTCACTTCTGATGCTCTCTGCAATATCCTGGTTGATCAATACAGTATTCTTAATCACTTCCGACTGCTCTCTGTGCGCATCTCCCATGGCTTTCACGGCATCCACAGACACATGCAGCAAATTTGTCATATCCTTTATGCCTTCAAAAACATTTGTGAAAAATTCATTCTGTTTTCCTAACTTTGTAGAATTTTCTCCTACCTGCGCAGTAATCTCAACAACATTCTGCTGTACCCGCTCAATGACCGCCTGCACATCCTTCAAAGATTCCTGCGTGTTATTGGCAAGATTACCGACTTCTGTTGCCACTACAGCAAAGCCCTTCCCGGCTTCCCCGGCTCGTGCAGCCTCAATGGAAGCATTTAACGCCAACAGATTCGTAGATGATGAAATATCGTTAATAAGATTTAAAGTGACTCCTATTTCCTTGACAGCTGCAGATAACTTTTCTGTTATGCTGATTGTAGCATCCATGGATCGAGATACTTCGCTGTTGATCAGAGATAAATCATTCAGCAGTTTCTCATTCTGTTTTGATTTATCCATAAGATTTCTGGAAGTATCCTCTACTTTTTCTACATTTTCAGCAACAACATCTTCCCACTTATTTAATTCACCAAGATTAAGCATACTTTCATCCGTCTTAGAACTTAACAGATCACTGCCGGTTACCAATTGTTCGCTTGTCACTGCGAGTTTCTGCGCAGAAGCGCTTTCATTTCCGGAAATCTGCGAAAGCGCGACGCCGGCCGTATGTAGACTATCTGACAGTTCCCGCACGGTGGTAAGGATACTGGTAACATGTTCATTATTCTTTTCCAATTCATCCTTTTTGGCATTTACCAGAAAATGTGCAACAAAAAATACAAAGATGATCAATCCGGTTAAGGATAACACCAATGCAACCAGACACATAAGAATATCTGTCAGGAATAATTCATCCTTGACAGGAAGAAGATCCGTACCTTTTATAAACCAACCTATAAATAAAGAAACTATGCAGGCTAAACCGCTTCCCAACAACATTTTGATATCTAAAAAGAACGCTATCAGAATGAGAAAAAAGAATAAAAATCCCCAAAAGGTTCGTGAAGGAAGCATATATAAAAGATAATTCCATTGAACCACTAAAACTACTACTGAAAAGATTTTACCAATCTGTAATCTACCTTCTTTTAAATATCCATCCTCATCAAACGATGACTTGATAATGAATATTGCGGTCACAAAAAAAATGACATCCATTATGCCCAAACCAATTGTCGCAAGCCATGGCACTTCTGGATATAACCCGAATATTTTTTCTGTATTAAACATGACCGTAGCGCACATACAGGCGCATACCAATATAAAAAGTCCCCATTTAAATACTGTGGATAAGTAGACTTCAACAGACGTTCTTTTCTTGTTCATGATAATTAACCCCCTAAAACATAAGTAATTGCGCAATGTAGAATACATTACTAAAAAAGCCCTTTATCTACAATATCAGATAAAAAGCATATTTTCCTTGATTCATTCTATACCCTAGCCCTGTTAGCAATATACCATCTTTGTAAATTTCTGTCAATTTATTCGTCAAAATTATAGACGAATTCAATAACGCTGTTCAATATATCTGCTTTTTAGACCATTTCGTTTTCGTACAGGTTTAGATTTGGCATTTCTGAAAAGTTTTTATCGCTGCATTACTTGAATTATGCTAGAATAATAAACACTACAGAGTTGAGAGAGTTGCTATGGACGTAACAATACGGGAAATACCTGTAACCAGAGAAAGGACATTTCATTTATGAGAATCCGACCGTATATACCAAACAAAGATTACGAATATATAGCAAAATGGATTGATAATGAAAGAACCCATGCCTTTTGGTGTGCCAATCTTTTACCATACCCCATGACACCAGAATCTTTTCATGCCTTATTGGAAAAAAATGCACTGGCCTGGACGGACAGCGCCTATGTAGCAACTGAAAATAATGGACAGGCCGTTGGCTTCTTCTGTTATTCTATCAATACAGAAGACAATATCGGTTTTTTTAAATTTGTAATCGTCGATAAAACGAAACGTGGAAAAGGTTACGGAAAAGAAATGCTGAACCTTGCTCTGCAATATGCTTTCCGGATAACCGGCGCAAAATCGGTTCAACTGAATGTCTTCAATGAAAATGCATTGGCAAAACAATGTTATGAAAAAGTCGGTTTTACCCAGAGAAATATTGACAGAGATGTATTTTCATATAAAGATGAGTTGTGGAGCAGATGTAACATGATAATTTCAAAGAACCGGGATTCTTAAAAATATAGGACTTCCCTGATTTTTCGCATTTCCCTCCAGGCGTTATCTCCATTTCCACTCTGCTTACTTAACATGTCTGAAACAAATGCTTTTGAGATTAAATTCCCTTCCAGTAAATTAGTCCAAAAACTAACAATATCTCTTACCGTTATAAACGCCCCGCCCGCACCGGTGCCTTTTACGTCAACAGAAAATATATTTGTGCGATAATCCTTTGTATCAGCACAATAAATATAGTTATTAGCGCACTTTGCCGGCAGCCTGTCCAACTCATAATAACCTGTTGATTTCATCCCATAAATCTGCGAACCCATTTTCTCTTTGATATAGAACTTTACCGTTCTACGACATATACGTTCTATTGTCGTGAATAATTAGAGCCACTTTAGAGAGCCATAGTGACATTCGGATTTTCTTGTGATATAGTGGACTGGCGGATTTTGCGTGACAAGAAAAGGTTTGCTTGAACCCTCAAAGTTAGGGCATATTCTTACCGATAATCCGGCTTTACAGAACTATCAGACACCAGAGGGCGAGAATGAAACTATTGTCTATCCGAAGCAGTGATATTACCTTTACAATGGTCGCAACCGGTCCTCTGTTGGAAAGGGCCAAAAATTATGAGGGAGAAATTAAAATTTACTGAACAATTATCTACAGATTTCTGATAGTTGTTTGTTGGTGTATTATTTGAAATATGCTAAAATAAAGCAAATAAAACAATCCATCTTTTGAAAGGAAATTACATGAACATAAATATCAGACAAGCTAACGAAAATGATAGAAGTGATATCGCTTTGTGTATCGCAGAGGGATTTAAAAAAGACTTTGATGTATTATGTAAAAATACACATACCGTGGCAACCGCAATCAGTACAGGCATACAGATTTCCAAGTTTTACGTGGCAGAATCCGAAAATGAAGTGGTTGGCGTCGTAGCTATATCTGATTGCAATGGCAGAGCTGCAACAACAGATATAACTTCTTATAAAGAAAATTTTGGATTTATCAAAGGGCGCATTGCAAATTTAGTGTTAAAAGAAGAATTTGAATCATCATTAGACTATCCGCCAACCACAGGCTATATTGAATTTGTCGCTGTACGAAATACACACCAAAGAAAAGGAATTGCTACATCTATGTTAAAAGAAAGTATGATGCAGAGTTCCTACGAAGATTATGTCCTCGACGTTACAGATGTCAACACTGCCGCTATCCGTTGCTATTCTGCATTAGGATTCAAGGAATTTAAAAGAGTAAAAGAAAAGCACAGTAAACAGAAAGGATTTTCGGCAAAAATATACATGAGATATCAAAAGAAATGATTCCCTCAAATATATGATTTATTATAGCATACGTACTCTCAAAACACTTCGTAATAAACGTCATTCACTGCACATTAACACCTTCATTCAAAGTGCCGAACAAACTAGAAAAAAGAAATTTGATGTTAGATTTTTATGAGCATTTGACAGATAACAATATTTTTATATCATTAAAATGTTCCTTGCTTGTAACACGATAATGAATCCAACCACCATCGCCGCAAGGATACTTGTTGTCTATATATTCTTTTGTATATTTTTGAAGTTGATTATAAATAGTATTATATTGCTTATCTGATAATCTCATCATAACCGTAAAAGCACTGTCTTCAGCAAACACATTACACATAAGCTTGTTTTTCTTTTTATGAGCAACTCCCCAACCATATTTTTTACCATAAGGGAAAACAATCTTTTGCTCTGTATTAAAGGTAGATGTCAACCATTCATTTAGTAAAAAAAATCTTTCTGAATTTTCACCACAGAATTTTGTCATTTCTTCTATGGTAGGTATTGCTTGTTTATTGAGCATTCTTTCGTACATAAATACCTCCATAAATTAATCTAATTGATTATAGCACTCATAACAACTATTTCCCGCAAAAAAACAATGCATCAGAAATATACGAATCCTTCATTGTCTGAATCACAAGCTCTGCTTATCCGGCAATCGACCTGCAAAATTCTAAATTTTGGGTATATTCTGTCTTTCGTCAAATCTTATACTGCATGAAATTACCGTTCTTCACGAAGTTGGCGGATACGCATCTGGATAAATGTATCCAATTCATTTTCTGTAAGTCTTTGGCAGCTTATCATCGTATCGCTTCCAATACACTTTTAATATTTTTCTCATTAGGGATTATGGTATTTATATCTACTTCTGGATGTTCCGCAACGTATGAAGATAGGAAACTCATCAGATTATCCTTCGTTTTCATGTAGTCATCTACGATAATCTGGTCACTATAGCCAAGCTTCTTCAGAATAATTGCAGAAACCACACCTGTCCGGTCTTTTCCGGCGCCACAAAAGTAAAGAACATTACTCTTGGCATTCATGATCGTGTAGATGATCTTATCCATCTGATCATCAAGCATTGCAAGATACGTTCCTGCTACGGCATCCGGTGATTCCGGCGTATCCCCGCCTCCGGTTACTGGCAAATGATAATAAACAAACTCTTCTTTATCTTCGAGAATGCATGGTTTAGCTGTATATTCTTTTTCCTCTCTCAGATCAACGATCGTTGTTATGTCATTCCTAATAAGCCACTGTACTTCTGTCTCTGTAAGTTTTCCGGGATAATCACTCCGGATATAACGCAGGTTTCCAACAGGAAGTGCCCTTGTATTTAATGTTGACTGTAATAATGATCCCATATGCTTATTTACCCATGCCTATCCACTGTATAAATGCAGTCTTATCACTGCTGTATCCGGCTTTTTCATAAAATCGAAGAGTCTCTGCTTTCTTTGAACCGGTCAACAGTGTCATCTTATAGCAGTATTCCGTATAAAACAAATCATGGTTCCAACATGAACTGTCCGTAGTAATAGCCAGTTCACATACAGTTCCTTCTTACTGTGGAAGATAATATCCATCGCTCCACATTTCTGGAAACAGAGTCTATTATTTCTTTTGCTCTCATCAGTATTGGTAATTCCCTGTTGGCAATCAGTCGTCCTAATTTTGTTTCTCTCCGCAGTTCATATTCTTGAACCGCTTCCTCATAACTCATTTTCAGTATGGACAAGTGAAAATCCTCAATCTCATCCTTTGTCAGATTCTGATTCCCAAAAGATATGATCTTGCATAGGAAATAGTTGTTAATGTTATGCCGGTGGATTAGATTATAATAGTCACTGACAACCCCTATCTTGCAGAGCACATTTACGTCTACGCCTAATTCTTCCTTAAGCTCCCGTTTGATTGCAGTATGAAGATCCTCTCCCTCTTCAACACCGCCACCAGATGTTTCAATCAATGTTGCCTTTCCAAAATCATCGTCACGTTCTGCTCTGACGAAATAAAAGAATCCTTCATCATCAAAACAGGTTGCTCTGGCAATCATACGGTCATGATCCGTAGTTTCAAACGACCATTCCGTATCCTGCAGCTCAATATTCAGTTCAGAATTGACAAATCTATCCTCTCGAATAATAGCATGCCAGACCTCATCACATATTCCAAGATTGTTTTTCCCTGCCGCTCGCAAAATCCCTTCCTGCCTCATCCCGGCCTTATCCATTACCCGTCCAGATTTAGGATTTTTCACATCATGACAGGCCGCAACCCGGTTAAGGCCCACAACCTCAAACAGATACTTTATTACTGCCGTTAATGCCTCTGGCATTAATCCTTTTCCCCAGCAGGCTCTGCTCATGCAGTACCCCATGTCAGCGGCTTCTATGCTCTCATTTAACTTTACCACCGAGATATTTCCAATGACCTTACCTGTCTCTTTATATTCCATAACCCAGTTAAAATAACCGCCATCTTTGTATCGGGTAACCCAATCTGTAAGCAGGCTTCTTGTAACCTCAACACTCGCATGTACCGGCCAAGTCAGGTATTTGGTCACTTCAGGATCTGATGCCCAGTTACTATACATATCATCAGCATCTTCTATATTAAATCTCCGCAGGATCATCCTTTGCGTTTCGATTTTCTGTGTTCCGACCTTATTCATCTATACTCTCTCCTACAATGTGCTTATACTTCTCAAACATTTCATGTGAATACTCTTTCTTCATATCCGACTCTCTGACAATCTCCCCGTGTGAAACTTTCATCACCATTTTCCTTTACCGCTTTTGCTGTTGCAACCATATCTACGTTGAACTTGAAGTTCTCTTCTCCGGTCTGCTGTCTAAAAAACTCTCTAAATCTGTTGCCAAAAGTAAACCCGCACGCTATTAGTCCTGTATCAAGCGTAAGTTTTGTAACAACAGCCTTCTTTTTTTGGCTCTCCACCTTTTTGTCTGGTACAATCTTCTTGCCGGAGAAATACGCTTCAATAACTTCATTCAGTTCTATCTTGCTACTTGGTGCTTGGTTCTTTCAGACCATGTGCCTTACATATTTTTCATATCCAGAATCTTTGACCGGCACCATGCCACAACATCAATATCCCCCAGACTAAGATTCTTCCTAATTCGATCGATGCCCATTTCCGTTGTATGTACTTTATCTATATTATCAGTCAGAACATTATTCATAACTCGCACACCATAATATATTCTTCAGCATTTTCATCCACAGTCTTGAACCCGACATTCTTATACATCTTTACAGCATAGTTGGCTTTCTGTACCGCCAATGATGCCCGCTCGTAACCTTTTTCTTTAAGAAGATCCAACATTTCCTCCATCAGTTTTGTTCCGATACCTTGCCCGCGGTACTCCTTATAAAGTGAAATAGCAAATGATGGCGTCTCATCATCAATATGACCATAATCATTCATAATCCTTGTCCAGACAGCACCGACCACTTTTCCCTCATCATCCGCAACAATACAGTAGTCTGCCCGGCCGGTTCCAAAACCTTCATAGTAAAGTTTCAGTTCAGGCTGCTCTATAATTTCCCTGGCAGGCGGCTCCACGCCATCAGGAATGAAGATTGCTTCATACAGAAAGTCCTTTAACAGTTCTTTTTCATCTAATCTCAAATATCTAAGTTCCACAAATCAGGAATCCTCCCTCTTCACATAGTGCAACTCAATGTCGTATCCTAAAGCTTCCATAACTCGTACAAAAGTGTGGTTCACAACACCATCCTGCTTCTTGATTACACGATTTACATATGATTTCGTAGTATCTATATCCTCTGCAACCTGCTTCTGTGTCGTGCCATTTTCAATGCATTTTACTTTTACATCAACTTCGATATTATTTCTTACCATCATTTTCGTCTTATTGGTATGCTGGTCAGTTGGTTTCACAAATCAGATAACTAATCGTACCATAGAATGCCTCGGTTTTCAATTAAACTCAAAGCATTATTGAAAAACCAAAAAATATTTGAATATTCATATGTCTTATGGTTTTTAGTCGTATAATGCATCCCCGGAATAAATATCGAACCTTTTTGTAAGATTGCGGTCCACGCCCAGAATGAAGAAACTAGCTACGATGCGATGCCGATCATTCAGCAGCCAAATCAAAATTTTTCAGCATGTTCAAGACATGATCTTAATGATTTCTTTTTCTGCTCCAATCTGGGATCTGATTGCTTCATACAATTTGACGGCTGAATATCAAGTAAATGAATACCTTACCAGAAACGTTAACTACCTGTGAGTGTTTAATTCCTGTAAATCAATCGTTTCTCTTATATAAACCAATCTTTACCATCTCTGGCATCAAGTATGCCTACTGCTATACCCCAGAACAATTCTGCTAAAAGTATAATAATCCCTATAATTGGAAACTTTTGCAAAAGATATTCTTTTTGCTCTATATCCAATATAAACCAGCCAATTACCGATGCTGTCGCCATTATTTCATTAAAAATATTAATGAATAAATAAGAACGATCAATTTGTTCTATCCAAATCGGGAAACCAAATAACATCTTATGTATGTTTGACCTGAAAATCACCTTTTTCTTTCTCCTAAAGACACCTTCAGACGCATTTACCCATGAATATAGGATAAGACTTATTGGCATTATGAAAAAATAAAGAATCCATTTTACTTTTATTCTGAGCATTCTTCATGATTCTCCAATATTTTTGTTAATTCCTGTAACAATACATCACTCACATAACTTTGCCATGCACCATTTGTACCTATTATGCTTACAAATACTATATAGATAGCAGGAAGTCTCATAGATTTCCTGCTATCTAAAATAATTTATACATTTTCATACTACTCGAAATCGGCGTGTTCTTTGTTGTTCTTAACTGTATTTGTTTAAGTTTTATACAAATACACGCCTGTTTTTACATCAATTACATCATTTATTATGGCTTGCTGATTTTCTGTTGCCAAAATGTTGCCACGCAGGAAAATTACAAAAGATATTGATATGCTTGATAATATCTACTAATCTGCTCTCCCGAGCATGCAAGATTATGTTCTCCGGAATAATCCTCCAGTACTTCTTTACTAATCAATAATTCCGGCAACACGTGAGCGTTTTTGCAATCCTCCATTGTAAGTTGAGTATACTGTATTGCTTTTTCAAAAAACATAGTTTTCTTTTCTGAATCCAAGCCTACCTTCAATCCCCGTTTTACTTCATTTCCAATGTTAATCATTTGTTGTGCAAGGGACAAGGCAAACCATTTTTCCTTCAAAACTGAATCCATTTACAAATTACCTCCGTTGCTTTCGCCATAATATCTGAATCCAATATTCCCATTCCACCACGTGGGAAACCGTGAAGTTGATTATTACGGATATTAATAAAGGAATCATATTCTAAAATCTCATCCATCGACTGATTTTCAAGCCACAGATTAAATCCCCACATATCAATCTCTTTTGATCCACGTTTTTCTTTCAGATAATCTGCCAATTCATAATGCATGTCTGCATCAAGTGCAATTAATCCCTGCTCCAAATCCACAACCCCTTTCACAAATCCATTTACAAAAGAGTTTATGTTATACAATTCCTTAATTGTATATTTTCGCTCTAAAATAATCATTTCCCAACTCCCCTTTCATAATTATACCGAATTTTTGATCAGAAAATCCTTTATTAAATCAATTACCCTGTCTTACCAGTTATAGCATATTGCTTTTCTATTTCACAAGATAATTATCTAACTCTATTGTATATTGGTAGTAGCAATAACCATTTTTATAATATTCCACCAATATACTCTTTTTTCTAAAGTTTACTTCATAATATACTCCCAGTCCATATCCACAAACATTCTCCGGAAACACCTTTCCCCCGTAACTCCAAACGTCCTGGCTCGGACTTTTCGTTAAACATTCAAGCCTATTTCTATCACGCCCTTTATCTTTCTGCCTTCCGGTTGACTTTTTCATCTCTAACGCAATAAGATTTTCCTGAAATGTATTCTGACCTCTGCTATGTACAATTAAATCGCAATTAATTGTCACAATTTGCTCTTCTGATCCTCGTATCGTCTTCTTCAATGTTTTTAAAGTCCCACCAACATTTCTATTATATTCGACATCTACAAAATATTTACAATACTTCGTATCTTTTATCACCTCATGTAATTCTATCATCAAAGCACCACATAAAGTTCTCTCAGACACTTGTGTTTCAAACAACATAGTATTTTTCTTTAAAAACAAATCATTAGCATTTTCAAAAACCTTTTCCAGTTCTTTTATCTGTTTATCCATATTTCTTAACCTTCTTTTTACCAGGTAAATTAATATATTCTTCTATTCGCCCCATTAAAATGATTTAAGATTTAATAAATAATTTTGTTATACGCCTAACCTCTGGCAACAGAATAATTGCATATATATGTTAATATGAATATCACAACAGATAGCAGATAATCTATAGATTGTCTGCTATCTAAAAACAACATGTGTAACCTTGTACTATTCGAACTCGGCGTGTTCTTTGCTGTTCTTAACTGTATTTATTTAAGTCTCGTGCAAATACACGCCCATTTTTACATCAATTACATCATTATTATGGCTTGCTGATTTTCTGTTGCCAAAATGTTGCCGTCTTTATTTATCTCTATAATGGGAACCGCATTGAACAATCTTTATCACATTATCTTCTATCCGATAAACAATACGGTTTGCATCATCTATTCGCCGACTCCAATAGGATGCCAAATCACCGCTTAACCTTTCCGGCTTTCCGATTCCTTCGTATCCATTCCGGTCAATATCTTTCAATAGCTGGAGAATACGTTTTAATGTCTTTTTATCCTGTTTTGTCCAATATTCAAAATCTTCCCATGCCGCATCTGACCATGACTTAATCATCAAAATCCACCTTGTGTACCGTACCACCCGTAGCCTCCATTTGCGCTACAGATTCTCTAAGTCTGGTCATATTCTCCTGCGAATAAAACGGATCAACAGATACTTCAAACGGTATCCTTTTTTCTCGTCCAAGTTTTTTGAGATAAATATTTATAGCCGTAGATAAAGACATGCCAATATCGGCACATGCTTGCTCTGCCTTTTTCTTTACATCATCCTCTATACGCAAACTAATTTGAGCCATTATATCACCTCTTTCTTCATATTGGTATTAGTATAGCCCATATTGCAGCATTTGTAAAGCGTTTCACTATACAAATGCTTGTTTTTTATTATTTTTTCAATATCATTTATAAAAAAGGATAACATGTCTCCTTTGCCTAACTTTTTTCTTTGTCCAACATCCTTTCTGATTTCATAAATGATATCTTCCAGTAACGCTTTTCTGTATCTTAACCACTTTTTTACTACTTTATTTGATCCCCATAATGTTAATCCTTTGGAAAAGTCTGACATCATTCTAAACTTATCGGATTCTGTCATTTGCTCATTTACAGGTTTTTTTGTATCTTCCATAATAGTATAAATTATGCTTATAAATTGTTCATACGGTGCCTGTCTTTTATCATATAAGTACTCTTTTATTTTATATTATATTGATAATCAATGATTTTTGCTATTACAGATGTAAAAACCACACCGACTATAGACACCATACCTGCTATCATTGCCACAATAATTACTTTATCTGTGGTACTTACAAACTTTTTCAGGAAATCAACAAAATATTCAATTCCATTCCCTAAGCGAGAAAAAATAAGCCCTATAAGTAATATTGCTACAAACACAAGTATTACCAGCAAAGCCAACCCTATTACAAAATTGATTCTAGGATGTCTCTGAGCAAACGGCGCTTTTTCTTCCACTCTCTCTGAATCCTTTTTCGTACTTTTCATATACTATCCTCATTAGCTGTTCGTCAATTTTATATAAATACCCATTTCTATTGGCAACAACTTACCACCTAAATTTTTCTGAAACAATAGATTGTAAATATAGCAGGCAATCTCATAGACTACCTGCCATATAAAATAAGTAATGTACTCTTGTATTATTCGAACTCCTCGGCAGATAGCTTGAACTGAATGTTTTTTCCTCATTTTTCAAGCATTTATTATCCATATTCTTTAAAAATCGCTTTCATATTTGTGCCAGTTAAAATTTTTAGAGCCAAAATAGAGCCAGTGACAAATACCGTTTTTTCCTTATCCACCCTTATTACATGGTGCTAGCACCATGTATAAAACATCATTAAGGAACAAATTATATCTGCTCTCCACAACCCTTAATCTAACTGACAAACTACAACCTATTTATCAGCAAAAAATTCCTCCCGCCCCCGATACTCACTTTTAATAATTTCAAACATTTCTTCGGGCGTTTCTTTACAGCCATTTTGCAACCATACTTTAATAATCCTATTTAATCCGCTTTTGAAAAATTCCATATGATACTCAATAAATCTATCTCCAAAATGTTTTTTCGCGAGGTTATAATCATATTGCCAGATTTTGTATTTTTCATCATACCCCAATTTAAAGTAAGTGCGATAAAAGATTTGATTTTCTTTTATGTGCTGAAACAATACTAAATAATTATTTGAGTTAAAACCTTCTGTTATCTCGTCTTTAAACAGTTCTGAAACTTCTGCTTCCAGTTTTTCCCTTATTGTATCAGCTAATTCGTATATATCAACATAATTTGCATAAAAAGTACTGCGGTTCAAATCTGCCTTTTTGCATATATCGGACACACTGATTTGGTTTAATTCCTTTGTTTGAAGAAATTCTATCAAGACCTGTTCTATTTTCTGCATGGACTCCCGTTTTCGCTTATTATTTTTGGTGTTCATTAAAATCTCCTTTATTCCAACACTTGTGCATATATTGTTGATTGTTTTGGTTGAACAGATTTATTATACTATTCTTACAATAAACAAACAACCGTTGGTTTAAAAAAGGAGGCTGATTTTAATGGAGAAACGATATTTTATTGCAATTCTTGTAGGCACAATGAGCAGTATATTGTTTGCTCTTGGAACAAATTTTTATTTAAAAGGGGGAGGTGATTTCCAGTGAAAAAAAGCAGTTTTGTCGCAATACTTTTGGGAACAATAAGCGGTGTCCTGTTTGCTCTCGGAATGTGCATGGCACTTATCCCGGAATGGGACGCATTTCAACCGGGAATTATATTCGGTTGTATAGGTCTTGTACTTGGGCTGATTACCATAGTCATATGGCGCAAAATGGAACACAAACAACCTATTCAGATTTCCGGCAAAACCATTCTTACAATTATTGTCGGTGTCATTGGTGCTTTGGCATTGGGCGTAGGAATGTGTTTTTGCATGGTATGGGGTAAAATGGTAATTGGCATTATCATCGGATTGATTGGTATTATTGTCCTGCTCTCCTTAATTCCTTTGGTAAAAGGAATTAAAGATTGAGTATAAAACAGCGTATCATCAACAGAATTGAAAGAACAAAAGCAGGGAAACAGTTTATCAGAGAACAGCGTTCACGGATTGTTTTATTTGCTGTGTTTGGCTTTTCCCTAAATCTTCTGTATGCTTTCTATCATGCCGCACTTGGAATAATCAATCAGTCCGTATGGTTTATAACCATGTGTGCCTATTATATTGTTTTAAGTACCATGCGCCTGTCTGCTGTTTTATGTGAAAGAAAAAACAGAAGTACGCTCTCGAATGATATAGAATATTTTGTAATGAAATTATGTGGCGTACTGCTTATTCTGCTGAATTTTGTCTTAGCAGGTGCAATCTATATCAGCCTGTCACAAAATATTGCTACAAAGTATGGGGAAATCATTATGATTACGATTGCCACCTATACGTTTTCTAAAATAACAATGACTGTTATCAAAGCTGTTAAGCAACGCAAAAATCCCTCTCCGCTGCTTTCCGTAATCCGTAGTATCAGCTATGCAGAAGTAGCGGCTTCTGTCTTGACTTTACAGCGTTCCATGCTTGTTTCATTTGACGGAATGAGCAATACGGAAATACACACAATGAATACATTGACAGGGAGTGCGGTTTGTTTATTTGTGCTGATACTTGGAATATCACTGATAATAAGAGGGACAAAAAGAAAGGAAAATAATTATGGCTAAATCTAAAATTGTAAAGGCAAATGAAAAAATCGCTGAAAAAGTTGTAGGTACTTTTGAAAAGATTGAGGACACTGTTGTTGGCGGTTACAGCAAAATTGAGGACGCTTTCGTTGACCGCTACCTTGCAAAAGACGGAGAAACCACGGCTGACGCAAAAGAACGGTTGAAAAAAGAGCAGGAAAAGCGGAACGAAGAAGCAAAACAAATTACGCAAAGCAACCATTAAAACTTAAATTACATTCCATTATGCGAGGTGGTATTGTGGGAAAATGATACTGCTGACACTTAATCAACAAGATGAAAAAGTGATTGATAAAATCATATCGGCAATCGCTGACTGTATACAGATTGAACCTATGCAGGTTGCTCCTGTTTCTATTTTGTCATTTCCGGGACTGGAAATCAGACAGCACCAACGCCGGGTACTTCAAGGCTGGGAGGAAATCAACCTTACCCGTCTTGAATACAGCACCCTTGTACTCCTTGCTTCCAATCCCGGCATTGTCCTCACAAGGACACAAATTTTTGAAGCTGTTTGAAACATGGACAGCGATATGCTTATGGAAGAATTGCAGAAAATCGGGAAAGAAGAAAAGAAAACAGCTAAAAAGACCTTGCCGATATTCAGTTACATATCTGAACCTGCACTGTCGTGCGGTTGTCGCGTCATTCGTCAAGTGGAAATGCAAGTATTCTCATTTTCCTCATTGCTCGTGCAAATCAGCAAGGTTTTCTTTATGCCATTGATGTAATTATTTAGTGCGTGATGTGAAAAATGTTGCCAAATCGTTGCCAGTTATTAAACAAATTTGTTTGGAAGCCGCATAAACACTAGTCTCTTAAAGCCCATTTCTGTCATTGCAAAACTCATTTTCGCTCCCGATCAAATTTTCATTTTCGCTCTAACCTCTATCCTCCCCTTCCCTCACCCTTCCCCTCTTTCCCAAAATCAGAGTGAATTGTAACGAAATTCCAGAGGATGTTCAACTTGTCACTCTCTCTTCCTCTTTCCCCTACCCTCCCTCATTTTCCCCTTTGAAAAGGAAGTGGAAACCTTAGAATCGCCCTTTTTTCAAGGGGTTTGGAAGGATAATGGAAAAGAAGAGGATAGGTTGTTTGGGCCTGTCCTCTTCTCCTTTTTGTGTGGAAATTGTCTTTATATGGGGGTATAGAAAGGACCTTGGAAGGGAAGAGGAAGATACCTCTTGCTTTACAAGGTCTGATACTATTTTTATTCTTTTCTATGTCTGTGTAGCGAAAACCAAATTTTGATTATGGGGAAATTCGGTGTCCGCAACGACAACCTTCTCACTCGAACTCGGCGTGTTCTTTGTTGTTATTAACTGTATTTGTTTAAGTTTTATGCAAATACACGCCCATTTTTACATCAAATACATCATTTATTATGACTTGCTGATTTTCTGTTGCCAAATGTTGCCATTCAAGGAAATTATAAAAGGTATTGATATACTTGATAATACCTACTAATCTGCTCTCCCGAGCAAGCAAGATTATGTTCTCCAGAATAATCTTCCAATACTTCTTTACTAATCAATAATTCCAGCAGCACGTGGGCGTTTTGCTATCCTCCATTGTAAGTTGAGTATACTTATTGCTTTTTCAAAAAACATATTTTTCTCTTCAAAATCCGAATCAAACTTCAATTCCCGTTTTACTTCATTCCCAATGTTAATCATTTGCTACACAAGAGACAGAGCAAAAAGTCAGCATTTATCAGTAGTTTATAACTTAATCAGCAGACACTAATTAATATTATGATTATTTATCCTTTAACATATCTATTTCTTTCCTAATGCTTTTTTCCATTTCCTTAAGCGCAGTCCTCGATGAGCCTAATACATTCATATTTCTCAGTAAAACTGGAATATTATCTAATTCTGGATCACGTTTTACAAATTGGTCAATTGTCTCCCATAACTGTTTTTCGCATTCTTCTTTTCGATAGTCAGATAAAGAAATAAGAGCAATGCAATAATAATATCCTACGATGTCAAAAACACCAATCCAATATTTATCTTCAAAAGGTGGAATATACGTTTTTAAAAGATGTAATACAGTATCAACTGTTTTTTCCTTTTGTGCAAAAGGTAACATTCGTTGGTATTCTTTAAGTGTAACTGGAGCATGTGTTGCTTGTGATATTTTTTTGCAGAGCTCCCATATTTCTTCATTTGATGCACCAACATCTTCAGCAGCTTCCAATAAAGGTAGTGTAATTTTTGATTTCCAGATAGTTTCACCAGAAAATTTTGGGCCTGTTATCACATATGTTTTATGATTATTGATACAATCCTTTAAATATTCATCTTCTTTTGTGAGATATTCGCGCACTTCATATGCAGTTGGAATGTTTTTTTTACTCATATTCAAACTTCTTTCACATTACTATAAATCTTTCTAAGTTACCAGCCACCATCTCAAGTGGTGGTTGGCTCTGGCCCCCAGAGGGCCTTTGTTGCTTACTCATCAGAAAGGCGAGTGTTGCAAGCTCTATTACTGGCTGCCGCTAGAAAGCGGCTCCTTCACTCTCTTCTTTCCTTGATTCTTCCAATTGCTCTCTTATATACTTCCTGATTGCTTCTTCTGTCACATTACCTATTGTTGCGGCATAATACCTTCTTACCCCAAATGCTTTGTTCCACTTATTCTGCAAATTCGGATGCCTGTCATATATCATTAATGTACCCTTCCCCTTTAAATACCCCATGAAAGTCGAGATACTCATCTTCGGCGGTATGCTTACACAAAGATGTACATGATCTGGGCATACCGCTCCGTCAATTATTTTCACTCCCTTATACCCGCACAGCGTTCGGATAATCTCTCGCACATTGGCGCATACCTGACCATATAATTGTTTTTTTCTATATTTGGGAATAAAAACTATATATGGTAAAGGTTAGCTTTGCTAACCTGGCATTTCCATGCAATATGTGATAAGCTTTTCTTGTCCATGTGGACGCCTCCTATTCCTTGAGTTTGGCTTGCATTACCTTACTCATTATCATAGGAGGCTTTTTATGATGTCCTCTCCGCTTCCTCTTACTCTATTCTCCCCAGCATAGCTGGAGGATTAGGGTTTTCATTTAAATATATAATTGCCAAGTACCGATATCATAACGTGAATTGACAAAATCCGAAATTTTAAGTACTGATTTCGTAACATCTAATACCGATTTTACCATTTCTTTTGTAGTATCAACAACATTTTCAGATACCAGCAATTCGTCGATTGGCATAAATAATGCTTCTTCATTCTCGCAATGGTCAGAAACAGGCTCTCCTTTTACATATTCAGTGACAAATATAATCCATACTTCCTGACATGTAAATCTGACTGCGAACAAGTCATTCGCTTTAACTGTAACCCCCGTTTCTTCCAAAACCTCTCTTTCCGTAGTTACCTGCGGCATTTCATTTTCCTCACTAAATCCTCCTGGAATCAAATATTTACCTGCTGCCGCACCGTATGTATGTTTTACCAATAAAACTTTATCTTCCTTAATAATACAACTCGCAGATGATTTTCTGTCATTTTCCATAGAATCCATTTCATCACTCGAACTCCTCGGCGGATAGCTTGAACTGACTGTTTTTCCCTTATTTTTCAAGCATTTATTATCCGTATTATTTAAAAATTGTTCTCGTTTTTGTGCCAGTCAAAATTTTTAGAGCCAAAATAGAGCCATATCTTATACAAATTTCTCCTTTAAATATTCTACAAATTTAACAGCATCTTCATGCATCTGTTTAATATCCAAAAAGGATTTTCCACGAATTTTATTACTGGTAAACCCTATGAATGTTTGATGTGCAATAAGATTACGAATTGCGAATATTTCCTGAAAAGCCTTTAGCTGCTTTTCTTTATTAGGGTCACCATTGATTTCATCATATATTTTATCACGAAATTTTTCACCAAAAAACTTTAACGGCTCTATCATACGTCTTATTTCGGGCAGCTGACTCAGATCTTCCGAATCTTCTATCCTGCCAAATGAAAATTTTTGATATACGCTCTTGTCTCTTTTATCATTATCAAAACCATGCGGCTTGTCTGCATAACGCTCTGATTCTCGTTGTGCATAAGTTATGTAGGCGTTTTGTAATTCCTGTTCATAATAACTTGCACAAGTCAAAATCAAAATCTTAGTTAAATGAACTGACAAATTTTGTGCTGTTGTCGGTTCATCTGGAAGAATCTTTTCCTGCACCTTATTAAAATCCTCAACCAAGTCATCAATAAAAGGAATTGTATCATTTGTAGCCATTGTACGCCTCCTTTATTTCAACTCAATTATATCACGAGCTCTCTTGAGACGATTCGAAACTGAAGTTGCACTTGCAGTATTCCCTTGAGAAGCGTCGCTAAAGGTTGGATCAGCCTTTAACTTAACAAGGCTTTCAGGTTCAATTATCCTACCATTCAAGCCTTCACTCCTTATCTTTTCGCACACTGTTACAAAAACAGCATCAAACAAAGAAATTACAAACTTATTTTTCTCATTCCTAAATGCTTCTTTAGGCAATTTATCACAACTTGACCAAAAATCAAAAAATAACTGTGAGAGCGAGTCTACTTTCTCTTCCTTATAATTCATAGCTTTTTTTGAAAAATCATTCAAGAAATTTCGCAATGGAGCTTTATATTGTTCAGACATATCCAACAATGCAAAAGCACGAACCAAAACTTCAATCTCACTCATGTGTAAGTCTGGCTCCTTTTTACCCAAAAAACGTCTCCAAGCACTATTTAAATTTAATTCCGAAACAATTTTTTCATAAAAAGGCGAATAATAGATACTCATACGAATCTCTTGTGGTTTGAGCATTACACCTCCGCTATTCAATCGACTAAAAATTTCAAACATAGATGAATCGTCTTCACAAGGTGCAATCTGCTTTATTGTAATGGTTCTTATTGTACGATTAAAATCAAATTCTCCCTTAAAATCATAATCCTTAATTGTTGATAATGTGTCATATTGCAGCTTATCAAGCTGATTTTTTTGCGCTGTTGTCGATGGTAACTTTAGTTTGAATTCCTCAAAATTATCGCTAGCGAGCTCACTATCTGGAATTTGTTTCCCAAAAGATAAATACTTTCGTATTATACTTCTTCCTACATCATTTTTAGGAAAACGCTGCTTTTTAAAAAGATATATCGTTACAAGCCTTTGTTGACCATCTATCACTAAAAAATTGTTACGTTCTTTCTCAAAAAGGAATAACTGGGGTATAGGTAACCCAATAATAATCGATTCTATAAATTTAGAAGCCATCTCTTTTTTCCACACATAATTGCGTTGGAAGGAGGGTATCTTCATATATCCTCGTTCAATCAATGAAATAAGTGTAGTTATGTTATAATCGTTGGGAAGGCAGTCTACTTCATATGGTCTTATAGTAATCTCCTCCTCGTCTTTTTCAATTTCAAATTCTTCAGATAAATCTGAATAGCCTTTTAATAATTCACTTGACATAACATTTCTCCTTTATTGTATACTGATTTTTACAATTTATTCTTAAATTCTGTATCACATTTATCCTCAAAATAAAAATATGATCTCATTATTGATATTGAAAAAATTTATCATCCTTTATAACAATACAGCATACACATTTTCATTTAACAATGCCGGAGCAAGTATCACCTGCCCTTATGCTTCTCTTTCCTTTTCTGCTGTTTCAGTTCAAACTGTCGCTGTTTCTCTGCTTCCCGTTGTTCCCGGCTCACAATTTTGCGTTCAGTTTTCAACTGCTCCTGCTGTAATTTTAAAGCCTGTTGCGATTTTGTTCCAATCCCGGTATTCTGTACCTGTTCCCGTACTTCACGCTGTATCCGTTTAGGATTGCGACCCGCTTCTTTCACATCAGTTGCTACAGCCGGACTAAATCGTAGCCGATAGTAATTTTTCAGAACGAAGTCATATACCTCATAGTCTTTGGGTTCTGCACCAAACGTAACCTTACATACAGATAGCTTTCCATCTGATACACGTTCAAACACTCCCACCCAAAAGGGTTCCTCAAAAAATACTGTCAGTTTACCCGATACTTTGTCCATGACAATTCCTCCTTAAAATAATTGTAATGAACAAAGAACGGACGACCCTAAGGAGGGAGGGCTACTTACACCAAATCGGTGCGACTGGACTACCTACCAGTTCTGCAAGATTACCTTGCGTTGTGTTTTTATCTTTGCCCCTATATATTACCACATAACCGCTTATTTTGCTATAAAAATGTGGCAATTCGCTTAATAGTGTGAACTGCCACATTATCACATTTTCCTTATCCGAATTAACTTACATGGTGCTAGCACCATGTTCAAATCATTACTAAGGAAAAATATTCTGCCTTTCTTACAGACGAAAATTTGATGCTCATTTTTCAGCTTTAAGAAACACCCCTTTTCCTTTCCTATAAACCTGCACTGTTTTAAATCTACAATTGTAAAAGATTTCCTCTAACTCTTTTTTGCTGTATATTCTTACATCTCCACTTTTTGAAAAGGGAAACCATAATTTATTTGCTATAAATCTGACTACTGCTCCAAAATTAGGATCAGCTATATACACTGTACCGTTTTTCTTTAAAACTCTTTTGCACTCGTTAACAAAACCTTGCGGATTGTCAAAATGATGAAACGCACAACATACAGTTATAATATCAATACTTTCATTACTCCATTCAAGCGGATAGCATGGTTTGACCTCAAAACTCATATTAGGATATCGCATCTTTGCAGAACAAATCATGTTCTCAGATATATCTATTCCATTTGCTTGGATTTTTGCTTTTTTCGATAATTCCCGCAACAGAGTTCCATTTCCACATGCAACATCAAGGACAACATTACCCTCATGCAAATCTATAGTGTTAGATAGTTCCATAATATGAAATCTTGTATATTGTCCTTCCCTTGACGCATCATATTCAGATGCTATTTTATTGTACGCTATTCTTGATTGTTCTGTTTTCTTATTCATATCATTTCCTCACTCCTGATTCCTCCATTTAATTATACTACTTCCATTCTCTACTTGCCATTATAAAATACAGGGCATGGCAACCGCCACGCCCCACATTTCTTATCGCTCCAACGACTTCTCAATCTCCTGTTTCTGCCCTTTTAAGTCGTTCTGTTTCTCGTAGAGATTATTTCGTTCTTTGCACAGTTCTTTCATGCGTTCCAACTGCGCCTGTACTCCCTCCCGGCAATCCGGCTCTATCTTTTTATATTCCCCGGTCAGATTGCGGATTGTATTGTTGTTTTCCTTTATCTGCTCCGAAAGGCAAACCCAGTCTATCAGATTTTGCACTTCCTTGTCAGTTTCGTAAAGGTCTGTATCTGCCACTATTTTAGCACACAGCCGTATCATCACTTTTTTCTCCATATCGGTCATTTCCTATCAATCCCCCTTTCCTATCGGCTCATTTCATAGGTACGCTTTGGGTGTTTCTTTGCCCTTTCTGCCTGTTCTAATGCCTTTGACCGTTCCACTATCGACAGGAAAAAGCGGATAGGTTTTGTAGCCTGCCCTCTGCTCTTTTTGCAAGATTTTTTGTATTGAAAAAGACCTTGGAAGAGAAGAGGAAGGAAGCCTCTTTCTTTACAAGGTCTTGATACTATTTTTATTCTTTTTTAATGTTGTGCAGCGAAAACCAAATTTTGATATTGGGGAAAAATGGTTTCCGGCACGACATTTCGTCTACTCGGACTCGTTGCTGGGTATCATATTCTAACAGATTTCGCTTTGGAAATATGATACCCTGTTCTTTTGATGATTTGATATATCCATATTATCCAGCCTATACGATGGGCTGTTATCAAATTGTTATCAATGGTGATAACGGGAGACCGAGTATATTGCTTTTTCTCTGGTGGTTTACAACTTTGATAATAGCACAAAAGGAAAGAAATTGCAACTATGTTGTAATGCTAAAGAGACTTTTCTAAAGCCCCTCTGGCAACTTGGAAAGGGATAGAACCGTACCCTCATCGTCTTTGAGAAATAACAGGGCAACTTCGGCTGAAAATATTTCGGATTCTTCTCTGCTCTCACACAGGATAAACGGATAGTCCTTATACTGGACGTAGGTATTGCCGCTGAACTTAGGGAAATAGGTCTGGTCATATTGTTCGACATAGACCAATGCTGTCCTTGCCACAAAGAACACGTTGTTCCGGACAGAACACCCCTCCTGCATATTGGGACCGCCCTCATGGACAAAAGCGGGAGCATACCCGCTGTCCATCCAGGATTCCGTACCTGTGAACATGACATAGTTGTCCTCATAGGTGCAGTTTTTGAACTGATGCTCCGGATTCGCTTCCTTGTCCCAGTTGAAGAATGTCACACCGGAGGCACAGTGATAAAACAGATTTCCAATAAAAGATATATCGGTTGAGCATTGCAGTTTGTCATTTTGCTCTTGAAAAATCTCAATCCCTCCGCCGGCATGATACATATTATGGACATAGTTGTTGATGATTTTGGCCCCATTGGCTCTGGCCCCCAGCCCTCCAGCCAGCCGTTGTATCCCAGGGCCATAGCCGGTGATTGTATCCCCGGTGTTGTAGGACCCTACGATTCCGCCAACCCAGCCGACCTCACAGTTTTGAATGACCACATTCTCTCCTTCGGTGGCATTTATACAGCCGTCTCCGGCAAAGCCGACAAACAAATTGTCCAGCGTGCAATCTTCGGCAATGCCGTCAAACAGCGGTGTGTGAGTCTGGAACTCAATATTTTGAAAAATCTCGCCTGGATTTCCCTCGTCACACCGGAAATATAGGGGGCCGACAGAGGTCTGTGCATAACAGGATTCATCCACATTCCAGCCGGTCAGGAAGATGGGGAGGGCGTCCGGCAGTTTGCTGTCCGCCTGGGAGAAGAACGTCAGATCCGCCGAAAGCTGTTCTTTGACATCAAATACCGGCTGTGACATCTGTTGTTCCGTGTTAAAATCATCGTCATTCTGGTTGTTTGGGCCGATATAATTTAGATACTGGTGTCCATCCCAGAATCCAAGGATTTTTTGGGTCACTTCCTCCTCATTTAAAACAATTGCGCCGCAGTCAGGCATATCCCGGTGGTACAGCCATATTTTTTCTCCCTTGCCGCCCTCCCACCAGAGGGACCAGCAGTCCAACCCTCCGCCGTTTTCCGGGGAGGCACAGATACGAGGCTTGGCCCCCTCACCGTAGGCAGAGTAGGTGACGCCGGGCCTTGTCTCCACTGTCGTGCTCCGCCAGATACCGCCCCGCTCAAAAAAGACCGCATCCCCATACTGCAAATCGGCCTGATTGACCTGGCCCAGCGTGGCCCAAGCCGTTTCGGGGGTTTTGCCGTCGTTCCTGTCATCTCCGCTGTTGGAGACGTAGTAGGCCGTGCCGGTATAGGTTTCGCCCATCACATAGGTATCGTCTTTGACAATGGCGGTCTCGCTGTACAGAATAGCCTGTCTGCGTACTTCGGCCTCTGAGAGGATTTCCTGGACCCGGGGGTCTTCCTCTGGTACGACAGTTTTTCCGCAGGCGGTCAGAGTAAGGAGCATGGACAGGGTCAAAATCAAGGCAGATATGCGTTTCATCTGGCAGTTTCCTTTCTTCAAAATATCCATTTTATCACTCACATCATAACAGGAAAAGCACCCACTGACAAGTTCATAAATCAGGAGGGCGCTCTTTGGGAGTGCCCTCCTGCTGTCCGTTACCTTGCCCCTCGGCTAAATTTCCGCTTTGCTTTCTTCTGCTCCCGCTCTTGCGCCTCCCGGCGCTTTGCGTCCTCCACGGCCCGCTCTACTTCCTCCGAGCCGAAAGCCCGCTTGACTCACTCAAAGTCGGCAACTGTCCCCCGCAGGGCTTTGTTTTCCAACTTTACCTCCTGCAAACGGTCAGACAACCGCTCGTTACCCTCTCTCTCCCGGCCATAGTCCCCCTGCAACCGCTCATACTTCCCTTTCAACTCGACATAGGCCCGGTACAAGGAGCGCAGCACCTTGACGATCTTGGCAAGCAGGGGCTTGGCCTTTTTCTCCCGGTAGGACTTGGCGCTCTCCAGCGGCCCCGGCTCCGGCAATATCCGCTCCGGGTCATCGGAGAACTGCGCCGCCAACTGCTCCATGTTCCTCACAGCCGGGGCCAGCTCCTTTAGACGCTGCTCCTGCTGTTCCACCTGCCCCTGCTTCTTGGCCTTGACCGCCTCCAGCTCGGCAATCTCTTTCGCCCTCTGCTCCTTTTTGAAGTCCAGCACAGACAGGTGCTTGTCATGGGTGCCCTTGTCCTCCCACTCTATCCCGTGGCGCTCCATCACGGCGGCAAGCTGTTCCTTTTCAGAGCGTACCCACTGGCTCCACTCCGTGTCGCCCCTGGTGCCGCCCTTGAAGCCCTGGGCCGCTAACGCCTGTTTCAGCGATACCCTGGTGTCCAGGCCCCGCTTGCTCCCGGTGGTGAACGGTACAAAGTCGATGTGCAGATGGGGCGTGGCCTCGTCCATGTGGAGGTGGGCGGAGAACACCCGAAGCTGGGGGTTGCGCTCCTGGAAACCTCTCATGTACTCGTCCAGCACCGCCGCCGCAAGCTGGCCGTCCTCGCTCTCGGCGCTCATGTCGTCCTTGTTGCCCACTTGCAGGATGATTTCATGGAACGGCTTTTCCTGCTTACTGGAACGTATCTTCTCATAGTAGTCCTCAATCTTGCGGTCTGCCCTGGTCTGCTTGTCGTTATACCGCTTGAGGCCTCGTCAAACAGCTCATGGAAAACAACCTTGATATTTTCGTGGCAGTAGGTTATATTCAAGTGGGAACGTTCCGGGTCGGTGTTCTTGGCGTTGAACGCCCTTCTGTTGTGGTTCACCGAACCTTGCCCCACCATGGCGCTGATTGTCCTTTTCAAATCAACACTCCTTTCCCGCGCCAGCGGCGGCCTTTGTTACTTTCTGCGAACGTAATGCAAAAGCACTTTCGACACGCTCCGCTTTATCAAAAGTGCCTTTGCGCCCTCCGGGGGGGGGGGGGGGGCAAGACGTCCAGAGGACGTCTGCTCTGCACCGACCGAAGCGGAGCGTAGACCTTTCCGTCCTAACGGACGGGGCGGCTTTTCGCCGCCTTGATACTGCCGCTTTCCAGCTTTCTCCCAACGCCGCAACAATGCAATGTCTATAATTCTTGCAACCTTGCAATCTTCAAGAACGCAATTCCAAGACTGCAAAATTCTAATATCCTGCATTGTTGCGCTGTTACCTTGCCTGTCCGTCACTGTCTGATTTTATCCAGTTCCCAATACCATGTGTTGTTTATCCGCTTCGCCCGGACACCTAACTCTTTCTTTGCGTTTTCCAGTGTCCGCTTTGATATGCCCTGTTCGTCTGCTAGATTGAAAATCTCATTGCTCTGCATGGCGTTGTTTGTTTCTGCCAGTTCCCGAAGCAGACGCTTCGCCTGTTCCATTTTATTTGCTTTTGGGGCAATGCCACCTAACACTTCATCTGCCGTAATCTCATAATCCCCCAGCCACCCAAAACCGTCCTCTGACAGTGCAAATGCTTTCGGGTGTCCGAACGCCGCAAGGTTGTTTTTAATCTGCACCACAGCCCTTATATTTTCTTCTCCCTCAACCCTGCAGACTAAGAGAACGCTTCTAGCGACTGCAAAGCCTCGAACAAGTCCGAGGCTCTCGCGGTATTCGCCAAATGCGTGTGCAAGCACCCGCGCTTGGCTCATTACTCGCGGAAATCTATCGAACCCATTCCCCGGTATGCCGCTTTATTTCCTGCCGCTGATGTGAACTACGTTCGCATTGTTCATTATGCCCAAGCCGATTGTTCCAATCGGCTTCAAGGACAATCGCACACTGGTATTTCTCTGCCAGTGCCGCTAATTTCTTCGTCATATCCCTTGCTTCATTCGCCCGGTTCATATCCATGCCGCCGCCTAAATAGGCTTGTATCGGGTCTAAAATTAACAGCTTTGCGCCTGTCTTTATAACAGCTTCTTCCAACCGTTCATCTATCATGGAAAGGGATTTTATCTTTTCATCAATGACCGAGATTTTCTCACAGTCTGCCACCGCCTGTTCCAATCGGTGCTTTACCGTATCGGCAAGACCATCCTCCGCACTCTGATAGATGACATTCAAAGGCTCTGTAAAATTCATTCCTCCGTCTAAACTCTCTCCCTTAGACAGCTTCGCCGCTATATTGAGTATAAATGTTGTCTTTCCGTCCCCCGGATCGCCTTGTACGATTGTCAGCTTGCCATAAGGGATAAACGGAAACCACAGCCAAGAAACTTCCTGCGACTGTATCTCCGACAATTTAATCAACTGTAATTCTGTTTTTGTTTCTTCCATAATGCCCTCCATTTCTGAAAAATCGTTGTCACTGGAAGAAACCTCTGCTATACTGATATTGTGAGATTGATAACAGAGGTTTTCCAGTTATCACAGCCCTAACAGTTGCCGCTGTCGGGGCTTTTTTCTTCTCTATTGACGTTTCCCTGCCACAGATATTTTGCTCCGTCCAATACCCACAAGATAGCTTTCAGCATATCAAGACAGTCATTCCGCATATCTTCCAATCCCTCCGGCGTTAAATCTACCTCTATCTTTTCAAACTGTTCCGTCACTTCCCGGATATTTGTCTGCATTATCTTTAGTTCCTCTACCAACTGATAAACCAGTTCTTTTTTACCGACCACGCACACCCGGTTATAAATGCAGGAACGTACAAAATAATCTTTCCTTGAAAGTCCGCTTGCTAAAATCCTTGCTTCGATTTCTTCCCTCTCTCTGGGGGAAATGCGAAAACTGATTGTCGGGTATTTATGCACTCCGCTCATTCTTCCTCCCTGCTGTTCTCCATCTCCAATTTATCTGCAAGTTCTCCCTGCTTA
>CAMNSD010000014.1 GCA_946554445.1 uncultured Lachnospiraceae bacterium | reverse complement strand
AGGTGCTTTCCTATTTCTTCTATTCTTTTTTCCTACAAAAACTTTACCCTAGCCTAAGTTTCCTAGCGCCTTTTATATTTTATTTTAAAAACCCTCTTGACCGTACAGTTACTGTATGGATTAGACTGGTATCAAACAAAAACATTGTAGGAGGAAAGGTCGTGAAGAAAATGAAATGGATAGGTATTGTTGCTGCTGTTATTATTGTTGTAATCGGGGTGGGGTTATTGTGTTTTGGAGATAAGATAAAGACAATCTATATTTCGCTGAACAGTTTCAAGGATGAGAACCTGGCCCATACCTTTCAGCACACGCCGGAGATACAGCCGGTGAAAAAGATAGCCAGAGGAGAGGAAGTTTTTCGATTCCTGCGGGAAGAAAATGTTGCGTTGACAAATGGATTTACTTTTGCGGACGAATTTTATGTCACCGAAGAGTTCATGGAAGATACGAAGACGACGGCTATGCTGGTTATCCGGGATGATGTTATCAAATATGAAAAATATTTTATGGGCGGAGATGAGGATACGCTGTTTTCTTCCAACTCCATGGGGAAGTCTTTTGTCTCAGCCTTGATGGGGATTGCCGTCTCGGAAGGGTATGTGGAGAGCATTGAGGATCCGATCGGGAAGTATGTGCCGGAGTTTGTGGGCACGTCGCTAGAGAACATTCCCATCAGGGCATGTCTGAAGATGGCTTCCGGTATTAATTTTAATGAGGATACGGATATGAGCGGATTTTCCATGCGGACTCTGATGGGCAAGCCTGCCATGGAAGTGATTGCCGGGTATGGGGTCCAGGAAGAACCCTATACCTATCGGAGATATTTAAGCATTAACACGGAGATCCTGGGAAATGTCATCACCAATGCCACAGGGTATAGCTTAGCGGAATTTATGGAAGAGAAACTGTGGAAAAAAATCGGAGCCGCCCACGACGCTTACTGGACACTCAGTAACGGAACGGAACTGGCCATGGGCGGATTGAGTGTTTCTTTAGAGGACTATGCCCGTTTTGCCCGTCTGTATCTGCAGGAGGGGGACTATCATGGGGAGCAGGTGCTGCCGAAAGAGTGGGTGAAGGACAGCATGGATATCAGCGAAGCCTATGCCAAGCCGGGGGCCAACTATGATGCCTATAACGCCATTGGTTATGGATATCAATGGTGGGTGCCGGAGGGAGAGGAAGGTGAGTTTATGGCAATCGGCGTCTATGGACAGTGGATCTATGTGAATCCCACGAAGAACGTTATCATTGTCAAGACCAGTGCAGATCCGGACTTTATGGCTAAGGGATATGAACTGAAACATGTGGAATTTTTCAGGGCAGTCGCGGATGGTATCTGAGGTTCCTGTCCTGATGATACGAAGAGATTAGGAAAGGATTGGAATTTCAATCTGTATGATATAATCTTCAATCCGGTCAACCACATTTTCATTGATGCCCATCTCATAAGCATAGCCGGACAAAGTCAGCCCCTGTTTTGCCGCGTGGTCAAAGATTGCCTGGTAATGCAGGGGCATCTTGTCCCAGCCGCCTTTGTGAAAGGCCCTGAGGTACTTTCCGGCGGGTTGTATGTGCAGGCTGTCATTTAGCTTGAGAAAAGGTATTTCAATAAAAAGTTTGGAATAGTCATCGTAATTCCCGTTCTGCAGGCTGACAACGGGAATCATGGAACCGTAGGAGGCATGGTGAAGGCGCCCGAGCTGATATTTTAAGGTTTCGGCAGAGATCAGTTCCACTTCCTGTTCAAAGGAGGTGTCTTGGTCAATATCTACCGTGACCAGACAGCGCGCTTCTTTCTCCACGATTTCAATCCTGTCTAAATCCATGGTCAGTAGTGTGACCATATTTTGATGGTGGGTGCATAAGGTTTCCCGCAGCGCCTGCAGATGGGTGATATTATGGTCAAGATCGGTGATCTTTTCATCCAGAAGGATTTTCAGGCTGGCGGCGGAACGGTTTTTCATAAAACTTTGTATTTCCCCGATGGACACATCCAGTTCCCGCAATAAAAGAATGGTCTCTAAAATGGGACTCTGATAGTAGGTATAAAGGCGATAGCCGTTTTCCGGGTGGATGGCGGCCGGTTTTAAGAGACCAATCTCGTCATACCACATCAGAGTCTTTTTATTGATGCCGTGCATGGCGGCAAATTGGCCGATCGTGAGAAATTTGTCTTTCATTTGTCTGTGTCTCCTGTTTGTGGATATAAACCGTATTGTGACCGTGTGAAATATAAGCATAGCTGTACAGTGATTGTATGGAATATGGATATAACCGCACTGTCACTGTATGGTATATAATACCGGACCGTAGTGTAAAATACAAGGGTGTTGTGTGTAAAATGAGATGTCTGCCGGGGAATGAGAATTCTTGCTTTCGATAGGGGAGTTTGCTATACTGTAAGAAAGACGGCACTTTATGGAATGGGAGGCTGTAGTTATGTGTACAAATTCTGAATTACAGACAGTGCTTAAAGAAGTAAAAAAAGCTTCACAAAAGTTATATGGAGATATGTTAAATAGGATTATTCTTTTTGGTTCATATGCACGAGGGAACTGTACGGAAGAATCAGATATAGATATTATGATTGTTTTAGATGGAGATACAGATGAGGTAAAGAGATTGCGGGGAGTAACTGCGGAAATGGCGAGCGATATATCTTTAGATCAGGATGTGTTCCTATCTATTATGCTGCGTGACAGGAAACATTTTGAAGATAATCTCGATTTCTTGCCATTTTACCAAAATATAATAAAAGAGGGAATCGTGGTTTATGGATGAAAGAAGAAAGGATTTGTGTTATTACCGCTTGGAAAAGGCCCAAATGTGTCTGGAGTCAGCGGGTATATTGGTTCAGACACAAGATTATTGTGGCGCCGCTAATCGGTCGTATTACGCAATTTTTCATAGTATAAGAAGTCTGCTGGCGTTGGAGGGCATGGATTTTTCAAAACATTCTGGTGTGATGGCGTATTTTCAAAGGAACTATGTTAAGACGGGAGTATTTGAAAAGAAATATTCTGAAATTATAACGCAAGCGTTTGAAATTAGAAGTGAAGCAGATTATGATGACTATTATGTTATCTCGAAAGAAGATGTAGAAGAACAAATACAGAATGCTCATTTTTTTCAAAATGGTGTTATGAAATATGTACAAAATTTTTTTGCAGATGAGGGTGCAAAATGAGGCTGTAACCCACTAATAGGAGGCGACATGCGATGAAAAATATACTGTGGCATCATGGAAGGTCACAGGATACACAGTATAAGGGACGGACGAGTACCAAAGACCGATTATATCGTGACAGGGAAAGGGATGCGCTCACCGGCGTGGCAGGCCGTAAATATTTTCAGAAAACAGTGGAGACAGCTTTGCAGGAAGAAGGCGTACAGGGGTGTCTCTTGATTCTGGATGTGGATTGGATGGGAGAGATCAACGAGCGTTTCGGGCAGGATATGGGCGATCGGGTTTTGCAGAATGTGGCTGTTATGCTGCGGGAGAATTTTAGGAGCTGTGACGGTATTGGAAGACTGGAAGAAGACGAGTTTGCGCTCTGGATCAGGGAACTTTCGGCGGAACATGTGGACGGTATCCGTAGACGGATTGCGCATCTGAATGACAAACTGATGCATATGGGAGAAAATATGCCGGTAGTTACGTTAAGCGCCGGGGTGGCGCTGGGTGAGGCCGGAGAGGAATTTAAGAGCTTGTATGGACGTGCCAGGGAAGTGCTTCAACGAGTGAAGGAGCGGGGGCGGTGCGGCTGTGAGATTTATGAGAGACGCTGGTCGTAATATGGATGCACGGTGGAGACGGGCGTCTGGACGCCAGGGAAGCTAACGGAGATTAGATTTAAGAAACAGGAGGACATCATGGGCGGTTTTTTTGGAGTGGCATCAAAGGAGAATTGTATATTCGATCTGTTTTTTGGGACAGATTATCATTCCCATTTGGGAACCAGGCGGGCTGGCATGGCTCTTTACAGTAAGGAAGAGGGGTTTGACCGGGCAATCCACAATATTGAAAATACGCCTTTTCGTACCAAGTTCGATAAGGATGTCAATAAAATGCACGGTACGCTGGGTATAGGATGTATTTCTGATTATGAGCCGCAGCCGCTGATCATTCGTTCCCATCATGGTACCTATGCCATTACCACAGTGGGTAAGATCAATAATAAGGACGAGATTGTGGCAGAGATTTTTAAGAACGGCAGAGGACATTTTCTGGAGATGAGCGGGGGCGATATCAATGCCACAGAATTAGTAGCAGCTGTTATTAATCAGAAAGACAATCTGATCGAGGGAATGCAGTATGCCCAGGAATTGATTGACGGTTCCATGACCATGCTGATCATGACGGCCAAGGGGATTTATGCGGCAAGAGACCGTTATGGCCGTACGCCGGTGACTATTGGTATAAAAGATAACGCTTGTTGCATTTCTTTTGAAAGTTTTGCGTATTTGAATCTGGGCTACAGACCAGAACGGGAATTGGGGCCGGGAGAAATCGTGGTGGTGACGCCGGAAGGCATCAGGACGTTGGTGGCTCCGGGCAAGGATATGAAGATTTGTACTTTCTTGTGGATTTATTATGGGTATCCGACTTCTTCCTATGAGGGAGTCAGTGTGGAAGAGATGCGTTACCGCTGTGGCGCCATGTTGGCGAAGCGGGATGATGTGAAGCCCGATATTGTGGCGGGGGTGCCGGATTCCGGGACTGCTCATGCCATCGGTTATGCCAATGAGTCTGGGATTCCCTTTTCTAGACCTTTTATCAAATATACGCCTACCTGGCCCAGGTCCTTTATGCCTACAATTCAGAGTAAGCGTGATCTGATTGCGAAGATGAAACTGATTCCGGTACACGATCTGATCAAAGACCGCAGCCTGCTTTTGATCGATGACTCTATTGTACGGGGTACACAGCTTCGGGAAACTACGGAATTTTTGTATCAGAGCGGCGCCAAGGAAGTGCATATCAGGCCCGCATGTCCGCCGCTTCTCTTTGGCTGTAAATATCTGAATTTCTCCCGTTCTACTTCGGAGATGGAACTGATTGCCCGCCGGGTGATTCAGGAACTGGAAGGAGAGAACAAGTATCCGAATCTCTCTGTTTATGCGGATCCGGAAAGCAGCGAATACAAGGAAATGCTGAAGAAGATTGGGGAAAAGCTGAACTTTACATCGCTTCGTTATCACCGGTTGGACGATATGATCGCTTCTGTAGGGATTGATAGGTGTAAGCTGTGTACATATTGCTGGGATGGCCGGGAGTGACAAAATTTTCATGATAGGCATTGACGCTGGTTTCCAGGCCCACTATAATAGAATATTATAATATATGAGGGAGTAGTCGGCGTCTGTCAGAATCAGACGCGATATGCCAACATACTGATGGAAGCTGTTTTGGGCTGATATCTGGTATATCTTAATTGATGAGACTCATGTATGGCAGAGTGCTGTACGTGTGTCTTGAGCAGGTTTACAGGGGATAGATACCGTATCGTATCTGTCCCTTTTCATATGCCGTTCCATAGGTATTATGAAAAGATACATGCAGAAAAATACCTAGGATAAGAAAGAGAGGATTGGACATGATCATTTTTTTGACAGTGCTGGCAACAATCTTTATAGCGGAGATGGGGGATAAGACACAGCTGCTTTTGGTGGCGATGGCGGGGAAATATAAGATTCCCCACATTCTGGCGGGAACCTGGCTTGCCACGGCGGTACTGAACCTTATGGCCGTAGGAGTGGGGGCAGCCCTCGGTAGTTATCTGGATATGCGGATCATCAAAATGGCGGCGGCTTTTGCTTTCTTCTGGTTTGCTTACAGTACCGTCAGGGGAGAGGATAAGGACGAAGAGGAGAGCGAGATAAAACATCGTTTTGGACCGATTATCGGTATTTTTATTTCCTTTTTTATCGGAGAACTGGGAGATAAAACGCAGTTGTCCGCTATTACACTGGCGGCTGCCTATACGAGCCATAGTTTTAGTAACGCGTGTTATGTATTCCTGGGATGTACATTGGGACTGATTCTTGCGGATTTGATCGGTCTGATTGTGGGAGTCTTCTTAAAGAGTAAGATGCCTGCGGGTATCCTGAACAATCTTTCTTTTGTGATTTTTGCCTTTTTTGGGGTGGCCAGCCTGCGGGAGGCTTTGGGTTTGATCTTTGGGGCGGGCAGCAGTCTATCTGTGATTCTTACAGTTGGGATGACCATAGTGTTTGTGGGAATTTGTGTGCTAGCAGTTTACAGAAAGGCGAAGCACGGCGGCCGGAAGTAAGCTGTGTCAGGACAATGGCAGGCAGTAGACGATGGCAGAATAAAAGAAAGCTGTCATTTTACACAGATATCTGCTAAAATGGATGAGGATACAGATATCATAAAAACAGGGGGAGATGGAATGTTATTTAAATGCAGGAACTGTGGCGGCAATGTGGTTTATGAGCCGCGCAGAGGTACTATGTATTGTCCGCACTGTGAAGGGCAGGACAGCGAGGACAGGATTGACAATAATTCTATGACACAGTGCGTCAACTGCGGCGCGCCTATTGAAGTGAAAGATTACATATCTGCGTGCCGTTGTGAACACTGTGGCAGTTATCTGGTTCTAAACGAGCGTGTGGAAGGGATTTATGAGCCCCATATGATCCTTCCCTTTTGTGTGAGTAAGCAGGCGGCGGTAGCAGCCATGGAACATGAATTTTCTAAAAGACTGTTCACGCCTTCAGATTTCATGTCTGCTAAGAGTCTGGAAAAGATGGAAGGGATTTATGTACCTTTCTGGCTCTATGATTATAAGGCGGATTACGATTATGCGGGGGAAGGTATCAAGGTCAGGACTTGGACCAGCGGGGATACGGAGTATACGGAAACTTCTTATTATGAAGTGCTGCGAAGGATGGCAGTGGACTTTGACAGGATTCCGGTGGACGCTTCCTACGCCATGGATGATGGGATCATGGATTTGATGGAACCCTATAATTATCAGAAATTAGAGGGATTTAATCCCAAATATATGTCCGGATTCTATGGGGAGGTCTATAACCAGGGCGCACCGGAGTTAGAGGGCAGGGCCCAGATCAAGGCCAGAAACTCCTCTCAGGAAATGATGCAGGCTTCTTTTGGCGGCTATACCAGAATGAGGCCCATTAGAAATAATTTGAATCTCTCACGAGACGGCGTTCATTATGCGCTGATGCCGGTATGGCAGTATTTGTATCATTACAAAGGACAGACGTATCAGTATCATGTCAATGGACAGACCGGTAAGGTGATTGGCACCACACCGGTGTCTAAAGCAAAAGTGCTTTCCTATGCGGCTTCCGTGCTGGCGGCTGTTACGGCGGCAGGATATATGCTTGTGTGGGCATTGGAGATTCTATAGGGGAGGAGAGCAGATGAGAGAATATTTTCGTTATTTTAAATGGATCTATATTATTCTGGCTGCGCTGGGAATTTTACTTCTGGTTCTCCACGTCGGACATTGGGGCATTGCCAAAGCGGCCAATTACCAGAGGACAAATAAAGAGTGTGCTACAGAACAAAGGGTATTTGACTACGGAGATGTACTGACGGACAAAGAGGAGAAGAATCTTGAGGAACTGATTGCTAAGAGGGAAAAACAGACCGGCTGCGATATCGTGTTGGTTACCTTGGAAGAATCCTTAAAAGAATATGCCAGGGAGATTGAACCGGGTGTAAGTTATGACCAATTTGTGAGGGTTTATGCGGAGCAGTTCTGGGAGACAAATGGATTTGGCTATGACAGGCCGGACGGGGATGGCGTGGTACTGGTAGACAATTGGTTCCGGGAAGATGACGGCAGCATTTATACCTGGTTTTGTACTACCGGAAAGGCTAAAGATGCGTATTCGGCAGACCAGGTCAACCATATTCTTGATAATGTTTATCGCTATGTGGAGAGGAATCCTTATCGTGCCTATAAGACTTACGTCAATGACTTTTATCACGATATGCTGGGAATCAATGCCTTTACCCTTTATGTGCCGAAAATGGTATACTGGCTGGTTGGAATAATAGCAGCTGGTATATTTATTGCCTGTAACTGGCGTTCCAAGAGAGGGCAAAAGACCACAACGGCGGTCACATATGTGGCTGGCGGCGAGCCGTCTTTTTGGGTGCATGAGGATCGCTTTTTAAGAAAAACTGTGACACAGCGAAGGATTGAGAGAAGCAGCAGCGGTGGCGGAAGCCATGGCGGTGGTGGCGGAGGCGGCGGAGGTCACCACGGCGGAGGCGGTCATAGCCGTTAACAGATCGAGCTCCGTTCGATCTCGAGGACTGCATGCGCAGCCTCGGGAATGGAAAATACAACAAAAAACAACCCACATGACGGTATGGGTTGTTTTTTAATGTCTCAATCTTTGAAGAAAATTCCGAAGGAACTCAACTTTACGCTCTTATCCGAGTCCGCGAAGCGGATCTCGCGAAGATAATTCCGAAGGAATTTTCTTCAGGCCATCTTGTTAACGGCGCATGCAAGACGGGATACCTTCCTTGCAGATGTATTCTTGTGGTAAACGCCCTTCTTTGTCGCCTTGTCAATAGCGGAAGTAGCAGCAAGCAGTGCGCTCTTTGCAGCTTCTTTATCATTAGCCTCGATGGCAGCGTTCACTTTCTTGATTGCTGTCTTGACACCGGACTTAATCGCTTTATTTCTGTCCGCTTTGGTCTTGTTTACCAGGATCCTCTTCTTTGCAGATTTGATATTTGCCATAATTACACCTCCTATGCTCCTTCTGTCAGGATTGACTGAATGTATGATAGACGTGTCTCATTAAAGCCGGACACGGACGTTTTAATGGAAACACACGTATATTATATTAGTTTATGGGAATGGTGATGTCAATACATATTTTGTTTATTTTTGCAAAAAATAGAAAAGAAAATAGGCAAGTAAAAAGAAAACGCATATTAATATAGCATAAGATGCTGCAGACAGCAGTTTTATGTAGGCGAGGGAAGGAAGGAGCAGGATATGAACAGCTGGTCAAATGTCAGGACGGACTTGGCGTTGGAAGCCAGAGAAGGTATTGGAGAAAAAGAGTCTGAACTACATGGCGTTATCGTGGAAGAGGAGTATGAAGAGAAAGCGGATGTGCATATTACAAGGGTTCTTATCGAGACCAAGAACGGCGCAAAGGCGTTGGGTAAACCGATGGGAACTTATGTCACGCTGGAGGCACCGGCTATGACGGAGCCGGAAGAGGATTATCATCAGGAAATTTCTGACATCCTGGCGGCTCAGATCCGCGATGTATTGCCAGATCCTGATAAGGAACAGTCCATTTTGGTGGTGGGGCTCGGCAACCGTGAGGTAACCGCGGATTCCCTGGGGCCCAATGTGGCGGATAATCTTTTTGTCAACAGACATATTGTGAAGGAATATGGAAAGGTGGCGTATAATCGGTCCAAAATGCATCTGGTGAGCAGTCTGGTGCCGGGCGTCATGGCTAAGACGGGTATGGAATCGGCGGAGATTATCAAGGGTGTCATCAAAGAGACGAAACCGGATGTGGTGATTGTGATAGACGCTTTGGCGGCCCGTTCCACGAAGCGCCTGAATCGTACCATTCAGATTACGAATACTGGAATCCATCCCGGTTCCGGTGTGGGCAATCATAGGAATGCTATCACGCAGGAAACACTGAATGTACCGGTGCTGGCATTGGGCGTGCCTACTGTGGTGGACGCTGCCACGATCGTGGGAGACGCCATGGGGGAGCGGCCGGCGACTTTGACGGAACTGAACAATATGTATGTGACGACTAAGGATGTGGATCAGCAGATTCAGCAGATCAGCCACATTCTCTGCGACGGAATCAATAAGGCGCTGATCTTCTAGCGGGTGGCATGAAGTTATGTTCCTACTGCATATATCTTAGTATGGACATCAAAAAGAAAATTCCCAGGATAATTTTAATAACGATTGTTATAATATCGCTTTTCTTTGTGCTGAAAGAGTGGGTTCGGGAAGAAGAAAAGAAGGAGAAAGGACAAGGACCGCTTTTGGACTGGGTGAAAGAATTGGTGATGGAACCGTATCTTCCTGTGATCAGCAGGATGAACGAAGGAAAGAGCAGTGCTTTTCGGGGAGATATGATCACCAGGGGGGCGCTTTTGGAATATCCGGTATTTCTCTTTTATCTGGAAAAGACGGATGATCAGGAGTATGTGACGGAAAGTGATTATGCCAGATTGCTTGTGTTGGAGGGCAGTGACGAGGATCGCAAGTCGATTGAGGAAGGTGATTTGGAATATGGGGACGATGCCATGCATCTGGAGCAGAGCGTGGAAAATGAACTGTTAAAAGAAAACGAACGTTATTTATCAGAGCAGAACCAGGAGGATGCAGGTGATGGGGGAGAGAAGGCCATGCTTTTTCAGCCGGCGTCGGAGAAGAGTTTCCACTATCAGTGGGAGGAACTTGCCGATTATGATGAGCTGATCAAGGCTTTTTATGCTGTGGACAGCACTACGAAGGCAGGGGAGGAACTTCTGGAGGCGAAGGAACTTCTCTCCAGGGACATGCGTATCCAGGGAAGTGCTGAAAAACCGCAGATTCTGATCTATCACACTCATTCCCAGGAGGCCTTTGTGGATTCGGTGCCGGGGGATGAGGATAGTGGGATTCTGGGGGCGGGTGAATATCTGGCTTCTATTTTGCGGGAACGGTATGGGTATAATGTGCTGCATCATACGGCCTGCTATGATGCGGACAGAGATTATGCCTACAGCAATTCCCTGCCGGAGATTGAGAAGCTGCTCCGGGAGAATCCGTCCATCGAGGTGGTAATCGATCTGCACAGGGATGCCATGCCGGCGGAACGGCGTCTGGTGATGAATCTGCAGGGCAGGCCTACCGCACAGTTTATGTTTTTTAATGGGTTGAGCCGTACCAAGAAGGGAGAGATTTCTTATCTGGAAAATCCATATCTGGAAGATAACTTGGCCTTTTCCTTTCAGATGCAGGCGGCCTGCAATGAGTATTACCCAGGAATTGCGCGCAGGATTTATCTGAAAGCTTATCGATATAATATGCATTTGTGTCCGAAAACGCTTCTGATTGAACTGGGCGCCCAGAATAACACGGAGGAAGAGATACATAACGCATGTGATCCCTTGGCCCATGTGCTGCATTTGGTCTTGAGCGGGCAGGAGCCGGAGAGATGAGAGTAGACATCTTTTATCGGATTTGATATACTTTCTCCATATGAGAGTGATCAGGGAGGAAGCATATGGCAGTCATAGAGCAGAGCAGAATCAGGAATTTTTGTATTATCGCCCATATAGACCATGGCAAGTCCACATTGGCGGACAGAATCATAGAGAAGACAGGACTTTTGACCAGCAGAGAGATGCAGGCCCAGGTGCTTGATAATATGGAACTGGAACGGGAGCGGGGCATCACAATCAAGGCCCAGACAGTGCGCATTGTCTATCAGGCTAAGGACGGTAAGGAATATATCTTCAATCTGATAGATACCCCCGGCCATGTGGACTTTAACTATGAGGTGAGCCGCAGTCTTGCGGCCTGTGACGGGGCAATCTTAGTGGTGGACGCTGCTCAGGGGATTGAGGCGCAGACCTTGGCCAATGTCTATTTGGCGTTGGACCACGACCTGGATGTATTTCCGGTGATCAATAAGATTGACCTGCCCAGCGCTGAGCCGGAGCGGGTGAAGAATGAGATTGAGGATGTGATCGGCATTGAGGCGCAGGACGCACCTTTGATTTCCGCCAAGAACGGTATTGGTATCGAGGAAGTACTGGAAGCTATTGTGCATAAGGTGCCGGCGCCCCAGGGCAGTCCCGATGCGCCGCTTAAGGCTTTGATCTTTGACTCGGTATATGATTCCTATAAAGGAGTGATCGTGTTTTGCCGGATTAAGGAAGGCAGGGTACGCAAGGGCACTTCGATTAAAATGATGGCCACCGGCGCTACGGCTGAGGTGGTGGAAGTGGGATATTTCGGAGCAGGACAGTTCATTCCCTGTGAGGAACTGAGTGCCGGCATGGTGGGATATCTGACGGCTTCCATCAAGAACGTAAAGGATACCGCCGTGGGCGATACAGTGACAGATTTGGACAATCCCTGTGCGGAGCCGCTTCCGGGCTACAAGAAGGTCAATTCCATGGTCTATTGCGGCATGTACCCGGCGGATGGTGCTAAATATCCGGATTTGCGGGATGCTCTGGAAAAGCTGAAATTAAATGACGCTTCTTTAAACTATGAGCCGGAGACGTCGATTGCCCTTGGGTTTGGCTTCCGCTGCGGTTTCCTGGGGCTTTTGCATCTGGAGATCATTCAGGAACGGTTGGAAAGGGAATATAACCTGGATCTGGTAACAACCGCACCAAGCGTTATTTATAGAGTGTACAAAACCAACGGGGAGATGATCGAACTGACCAATCCCTCCAATCTGCCGGATCCCTCCGAGATAGATTATATGGAAGAGCCAGTGGTGAGCGCCGAGATTATGGTGACCACGGAGTTTATCGGGCCGATCATGCAGCTTTGCCAGGAGAGACGGGGCCGTTATATCAGCACGGAGTATATTGAGGCCACCAGAGCCCTTTTAAAATACGAACTGCCTTTAAACGAGATCATATATGACTTTTTTGATGCCTTGAAATCCCGGTCCAGGGGCTATGCTTCCTTTGACTATGAGTTGAAAGGGTATGAGCAATCCAGTCTGGTGAAACTGGATATCCTGATCAACCACGATGAGGTGGATGCGCTCTCCTTTATCGTTCATGCGGACAGCGCTTATGAGAGAGGGCGGAAGATGTGTGAGAAGTTGAAGGATGAGATTCCCAGACACCTTTTCGAGATACCGATTCAGGCGGCAGTGGGCGGCAAGATTATTGCCAGGGAGACAGTCAAGGCCATGCGCAAGGATGTCCTTGCCAAGTGTTATGGTGGTGATATCACCCGTAAAAAGAAACTTTTGGAGAAACAGAAGGAGGGCAAGAAGCGGATGCGCCAGGTGGGAAACGTGGAAATCCCCCAAAGTGCATTTATGAGCGTGCTCAAACTGGATGACAAATAAAACAGGAAATAAGGCAGGCATTGCAGATGAGAGACTTAAGCATATATATCCACATTCCGTTTTGCGTCAGGAAATGTCTCTACTGTGATTTCCTGTCTTTTACTGCGTCTGCTGGAGAAATCGAAAGTTATGTAAACTTACTTGTGCAGGAAATTGAAGAACAGTCGGTATTTTACAGGGATCATAGGGTGATCTCTGTTTTTTTGGGCGGCGGAACGCCTTCTATACTACCGGCGGAAGAGATAGGACGGATTCTGCAGGCGGTCAGGGAGAACTACCGGATGACAGATGAGGTGGAGATTACCATGGAATGTAATCCTGGAACGGTGACAGCGGAGAAACTGGGGAATTACATAACGTATGGTATTAATCGCCTCAGCATTGGACTGCAGTCCACGCAGGATGAGGAACTTGCGCGTATCGGCAGGATTCATGACTATGAGATGTTTTTGCATACCTATCGGGCGGCCAGGACGGCGGGGTTTGTCAATATTAATATTGATCTGATGGCGGCGCTGCCAGGGCAGAGCATTGCTTCTTATCGGGAAAGTTTAGAGCGGGTGGCAGATCTTGCACCGGAACATATCTCCGCTTACAGTCTGATTCTGGAAGAGGGTACACCTTTGTATGAGCGGAAAGGGCAATACAGTTTTCCGACAGAGGATGAAGACCGGGAGATGTACCAGATGACGAAGGAATATCTGGCAGAGAGGGGATATCAGCGGTATGAAATCTCTAATTATGCCAGGGAAGGATTCGCCTGCCGTCATAATCAGGTGTACTGGCAGCGCGGGGACTATGTGGGATTCGGGCTGGGGGCAGCTTCTATGGTGGGAGATGTGCGGTGGAGTGCGCCGGAAAGTATGAAGGAATATAAGGATTATGTGGAAAATATGCGCACTTGTACGGAAAATGTGTTCCAGCAGGCAGGAGTTCAAGTTCTCACCATGCAGGAGCAGATGGAAGAATGCATGTTTCTAGGGCTGCGAATGATGTGCGGTGTGGGTTGCCAGGACTTTTATGAAAAATTTGGATGCACGATGGAAGCGGTGTACGGTCCGGTAATCGAGAAAATGATATCCCAAAATCTTTTACAAAAAGAAAATGGATATATCAAACTGACTGACAGGGGGATTGATGTCAGTAATTATGTGATGGCAGAATTCCTTTTTGAGTAGATGGATGTGGGCATTTCGATAAAAATGCTTGCCGCTATATTGAATTTTACACCACATATTTGTATAATATAAAGTACAGGATTCATTTTCCAAAGATGGAAAGGCACTTAAGATGCCGCCAGGTCATAGAATAGAGTAAATGGACTTTGGGGGCTTCTTTTGAAAACATTTAGCCAGCCATTAACTGCGAAGGAAGAGGCCGTATATTTAAAACGGCTTAAAACAGGCAGCGAAGAAGAGCGAAAGGAAGCCAAGGAGATCCTGGTGGAACATAACCTGCGTCTTGTGGCGCACATTGCCAAGAAATATCAGAACGTAGACGAGGATATGGAGGATCTGATCTCCATCGGAACCATAGGTCTGATCAAGGCGATAGATTCCTTTGATGCAGGTAAGGGAAAGTTGAGTACTTATGCATCACGCTGTATTGATAACGAACTTTTGATGCTGCTTCGGGCCAAAAAGAAGACATCCAGGGAAGTGTCCCTCTATGATCCCATTGGTACGGACAGGGAGGGGAACGAGATCAATCTGCTCGATATCATAGAGCAGGAACAGGTGGATGTGATCGACAGAATGGAAGTGGAAGAAAGGCTTGGCAGACTTTCTGGACTGATCCGTGAACGACTTTCCGAGCGGGAGCGGGCGATTATCATGCTTCGGTATGGACTCTCCAGCGAACATGAGATTACACAGCGGGAGATAGGGCGCAGGCTTGGAATATCCAGAAGTTATGTGTCAAGGATAGAAAAAAAAGCGCTTGAGAAACTCAAAGAGGGGTACGAGGCGTTGGGAACTACATAAGACGGGCAGGGAGGAGGCTAAAATATGCTTTTTGTAAAGAGGGATAACTTGAAGACGGGTATGAGATTGGCGCGTCCCATTTACAATAAAAACGGCGTCCTGCTGTATGAGAGAAATTCTAAGTTGACAAGGCAGGGCATCGAGAGTATCCGCAATTTCGGGTTGATCGGCATCTTTATATTGGAGCCGGCAGAGCCCGTTCCTCCCATGACACAGGCAGATATTGAGTTTGAGCGTTTTCAGACGATGTGCGTATTCTCTATCCGGGAGGAACTTGACAAGATCCTGCAGACGAAGAGAGTCTCCAGGATACAGATGATATCGGCTAATATCATCAAGAATTACGGACATCTGGATAAGAGAATTAATTTTATACAAAATCTCCGCAGTAAAGAGGATTATATTTATAAACATTCTTTGAATGTGGCGATTCTATGCGCAATGATAACACATGTTATGAATATAAAGGTGGATGAACAGCTGGAGACCGTGCAGGCGGCTTTAGTCCATGATATCGGCAAATTGACGGTGGTGGATATGATAGAGAGCGAGAATCCATCCAAAGAAGAAAAAATGAGGGTTCAAGTGGCAGAGGTGGGCGGTTTCGACCTGATTGACATTGCATTTTCTTCCATGCCCAATGTAAAGCGTATTTGTGTGCAGGCCCAGAGAGGGCTTGCCAGTCTGGAAACAGGGGAAGATATTGCGTCAATCAGGATGGGAAACGGCGCAAGAGTACTTGCGGTGGCGGAAACTTATGACAGGATGACGGCAGTACAATTTGATAAGGAACCGAATTCCGAAGTGGCAGCTTTGAAATATTTACTGGACAATCCTCAGATTTTTGACAGCAGGGTGGTAGATGCACTGATCAAATCCATTAACATTCTGGTGCCAGGTGTCAGCGTGGAACTCAATACTGGGGAAAAAGCGCTGGTCCTCTCTGCAAACGAACAGAATGTCCTGCGGCCCATGGTGCTGATGTTCCGCGACAACAGTATTGTGGATCTGGCAGATATGGATATGTATGAGGATTTGGAAATCAAGGATATTATGAAGACGATGGACAACCGTTATGTGATGGATATGAATCTGCTCAAACAATCCGGCGTGGAGGTAGAAGAACCGGAATATGTGGAAATCGCGATTTTATAGATATTGGAATATAGGGATCTGCAGATCCTGAATATAAAGTAATGATAGATAAAAGGGGTAAAGGGGTAGAAAAATGCCAACGATAATTGAAATTATGCACACTGCGTGCGATGCCGGTGCATCGGACGTACATATTACTGTGGGAATACCGCCCAAGATGCGCGTCAACGGCAATCTGGTCACCATGGATTATCCGAAAATGTTACCGCAGGATACCCTGGCGATTGCTTATTCGATCATGAATGATGTACAGAGAGAACGATTTGAGGAACGGGGAGAATATGATATGTCCTTCTCGATTCCGGAACTGGGAAGATATCGTGTCAATGCGTACAAGCAGAGGGGTTCTGCCGCATTAGCTCTGCGTCTGGTAGGAACAAAAGTGCCCTCTCCGGAAGTGCTGGGTGTACCGGAGTCGGTCATCAATCTGTATGAGCGTAAGAGAGGGCTTATTCTGGTCACAGGTCCTACCGGAAGTGGTAAGTCTACTACGCTGGCGGCTATCATTGATAAGATTAATAATAAAAGAGATGCCCACGTCATTACCCTGGAAGATCCGATCGAGTATCTTCATCAGCATAAAATGGCAATGGTCAACCAGAGAGAGATTGGTCTGGATTCCCAGAGTTATGCCAATGCCCTGCGGGCGGCCCTGCGTGAAGATCCTGATGTGATTTTGGTGGGTGAGATGCGCGATTTTGAGACGATCAGCGTAGCTATTACGGCGGCGGAGACAGGCCATCTGGTACTGTCAACCCTGCACACCATCGGTGCTGCCAGTACTGTGGACCGTGTTATCGACGTGTTCCCGCCCCATCAGCAGCAGCAGATTCGTGTACAGTTTGCTAATGTGCTGGAGGCTGTCATATCCCAGCAGCTGATTCCTACCATCGACGGCGAGGGGCGTGTGGCGGCTTTTGAGGTGATGCACGCCAATCATGCGGTCAGGAATCTGATTCGTGAAGGAAAATCGCATCAGCTGGCGACCGTTATGCAGACCAACCGCAAGATGGGCATGATTACGATGGATGACGCGATCATACAGCTTTTCTATGAGGGAAAGATTGAGCGGGAGATGGCCATACAGTTTGCCCAGGATCCGGACGGGATGCAGAATAAGATCATGTAAAAAAGTAAATTTGCTTCGCAAATTAACTTTACGAGGACCGCTTCGCGGCCTCGGATAAGCGGTAAGGTGCGAGGACAGCTTTGTGGCCTCGGATAAGTGGCGGGAGCAAGATTTGCTTCGCGGCCTCGGAGTAGCACTGCCTAAGTGACGAATAATATCGTTATTTGGGCAGTTTTATATTTTATGGTGTGATTTCGTAAAAAAGTGATTGACAAATGGGGAAAACCTGTATAAACTATGTCTATCAGAGAAATTCTACCAATGTACAGTTCGTACATTCAGACAGTTTCTGTCAGATTTTCTAGTGATTCAATTAAATATGGCAGGAACGAAGATGACGGAAGAACCGCATGATGTGTCCTGCTGCAAGTAAAGGAGGACAGTTTATGCAGAGTACCTACAATCCCAATATGCCGGTGAGATTCCTAATCTATTTGGCGGAAGAATATCAGAAATTACTGAAACAGGCAAGAAGCAATATCTATGGAACGAGGCAGCTGATTCTGCCTACGCCGCAGTGCATCGTGTTTTACAATGGCGGACAGGAAAGGCCGGAGGAGCAGGAGTTAAAGCTGTCAGATGCTTTTGAGAACCAGAAAGTAAAAGGTTGTATAGAACTAAAGGTGCGGATGTTGAACATCAATCAAGGGAAAAACCGGGAACTGATGGAGAAGTGCAGGATTTTGGAGGAGTATTCGATATTTGTGGAGAAAGTCAGGCAGTATCTGGCAGAGGGCAGGGAGCATCAGGAAGCCCTTAATCTGGCAATTGACTACTGCATAGACCATGATATTCTGTCACAGTTCCTGCAAAGATACCGATCGGAGGTGCTGGGAATGTTGTTAGAAGAAATTGATATGGAGGCATATGAGAGGACCATCACGGAGGAAGCACGAGAGGATGGGATGGAAGAAGGAACTGACAGAACGGCGGCATTAGTAGGAAAGCTGTTAGAGTTAAACCGCATGGAAGATTTGAGGCGGATGACAACGGATAAAAGATGCCGTGAAAAGCTGTTTCAGGAATTTGGGCTATAACAAATATAGGTAAGTATTTTTATGCCCGGCTTTATGGTCAGAAAGATTGTAAAAGCACATATCAAAGCAGTAATAACATTATCTAGATTCTACTTAATTCTATAGTTTTACAAACGGCATATCGCTGGAAAATTTCGGGAAACACTCAAAAAAAGACAAAGGAGGAGAAGAAGTTGCTCAGTACAATTATATCGGGAGCAGTCTATGGGATGCACAGCTGCCTGATTCAGGTGGAGGTGGATGTCTCCCCGGGACTGCCATGCTTTCAGATTGTAGGGTTGCCGGGATCTGAGGTGCGGGAAGCCAGGGAGCGTGTGAAGGTCGCGCTCAAAAATGTGGGTGTGAAACTGCCGCCCATGTGTATTAATGTCAATCTTTCGCCAGCGGATCTGCCAAAAAACGGCACTATGTTTGACTTGCCTGTGGCGGTGGGGATTATGACGGCGCTTGCCAGGATTCCCAAAGAAGCGGTGGAGAATACGTTGCTGATTGGGGAATTGGGGCTGTCAGGAGAATTGAAACCCGTCAAAGGCGTTCTTCCCATCGTACGGGAAGCGGCAGAACGCGGTATCAGGAGGTGTATCCTGCCGGCGCGCAATGTATGGGAGGGTGCTTTGATTCCAGAAGTGGATAGCATTGGCGCTGCGGATATGGAGGCAGCGATCTCTTTTTTGCTGGGAAATGCGCAGGAAAATTCTGCAATCTGCCGAAATGCACCAGTTGATTTGAAAACATTGATACAGCAGAGCAGTAGTGATGAAAATCTGGATTTTGCGGATGTCAGCGGCCAGGAGGGATTAAAACGGGCTGCGGAAGTGGCGGCAGCAGGCTTCCATCACCTGTTGATCGTGGGAGCGCCTGGCTCTGGCAAGACAATGGTGGCCAGACGCCTGCCCACTATCCTGCCGCCCCTGTCACCGGAAGAAAGTCTGGAAGTATCTACGATCTATAGTATTTCAGGGCTGCTGCAGTCAGCGGCATCACTTAAGACAACGAGACCGTTTTTGAATCCCCATCATACGATTACCGGCCGGGCATTGGCAGGCGGCGGCCGCATTCCTATGCCGGGCCTGATTAGTCTGGCGCACAGAGGTGTTCTTTTCCTCGATGAACTTCCTGAATTTAAAAGGGAGACACTGGATATCTTAAGGCAGCCTTTGGAGGATAAAAAGGTGCAGATTGCCAGGAGCAGCGGCACCTATGTGTATCCTGCGGATTTTATGTTGGTGGGAGCCATGAATCCTTGTCCCTGCGGTTTTTATCCGGATATGGGGCGATGCCGCTGTACGCCCTATGAAATCAGGCGTTATCTGGGCAGGATATCAGGGCCCATCTTAGACCGCATGGATATCTGTGTGGAGGCAGCGCCCATGGAGTTTCATGATATTGCCGGGCACGCGGCGGGAGAGAGCAGCAGCAATATCAGAAACCGTGTGATGCTGGCCAGGGAGAGACAGAAAGAACGGTTTGCCGGCACCAAAATACAGTTCAATGCGGATATGGGAGCCGGGGAAGTGGAGAAATATTGCAGGCTTGGAGCAGGGGAACTGCGCTATATGGAGAAGATGTTTCATAATATGCAGCTTTCCGCCAGGGCCTATCACAGGATTTTGAAAGTGGCGCGCACCATAGCAGATTTGGAAGACAGCGCTGAAATCAAAGAGATGCATTTGTCAGAAGCTGTCTGTTACAGGGGGATGGATCAAAAGTATTGGCAGAGGTTGTGAGGAAAGCAGGGAACTTTCCTATACCGATTCAAGTGTCAAAAGGTGCAAAAGATAAATAGAGATGGCAGATGACACAAAATGTTCCCTTGCATCAGGCTTCGTCATATGGATTTTCTAAAATATTCCGGCAAAGCTGTGTCAGCGGACGAAACCACCCTCTATTCGCCATCCGGGCTCATAACGGGCTTTTCGGGACATCCGTGTCCCGAAATTTCTGGGGATGGAACGGAATATTAAGAAAATCACATATTCCTGCGCAAGATAACTTCGTGGACATTTTGTGTCATCTGCCCATTCAATTTTATGAAAGCACCTTTTGACACTCTAATCCCACACCATAAAAAAGAAAAATGAAAAGAGAAAGAATATAAAAAGAAAGGAGACAATAAGATGACAGAAGAAGACAAAGCTTACATGCACTGGCTGTATCAGGCTGTGGGCATGGGTAACCGTAGTCTGCTAAAAAGCCTGGAAACAATTGGCACGCCGCGGGAAATCTATCAAATGGCCGTTGTCGGTAACTTGACAGAGAAAATATCAAAACGCTATGAAAATAAAATAACATGTGTAATTGAGTCGGCATCTGATTATGACGTGAGGGGAGAATACGAACGTATGAGAGAAAGAGGGATTCAGATGGTGACGGCTTCGGAAGAGGATTTTCCGACGCGGTTAAAAGATATTTCAGATTCTCCTTACGTCCTGTATTATGTGGGCAGGCTGCCTGCTGTAAGTCAGAAAGCAGTGGCAGTTATAGGAGCCCGGGACTGTACGGAATATGGCAGATATATGGCCGGGCAATTTGGTGCAGGACTGGCGCGGGCAGGGGTACAGGTGATCAGTGGAATGGCCAGAGGGATTGACGGGATTGGACAGCAGGCGGCTCTTCGGGCAGGGGGATATTCGCTAGGCGTACTGGGATGTGGCGTTGATATCTGTTATCCACGGGAGAACCGGGAATTATATGAAGCATTGATACAGCAGGGCGGTATTTGTTCTGAGTATCCGCCGGGCATTGGTCCGAGGGCTATTCTTTTTCCACCCCGAAATCGGATTATTAGCGGGATGGCGGATGCGGTGTTGGTGATCGAGGCCAAAGAAAAGAGTGGAACACTGATTACAGTGGATATGGCGTTGGAGCAGGGAAGGGAAGTTTATGCGCTGCCGGGACGGGGAACCGATCCCTTGAGCCGGGGATGTAATCGATTGATCAGGCAGGGAGCCGGTCTTGTATCGACGCCGGGTGAATTATTGGAAGAATTGCTTGCGGAATATCAGGATGAGCAGGAAGCAAGTCAGCAGGAACTGCTCTTTTGGGATAAAGAAAAGCAGGATATCCTGAAACTTGTAGACATCAATCCCCAGTCGGCTGGGATTTTGCAGAGGAAATATGAAGAAGCGTATGGCAGTAGTATTTCTTTTCCGATACTACTACATAAACTTTTGCAGCTTTGTGCGGATGGATATGTCAGACAAGTGGGCGGCAGTTATTTTGCAAAGTGTCTAGAATAAACGGCAGGGCAGTATAGAAGGAGCAAGATAACAGGATAAAAGGCAAATCAAATCTTGCGCCATATTTAAATAAAGAGTAAAATGGATGTAAATAAGTGTACAGTGGAAACTGGACACAAAAATGTGTCAGGACGTTGGAGAGGGTGTCCTGGAGTGGGGGATTTAAAATGGACTATAACAGGAAAAAACTGCGTCTGGGAGACGTGCTTGTCAACAACGGCGTTATCTCAGCAGAGGATTTACAAAAGGGATTGGAACTGCAGAAAGGCAGCGGCCGTAAATTAGGTGAAACCCTAGTGGATGAGGGACTCGCCACAGAGGAAAATATAGCGAGGGCGCTGAGTAATCAGTTCCACTATGATATGGTGGATCTGCAGAATGTAGAGATTGAGCAGGATGTCCTTTCTCTTGTGCCTGCAAGCGTACTGAAAAAGCACAAGGCGCTGCCTTTTGAGTATTCGCCGGATAACATGAATGTGCTGAGGGTGGCCATGTCCGATCCAATGGATATGGCGGCCATGGACGACATCAATATCATCACAAATCTGCAGGTGGAGCCGGTGGTGGCAACCACAGGCAGCGTTATGCTGGCCCTAGACCGTTATTATGGTCAGGCGGAGGTAAATTCTGCCCTGGAAGAATACACCAGGGAAAAAGAAAGCCAGATGGTGGAGCAGGAGGACATGTACAGTGAGGATGTCAATAATTCCCCGATTGTACAGCTGGTTAAGGGTATGATTGACCAGGCGGTCAGACAGCGTGCCTCTGATATCCATATTGAGCCCATGGAACGCCAAGTGCGGATTCGATATCGTATTGACGGTGCCCTCTATGAAAAGGCGACTTACAGCATCCGCTTATTGCCGGCCATCGTAGCGCGTATCAAGATTATCGGCGGCATGGACATTTCCGAGAAAAGGAAGCCCCAGGACGGCCGTATCACCCAGATAGTGGATAGAAAAGAGTTCGATATCCGTGTATCTATCCTGCCCACGGTTTACGGGGAAAAGATTGTTATGCGTCTTACTTCCAAGAACGCGCTGACCAGGGAGAAGAGCCAGCTGGGACTGAAACCTGATGAACTGAAGAAATTTGACCATATTTTGAAGAATCCCCATGGGATTCTGCTGGTAACTGGTCCTACCGGAAGCGGTAAGTCCACGACTCTGTATACAGCGCTCAGTGAGCTCAACAAAGAAGACGTTAATATCATCACCGTAGAGGATCCTGTAGAGGCTAATATTGATGGTATCAATCAGGTGCAGGTAAATACTAAGGCAAACCTGACCTTTGCTTCGGCGCTTCGTTCTATTCTCCGACAAGATCCGGATATCATCATGATCGGTGAGATTCGAGACCAGGAGACCGCCTCTATCGCAGTACAGGCATCTATCACCGGACATCTGGTGGTATCCACACTGCATACAAACTCTGCTGCCAGCACCATTACCCGACTGGCGGATATGGGCATAGAGCCATATCTGATTGCAGACTCTACGATAGGCGTCATTGCCCAGCGACTGGTGCGCCGCCTTTGCCCTGAATGTAAAAAGAAAAAGAAGGCGGATGCGGAAGAACTGGAACTGCTGATGCTGGAACCGGATGCAGACGTGACGATTTACGAACCTTGCGGCTGTCCGAAATGTGACGGTACCGGCTTCAAAGGACGTATCGGTGTCTATGAGATTATGGAAGTAACCCAGCCCCTGAAGACCATTATCAGTAAAAAGGGTTCGGCTGAAGATATCAAGAATAAAGCCCTGGAAGAGGGGATGAACACCCTGCGCATGAGCGCCACCAAGTATGTAATGGAAGGCATTACCTCCGTGCAGGAGATGATGAGAGTGTCATTTGATATTTAAGCTGGGATGTATAAAGGAAAGAATAAGAACTAGAAAAGAATTAGCAAATTAAATAAACGAAATAACGTTTGTTTAATTCGCAAAATTTAATTGACAAATTCTAAAAAATAAAGTATTCTTATAGTAGAGCAGCCGGTCAGCATGACTCATGTGGCCGGCTGTATCTATCAGCGGGAGTTCATACCCGCATTGGACATTCTGGCAGATTCTGCCATAATTTCACGGATATAGGCAGAGTCTGCAGATAGCATTTATGTAAGGGACAGCCGTATGGCTCTGCACATAGGAGGAGCTATATGGGACAAAAAGACCTGGCAGCAAAACGGTTTGAAAGCAGTTCGGAGGTATTTGCAGATATTGTCAATGCGTTTGTTTACGATGGAGAGCAGGTGCTATTACCCCAGAATCTGCAGCCGGCCCCGACAGAATCTCTATATTCTGCTCAAAATGGGGAACTGCGCAACCAATACAATGACGTGAGCAAATATGAAATAAGAAATGGCAAAATTGTGATGCAGTACACGCTAGAAAACCAATCCAGACCAGATTATAGGATACTGCTTCGTAAGGCTGGTTATGAAGGTGCGATTTACAGGCAGCAGTATAATGGCAAAGAAACCTATCCTGCGATTACGCTTGTGTTATATTGGGGTGACGCTGCGTGGAATCCTATTACTGATTTATATAATTTTTTTCGCAGGAAAAAGATTCATCATAAAGCCAGAAAATACATGGATAATGTCTGCCTGCACTTGTATTCGATGAAGTGTCTTCCACGGGAAATAAGACAGAGATTTAAGAGTGACATGAGAGTGGTGGTCGATTATCTGGCGGAGGCAGAACTGTATGAGGCTACAGAACAGGAAATCGCAGAACCGGATGCGGTGATACGTATGCTGTATGCGCTGACAGGTGAGACAGACTTTATGGAACATATGGACTTACTGCAGGAGCGACAAGAGAAAGGAGAGAAGATTACGATGGGATATGCACTGACTAAGTATATGGAGAGAGGACGCGAACAGGGAAAAAGAGAAGGAAAAATCGAAGAAAAGATGCACTGTGCGGAAGCTTTTGTGGCGGAGACTGTGATGCAAAAACAGCCGCAAGAATATATTATAGGTATGTTGCAGACCTGCTTTCGGTTAAAAGAGGAGGAGGCTGTCAGTCTGTATCAGAAGATGGTAATGTAACTATACAAATGGCGTATCTTTGCAAATTTCAATTTAGATTGCCCATCTGTCGCAAAAGGATTATAATACTGAATAGATTTTTATAAAAACGCAAAAGTTATTCCTATCTATATTCATGTACGGCGCGATACGGGAGAGGACAATGAAGATACAGACAGAAGCAGGGCAGGAGTATCAGCTGTTATATAAAATATATCAAATATTACAGGCGGCGGCGGACCGGCTGGCGGCGTTTGCTGGGAGGGTGGAGGCCATACGGGGTGGATTCCCGGAAATTGCGGTGATGCTTATTTATGCGGCGGCGCATCTGGGTATGGCGGCCTTTCATGAACCCTTCTTTGATGAGGCGGAAGCCTGGCAGATTGCGAGATGTGTATCGCTTAAGACGCTGATATTTGAGACCACGCATTATGAGGGCCATCCGCCCCTGTGGCATCTGATCTTGATGCCTCTTGCCAAAGCGGGGGCACCATATGAATTGTCAATGACGCTGGTGAGCCTCGTATTCATGGGGGTTTCGGTATTTCTTATCCTGCGGTACGCGCCTTTTCCGCGTATTGTGCGTCTGCTTTTGCCGTTCACGTATTTTTATTTTTACCAGTATGGCGTAATTTCCAGGGTATATTGTGTGATGGTCCTGGAATTTGTGCTGTTAGCCATGGCGTACAAACGCAGGAATGAAAAACCTGGCAGGTATGTGGCGGTGTTGATGTTATTGTGTATGACGACTGCCTATGGGCTTGTGGTAGCGGGCGGTTTGGCATTGGTCTGGCTGTGGGAGATCTGGGACAGGAAAGGGCTGCGTGGTCTGGTGGGAAGATATGGTAAGGACCGCAGGATCTGGTGGCTGGGACTGCTTCTTGTGATGGCAGTCTGTGTTATCCTGCTGATCATGCCGCGGGAGAATACATACGCGACAGCTGAGGTGGATGATATCCGCAATCCTTTCTGGGTGCGGTTATTATATATGATCATGATACTTCCGGCGGATGTGACGATGACAAATGTCTATGGAGAGCATCTTACGCTGTCATGGGCTTTCTTACAAATGTCAACGCTGGTCAGCGGCTGTATCGTGGGAGCGTTGATCTGGTTTCTACTCTTATACTATGGGAAGAAAAAGAAAACCGTCCTTTTGTGCGTTCTACCGTACAGTATATATGCACTTTTTTCAGCGGCGGTGTATGTATCCCTTCATCATACAGGAATCGGCTTGTTATACCTGTGTTTCTGGGTATGGGCGACTGTGGAAACGGAGCGGAACGTTCAGAAAGATGGAGAGGAGATTCGCGGGAAGTTGGAAATGCCGATAAAGTGTGCGGCGATTTTGATGGGGACGATAGCGCTTGGGGTTTCCCTTTTCTGGACAGTGGCTTCCTGCAGACTGGATATTGATAAAATTTATGCATCAGGACGGGAAGAGGCAAAATTTATCAAGGAACATCATCTGGATCAGTACAGGATGATGTCTGCGTGGAGTGTTAGTCATGATGAGAAGGGGAACATACAGCATGTCGATATCAATGAATGTGACCGCGCAGTGAACATTGCACCGTATTTTGATCACAACATCTTTATGAATTTTAATGAAGGAAAAGATGACAGGAACTATGTCGTACATATACGGCTCACCGAGGAAGAGACGCAAAAGACCTATGAAGTTTGGAGGAAAGAGGGGGCGCCGCAAGTACTGTGGATGAATCCGGACCTTATGACAGTCTATGGAGGCAGCGTGAGAGGGGCGGATTATGTGCTGGTCTATCAGGCGCCCGCAGAGATGATCTGGAAGGCCGGAACGGATTATCTTGAGAGCAAAATTTATGTACATAGGGATCTGCTGGAAGAGACTGGTCTGCAGAAGATAGCGATTGGAAGATAACGGGGCATAGAAATGGATGGAAAGAAAAAAGGCAGGGTAGAGGCGGGAATGCTATTGGTCCTGGCAGCTTCTATATTATTTGTGTGCTTCCTGACGGGAGGCAATCCGGAGGCTTTTTTAATAGATGATAACAGAATGCAGTGGTATCCGGTCATGGAGCGGGCTTACGGGGAACTTGGGAATACGGGCAGGATCTGTTGTTATGATCTGTATCAGATGAAGGGGATGTCTATTGCGCAGCAGGGCTATTATGGCATAATGAATCCGTTTATGCTGTTATCCTATATTGCGTCGAGTCTGTTGCCGGGGCAGATTCCCATGATTTCCTTTTATATCGGACTGCTGGTGATCGCCGGGAATTTGGTCTGTTATCTGCTCTGCAGAAGATTGGGCTGTGGACAGGGAGCGGCCTTTCTCATGACTGCGGCCTATAGCACATTGGGATGCTTTTGGGCTTTTTGCTACTGGTATTATATTTTTAATAATTATCTGATGATTCCGCTTCTTGTCTATGTGTTTATCCGTTGCAAGAAAGGGGTGCCATTGTACTGTGCGTGTGGGATCGTGTTGGCCATGAGCATATATATGGGCAATGTACAGTATACTTTTTATCAATATGTAGTATTTGGAATTCTGTGCATGACGATGATGCTTTTACGGGAACGCAAATATTTTAAAGCCCTGTTTACCAATGCTGCGGTTGGCGTTTGCCTTTCCCTGCCAATATTGCTTCTGGCGCTGCAGGCTTCCGATAATTTCCAGAAATATAGGGATTTCTTTGAAAATCCGATTTTTCTGAACAGTCTGCTGATTCATTCCGTGATTCCGCAGGGAATCTTACATAGACGGGACATGGGTTTTTCTTTTATGGATGCTTCCGTTATGTATAGGAGGGACAATATGGTGCTCTATATGGGCATTGTGGCATTATGGTTGTTTGCGGCCATGCTTCTGGCAGTCAGCAGATGTATAAGGCGCGCGGGCAAATGCGGGAATCCGGAAGAATTGTGGAGGGCATGTAAAACAGGGTATGAGCGGGCGTCTTCCTGGCCGCAGGAACAGAAGATTGCGGCCGCCCTTGTGGCAGCGCTGCTTTTTTTCCTGTCTGTTATGAGTGGCGGCCTTGCAGCTATGGTACTGCATGCTCTGCCGGTGGTGCGGAATTTCCGTCATTTATTTAAAGCGGTTTTTGTGGTGGCGCCACTGGCAATCATGATTTTTGCCTGGGCTGTAGGGCGGCAGGGCAGGGGTAGAATACAGTCCCTGACGATGGTGCTGACAGCGACTTTTGTCTGTATCGGATGCTTCAATGCCCGCGACGTGGTGTGGGGTGTTGACAGGTTGTACGGTCCCCAGATAGAGAAGGGATTTGCCGGGGAAAAGCAGGATGCAGTCCGCATGATAGAGGAGGCGTCCATGGATTGTAAGAATTACAGGACAGCGTCTTTCTTTCGCTTTCCATGGATCAATGACGAGGTTTTTAATATATCTGAAAATCTATCCAGAAATTTCCCCACGGCCATCTCGGTATTTTCTCTGGCAGGTTATGAGAATGCCGTCAGCGACCAGAGAATGGAAGCGTTTGATGCGATATACACGGATAAAGAGTTTTATACCAGATTTGCCAATGCAGACACGACAAAAAATCTCTTGCAGAATCTGACGCAGGAGCCGGAGAAGGTGTCGCGGCAGCTGATAGAGAACGGCGTCCGTTACCTGCTGCTGGATAAATCCAGCTTAGAGGATAACCAGAGGGCGCAGGCGTTTATGGACGCCAAATTGTATCGGGACCTCCGCCCGGAGATCGTCGCCGCTTTACAAGAACTGCCTGGTATTCGGGTGACAGGCGTAAAAGAATTTAATGCACATTATGATCTGGTGGAGATAGACGGCGTAAACAGCTTGTGCACGGACAGTGAAGGACGTTTGGTTCCGCTGACGGATCTCAATATGGAGACGGTTACTTTTGAAGCGCGGGCGGGTGGGGAATATACCCTGTCCTTTATATATGACAGGCATCTGCAGGCTTTCCTTACAGAAAAAGATGGGACAAAACATCCGTTATCTATCGAGCGGCTGGAGAATGATAACATTTTGATCTCCACCCAGGGCGGGTGCGGAACGGTGACATTGACCTATCATGATCCGATCTGTACCATGGGATTTATATGGGAAGCGGTCACAAGTCTTTTCTTTGTGGTATTTCTTGTAAGGCTGTGTGGAGGAGACGTATTACCTATAAGGGAGGAATAATTGGGATATTTTTCCTGTATATATTTACTTTTATCGACAAAATGCGTATAATAGCAGAGAAGGACAGGATTCGCAATCAATATATAAAAGTGAATGGGGTGGCAGGATGTTTAGTATGATAACGGCATTTTTCAATGAATATATGGAACTTCTTTTTGTGGTGATGTTTTTCTGTGTTTTCACAACGTTGGCAATATGTATATCACTTTTCCATCGTGTGATAATCCCATCCAAGCTTGAGGAAGCAAGGTTTTTGAAACCTAATTATTGTAAGGCGCTGGACCAGATCGAAGCCTTACAAGAGGAGAATACGAAATTAAAAGAGGAATTAGATAAGTATAAGAAAGTAGAAGAATGATAGAAATAGTCTGAAAAGTCATTGTAATCATGAGAAGATTGCAATAACTTTGTTTTTCAACTATTGAAAAAAGAACAGAATTATGGTAGACTATGTAGTAAATTAGTACCGGAAACTATTATTTGGTCCATATTATGGTGAATTAAGGGGCGCCTGATATCGGATACAGATAATACATAAAAAGGCTTTCAGTGATGAAATCCGTACTTTATGCCGATATAGACAGAAATTGGGGGAATTGCTATGGCGGCTTGGGGATACGTCGCAATCGATAAAGGCGGAAAAGAAATCAAAGGCAGTAGAGACGCTGATAACAAAGAACTCGTACTCAGGGATCTTAAGAATCAGGGTCTTATTGTGCTTGAAATAACAGAGCAGAACATGCTGACCAAAGATATCAGTTTTGACTTTGGCGGCAAGCCGACACCTCGTGATATGGCGGTGTTCTGCAGACAGTTTGCCAGTATCACCAGAGCGGGCGTTACTATCATAGAGACGCTCAATATGCTGGCAGATTCCACAGAGAATAAAAAGATGCAGAAGGCAATATACGCAGTGCGTGCGGACGTGGAGAAGGGCGAGAGTTTCGCGGATTCCATGGCCCAGCATCCCGGCGTGTTCTCGGAACTGTTGGTACAGATGGCCAGGGCCGGCGAGGCTTCCGGTAGTCTGGATACGGCTATGGAACGTATGGCGATACAGTTCGAGAAATCCGCTAAAACGCAGGCTATGGTCAAGAAAGCTATGATCTATCCGATCGTGGTGGCCTGTGTGGCAGTTGGTGTGGTAGTCGTCATGCTGCTTTTTGTTATCCCTAGGTATATGGATATGTTTGAGCAGCTGGGTACGGAACTCCCGGCGATCACGCTTGCGGTAGTGGGCCTGAGCAATTTCCTTAAGAATAATTGGTTCATCATCGTTCCGGTCTTGATAGCGATTGTGTTTGCACTCAAGGCCTATGCCAAGACCAGTTCGGGTAAACATGTTTTTGGCAAATTGCAGTTAAAGGTTCCGGCGATCAAGAATCTGGTGGTCAAATCAGCCTCTGCCCAGATGGCAAGGACGTTGAGCACCCTGTTGACAGCCGGCGTGCCCCTGATCGAGGCGGTAGATATTGTGGCGGACACCATGACCAATATATGGTTTAAAGAGGCCCTTAAAGAGGCGCTGGAGCAGATCATGATCGGCGTGCCCCTGTCCCAGCCCCTGCAGACCAGCGGCTTGTTCCCGCCTATGGTTTATCATATGGTAAGGATCGGTGAGGAAGCAGGTTCCACCGAGGAAATGCTCAATAAGCTGGCGGATTATTATGAGGAAGAAGTGGAGATGGCAGTGCAGTCTCTGATGGCGGCGATGGAGCCGATGATTATCATTGTGCTGGCAGGTGTGGTAGGTATCTTGATTGCGGCAGTTATGGCGCCGATGGTGACCATGTATGCGGCATTGGATAACCTGTAAATTGCAATTCTATTTATTTTCAAATTTCATATATATGATACAATGCGGACGCTTACATCCCTGTGAAAGAAAATATCAGGGATAAGGCGGGCGGCTCCTTTCCCTGTTAAGATAGATATGAATGGAGGAAAGGAGGGCAAGATGGAAGGAAGTGATCACATGAGGTTGACCAGAGAGGAGATGGAACGGCAGTATCCGAATCAGTGGTTGGGGTTGAGAGATGCTGTGTATTCGGAGGATGATGATATTAATTTTATCTCTGCGGAAGTAGTCTATAGTGATGAAAGTATAGACCAGTTGTTAGATAGACAGCTGGTTCAGAAGGAAGCCATATTTACATGGTGTACCGGATGTGATTCTACGATTCCAACTGTTTTTGGATTTAATGGGTATGCAATATGTAATTAAAAAGATGTATGGGAAACATATTTTTCCTAAAAATGCAACAGAAAGAATCTGCATAGTACACCAAAGTTCTTCCCTATTAAAATATAAATATTAATGGGGAAAGAAAGTGGATAATGTGATTGGAATGTATAACAATTGAATTAAGCCCAACCGCCAGGTAGGGGGCGGCTGCGTTTAAGATAAAGCAACACAAAACAATTTTTTATGATGGAAAAGGAGAAAGAAGCAATGAGAAAAGAAAGAATGAATGACAAAGGTTTCTCCCTTGTCGAGCTGATTATCGTTATTGCCATTATGGCAATCCTGCTCGTAGTACTGGCACCTCAGTACTTAAGATATGTGGAGAGATCACGTAACTCAACAGATTTACAGAACGCAGCGGAAATCGTAACGGCACTGCAGATTTATGCAGCTGATCCGGAGGCGGCTGTAGATCCGGATAGAGGAAGCATCACCATCGGAACAGCGGATCAGACTTTGGATCTTAGCACAAGCAGAAGACGGCATACGAGATATACATAAGTGACTGGAGTTCAGACGTGTGCTCTTCCGATCTCAAGAAGGCAGAGCAGAACCGCATGGGAGGACTACACCATTGCATGGACGGTTAATGATGGCAGTCTTAACTTCACATATTCTGCAGCCAACGAAGAGACGGAAGGTACGTTTAGTAACAGAATGTTAGGTGCTACCACAGCTCCTAGCACACCTACACCTGGAACCTGATAAAACCAGAAACCAAGACGTATATGTCGGTCATAATATATGAAAGACACCCCTCGCTCTCTATGCAAAACAGCATGTACATACAAACGCTGTTTTGCACAGGGGGGGGTAATACGTTAATCTACACCCTACAGAAGGACAATACATGTTACCAGATATCATACTATACATCATCATATTCCTCTTCGGCATCGTGATAGGCAGCTTCTTAAATGTCTGCATCTTCCGTATTCCGGAGAAAGAGGATATCGTAAAGACAGGTTCCCACTGCATGAGCTGTGGATATCGTCTGAAATGGTACGATATGATACCGGTGATAAGTTTCCTTGCACTGCGGGGCAAGTGCCGCAAATGCGGCGCCAAACTTTCTGTCCAGTATCCTCTGATTGAGGCGGCGAACGGAATCTTATACGTTTTGATCGTTTGGACAGGCGGCCTGGACATAGCCTCCCTACTCTATTGTCTGTTGGCTTCAGCGCTTCTTGTTTTGAGCGTGATTGATTTTAGAACCTATGAGATTCCTTTTGGGATCAATTTGTTCATACTGGCACTGGGACTGATCAGGTTGGTTACGGACTACCGGAATTTCCTGACCTACCTGATCGGTCTCCTATCTGTCAGTGCTTTTTTGGCGATTTTATATTATGCCACCGGCGGCCGGGCAATCGGCGGCGGTGATGTGAAGCTGATGGCGGCCTGTGGGCTGTTACTCGGCTGGAAGTTAATCATATTGGCTTTTCTTCTGGGGTGCATTCTTGGTGCGGTCATCCATGTGATCCGTATGAAGGTGAGCGGTGAGGGCCGCACACTGGCGATGGGCCCGTATCTTTCCATGGGCGTTCTGATAGCGGCATTGTGGGGAGAGCAGATGCTAACATGGTATTTGGGGCAGTTTCTGTGATCTGATATGACTTTGAAAAATACCTGCGCGGCATCACCGGCAGGTTTATATATTTTTATACAATCTTTCGTATATATTTATAGAAAGGTGTTAAAGGAGGAAACAATACATGGCTGCTAAAGCGATCAGTATTGAGATCGGCTATTTGCTGACCAGGGTTTGTGAGGTAGACTATAAGACAAAATCCCACAAGATTTACAAGAGTTTTACGATTCCCACTCATGAGGGAATGATCAATGACGGTGTGCTGACGATCTCGCCGGAGTTTGTAGAGAACTTAAAGAGCGCGCTGGCGGCGAACCGGATCAAGGCGAAACAGGTGGTGTTTACGATCACCTCCTCCAGGATCGCCAGTCGTGAGGTTGTGATTCCCTTTGTCAAAGAAAACAGGATAGCAGATGTAGTCAACGCCAACGCTACGGATTATTTCCCGGTGGATTTAAGCCAGTATCAGTTGGCTTACAGCATTTTGGGAACGCTTGGGGAGACGAAGAACGCCCAGCAGTATAAGCTTTTGGTAATGGCGGTGCCTACGGCGCTCTTGTCCGGGTATTATGATCTGGCCCAGGCGCTGAAGCTGGATGTGGTGGCCATCGATTATGCCGGTAACTCTATTTTCCAGGTGGTAAAAGATGAGTGCGCCCAGGGAACCCATTTGATCGTCAAGATCGAGGAGCGGGCTTCCCTTGTGATGGTGGTGCAGAACTCGGTACTTACGTTTACAAGAAACGTGTCTTACGGCGTGGACGAAGCTATAGATTCGGTGATGAATACGCTGGCCTGGGGCGATATCTCTACGGTGGAGCAGGCAATCCGGGTTTTGCAGAAAAACGAGTGTATCGCGGAGCGTGGTCCGTCAGCAGGGCAGGAGGAAGTGGAACAAGAGGGCGAAACCGAAGTGAAATCGGCCCGGGAAAAAGCGATGGATGACGTGCGTGCGGCGTTCATGCCTCTGGTGGGCGGTATTGCCAGGGTTATCGACTTCTATATGTCCCGTAATGCAGGTGTAGCGATTGACAGGATCATGATTACTGGTCTGGGCGCGGACTTTAAAGGTTTGGATGAGTTGCTGGCCGGCGAGATCAATATGCCGGTGTCGGTTCTGATGGATGCAGCAGGCTGGAACCTGATGCGTAATTTTAAGAACGAGTGTTTCGGTGAATATATAGCCTGTGTGGGCGCAGGTGTGGCCCCTCTGGGCTTTAAGAAGGATACGGATAAAAAGGGGAAGGAAAAATCCAAGGGCGATTCCAAGAGTGTGAACGGCGCGCCTGTGGCATACGCACTGTTGGGGATTGGCGTGATAGTGGGCGCGGCGCTGGCGGCCATCTCTATTATGCGCTATATGGATGTACAGACCACCAATATGGCTTTGAAGGCCCAGGCGGGCTCTCTGGAAGATATCATCCCCATTTATAACGAATATGTGGCGACTAAGGCGGAGTATACCAAGGTGGAAGCCATGTACGAGGCGACCGAGAACAGAAATGAGAGCATGTATGAATTTCTGGAGGAGTTGGAGGAAAAGCTTCCCAGCAGTTCCAATGTGGTGTCACTGAGCAGCAATGTCAACGAGGTCAGTATCAATATGATCACGGATACCAAAGAAGATGCGGCGGCTGCGGTACAGCAGCTGCGAACCTTTGATTCCCTGATGCCGCAGATGGTGACGGTTACCGCCCTGCGGGAGGAGGAAGACCAGGATACCGGGGTAACTTCGGTCAACTTTACGGTGACAGCGGCCTACTGGCCGGTGGGATTATCCCCGGCAGAGAGGATGGAAGTGGACGGCACGACAGATACAGTTGATAATGGAACGGCGGAATAGGGGGAGAGCGAGATGAAAGTATCGAAGAGAGATATATTGATTTTGATCGGTTTCCTGGGAATACTGATAGGCGCGTGTTCTTTCCTGTTTGTATTCCAGCCGACCATGGAGAAGGCGGACGCCCTGCAGCAGGAGAATATGGAACTGCAGAGCAGGATCGCGGATCTGCAGAGCAAAAAAGAAAACAAAGATACCTATGAGGGCGAAACGGCGCGGATGGAGCAGGAGATGAAGGAGATTTATCAGCTGTTCCCGGTGGATGTACGGGAAGAAAATGCGATCCTTCTGGCAATCAACCAGGAACTGGTCGCGCCGCTCAAGGTGGACTCTATTACCATAGATGCACTTTTGGAAGTGCCCTTCCTGGAGAGCGAGCCGGAGGAAGAGACACAGATCAGTTATGAGATTGATGCGGTGGAGGAATTGGAAGATTATGAGGGTACTCAGCAGTCAGAAGAAGCTTTGACGGTGGGCGGAGACGACGGTTCAGGCGGTCTGAATCCTTATGGTCTGAAGAACCGTAGGATGACCATGACATATGAAATATCTTATGAGGCTCTCAAGCGCAGTGTGAAGAATATCTGTATGCAGACAGACCGTATGGTCATTGACGATTTATCGGTAGTGTTTGATGAGTCTACGGGGCTGTTGCATGGCACTATGGCGGTGAACATGTACTGCGTGCCGAATCAGGAGGGCAAGGAGTATGTACAGCCTAATTTCAGTTCGGTACTGCTTGGTTCGGATAATATTTTCGGCACGATCGTGTTAAGCAGCGAAAGCGGGCTTCCGGATCTGGAAGATGGAGAAGGGGCTGGCGAAGGCGAAGAGACTGACGAAAGTGCGGAAGAGTAGTAAAGCGGCATAACATGCGAGAGTCTTGAACAGTAAAGAGGAGTTGGCGACGTTTAAAAGAGACAGGAGTGGACATACAATGACGGCAGCGGATAGACGCAAACTGAATAAAGATGCGGGTTTTTCCCTGCTGGAACTGTTGATTGCAGTGGTGATTCTGGCAATCATTGTGATACCGATGTTAAATCTGTTCCTTGCCTCTAACAGATTAAATATCAAGTCCCGGCAGACACTGCGGGCCACTACCCTGGCGCAGGATATCATGGAGGGTTTGAAAGCTTATGATATCGAGGAGTTAAAGACGCAGTTTACACCGGGGAATGAGTTCTATGTGATAGATGATAACCTGATCAAAGGCGCCATTGCAGAGGAGACCGGCATGGAAGTGGACGAGAGCGGGAACCCCACGCCAGGTATCTATTACTTTAGCCTGCGGGATGTGTCCATGCAGGGGAGTAAGTTCGATGCGCTGGTGAAGGTGGACGCGAGAGGGTATATGGAAGGTTCTGCGGTCCATGATAATCTGTTTAACAATTCCACTATGGCGGATGCCAGAAGCATTGATAAGAATAACGGGACTTTTGTGGAGACGGAGAAGATTAGACGGGCGATATTGAAAGGTGCTCTTGAAGATGCGGACATTAAAGCGGCTTTGGATGCCGACAACGTTGCGCAGGAAATACGGGATGGGCTTACCTTTAAGACATTGGACCAGGTTTTTAATGTTAGTAGGACGATTAAGGTGAATCTGAAACAGAGCGACACGGAGAAGGATGAAGAGGGAAACTTCAAGATATATATGTATGTTACAGATGAGTATGAATTCACATATCCCGGCAATCCGCCAGTTGCGATTTATGGCGATATGGGTTCCCTGGTTTGGGTACAAGATGAACTCTACGGGGATGTGAGCGGAGAGGAAATTAATGTTAATATTATTTATTATCCGTTGTATGTCGCTATAGAAGATAAGATAGAGATTAATAATAATTCAGATGCCAAGTTGAATCTTCTGATTGCCAAGCAAGTACCCTCAGCGGATAAGAATCCGGATGAAGTATTGACAGATGCCCAGTTGATGGCGAAAGAGATGGGATATGCGCCATGGGTTAGAATAAATGGGAAGTCTGGACCGATGGATGTCAGTAAGTTTACCTTAAAGACCAATCTTGGGACGAATTTGGTGGGTAAGAGTTATCTGACAGGGGAACACCTGTGGGATGAAACGAAAAACATATTTAATACGCCAGATCAATTCACAGATACTAAGCCGGCTATTAATACGGTACAATTATATTCTTTGGACGGTGTCCGTAATCCTATGGGAGCGGCTCCGGCGGACACAGATATCACAGAATTGATTTATGATGTGGAAGTCAGCGTTTATAAGGAAGGCGCTGCCGGTAGGGATTTTCCGGATGATGAGCGGATGATCGTGATAGAGGGAAGTAAGAACAATTAAGACGGGCAAGGGTTGGTGAGCGCGAAAGTATGAACAAAGTGTGCGGAAAAATCATACAATCATATAAGAATTACAGGAAAAGACGCGACAACAGGGGATCTGCGATTGTGATTGTCATTATTGCCATGGCAATGATAGGGATTCTGGCCACCACCCTGCTTTGGATGGCGTATATGAACTATATGATCAAGGTAGCTGATGTCCGCAATAAGAACAGCTTCTATTCCGCAGAGGAAGTGGTGGAGCAGATTATGGCGGGGCTGCAGCATACTACCGCAGATGCGGTGGGCGTGGCGTATCGGGAAGTGATGGCGAACTGGGAGAGTCTGGGGACGGAGGATGACCGTTACAATACATTTGCCACCACATATATGGATACCCTGATTGAGAGTCTGAAGGATCCTGCAAGAGGAAGTGGTTTTTATAACAGAGATAAACTGAAAACCTATGTGGATGCGGATATTTTTCTGGAATCTTCCGCTCATGAGGGTGTAGATGCAACCCTTTGGGATAGAGGCGGCGCGCCGGTGGGAGAGAGCAAAAAGGAACCGGTGATGGAGATGGTAAATAACAATCGTATCATCCTCAAGAATATTTACGTGTCTTACACGGACAGTCAGAACCGGGTGTCCATCGTGCAGACGGACATCTGTATTGATTTGCCGAAGTTGATTTTTGAAAACGACGGTTCCATTGACGGATTGTATGAATACAGCCTGATTGGTAATTCGGGGATTGACGTAGGTGGCGGTGACATCAATGATGACAAAGACGATGATGACATCAATAATGTCAAAGGCGGCGGAACTACGACGGTGGAAGGCAGTGTGTATGCAGGAAATGATGATACGGGCAAGGGTGGACTGCGTATTTATCCCGCCAATTCATTAGCGTTGGATAATGCCAGAAGAGTGATTGTTAAGGGAGATATTTTTGTGAAAGGGCCTGCGGCAGCCCTTGTAGTCAGGAACATGCCGGGAGAGGATAACCGGGTATATGCCCAGAATATCACATTAGATTGCGGTACAGTCAGTTTGGACAGCAAGACTTATGTGGCCAACGACTTGTCTTTGAACGGTTCGGGCAGTAAAGCTACGTTGACCAAGGAATATTATGGGTATGGTGTTTCTACTTATAATGCGCGGCCGGGAGAGACGCAGATTGACGGAAAATGGCAGGTGGATTCTTCAGCCAGCAGCGCTATTATCATCAATGGTAAGAACTCCACCGTGGATATGGCGGGCGTCAAAAGACTCTTGTTGGCGGGGCGTTCCTATATCGGGCAGGCGTCTACCGTAGCGGAGGCGGATGCTTATCGGGAACAGATTGCAGCAGGGACGCGCGAGCCGAGCGTTCCGGTGATGATGGGTGAGTCCATCGCTGTCAAGGGCGGCCAGATTGCCTATCTGGTGCCGGCGGAGTGTATTGGAACCTTGGACGGGGAGACAGTCATCGGTCAGAATCCTATCAATGGACAGAAACAAAGTGACATTGACGAAATGTTAAAAGGAAATGAAAGCGGCACCGGTGAAGCGGGCGGTTCTGGAGAGGCAGGCAATGCAGATGCTTCTGGTGAAGGGGAAAGCAAGGGCGTATTCCAAGAGGTTGACTTCAATAAGAAGGTGTACCGCCTGGGCGGTAAGTCCTTAAGTGAATTTGGTGTGACGAAGATGGAGCATATCCGTAAGGTTTATGCGCCCTATCGGGGCGGAAACCTGCTCTATTATTATCTGGTTATGGATAAGACTAATGCAGAACGCTATTTCGTGCAATATTATAATTTTAATGCGAATAAAGAGTCGATTGACCGCTACTTTAATACCTATGCTTCCGGCGGTATCCTTTTAGGAAATTTTGAGACGAATGACCCAGATTCAGATATAAAGTATACGATTCTGGGCAACAGCCTCGTGAGCGAGGCGGCATCTGCCGGCGATGTGAGGTTGCTTACCAGTCTTGACCAGGCCACATTAAATCCTGATGGGGGAGAAGAAGGAACGCCCGGAGAGGGTGAGGGGACAGAGAAACCGCCGGTAGATCCTGACACTTATACAGAAACAGGGGAAAATGCGGATGAAATGCCGAATGCTATAAAGGAAGAGGCGGATGTGCTTCAACTTTCGACGGACATTGCGGGTATTTACAGGGCACTGACGTTTAATTTGACGGAGGATGCCTCTACGGTGCCGTCAGATCCCGAACTGGCGAAAGATTATTATGTGTTTAACAGTGTCATCAAGGAAAAAGAAGTAGAGAAGTATCTGGATGACAATCATTATGGTGATACAGTGGTCTATAAAACAGATTCCGGATTACAGGCAATTCTGACAAGAAAACCGTTAAGTGTGTCAAATATTGATGATAAGACAAGACTGATTATTTCTTATGATGATGTGACGGTAGATAGGAACTTTACCGGCCTGATTATTGCCAAAGGTAAGATTACGGTCGATCCTTCGGCAACCGTATCTATCAAACAGAATAAGACGGATCTCTATAAGGTGCTTGAAGCGAAGAACAGGGATGATGTCGATGATACGATTACACCCATAGATATGTTTGTCAATGGGGACGGTAGTATGGTCAATGGCGCGGAAGCACCGACAGTAGATGATGCCGGTAATCTGATAATCGATTACGGTGAGATTGTCCGGTATATGAACTGGATCAAGAAGTAAATACAAGAAGTAAATATAACTGGAAAGTCAGCTATGGAAGCGTATCGGATGTCTGGACGAAGAGATAGGAACAGGAAGAAGGATAACGGGGTTTGGACCAAAAATTACATAAAAAAGACAAACTTCATATTGATAACAGTGGCTATTCTCTGATAGAACTGGTTATTGTGCTTGCTATTATAGCGATCATTATGGGTACGGTTTTCTATTCCATTGTTTTGATATTCAGTGCCAATGCCAAAAGCTGCGCCAATAATATCCAGCGTTCTATCGGTGACTGCAAGGTGACCACCATGGGTAAGTCGGATGCCTACATGGAACTTTACCGGGACAGTGAAGGCTCAGTATATACGAAGATGTACATTACGGAGAGCGATGGAACATCGACAGAGCAAGAACCCCAGAAGGTGGGAACCAGTAGAGTGTATGTCGGCTATGATGCCAGCGGCGTCACGAAAACATCGTTGGAGGCAGGAGATAAGATCGAGATACGTTTTGACCGTAGCAACGGCGGTTTTAAAGCTGGTGCGGGCGGCGTCATTTATGAAAATATTTATGTTGAAGGCGGTAGTAAGAAATATCGGATTGAGATGATTCCATTGACCGGAAAATCTCAAGTGATAGCGTATTAAGCATAGTCTTAGCAGGGAGTGTAGAAGATGTTACGGGGAGAAGATAAAAGGATGAGAAAGGATCAGAGAGGATTCACCATAGTGGAACTTTTGATTGCAATGGCAATTCTGGCGATCGTCGTCGTGGCGGTATCTGGGTTTATCGTGGTGGGTTCCAGAAGCTATGCTTCCGCCAACAGCGATATCAGTGTACAGCAGGAAGCGCAGCTTGCCATGAACCAGATGTCGGATGTCCTGATTGATACCACCAGAAGCGTTAATTATGTGGGCTATGAGACGTTTACGTCAGATGGGGTGCTGGTATTAAAAGATTCCGAGTTTGGTTTTGAACCTGTGGGAAAGAGTCTTATTATGTATAATGGCGTTCCTGTTGAGTCCGCACCGGCGGCTCCTGGCGTCACTCCTGCTCCGCCAACGATAGAACCGGGAAATGGCAACAAGCATTATCAGTTCTATTGGGATAAGGCCGAAGAGACGCTCTATTATGCAGAATTGGATGTGCTTCCTGATGACGTGGATCCGAACGGCAATATCAATGTCAGGTTTCCGCAAATTGGAGATCCTGATTCTGGTTGGGTGGTGCTTGCAGAGCATGTGACTAAGTTCGAGGTGGACTTGACACAGGTGGAGGAAAAGCGTGTTGTTCAGCTGGAACTGACTTTTGTGGATGGTAAGAGAGAGTACAATACATCCAATAACGTGACCATCCGTAATAAAGTGGCGGTCAATGATGCAGAAGTTGGACCGCTTAATAAGAGAAAGACGCTCTCTATTATTGCGAGGGAAACGGCAGTGATTTTGGAGCCTGGCGAGAAATATCATTTTTCCGCGCCTAAGGTGACGGGCGAAAATGTGACGGACAAGAGCGTTAAATGGTCCGTCGTGTCCGCAGGTTCCGGTGGGACAGGGTTTGAAACTCCGTTTGATGAGGAGAACGGTATTCTGAAGATAGCGAATGATGAACCGGCAGGAACAGTGAAAGTGATGATTACGACCAATGCGGTGGACGAGGATAATAACCACGCTTCCTGTGAGGTTTTAGTTTACATAAAACGAGTTACAACTTTGGGCTTGTATAAATCGGCGGACACAGATGATGGGAACGGTCCCAATGAAATATCGCCGGGATGTACTTTTACCATATCTACGAATGTCGATGGCCCCAGACTCGGAGAGACCTGCAGTGCGTGCGGAGAGAGTACCGAGAAGGACAGACAGGTTTCATGTGAGGGAAATAAGTACAATAGTGGTTTTCCATGGCGTATCGTTGATCCACAGGAATATGATCCTTCCATGTCATGGTGGAAACCGAAGGACTATCTGAAACTGATTTCCCAGGATGAACACAGTGCAACGTTCTATCTGGAGCCGAATACGCCGGATGACGGAAGTTTCAAGTTTGTTATTCAGGCGATGTCGCTTCTTTCGGTTTGTCCCAATGAGCAGGGCAGATGTGAATACTTTTTCGGGGAAGCCATTGAGTTGACAGCGGTGAAAGGTAAGAGCAACGCCAAACCGTTCAGCGGTAATTTGAAATATGGTGAGGAGACGCTGTTGGAGGAAATCCGCGCGGGTCTGCCTACGGATCATCCGAAATATGTGACAGCGGTCCGTGTTGTGGATAATACCGGAAAAGAGAAAGATAAAGTCCTGCTTTATTTTACCATTGGCGGTGGTAATAACTATCGTATCGCACCGGACTTATTTGATCTGGATCTGAACGGAAGCTATACCTTCTATATGCAGGCGATAGATCCGGTATCTAAAGAGAACCGTGATAAGTATAATAACCATGAGGTTGGTTCTGTCATAGAAGATGATGCGGCGGCAATCAGGGAGGAATATTTTGCGCATCTGGATAAGAATAAGCCCTATGGATATATTGGAACGAAATATCCGCACAACGAGGTATATTACAGTGTGCTGGATAAACCAAAGTTAACTTTTGAGTATAAAAACGTTCGTTATAAAGGGGAACATATCACATATGATCCGGTGAATATTTATTCAGTGGGTAACGGTACTGGTATTGTCGGACAGATAAAGCCATGTGGTTATGAGAACATTGTGCAGGATGATTCCGTTTGGAATAACTATACCAACAGCCTTTATGAGGGCGAAGGGAATGATATTTCTAAGTGGAATAAAATCTATTATTTTAATGAAGGGACGATGTCCTATGAGGGAAAGCGGGAATTTGCTGGCAAGGTAACGGTGGATCCCCGAGGCAGTATGTTCATGAAACTGGAACATCAGGGTGATATACTGGGTGCCTGCGGAAAATATCATATTGTGCCGGGTATGTTGTACCAGAACTTAGATTCAGATCATTATGAGATTATTGGCTGGGATGGATTTGACTTTCCGAATCTGCCGCGTGAAAAGCGTTATTATCAGTTTGACGACAGTATTATCCACGTGGAAGTTAACAGCGAATTTACGATGGTGATCAATGATGACTGGTTTAAGGGTAAGGTGTTGTTCCCACTGCCGTCCCAGATGGCAGGAGATGTGCGGTTCCCGAATCTCCAGAGTACAGATTGGCAGACATCTGGCGGATCGTTATCTATGCTGGTGATGCCGGATGGCTGGTCTAATGCCCAAAATCAAGAGTTGTTTACTTATGTACGTTATCGCTATATTGCCAAACAGCATACATATGAAGTGGAACCTATTGAAGTAAGGTATGACACACAGAATAAGAAAATGCGGACACACTCTTATGGTATTTTTGTCTGTGAGGAGAACGGTAAGGAATGGGTGCATCGTCCAGGCACAGGAGGAACGGTAGAGAAAGAATTGCTCTTTACTGTGGAGGATTTTGAATATGAATCAGGGCTGTGGATGACATATTTCCCGTTGCCGGATGATCCTTCGTTCCCGTTAGCGGGTGGCCTTCAGGAGACATATTATTCCTTGTCTCTCCATCGGAGCGGTAATTTAGGTGATACAAAGAAGCTTTCCAACTTGCTTGTGCAGTGTACGAAGAACGGAACGGATTACGAGATTGAATTTATTAGTAAAACGCCGATGAAAACTGAGTGGAATCAAAATCATAAGATAAAAGTTGTTTCTTATGGTACTTACACATGGAGTCAAGGGCAGACAAAGTGGACAAAAACAGCAGGTCTTAAAGAACTGCCTTCAGAGACAGATTTCGTTGCGACACTGGAAGGGCTGCAGTTGAGCGGTAATACTTATAAGATGTATCTTCCGGCGCCAACCGCAGGAGATTTCCCGTTCGCAACAGGTGAAGAGAAGGAGTTATCTTCCTTTGTGCTTTATCTGCAAAATGATCAATATGCAGAAACCGGTCAGTATGTTCATAATGTTAAGGTAAAATACGAAATAACCGGAGGTATGCATCAAGTTACCTTTTTCCGGCGAGAGTGGGATGGCGATAAGATAGATGCTATTTTCCAATGGGATGGATCAAAGAATTCATGGACCAAAAAGTAGTGTAAAAGCAAAATCACCAACAATATCAGAAACCGGCAACAAAGTAAACAGTATGTGAGATGGTATGATGAAAAAGATTCAGAAGATTGGGCAACCGAAACTGAATAAGAAAACAGCCGTTATGGCAGTAGCAGCCGTAACGGCTGCCGCTGTGGCGGCCACCGGAATATACGGGCTGGTCGGTCGTGTACAGGATATGGATGATGTCTATGCGAAGGAATCCTTTGCGGGCATGAAGGAGATTGTGGAGGAACATGATAAGGGTAATCCTTTCAAGATTCTGGACATTACGCCTACTAAGGCAATGTATATTATGGGAGGTTCTAATGCCAAGACTTATAATCTGTCCACGGGAACGATTGGCTATCTGACCGGCGGTCAGGCGCCGATTGAGAAAGACATCTATGATATTTTTCATGATAATACTGCTTTTTATGATTATGAGGAGCGGCAGGCTCTGGCCAAGGCGATTGTTCCGTCCGGTTTTGATAATGCGGATTTTCTATCCATTGCATACGAGGAAGCATACGGAGGGACGATAGATGGTCTGGATGGGAGCCGGGACTGGATCAAATTATATGATTCCGTTGTGGCGGATGGTCCGTTAGATCCCCCGACTGGTCAGCTGAGGGCATATGTGACCAAGATTACAGATGCTGATAAAGATGCGGGCAAATACGGGGAATACAAGCTGGTAAAAGGCACTGTGACTGTCGGATTAGATGAGGAAGGCATAGAAGGAGATATCTTTAAATTTAATCAGGATAGTGGAGAATGGCATCTGACCTTTGCGTATGATGCGGATGCTGTGATCGGTTATGTTCCCACCATAAAATACTGTGGTGATTTAAGTTCCTGTTCTAATACAACAGGGGTGTATTATAAGAACGATGATGGTACTTATGAATATGTAGGTACGAAGGCGGATGTCTTAGGGCTGCCGCAAGAAGATAAGAAGCCTTCGGACGATGATAAGGATAAGCCGGAAGAGGGGAAAAAGCCGGAGGGCAGTACCGGTGATGAAAATCCAGATAAAGAAGGGGAGGGTGGCGACAACCCTGATAAGGAGGGCGAAGGCGACGACAATCCTGATAAAGACGGGGAAGGTGACGACAACACCGGAAATGAAGGCGAAGGCGGTGACAATACCGGAAGCGGAGACGGGGAAGGTGATGACAACACTGGAAGTGGAGACGGTGACAATACCGGAAGCGGAAACGGGGAAGGTGATGACAACACCGGAAACGAAGATGGCGGCAACACCGGAAACGGAGACGAAAGTAGCGGCAGTGCCGGAAGCGAGGATAGTAGTTCTAATAGTTCGGAAAGTACTAATGACAGTAGTTCTTCCGACAGTAATGGAGCTGACGAGTCAGCGGCGGCGGATGCGGTATGGCGTTTGCTGATTGAAGACGGGGAATCCGAGGAAACTGAGGAGGAATCTGAAGAAGAATCTGGAGAAGAAGAGAAAGTCGAAGATTCCGATATAGAAGATACGGATGATTCTGATCAAGAAAGTGATACGGATGATGAGGAAGAAGAACCAAAATCTCAAGATGCTGGTTCTAGGTATTATGTCCTGGAGTTTTATTTTGAGACAAATCCTTCTGAGGATACCGTGCTTTACCGGATCAAAGATAAGACAGCGATGTCTGAGTGGGACAGCGAGATTATTCCTCTTGACCGATATGATTTCGATGATTCTTTTACCGGAATGATAGAGGGGGAAGAAGGCGCAGAAGCGGATGAAGAGACTGACGGGGATGTGGCAGTGTTTGACACCGGTTCGACTAACTTACCCATATTAGAATATGTGGGAAAAGAAGACGAAGACGGCGAATATAATCTCCAGATGGCTTATGCAGGTGATGCTAATTATGATGACGCCCAAGAGGTGGTGGTGCAAAACGCACCTGTCTATTTCCGATGCTGCAAAGGCAATAACTGGCTTGAAGAATATGTCTTCAATGCGCTGGAAGACCAGGATAATTATTACGATCAGTTCACGATTGAGGTAAACTGTATTTCGGCGGATGAGGTCAGCGTGGACGATGTACAGGAAGCGGATCTGATCTACCTGGAACATGGTGACGGTATCTTCATCAATAGTGGCGCTGCCATACAGACCATTGCAAAGGGAGAAGGCAATGGAGGGCTGTCGGATATGCCCGAAGAAGTGGCGCTTGCTATCGTTAACAGGGCAGTGACGGAGTTGTTGCCTGTCATAGTGGATTATGATATCATTACCAGTCCGGGACCATCGGATCAATATAAGGACAGCAATTATTATAATCTGGCCAGGGTTTTCTTAAAAGAAGATCTGGCAGGATTCTATGAGAATACGGGTGAGAAAGATAAACTGGCCGATTTGTTCAACAATCTTGAAAGCGACGATTTTGAGGACAATGAGGACAATGATTGCCATTATGTAAACCGAAATATCTATATGGTGAATGGTGACACACCGTTAGTGAGTGACGATTTCCCGAAGTCCTTTGATGGGGATGAGGCGAAGCGTGGCTTCCGGGAAGTGTTGATCGCTATCCGTGCGGAGAATACGATGCTGAAGGAAGAGGACTGGCTGGAAGATGAAGTCAGCAAAGCCAGGGCCATTGCCTATATCATTAATTATTCAGTGGGAATGATCGGGGATTATCGGGATGTGTCGATCTTGGAACTGCAGCCCAGCGCTAATCTGGAACCCGACCTGCATGTGGATAATAATGAGGATAGGAAGACCACAACCTTATATTGGCAGAAGAAAGACTCCGGCGAGAGCGGTCAGCAGATATTCCGTTCTACCAAGATTGTGGATGTGGATAGAGTGGTAAAATCCGTGGCGGAGTTTAATGGGGAATGGGCGGATATCAACAGCGCCTACGACATGATATTCATTGGCTTGGACGGCCAGCTGCTGAACCGTGAGGGAAGAGATAAACATACAGTTTATAATGACAGCGAGTTAAATGGGTTGGTCTATCATACCGGTGACACGGCATACGGAAAGGATGCCAGATATGATGCCAGCGATATCACCGAACAGAAGAAAGAAGCGTTGTTAGATTATTTGCGCGCCGGCTATCCGGTGGTAGTGGAGAATAACTGTCTCAATGTCAAGAAATCCGATGGAGAGCAGTTTAGATCTGTCAATACTAGATATATTGCGGACAATACGCAGATGTACGCGTTCTTGAATGAAGCGTTGGACCAGTACGGGGACTATCTGTATACGGTGCGTGAGGTTCGAGGCAATCCGGAGTTTAGAGCACAGTTGAATGTGGTTAAGCCGCGGATCGATTATCAGGATCCGGAGCAGGCATCGCTGATTCAGAGTCTGGAACGCACGGAAGACGGTAAATATGAAGGGACGATTCTCTATCGTATTACCGGCAATCAGGAACAGAAGAATGAGGATGGAGAAGAAGGGGACAACGAAGAGGTAGACAATACCTATCATGGGGATACTTCGATACATCTGTACCTGGATCTGAATTATGACGGTTTCTTTGCGCCTTCTGAGGAATTGTATCCCACAGGAGAGATTGGCGGATATGTGGAAGGCGACGGCCAGGTCACAGTTTCGTTTGAGGGCGTGGAATCGGGGATTATTCCCTGGAAATTAGAGGTTTCCGATGCCAATAATGGCTACCGCAGGGATGCCATGATGGGTTATTTTACCATCCAAGGACAGGTGCAGCTTCCGGTCAATGTCCTACAGGTGCTGGATGATACGGAGAATCAGAAAGCGAATCTGCAGACACAGTTTGAGAAGCTTAACAATGCAACCCTTAGCCGTTATCTGGAGATGGCGGAGAATAAACTCAATGTGAAGTATGAGTTTGAGACGATTACCTCAGCACAATTGGGAGAGAGAATTGCCCAAAATGGCAATTATCTGAACCAGTGGGATGTACTGGTGCTGGGATTTGGCAACAGCGGTTCCCTGGGAGCGGCGCAGGATGCGGTGACAGCATATATCAACGAGGGACGGAGTGTGCTGATCTCTTATGCAGGCGCCACGGAAGATACGGGACGTCTGGGATTGGATATAGCACTTTTGGGGCAGTCCAATGATATGACATACTCCAAACTTGGCCGGGATGGCGGAGCATATTACCGCTATGAAGGTTTGGACAGGGATATGTTTGCGGATCCCATGCCGTCACTGCAGGCACAGAAGATTAATGAGGGAAGTATCACCTGCTATCCTTTTGAGGTAGGAGGAGAGTTGGGTTCAGCCTTTTTCAGCGATGTCACAACCCTTATGGCGCCTGAGTATTTGTTAGATTTCGCCAATAATACAAAGGATAGCGATGTCCATGTGACCGGTTGGTATACGCTGAATGATAATAGTTCGGAGGGCGGCGGTGGGTATCGGGTTTCCCCGAGAGACGCCCGCAATAACTATTATATTTACAGCAAGGCCAATGTGGTGTATGTGGGACAGAACGAATATCCGTATTTTTATGAGAAGGATAACGGTGAGGAGCCGAAGGACGGTGTGGATGAGTGCAAGCTGTTTGTCAATGCTTTGACCGCGGCATATAATGCCGGTATCCACAACCCGAAAGTAGATATTGTGGCAGGATTTGGAGCATCAGCTACATCCGTAGAAAGCATACCGATTCCTTTCGATCAGGAATTTAAACTCAATGCGGATACAGAAGGCGGAATCCTGGATGAGACGGTGGACGTGTATTTCAAGTTCGTGGACAACAATATCGCGTTCAATAAGGTGACGAAAATTTCCTTCTACTACGAAAATGGTGGTAATCCGGACGCGGAGTTAGTGCTTGCGGACGGCAGTATCAATGAGGTTGATTTCACACCTTTTGGCAGCCAGGTCTGGATGGTGGAGAATAACCGCCTTGTGGAAGTGACGGATGGATTATTCAGACAGGGAGTTGTGTATCGGATTAAGGCTCCGGTGGTGGCGCTGAAAGGAAACGATGAGGAAGTTTCCAGAATCTTCATCGCACTCGATACCAGATATATGAAGGGTGGCAAGGAGCGTCATGCGATTGGCACTGATGTCATCGCCCTCACAAGGGCGCAGATGTTCCTGCTAGAGTAAATGGTTTGTAGATAGTAAAAGATATAATAAAACGCCTCATGACCGGTTTGGGTTATGAGGCGTTTTATCAGTTTTATAAATTTAGAAAGGAATTTTTACAAATCCTCCCTTTCGCGAAAATGCGCAATGCTGTCAGCCCTGGCGGCCGACAGGTGCCAGCGGTCCAGGATTTCTGTGTCGCGTTCGGATTTGATCCTCTCGGCAAGGTCCGTCGGGACTTCGCCAAGGGTGTTGAGGAGTTGGAGGGTATCTTCAGCTTTACCGATAGCAATGCCCTCATCCCGCACATACTCGTCCTCGGCCCAGCGGTCTCTCTTTGCTCTCCAATATCCATCATAGAACCATCTTATTGTCCTGATCAGCCCCATCTGTCTTACCACCTCTGCCACGTCTCTCATCCTCCCATTCTGTTCTGCGATCCGGTCTACCTCTTCCTGGCTGGTCGCATTGAATAACCGGATCCAGTCATCTACTCTGTTCCCTGTCAGTTCCTTCCCCAGTTCGATGATATGCACTTCCCACAGATCCGTCAGTTCTTCTCCGTCCCTGTTCCGTAAACGGTAAATGTTGTGATAATTTCCCGTGTTCGGCAACAGTTTAAAATCCAGGAGACTGATACTGATACACCGATGCAGTTTCCCGTAATTCTCTCCGACCATCAGTTCATCCGTATACATCCGTCCCAGATAATACAGATTTCGCTTCGTCCAGTGGTTCTGCGTGTGTACCTGCATCTCAATACCGATCCGGGTATCATCATTTAATATGAGCAGGACATCCAGGATTCCCTGCTTCTGTCTGCGGAACCATTTCCGCAGAAAAGGATTCGCCAGCCGCATAGTTGGGGCGGAATAGCATGTCAAGAACTTTTTTATTTTACAAATCCTCCCTTTCGCGAAACTGCGCAATGCTGTCAGCCTTGGCGGCTGACAGGTGCCAGCGGTCCAGGATTTCCGTGTCCCGTTCGGATTTGATCCTCTCGGCAAGGTCCGTCGGGACTTTGCCAAGGGTGTTGAGGAGTTGGAGGGTATCTTCAGCTTTACCGATAGCAATGCCTTCATCCCGCACATACTCGTCCTCATCCCAACGATCTCTCTTTGCTCTCCAATAATCATCATACATCCAGCGTAATGTTCTGATCAGTCCCATCTGTCTTATCACCTCTGCCACGTCTCTCATCCTCCCATTCTGTTCTGCAATCCGGTCTACCTCTTCCTGGCTGGTCGCATTGAACAGCCGGATCCAGTCATCCACTCTGCGCCCGGTGAGTTCCTTCCTCAGTTCGATGATATGTATCTCCCACAGATCCGTCAGTTCCCTGCCCGTTTCATCACGCAGACGATAGACACTGTGATATTCCTCCGTATCCGAAAGAAGTTCAAAATCCACCAGACTGATACTGACACATCGGCGCAGTTTCCTGTATTTTTCTCCAATCATCAGGTCATCCGTGTACATCCTCGCCAAATAGTACAGTTTCCTTTGGGTGTAATGTTTCTGTCTGTACACCTGCATCTCGATATCAATCTTGGTGTTGTCGTTAAGTACCAGCGCGATATCCATGATCCCCTGCTTCTGCCTCCGGAATGTCCTTCGCAGAAAAGGATTCGCCAGCCGCACCGACTTGATCTGTTCCAAAGGTATCCCCAGCACATCACTCAAAAATTGTTTCCTGACTTTTTCGTGGGCAAACAGCTCCTTGAAAGCATAGTCTGCCTTTAATGAAATCTTCTCCATGTTTCCTCCCGTCTGCAGGAGAAAATGGCATGGCCGCATTTCCGTCAGAGTAGAACTGCCCGTATCAGAATCTCCTGCTTTTAAATGTAATTGGTTTGAATTTAAAAGCATAGATTTTCTGAAAAGTAAGAATGTTTGATTTGACACATTATTGTTATCTAGAAATTGTTATGCTTTGACACTCATTATAAGGGAACGCAGATGTCATGTCAAGGGGAAAACAACACATTTAAAACATCTTTTGGACATGTTTTTGTCAGTGACAGTATATACTGCCGGCCAGAATGCTTTACACATTTTTTATCATTTACCACTTGCCATGGCCGCAAATATGGTGTATAGTGTTGCACGTTAATAAAATGCAACGATGTGCATCATAATAATATTTATAATATGAAGAAACAGGAAACATATGGGAATATGAAGCATATGGTATGTGCAGATAGGGGAAATTGCTATGGCGAAGTATTTAGTGATCGTGGAATCACCCGCGAAGGTGAAGACAATCAAGAAATTCTTAGGTTCTAATTATGAGGTAGTGGCGAGCAACGGACATGTGAGGGATTTGCCGCGCAGCGCGCTGGGCATCGATGTGGAACATGATTTTGAACCGAAGTATATTACGATTCGGGGAAAAGGGGATATTCTGGCGAATCTGCGCAAGGAAGTGAAGAAAGCGGATAAGATTTATCTCGCAACCGATCCAGACCGCGAGGGAGAGGCAATTTCATGGCATTTATTATATGCGTTGAAGCTAGAAAATAAAAAGGTATATCGGATTACCTTCAATGAAATCACCAAGACGGCGGTAAAGGAATCTTTAAAGAACGCCAGAGAGATCAATATGGACCTGGTGGATGCGCAGCAGGCGCGCCGGTGTCTCGACCGTATGGTGGGGTATAAGATTTCACCGGTGTTATGGGCGAAGGTGAAACGGGGGTTAAGCGCCGGCAGGGTGCAGTCGGTGGCGCTTCGTATCATCTGTGACAGGGAAGAGGAAATCAACGAATTTATCCCGGAGGAGTACTGGACGCTGGATGCCTCTCTATCCATTGCAGGGGAGAGGAAGCCTTTGGTTGCCAAATATTATGGGACAGTGGAGGAGAAGAAGACTATTTCTTCTAAAGAGGAACTGGAACAGATCAAGAAGTCTCTGGAAGGCGCGGAGTACAAGGTTACATCCATAAAGACAGGTGAGCGGATCCGCAAGGCGCCGCTGCCTTTCACCACGTCAACTTTACAGCAGGAGGCCAGTAAGGTATTGAACTTTTCCACGCAAAAGACCATGCGTCTGGCGCAGCAGCTGTATGAAGGTATAGAGATCAAGGGAAATGGCACTACGGGTATCATCTCTTATCTGCGTACAGATTCCACCAGGGTTTCGGAGGAAGCTGAGGCGGCGGCGAAGGAATATATCACGGAGAAATATGGAAAAGATTATGCTTCCGATAAGGAGCAGGAGAAGAAGAGCGGTCCCAAGATACAGGACGCGCATGAGGCAATCCGGCCTACGGATATCAGCCGGCTGCCATTAGATATCAAGGATTCCCTTTCCAGGGATCAGTTCAGGCTTTATCAACTGATCTGGAAGCGGTTTACGGCAAGTCAGATGGCGGCGGCTTCTTATGAGACCACTTCCGTGAAGATTGACGCGGCAGGGCAGCGGTTCACGGTGGCGGCTTCCAAAGTGAAGTTTGACGGCTTTATGAGCGTCTATACGCAGGATGAGGAGAAAGAGGAGAACAATACGCTGGCAAAGGGGATTACTGAGGACAGTAAATTATCCCTGCTTGGTCTGGAAGAAAAACAGCATTTTACGCAGCCGGCGCCTCATTATACGGAGGCGTCCCTGGTACATGCCATGGAAGAACTCGGTATCGGACGTCCAAGTACCTATTCGCCTACTATCACGACGATATTGGCACGGCGTTATATTGTAAAGGAAAATAAAAATCTGTATGTGACGGAGTTGGGTGAAGTTGTCAATAATATGATGAAGGAAGCCTTTCCCTCTATCGTGGATGTGAATTTTACAGCCACCATGGAAGCCCTCTTAGATGGGGTGGAAGAAGGCACTGTGAAGTGGAAGACAGTGGTGAAGAATTTCTATCCCGATCTGGAGGAAGCCGTGGAGAAGGCGGAGAAAGAACTGGAAGAAGTGGAGATCGCAGATGAACTCTCGGATGAGTTCTGTGATGTCTGCGGCAGACAGATGGTCATCAAATATGGACCGCACGGCAGGTTCTTAGCCTGCCCTGGATTTCCGGAGTGCAGGAATACCAAGCCTTACTTTGAGAAGATTGGCGTGGAGTGTCCTAAGTGCGGTAAGGACATTGTCTTGAAAAAAACAAAGAAGGGCCGGAAGTATTATGGCTGTATCGACAATCCCGACTGTGATTTCATGGTGTGGCAGAAACCGGTAAATGAAAGGTGCGACCGCTGCGGTTCTATTCTTTTGCAGAAAGGCAATAAGCTGGTATGTTCCGATGAAAGCTGCGGCTTTATCAAAGATGCGGCAAAAGTGGAGGCACAGTGAGTTGCTGTGAAATTCTGAAAATTGTGCACAACTGGTATTAATTGAGCTTGAATTGTGTCAAAAATACATTGAAAATGCTCAAATGGTGTGATAAAATCAATTTATATAGAATTGTGTAACAACAGTGTCATAAATTGAGGAGTAAGATACATGAGCAGTGTTCAATTATTAGATAAGACCAGAAAGATCGGGAAACTTTTACACAACAACAATTCGGGCAAGGTCGTGTTCAACGATATCTGTGATGTGCTTAAGGAAATTCTTGTTTCCAATGTGCTCGTTATCAGCAGGAAGGGCAAGGTGCTGGGCATTGGAGATATGGACTCGGTGGAGTCCATTACGGAATTGATCGTAGATCATGTGGGCGGATTTATTGATCCGATGCTCAACGAGCGTCTTTTAGGCGTGTTATCCACGAAGGAGAATGTAAATCTGGAGACACTGGGATTTGAGAATGTGGATACCAAACGTTTCCAGGCGGTGATTGCCCCGATTGAGATTTCAGGGGAGCGGCTGGGCACATTGTTTCTCTATAAATGCGGCGACCAGTACGATATAGACGACATTATCCTGTGCGAGTACGGCACCACAGTGGTAGGGCTTGAGATGTTGCGGGCGGTGAGCGAGGAGAATGCGGAGGAGAACCGGAAGGTCGCAGTTGTGAAATCGGCGATCGGTACGCTGTCGTTCTCGGAGATGGAAGCGATCACGCATATTTTTGACGAACTGGGCGGTATGGAGGGAATCCTTGTGGCCAGCAAGATCGCGGATAAGGTGGGCATCACCAGATCGGTCATCGTCAATGCGCTCCGCAAATTTGAGAGCGCGGGCGTGATAGAATCCCGTTCTTCCGGTATGAAAGGCACATATATCAAAGTGTTGAATGACGTGGTCTTTGATGAGGTGGAGAAGCTGAAGGAACAGGGCCGGTTTTAGTAGATAATTACATATAAGACAACGGAATGTCGGATGGTAGTTTCCATCTTGTGGAAAAGGATTTACAGAAAGCGGCAGGGAATGGCGCTGTAAGTCCTTTTTTATTTTTCAAAGAGCGATATGAATTGTGAAAATCACTCGAAAAACCTTGTAATTTTTGATATTTTTATTATAATGGAATATGGATTGTATTAACGTGGAAGGAGTATGACTATGAGTTCTTTGATTAACACCAATGTTTTTGACTATGTCAATGTGTTAGACAAGGCTATGGATGCATCCTGGCTCCGCAATGAGGCAATCTCCAATAATATTGCCAATGCGGATACGCCTGGATACAAGAGACAGGACGTGAACTTTGAGATACAGCTTGCCAAGGCTCTTAGACATTCCAGATATAAGACGATGGATGCCAAGGTGGCTGATGTGAAGATGAACCGACTCAATCCGATTGCCTACACGGACTATGCGGGATTTTCCTACCGCTTGGATGGCAATAATGTGGATCCGGATACAGAAGGTGTGTATCTTGCCAAGAACCAGGTGGTGTACCAGGGACTTTATCAGAGCGTGCACCAGGAGTTTAAGAACCTGCAGTCAGTTATGAAATAAAAGTATAAGAAGAACATAATATAAGGGGGAAATACATATGGCAATGTTTAGCGCATTTGATATCAATGCGACTGGTATGACAGCGGAGCGTTTCCGTATGGATACCATCGCGCAGAATGTGGCGAATGCGAATACTACCCGAACGGAGGACGGTACGCCCTATCGCAGGAAGGTAGTAGTATTTGAAGAGAAAAATTCCCAGACACCGTTTCATCAGGTGTTAAATAAGGCAAGGGACCGTTATTCGGGAAGCGGCGTGAAGGTAACCGGCGTCTATGAGGATACTTGGACGGAAGGCAACATGGTTTACGATCCCTCTCATCCGGATGCTGATGAGAACGGTTATGTGATGTATCCGAATGTGAATATTATTACCGAGATGACGAACCTGATAGATGCGAGCCGTGCGTATCAGGCGAACACCACGGCTTTTTCCGCGAGCAAGAATATTGCTACGATGGGCCTGAGTATGTTGAACGGCTGATAAGAAGATTGATAAGAAGATAACGAAACATTGGAGGAAGAGATATGGCTTTAGATATCACGGCACTGTATAATGTGACATCGGGAGCAGTTAAGGAGGCAGCCAAGTCGGCGCCTACCACCCGGACGGAGACATATACGGACAATGGTTTTGATAGTTTGTTACATACCGCAATCGACAATTTGAACACCACGAATAATTATCTGTCTGATGCGGAGAATGAAGAGATTAAATGGGCGTTGGGAGAGACCGAGAACACCCACGATCTCAGTATTGCTCTGCAGAAGGCTTCCACGGCGCTGCAGTATACGGTCGCTATCAGGGATAAGTTGATGGAAGCATACAAAGAACTTATCCAGATGCAGGTCTAGTATTTAGCGTGTAAGAGGGAGATACTGAAGGAGAACGAGTTGCTGTGGATAAATTAGTAGACAAATTAAAAGAATTTGGAAATAAGATAATGGAATGGTGGAACAGGTTCACCGCGAAGCAGAAGACGCTGATCATTGGCATCATTGCAGTTGTGATCCTGGCCATCGTGATCATAGTATCAATGCTGACCAAACCGCAGTACGTGTTGCTTCGGGAATGTGAGACGACCAAGGAAGCAGCGGAAGTGCGGGATCTGTTGGATGGGGAAGAACTTACATACGAGATCTCAGACGATGGATTGGTGATAAGGATTCTGGCGGATCAGATCTCTGATGCAAATCTTTTGCTTGGCGCCAACAATATTCAGGCGGCCAGCTATGGCATCAATAATGTGACGGACGGCAGCTTTTCCACTACTGAATCAGACAAACAGAAGAAATATGTAGTATATCTTGAAAAAAGGCTGGAGAACGATGTGATCTCCAAGTTTACAGCGATCAAGAGCGCTTTTGTGACCTTGAATATCCCGGAGGATACCGGTACGCTGATTGCCCAGGAAGAGGAGTCCTCTGCATGGATTCTATTAGAATTAAAGGACGAGTTCTCGCAGGAGAGCGCGGCCTATTTGGCGCGCGCCGTGGCGACTTCCATGGGCAATGAGACCACCAATAATATCGTGATCATGGATACGGAAGGCAACATGCTCTTTACGGGGGAAGATAATTTCAGTACGTCTGGTATGGCCACGTCCCAGCTGTCCGTGAAGAGCGAAGCGGAGAAGAATATGATCAATAACGTGCGTCGGGTGATCCTGGGCACGAACGAGTTTGATAATGTGGAGGTTTCTCCCAATCTGGTGCTGGACTTTGCAGTTGAGAAAAAAACGAGCCACACCTATTCGGCGCCGGATGGACGGACAGAGGGTGTCTTAAGCCATGAGGATGTCTATGCGTCTGAGAATAACAGTGGTGTGAGCGGGATACCGGGCACGGATTCCAACGATGATGATAGCACTTACGTGCTGGAAGATAACACCAATTCTTCTTCCACGGTCACCGAGGAATCCAGGGATTATCTGCCCAATGAGGAGATCATTACCAAGGAGACGCCGGCGGGCGTGATCAATTATGGTTCGTCTTCCCTGGCGGCATCCCTGATCCAGTACAATGTGATCCGGGAGGAAGATGTAGAGACACAGGGACTTCTGGATGGTGTCACCTGGGAGGAATATAAGCTGGCCAACAAAGAACGAACCAGAATAGAGGTAGATGAGTCGTTCTATGCGGCGGTGTCAAATGCGACGGGCATTGCCACAGATAATATAACATTGGTAGCATACAGTGAAAATCTTTTCTTTGATGCAGAAGGCTCTGGCATCACGGCTACGGACATTCTGCAGATCGTGCTGATCATAGTGATCCTGGCGTTACTTGCGTTTGTGGTTCTCAGGAGTATGAAGGGCGAGAAGCACGAGGAGGAAGAAGAGGAACTGTCTGTGGAGACATTGTTACAGTCCACGGTACAGCTTGAGGAGATCTCTTCTGAGAATGAGAGCGAAGAGAAACGTCTTGTCAATAAGTTCGTGGAAGAAAATCCGGAAGCGGCAGCCAATCTGCTGCGCAACTGGTTAAACGAGGACTGGGGGTAGTATAAATGGCGGCAAAGTCATCTGATGAGAAGATAGGCGGACTACAAAAAGCGGCTATTTTGATGATCGCGCTGGGGCCGGAGAAGTCTGCGGCGATCTTTAAACATCTGAAAGAAGATGAAATAGAAGAATTAACATTGGAGATAGCGAATACCAGAAGTATCACACCGCAGGTCAAGGATGAAGTGGTCAATGAGTTCTACCAGGTGTGTCTGGCGCAGCAGTATATCGCGGAGGGCGGTATCAACTATGCGAAGGAACTGCTGGAGAAGTCTTTTGGCGCCGAGAAAGCTATGGATGTGATTGGCAAGCTGACAGCGTCTCTGCAGGTAAAGCCTTTCGAGTTTATCAGGAAGACGGATGCGGCGCAGCTTCTGAACTTTATTCAGGACGAACATCCGCAGACCATTGCATTGATCCTGTCTTATTTATCGGCAGCTCAGGCAGCGATCATCGTCTCGGCATTACCGCCGGACAGACAGGCCGATGTAGCGAAGCGTATTGCAGTGATGGACCGTACGAGTCCGGATGTGATCAAGGAAGTGGAGAAAGTATTGGAATCAAAGCTGTCAAGCCTGGTAAATCAGGATTACACGATCATCGGCGGCGTGGACGCAGTCGTGGAGATTTTGAATACAGTAGACCGTGGTACAGAGAAGCATATCATGGAGACTTTGGAAATCGAAGAGCCGGAACTGGCGGACGAGATCAGGAAGAAGATGTTCGTCTTCGAAGATATCCTGCTTTTGGACGACCGTGCGATCCAGCGTGTGCTGCGTGACGTGGATAACAGCGACCTGGCAATCGCGCTGAAGGGATCTAATGAGGAAGTGCAGAATGCAATCTTTAACAACCTCTCCAAGCGTTTGGCAGTAATGATCAAGGAAGATATGGAATTCATGGGCCCTGTGCGTATGAAGGATGTGGAGGAAGCGCAGCAGAAGATCGTAAATATCATCAGGAAGCTGGAAGACTCTGCAGAAATTGTTATCTCCAGAGGTGGAGGTGACGAGATCATTGTCTAAGAATGTGTTTAAATCTTTTTGGGTAAAGGTATCCGATGAAGATAAATGTGTGGTGGACAGTAATGTCCGGCTGGAAGAGCGGATTGCCCAGTGGGAGACGCTGCGCCGGACGAATGAGAACGCCGTTCCCCAGTATGATGGGGAGGAAGAAGGAGAGGCAGCTGAGTTTGTCAGCGGATTGGGCGGCGAGGAGATAGATGCGCTCTTTGCCGATGGTGATAGGAGTAATGTGATCAAGGCGGCGCCTGAGGAGACAGGACCGGATCTGGAGGCCATCAGGGCACAGGCTCAGGAAATACTTGACGATGCGCAGGCGCAGGCCGATGAGATGATCCGGAATGCGCAGGCGGAGATTGAGGCGCAGCGCAGGCAGGCAAGGGATGAAGCCAGCAAGCAGGGATATAATGAGGGATATCAACAGGGGCTTGCCGAGGCGGATGGGATGAAACAAGACTTGGCGGAAGAAAAGCGTCAGTTAGAAGCAGAATATAGTCAACTCGTGGAGGATCTTGAACCCGAGTTCATTGATACGATCACAGCCGTCTACAATCATATCTTTCATGTGGATCTGGCGGATAACAGAGATATCCTGGTGCATCTGATAGATTCCACTCTGCGGAAGGTGGAGAGCAGCAGGACTTTTATCGTACATGTTTCTGCGGAAGATTATCCCTACGTCAATATGCAGAAGCAGGCGCTTGTGGAGGGCGCGGTAGCCGGCCGGGGGCTGATAGAGATCATTGAAGATATAGCCCTTGCCAAAGGCGACTGCCTGATCGAGACGGACGGAGGCATTTTTGACTGCGGCATTGGCACGCAGCTGGAAGAACTGACAAAGAAATTACGTGTGTTATCTTTTGAAAAGATAGAATAAGACTGAAAAGACAGAGCAAGAAGCAGAGAGCCGATCATGAAGAAAGCAATTAACTTTTATAAATACAGCAGCATATCGGACGAAACCTTTTTCAGGAAAATGGGCAAGGTGGAAAATGTGGTTGGTCTCACGATCGAGTCTGCCGGACCGGAAGCGAAGCTGGGAGATTTGTGCCTGATTTATCCGGTGGGAGACTATCCGCCGATCACAGCGGAGGTAGTGGGCTTTAAGGATCGCAGGACACTTCTGATGCCCTGTGACAATACCGATGGGATTGGTCTGGGGTGTATCGTAGAGAATACGGGCAATCCCCTGACAGTGCCGGTGGGCGATGACTTATTGGGAAAGGTGCTGGACGGCTTGGGACGGCTTGACGGAGAATATATGCCAGGCGTTCCTTATAGTGTGGAGGCGCAGCCGCCGGATGCTATGAGTAGGAAGATTATTGCGGATGTGCTGCCTTTGGGCGTCAAAGCCATTGATGGGCTGATGACGGTGGGAAAAGGTCAGCGTATCGGCATCTTTGCCGGTTCCGGCGTTGGAAAGTCCACGTTGATGGGCATGTTTGCCCGCAATACCAAAGCGGATATCAATGTGATAGCCCTTATTGGCGAGCGCGGCAGAGAGGTGCGCGAGTTTGTGGAGCGGGATCTGGGCGAAGAGGGTATGCGCCGGTCCGTGGTGGTAGTGGCTACCTCGGATAAGTCGGCCTTAGAGAGGAATAAGGCGGCCAAGACAGCCTGCGCGATCGCAGAATATTTCAGGGATCAGGGCAAGGACGTCCTGTTGATGATGGACTCCCTGACGCGTTTTTCCATGGCACAGAGGGAAATCGGGCTTGCCAGCGGGGAACCGCCGGTATCCAGGGGCTATCCGCCCAGTGTGTACTCGGAGATGCCAAGGCTCTTGGAGCGTGCAGGGTGCGCTAGCGTGGGTTCTATCACGGGACTTTATACCGTGCTGGTGGACGGTGATGATATGAATGAGCCCATCACGGATACGGCCAGAAGTATTTTGGATGGTCATATTATGTTGAACAGAAAGCTGGCCCATCAGAATCATTATCCGGCGATCGATGTCCTGCAGAGTATTTCCAGATGTATGAGCCAGATTGTGGATAAAGAACATAAAATGCTTGCCGGCAAATTAAAGAATGTGCTGGCTACCTATAATGAGGCGGAGGATTTGATCAATATCGGCGCCTATAAGAGCGGCAGCAACCGCAACATAGATTACGCCATTGAGAAGATCGAGGCGGTCAATGATTTCCTGATGCAGGATGTGGATTCCAAATACAGCTATGAGGAATCTGTGGATATGCTGCGGGAACTCTTTGCGGAAAGCTAGAAAAAGCCTTTGTCCGAGCCGGACGATAAAAGGTAAAGATGAGGTGACCGGCCATGGCAAAGTTCCGGTACAGGATGCAGAGTATCCTGAATATTAAATATCAGCTTGAAACCCAGGCGAAGATGGAAGTGGGCAGGGCGCAGATGTGGCTGAATGAGGAGGAGGAGCGGCTTCAGAAATTTAAAGACCGCAAAGAAGCCTACTTTGAGGAAGGCAGACGAATGCGCAGCAAGGCTCTCAATGTCAATGATCTGCGGGACAACAGAAATGCCCTGCGGGTTATGGATGACAGGATCGAGGAGCAGAAAAAGCAGGTCAAGAAGGCCGAGGAAGTACTTGAGAAGGCCAGGGAGAAGTTGAAAGAGGTCATGCAGGAACGTAAGATGCATGAGAAACTCAAAGAGAAAGCATTAGCCCAGTTCTTGCAGGAGGAGAATGCAGCCGAGGGCAAGATCGTGGACGAACTTACCAGCTACACCTACGGACAACGTGGAAAGAGGAATGGGAATGGCGAATGAAATTGTAAATATGGGTGAAGAAGCCCCAGTAGATAAAAAAGCGGAAAAAAAGAGACTAAAGGAAGAGCGCAATAAGATAAAGAGCGACCGGAAGGCCCAGAAGAAGGAAGCCAAACAGCGCGCCAAGGAAATCTCCGAGCAGGAGGCCAAACTCAGTGAGGACGAGGAGGCGGGGGGCGTATCCGTATTTTTGGTAACGGTCGTTATTGTTATTATCTGGATCGCAATCCTCTGTCTTTTGATCAAGCTGGATGTGGGCGGGTTCGGTTCCAGCGTGCTGGCGCCGGTGTTAAAGGACGTACCGGTGATCAATAAGATTCTGCCGGCCGATACGGTGGTAAGCACTGATGACACCGAATCTTATGGCGGTTATACCAGCCTGCGGGAAGCTGTGGACTACATCAAGGATCTGGAATTGCAGATTGAAGAATTGCAGTCCGCTACCAATACGAGTTCTGAGGAAGTGAATGAGCTGCGGGCGGAGGTTGAGAGACTGCAGACCTTTGAGGATGCGCAGATAGAGTTTGAACGCATCAAGACGGAATTTTACGAGGAAGTTATCTATGCCGAGAACGGACCGGGGGCGGAGGAGTACCAGAAATACTATCAGGCCATGGATCCGACCACGGCGGAGTACCTGTATAAGCAGGTAGTGGAACAGGTGGAGACCGACAAGGAGATTCAGGATTACGCACAGGCTTACGCTGAGATGAAGCCAAAACAGGCGGCATCGATTTTTGAGGCTATGACGGACGATCTGGATTTGGCGGCTAAGATCTTGGACCAGATGAGTGCGGAGGACAGGGGTAATATCCTGGGTGCCATGGATCCGGAGATTGCGTCGAGACTGACGAAGATTATGGATCCGGATTCGTAGAGAAAAGGGTAATAGGACTTGAGAAGGGACGCTTGAAGGAAAATTAATTTCTCCGTCACCGCGCTTTCGCTCCTTTCACAGCACAGCAGATGCTAAACTCGAAAGGACCTCGTTAAGCACTGGTGCTGTTCTAGGGGTTCCTTGAGAAATTAATTTTCCTTCAAGCTGGTTTTCATGGCCTTCTTGTTTAGATTATTTTGAAATATATTTGTATATATACTATAAGGATATTGAGGAAGTGCCGATATAATAAGCAGAGTGATTCTTTGATGTTCAGGATATCAGGATCATGAGTATGTCTCAGGAAGTATGTAGGAGATGTAGATATATACCACATGGAATATCATGTGTTATATATAGAGTGCCGTAAGGCATGAGCACCTTGAAAACTTAAGAAAGGAGGAAGAAAGGAAATGACGGTAAACAATGTAAATGCTCTGCTCACTTACACTGCGAACCAGAAAGTCCAGACGACGGCGAAGACGGAAGAAGTCGTGAAGGAAGGGTTTGATAAACTCATGAGCAAGATGAGCGATCAACTCGGAAATCTACAGGCCAAGGTGAATACAGCCCAGATGCCCGCACCGAAGGAAACGGTGGAGACCAGGGCGGCTGAGAGTACGCCGGCGAAGGATATCACGCCTAAAGACGATACTGCACAGGCTGTCGAGAATGGACAGGAAACCGGGACTGACAAGACAGATACCCAGGTGGAGCAGGATGGACAGAAGGAAGTGACAGGGGAAGCACAGGAGACCGGGACAGAGGCGGCGAAGGAAACTGTGGAAGAAAAAGCCGGGGAACTGGTGGAAGAAGTTGCCGATGTGTTGGACATTCCGCTTGAGAAAGTGGAAGAAGCCATGGAAATCCTGGGATTGACGGCGATAGATCTGTTTGAGCCGGCTAATTTAAAACAGCTGTTATTGAATCTCACAGACAGCGTGGATGATGTGGCTCTTGTGACCAATGAAACTCTTTATGGCAATCTGCAGGAACTGTTTGCGGCAGTGGAGGAGAGTCTGGGAGCATTACAGGAAGAACTCGGACTGAGTGAGGAAGAGTTGGATGCGCTGATAGAGCAGATGAATGCCGAGGTGCAGGAAGAGCAGGCAGAGGTACCGGTACAGGAGATAACGGAAGAGCCGGAAGTGAGTGTGGAGGGCATGAAAGATTATGCCGTATCCGTACAGAAAGATGGCGAGACCGTGCAGATTAAAGTCACCGTGGATGATGCCAGCGGGGCGAAGAGTACCAGTGAGCAGGTGACAGATTCGGCTAAGATACAGATTGAGGCACCTGTGAAGCAAGAGAAGGCGGCTTCCGACATGGGACAGCATGGGCAGGAAAATGCTTTTGCAGGCCATCATGCGGCGGGCAATGCCATTTTGCAGGAACTCTTACAACAGGTAGAGCATACGGAAGCGCCTGTGGAACAGCCAGTATATCAGGCGGCGCAGCCAGAGCAGATTATGAACCAGATCATGGAGTACATGAAGATCAACGTAAGCGAAGATACCCAGAAGATGGAGATGCAGCTTCATCCCGCGAGCTTAGGAACGGTCAATGTACAGATCGCAGCCAAAGACGGCGCAATAACAGCGCAGTTTACCACGCAGAACGAGGCGGTGCGTGCGGTGATCGAGTCACAGATGATTCAACTCAAAGAGCAGTTTGAGGAGCAGGGTATCAAAGTAGATGCCGTGGAAGTCACAGTAGCCAACCATGCATATGGCGACCAGTCCTTTGAAGGTCAGGAGAATATGGATCAGGATAAGGGAAGCGCTAAGAAGGGAACCAGGAAGATTAACTTGGATCTGATGGGTGAGGAAGAAGACCTTAGCGAACTGGAAGATTCCGAGAGAATCGCAGTGGAGATGATGCAGGCAAACGGCAACACAGTGGACTATATGGCATAGGCAGCATGTATGAAACAGTACAGGCGAAACAACATAAACACAGAAAGGAGTAAGACATATGGGAGCAGTACAGAAAGTCGAGCACGGCGAATTAGTGGAGTCTAATTCCGCAGCGTCTCTTGCGAACAAAAGCGCTAAGAAGACCGGTAATGACAGTCTTGACAAAGACGCGTTCTTACAGCTTCTGGTAGCACAGATGAAATACCAGGATCCGCTGGAACCCACCTCGAATACCGAGTATATTTCTCAGTACGCGACATTCTCAGAATTGGAGCAGATGCAGAATATGAGCGCATCGATGGACCTGTTTAGGGCATCTTCCCTGGTAGGAGAGACAGTGCTTCTCGAGATTACAGACAATACGGGCAGAACTACTCAGGTACAGGGTAATGTGGACTATGTGCATTATGAGAGAAATAAAGCATATCTTTCCATTAATGGAGAGTTATATTCCATGGATGATCTGGTTACAGTGGCAGATCCCACCTATCTGGAGGCCTACAAGTTGGCGGCAGAGTTCTTAAATGATTATAAGAAGCTTCCTTCACTTGACAAACTGACCATAACCGACAGAGAGAGAGTAGAAAAGCTCGATAAGATGTATAAGGAAATGACAGAGTACCAGAAGAGTTTCCTGACAGAGGAGCATGGAAAGACAGTGGAGAAATATGCAGCCAAGATGAGGGATCTGGTAGCGATTGCCGAAGCTAATAAAGGCGAAGATCCAGACAAAGACAAAGATCCAGATAAAGATCCGGACAAAGACAAGGATCCGGACAAGGACGGAGCGGGCGGCGATAAGTAATAAGTAGGAAGCGGCAGCTATCTCAAGGAGGAGAGTAATATGAAGATTCAAGGTAACTCATTCCTTTCCATAGAACAGCTGCAAGATCAATATTTACATGGCAATAAGCCAAAAGGCAGTGCGCTTACCCAGGAAGGTTTAAGCTTTCAGGATATCTTATCCGGTAAGAAGAACAGTATCCAGGAAAATGGGGAAGTCAGATTTTCCAAGCACGCCGCCAATCGGCTGGCAGACAGGAATATTGAACTGACGAAGGATCAGGTCAACCGCCTGAACCTGGGAGCAGCAAAAGCATCTGCGAAAGGGATCAACGAATCACTGGTCCTGGTGGATTCTCTCGCGTTTATCGTGAATGTACCGAATCAAACGGTCATCACTGCGATGAATCAGACAGAGACCGATGAAAATGTATTTACAAATATTGACGGAGCCGTGATCATATAGCCGGACCTTAATGGAGGCTTAATGGCCCTTGACTGACAGATAGGGCGGACGGTTCCATACCAGAATAAGGAGGTCATTTCATTATGATGAGATCATTGTTCTCTGGTGTGGCAGGTCTTAAGACACATCAGACAAGAATGGACGTTATCGGTAACAATATCGCTAACGTTAACACCACAGCATACAAAGCACAGTCCATGGTATTCAGCGACTTATTATATCAGCAGACACAGGCAGCTACCGGCGCTAACGAAGCGACCGGACGAGGCGGCACCAACCCCAGACAGATCGGTCTGGGCGCCAAGACATCAGCAATTTCCACAGCGATCACCAGACAGGGTTCCGCACAGTCTACCAACAACCCGTTTGATATCATGATCACAGGAGAATCCTTCTTTATCGTCAACAACGGTACACAGAACTTCTTTACCAGGGACGGTTCCTTCACCATTGACGGCGCGGGCAATCTGGTTATGGCAAGTACCGGTTATAAAGTAATGGGCTGGCAGTATGATGAGACTACCGGCGATATCAGGGCGGATACTGTATCCGCGCTGCAGGTGATGCACAGAAAGAATCTGGAAGTGGGTGCGGAGTCCACGACCAAAGCTTATGCATCGGGTATCTTAGATAAGAATGATACCGATGTCAACAGCCCCGGCGGTAAGATCATGACGCTTTCTTTCTTTGATAATCTGGGTTATGAGTATACGGCGAAACTCAGCATCCATAAGGATGGGGCGGAAGGTAAATACCGTGTGAGACTGGATGACATTATTGATGCGGATTCCGTGTCTTTGGTGAAGAAGTATGGTCTGCAGAATATTGAGCAGATTGCAAGTTTCGGTGGCAGTTCTGAGGATCGGGTAACTTCACTCTTTAGTCCGGCTGACAATGCGACAGTTGACACGAACAATGGCGCAGGCCCTAATACATTCAGTGTTACATTCCCTCTTGCAGAGGTGCTTAATATTGATACAAACGCACTTTTGAAGGCGGCGGGAGAGAAAAACATCACGATTCCTGCTGCGGTGGATAAAGCCGAAGTGGGAACGCCGGTGACTGTAAATGCTACGGTTACGGTAAACAAGACCGACCTGGAGAAAGATCCCTATAATCTGGTATTTTATAATGGCGAATATTATACCAAAAAGGATGGAGTGGATGATACTGCTACGCCAGATCAGAAAGTGTCTCAAAAAATTGAGACAAAGGATCAATGGCAGGCTGCGCTTCAGGCCATGGATGGAATGGATAGTGTTACGCTGAATACTGTAACCGTCAATACTGACGGCAGTGTGGCGTTTGATTTTGCGGCCGAGGTTGATCCGATCATGGATGCGAAACGTGAGACGGGTAAGAACAGCTTCGGGCGTGAATTGACAGATGAGAAGGATATCCTGAAATATGTCTATAATGTAGAGGATAAGGACGGCACCACATACACCCTTGATTATGTGTCACCGGACGGCCGTGCACAGATTACGGCGACTACCTTAAAGACCGGTTTCCCGTTAGAGTATAATACGGATAATGGTGAATTTATCTACATTGGTACCCAGGGAAGCGACAGTGCGACATTGACTTTTAATCCATCTGCTTCCACCCTGACAGGCGACAATGTGAGCCTGACTCACTTTACCAATATTGATATTGACTTCTCAACCACAACTATGCTCAATAACGGTAAAGTATCCACCATCGGCGCTGACAGGGGCGCTGGCGATGAGGCCAATACAGGAGCCGGCAGAAAGCGCGGTGAATTAATCGGTATCGAGGTAGGCCAGGATGGTAAGATCACAGCATCTTATGACAACGGTATCTCTAAATTGCTGGGACAGATCGCGGTGGCGAATTTTGCCAATGCATCAGGTCTTTCCAAGGCGGGTAATAACCTGTATTCTGCTACCATGAACTCCGGCGAGTTCGATGGTATCGGTTCGGATATCACTTCGGACGGCGGTTCCATGGAGTCCGGCGTGCTGGAGATGAGTAATGTGGACCTGTCCGCAGAGTTTACGGAGATGATCACTACACAGAGAGGTTTCCAGGCTAACAGCCGTATCATCACCACTTCCGATTCCCTGCTGGAAGAGTTGGTTAATTTGAAGAGATAATATCATAAAGTAAAGAGGGAGGAACTTTCTGGAAAGAGAGTTCCTCTTTTAAAATTTTTTTTGCAGTTTTGGGCGATGTGTGTTAGAATAAAAAGGTTCCATGCTATAGGACTTTAGGAGAGAAAATATTGGAAAGAATTTACGACAATTGTAGGGGTGCGCAATGGTTGAAGTGACAAAAATAAATGGTGTCAAAGTGTTGATAAATCCTGATCTTCTGGAACTGGTGGAGGAGACGCCCGATACAGTGTTGTCTTTTACAACCGGCCGGAAAATAATTGTAAAAGAAAGTAGACAAGAAGTGAAAAATTTAGTAAAATCGTATAGAAAGGATATTTTTGCAGACTAGTGTAAAGTGGGTGTATACATATGGATATAGCTTCAATTCTTGGATTGGTATTGTGTATGGTATTAGTTATTTTTGGTATCGTGTTCGATAAGGACGCGGGTATCGTAGTTACCAATCTCTTTAGCTTTGTAGATGTTCCGTCCATACTGATTACTTTCGGAGGTTCTTTCAGTTGTATTCTTGCCAGTTATACGCTGCCAAATTATCTCGCCGGGCTTAAGAGTATCAAGCTGATTTTTAAGATGTCGGCGATGAATGTTCCCGATGTAATTGCAAAGATTATAGAATTATCTAATGTGGCTCGTAAAGAAGGTCTGCTTTCTTTGGAGGAAGCAGCCAGCGACATTGATGATGAATTTTTGAAAAAGGGTATCCTTCTGATTGTTGACGGCACGGATCCTGAACTGGTGCGCGCCATCATGGAGACGGAACTTGTCAGCGTGGAAGGCAGACATAAGGATAAGATTGGATTCTGGGAAAATCTGGGTGCCATGGGTCCTGCCTGGGGTATGATCGGTACACTGATCGGTCTGATCAACATGTTGAAAAAGATGGACGATCCGTCTGCTATAGGTCCTTCCATGGCGGTCGCGTTGATCACCACTTTGTATGGTTCGATTCTTGCGAACTGGATCTGCGCGCCTGTGGCCAGCAAGTTGAAGTCCAAGAATGCGGACGAGATGATGGTCAAGGAGATTGAGATAGAAGGTCTTTTGTCCATTCAGGCAGGTGAGAACCCTCGTGTCATCGAGGAGAAGTTGAAGTCCTTCCTGGCGCCTGCTGAGAGAGGTTCTTCGGAAGAAGAAGGCGGAGGTGAAATGAATGGCTAACAGAAAACCAGACGAGCCGCCGAAAGGCGCCCCTGCGTGGCAGTCCACGTTTGCGGATCTGATGAATCTGTTGCTCTGCTTCTTCGTGCTGCTTTTCTCCATGTCCACTGTGGATGCGGAGAAATGGGAAAAGGTGGTGGCTTCTTTTAACCAGACTTTTTCTGTATTTACCGCGGGTTCTACGGCAATCGGTGATGGTATTCTGATCAGTAACGGGGTTAGCCAGCTCAATGAGTTGGATGAGTATATTAATAGTACAGGTAAGATGGATGAGGGTGAGATCGTCTCCGAGGATGTGGCCAATGCACAGGCCCAGATGGAGGCGGCCCAGATGGAGGAGTCTGAGGAACTTGCCGAGATGATTCAGGAAGCTGTCGAGGAGAAGGATATGGATGAGATGATCGATATCGAGTTTACTTCCCAGTATGTACAGCTTACCTTGAAAGGAGCACTCCTTTTTGATTCAGGAAGTACTCTTTTAAAAGATGAGGCCAAACCGGTGTTAGACCAGGTGGGACTGATTCTGGAACGATATGCGGACGGTACTATCGAGATAGAAGGCCACACGGATAATGTGCCGATGTCGGGGGCAAAGTACTCTAATAATGATGAACTGAGTTCCGGTCGTGCGCTGTCAGTGTTCAATTACCTGTTGGATGTCACAAATTTAAATCCGGCTAATATCAAACATGCCGGTAGGGGAGAATATCTTCCGGTGGCGGATAATTCCACTGCGGAAGGCAGAGCTAAGAACAGACGCGTAGAGATTAAGATATATAATGCGTTGAGTTCATATTAAAGGAAAGATTTGCAAGTTTACATAAGTAAGCTTCTTTACGAAAGTAGACTTCAGATATAGGTATAAGGTGAGTAAAAGGAGAATGGTAAGGCTATGAAGAAAAATCTGATTTCCATTATTATTCTGGCGCTGTTAATCGTAAACATAGTATTGACAGCCATAATGATGTTCAGTGTGACGGGCGCTTCTAAGAAAACCGCTGCCCTGGTGGATACGATTGCCACTGCCATGGATTTGGAACTGGTTTCCAGTCAGGAAGAAGAAGTTGTAGAGCCTGTTTCGATGGCGGATACGGAGACGTATTCCATTGTGGAACCCATGACAATTCCGCTGAAGAAGAGCGAGGGAGATGATAAAGATCATTATTGTATCGTTTCCATTACGCTGGCGATCAATATGAAGGCGGAAGGCTACAAGGACTATGGTTCCGATCTCAGCAAGCAGGAAGGCCTGATAAAAGATGAGATTAATAGTGTCTTTGCTAACTATACCATGGAAGAGGCCAGAAGCAATCAGGAGCAGATCAAGCAGGAAATCCTTGAGAGAATTCAGACCATGTTCGATTCTGACTTTATCTATAATGTGTCATTCGGTGACATCATGTTTGGATAGTATTTAAAACAAATAAATACCACAGGAGGTGAACTTTTCGTGGGTGAGGTACTATCACAAAGTGAGATTGATAATCTGCTTGCCGCGCTGAGCAGTGGTGAATTAGATGCAGATGAGATGAATGACGCCAATGATAAACAGGTGAAGAACTATGATTTTAAGCGTCCTACAAAGTTCTCCAAAGAGCATCTGCGAACATTGGAAATTATATATGAACATTATGGACGGCTGTTATCCACGAGCCTGCCGGTATATCTTAGAAAGAACGTACAGGTGTCTGTGGCGAGTTCCGAGACAGTCATTTTCTCGGAGTTCAGTAACGCCCTTTCCAATCCGGTTATTTTAGGTATCGTCAATTTCCAGCCTCTTAGCGGCACGATATTGATAGAACTGGCGGCGCAGCTGGGGTTTGCAATGATAGACAGAATGCTGGGCGGCGCAGGTGATCCCTTGGAAAAGAACCGGGATTATACAGAAATAGAGATGACGATCATAGAGAAAATGATGGTGGTTTGTATGCAGTTGATGCGGGAACCATGGAGGAATGTGGTTGATATCAATCCTATGATGGAGAGGATTGAGACTAATTCCCAGTTTGCACAGATTATCGCGCCAAACGATATGATCGCAATTATCACATTGAATGTAAAGATAGGCGAAGTCGAAGGCTTCATGAATATATGTCTCCCCTTTTTCACGTTGGAGAGCGTCATGGATAAACTCAATACGAAGTTCTGGTATGCGAATATGCAGGAACAGAACGAGGAAGACTTCGAAGAATATATCGGAGCTCTGATCAAGAGAGTGGATGTTCCGGTTAAGGCAGTACTTGGCAAGACCAATATATCGGTCACGGATTTTGTCAATCTGCAGGTCGGAGATATCATACGATTAGATACCGAAGTGGAACAGGATCTTAAGGTATATGTCGGCAATATCAAGAAGTTTACCGCATTGCCTGGTACCAGCAAAGACAAGAATGCTGTAAGGGTCACATCGGTAATCAGAGAGGGGGAATAAAGGCATGGACGGAATGTTATCACAAGATGAAATAAATGCGCTCCTGACCGGCATGGATGCTCCGGCTGATGACGGCGCTGCGATGGAAGATACATCGTCAGCGGGCGATCTGGTGCCGGATGAGAGTCTTCTTACGGATTATGAAAAAGACGCTGTTGGTGAAGTGGCAAATATCAGTATGGGATCATCAGCCACCACATTGTTTTCCATTGTAAACCGTAAGGTCAATATCACAACGCCGACTGTTTCGATGGCGGTGTGGAAGAACGTACTGGATGAGTATGAAAAGCCGTGTGTGTTTATTCAGATTAAATATACACAGGGTTTGGATGGTTCCAATATTTTAGTATTAAAGGAGCATGACGTAAAGGTCATTACCGACCTGATGATGGGCGGTGACGGAAGCAATACAGACGGGGAATTGGGTGAACTGCACTTGAGCGCGATCTCAGAGGCAATGAACCAAATGATGGGCTCGTCGGCCACATCTCTTTCCACGATGTTAGGTAAGATGATTGATATCAGCCCTCCAGAGGCAAGTCTGGTAGACCTGACAGCCTTCAAATCCGGCGGTGATATCGCGCCGTTCCTGGAAGGGACATTTGTAAAGATTGCGTTTAGGATGCAGATTGATGATTTGGTAGATTCTTCCATTATGCAGCTGTATCCGATAGAATTTGCAAAAGAAATATATAATACCTTTATAAACAGTCAGGATGGTGGTGAACCCGCAGCCGCGGCTCCGGCCCCGGAACCTGCGCCAACACCTGCACCTGCACCTGATCCTGCACCACAGCCGGCGCCCACTATGCAGCCGCAGATGGCAGCGCCACAGATGGATATGGGGCAGATGGGGATGCCACAAATGGCAATGCCGCAGATGCAGATGATGCCACAGATGCAAATGCCGCAGATGCAGATGATGCCACAGATGCAGATGCAGCCTAACATGAATATACAGCCGGTTCAGTTCCAGAGTTTTGCCAGCGATTTTAATCCGATGCAGAGTCAGGAGAACATTGAACTGATCAAGGATGTGCCTCTGGAGGTAACGGTAGAACTGGGAAGAACTTCTAAATCCATTTCAGACATCCTGGATTTTGCGCCGGGAACAATCATTGAACTGGATAAGATCGCCGGAGAACCGATCGATGTTTTAGTGAACGGAAAGTTCGTGGCGAAGGGCGAAGTAGTAGTGATCGAAGAAAGTTTTGGTATTCGTGTAACTGAAATCATTAAATAATATGTAATAGGAGAAGAGAGATGGCAAAGAATATTTTAGTATGTGACGATGCAGCGTTTATGCGAATGATGATTAAGGACATTCTGACCAAAAATGGTTACAACGTGGCAGGAGAGGCTGAGAACGGCGCAAAGGCAGTTGAAAAGTACAATGAGCTGAAACCCGATCTTGTATTGATGGATATTACCATGCCTGAAATGGATGGTATTCAGGCACTTAAGAAGATCAAAGAGGGAGATCCGGGGGCGATGGTTATCATGTGCTCTGCTATGGGACAGCAGGCAATGGTTATCGAGTCTATTCAGTCCGGTGCAAAGGATTTTATCGTAAAACCTTTCCAGGCTGACCGTGTGCTTGAGGCTGTGAAGAAGGTCGTTGGATAATATGATTCTTGCGGTATCGGGTAGAACTGACTCCTATGTACAGTTTATGACGATATTGATTCTTTTCGTATTTGTATTGGGAATCACTTATTTTGTCACCAGATGGATTGGCGGCTATCAGAAGAGTGCGTCTTCTAATACGAATATGGAGGTTGTTGAGACGCTTCGTATGTCCAACAACAAATATGTGCAGATTATAAGAATCGGTCAGAAATATTTGGCAGTTGCAGTTTGCAAAGATAGTGTTACAATGTTAGCAGAGATTCCGAAGGGGGATTTATGCCTTGTAGAAGGAAACTCTGGCGGCCTGTCCGGTTTTAAGGACGTATTGGCCAAAATACAAAGAGAAAAATTTCTGGAAAAAGAAGACGGGCGAGACGAATGAAGAGATATTTTTCCGGATATCATTTGGCAAAATTAATATGCCTGCTAGTGGTGGCAGGCATATTGTGTCTTAGTCAGAAGGCTACGGCCTATGCAGTAAATGACACTCCCTATCGGGACTCCAATCTCACTGGTACCAGTACGGAACGGACGAATATTGATCCGCCGGGGGATTCGGATAATGCCGATGATCTTGCAGAACTAAATATAGCCAATACGGTGACGGTTACATACAACAATGGTAATGGCAGTGTGAATGGCGCTTTGCGTATTCTGGTGATCCTTACCCTGATTGCTATTGCACCGTCATTGATTATTATGTTAACCTCGTTTACCAGGGTGATCATTGTCCTGCATTTTACGAGGCAGGCGCTCAATACGCAGACGGCACCGCCTAATACGGTGTTGATTGGTATTGCGCTCTTTTTGACGTTTTTTATCATGCAGCCTACGTTGACGCAGATTTATACGGAGGCGGTGGTGCCCTATGAGGCGGGTGAACTGGAAACAGAAGAAGCTATCACGGCGGCGGTGGGACCAATCAGACAGTTTATGTATGGTCAGACTTTGAAAAAGGACGTGGCCTTCTTTATGGACATTAACCGTACCGAATGGGATGGAGAACTGGCAAGTATCCCTATGAGCGTGCTGGTGCCAAGCTTTATCATCAATGAACTGCGCACCGCATTTATTATAGGTTTTCTGATATATATTCCGTTTATCGTGATTGATATGGTCGTGGCGTCTACCCTGATGAGCATGGGTATGATGATGCTGCCGCCAACTACGATTTCCATGCCGTTTAAGATACTTCTGTTTGTACTGGCTGACGGATGGTATCTGGTGATCAAAGGTGTGGTGGAGAGTTTTTATTATCAATATTAAGCATTTGAGCATTGACCAGAAGACTGAGGAAAGGATGTGAGTACATGACGATAAATGATGTCACCGCTATCGCTGAGGATGCGCTCTTTACGATCATTAAGTGTGCGGCACCGTTGCTTTTGGTGTCTTTGGTAGTGGGACTTATCGTGAGTATTTTCCAGACAGTGACGTCCATCCAAGAGCAGACGCTCACCTTTGTGCCCAAGATACTGGCGATCTTTCTGGCGCTGATTTTGATGGGACATTGGATCATGAATAATATGGTCGAATACATGACACGTTTATGGACAAACTTTAATGCTTACATCAGATAGAAGTGGGAGCGCATGATAAATCTAACCTTTACGTATGCAGATTTAGAATATTTCCTGCTGATCCTGGTGCGGATCACGTCCTTTGTGTATATTGCACCGTTTTTCGGCATGTCTAATGTACCCAGGCGGGTGAAGATAGGATTCAGTATTTTCCTGGCATATCTAATTTTTCATGCGGTAGATCGGGGGGATGTGGTCTATGATACGCTGCTTGGCTATGCAGTGATCGTCATGAAAGAGGTGCTGACAGGATTCCTAATCGGCTGGGGCGCACAGGTTTGTACAACGGTGACATCCTTTGCTGGAAGCATCGCTGATATGGAGGTCGGTCTTTCGATGGTGTCATTAATGGATCCGACGACGAGAGAGCAGGCAACCTTTACCGGCGTGTTTTACCAGTATCTGTTTACGTTGTTTTTGATCATTACAGGCATGTACCAGTATCTCTTGCAGGCGCTGGTGGATACCTTTACTCTAATACCGATAAATGGTGCGGTCTTTAGGACGGAAGCGCTGCTTGAGTCCGTGATTATGTTTTTGAGTGATTATATCACCATAGGATTTAGGATTATCCTTCCGATCTTTTGTACCATGATCCTTTTAAACTGTGTGCTGGGCGTTTTGGCCAAAGTATCTCCGCAGTTAAATATGTTTGCGGTGGGTATGCAGTTGAAGGTCCTGGTAGGACTTGGCATCCTCTTTTTGACGATTCGGATGCTGCCTTTGGCCGCGGATCATGTGTTTACGCAGATGAAGAGAATGATCGTATCTTTTGTGGAAGGCATGATGTGAGAATGTCTTCCGGACAGGAAAGGACAGGTCGGTCGAATTGGAATTGATCTTGACATATGATCTCCAGTTCTTCGCCAAGGACGGTCCGGGCGGGGAAAAAACGGAAGAGCCTACAGCCAAAAAGCTGTCGGATGCCCGTAAGGAAGGGCAGGTTGCAAAAAGCAAAGAGGTGACCAGCGCTTTTGAGATGCTGTTTGCCTTTATTCTGCTCAACTTCTGGATAGAACGGATGGGAACCTATTTCGTGGGAAATATTTATGATATTTATTCCCAGATTCCCACTTATGTTAAAATGTATGACGGGTACGTGCAGGATCAGACGTTCTATTATCTGTTCGTCCAGTCTATGAGCAGGGTACTGCTATGTATTGCGCCGTTTCTGATCGTAGGCTTTGTGGTGGCGATGGTGGTGAACATCCTGCAAGTGAAATGGAAACCAACGTCCAAACCTTTGAAGCCGAAATTTAGTAAGATCAATCCGGTCAGCGGATTTAAGAGGATCATCTCCCCGAATTCATTGATGGAACTGTTGAAATCCGTTTTGAAACTTACGCTGATTGGTTATGTGGTATATTCTTATCTCAAGAAAAATATGCCGCCGCTCTTTCAATTTTACTCCCTTTCCCTAAATCAGGGGATTGTGCAGGTGGGTGTGCTGGTGATCAATCTGGGGATCAGGATCTCCCTGTTTTATATGCTCATCGCTGCGCTTGACTTTGTATATCAGAAGGTTAAGTTCAAGAAAGACATGAAGATGACCAAGCAGGAAGTAAAGGACGAATATAAGAACCAGGAAGGGGATCCCCAGATCAAAAGCAAACAGCGGCAGAGGATGCAGGAAGCCTCCAGACGCCGTATGATGCAGAAACTGCCGGAAGCGGATGTGGTCATTACCAACCCTACGCATTACGCGGTTGCGATCAAGTACGATCCGGAACTTTACGATGCACCGTATGTGGTGGCCAAGGGTGCGGATTACCTGGCGCAGAAGATTAAGGAGACGGCCAAAGAACATCATATAGAGATTGTGGAGAATAAACCCCTGGCCCGTATGCTATATGCCAATGTGGATGTGGGGAATGTGGTGCCGCCGGAACTTTATCAGGCGGTTGCGGAAGTGCTCGCCTTCGTATATCATTTACAAGGACGAGTATAAAAATGTAAGAAGAAAGGAGGAGAACCGGAATGGGAAAGTTAAAGTCAGCCGATATGGGCGTAGCCGCATATGTGCTCGCCGCGTTTATCATGCTGATCGTACCGATCAAATCGGGGCTTTTGGATGTACTGTTAGCCTGTAATATTTCCATAGCCTTTACAATCATGTTCGGCTGTATGTTTGCCAATGAAGTATTGAACATGTCTTTCTATCCGACAATCCTTCTGTTTACGACAATCTTTAGGATTGCCCTAAACGTTTCCTCGACCAGATTGATTCTGACTACCGGTGACGCCGGTAATGTGGTACAGACTTTTGGTCAGTATGTGGGCGGCGGCGACCTGATCGTGGGTGTCATCGTGTTTATCATTCTGATCATTGTGCAGTTTATGATCATCAATAAAGGTTCTGAGCGTGTGGCTGAGGTTACGGCCAGATTTACGCTGGATGCTATGCCTGGTAAACAGATGGCTATTGATGCAGATTTAAATACGGGCGCCATCACGGATGAAGAGGCAAAGAAACGCCGTGAGAAGATTCAAGATGAATCCAACTTCTTCGGTTCTATGGACGGTGCCGTGAAATACGTTAAGGGAGATGCTACGGCAGGTCTGATCATCACATTTATCAATATTGTGGGCGGATTTGCCATGGGTGTCCTGCGTGAAAACCTGGAAATGACCGAAGCCATGAATAAGTATGTAATCCTGACGATTGGTGATGGTCTGGTGAGCCAGATTCCGTCCCTGTTGATCTCCTTGGCTACCGGTATTCTGGTGACTAAGGGGTCTAAGGATGCGGACTTCGGCACGGTGTTGATCCGGCAGCTCTTTGGCGTGCCCAAGGTCTTATATCTGGTGGGTATTGTCATTGCCGGTCTGGGTATCGTCACACCCCTGAATAAGGTGGTGTTTGTAGGCTTGGGACTCATCTTTATCGTGGTGGGCAGGATCATGGCAGGTACGATTGAGACGGCGGAGATTGAACATGAGGCGGATGAGGAAGAGGCTGTAGCAGAGGAAATTCGGCAGCCGGAGAATGTTACTTCGCTTCTACAGGTAGATCCGATCGAATTGGAATTTGGTTATGGGATTATTCCGTTGGCGGATGTGAATCAGGGCGGCGACCTCTTGGATCGTGTGGTTATGATCAGAAGACAGATCGCGCTGGAACTTGGTACGGTTGTACCGATTATTCGTCTGCGGGATAACATACAGTTGAATCCGAACCAATATATTATTAAAATAAAAGGTGTACAGGTCAGTGAGGGAGAGATCCTTTTCGATCATTACATGGCCATGAATCCCGGTTATGTGGAGGAAGAGATTACGGGTATCCCCACCTTTGAGCCTTCGTTCCATCTGCCAGCTATTTGGATCACAGAAGGACAGCGGGAACGTGCGGAGAGCATGGGCTATACGGTAGTGGATCCTCCTTCCATCATTGCAACACACCTGACGGAAGTCATCAGACAGTACATTGCAGAACTTTTGACGAGACAGGATGTACAGAACCTGGTCAACAACTTGAAAGAGACCAACCCTTCGCTGGTGGAGGAACTGGTGCCAAAACTGCTTGGGCTTGGCGAAATACAGAAAGTATTGCAGAATCTCTTGGGGGAGGGTATCTCCATCAGGGACTTGCTTACAATATTTGAGACGCTTGCAGACTATGCGGCTACCACAAGGGATACGGACATTCTGACAGAGTATGTCAGACAGAGTCTGAAACGTGCAATTTCTAATAAGTTCTTCCCGGCTAATGAGACCACCAGCGTGGTGACGCTGGATCCGAAACTGGAGCAGGAGATCATGGCCAGCGTGAAGCAGACGGAGCAGGGTGCATACCTGACGCTGGATCCGGCCAAGACCAGGGAGATCATGGATTCTGTGGGCGTGGAGACGAAGAAACTGGAAGATCTGGGCAAGATCCCGATCGTGATCACATCACCGATCGTCCGGGCATATTTTAAGAAATTGACGGAAGATTATTACAAAGATTTGGTGGTTGTATCATACAATGAAGTGGAATCCAACATTGAATTACAGTCCGTTGGAATGGTGACAGCATAATGATAATCAAAAAGTTTATTGCGAAAACTGAAAAGGAAGCAATTGAGAATGCGAAGAAGGAGCTGGGGGAAGGCGTAGTCGTCATGAACGTCAAGACCGTGAAGAGCAAAGGCTTTCTGGCATTTTTAAAGCCGCATATGGTAGAGGTCACGGTGGCCTTGGAGGAAGAGAGCGAGAAATATACGGCGGCAGTGTCTGCCATCAACAATGTGATCGCTTCCAGTCAGAATAAGGCGGCCGAACCTGCGAATCCTGCTCCTGCGCCAACTTCGGTTCCCGCACAGGCACCGGTACAGGCGGCAGCCCCGGAACCCGTGGCAAGAAAGGAAAGCAGCGCTATCGAGGAGAAGCTGGATAGCCTGCAGTCGCTTTTGGAACAACAACTACAAAAGCCGGAGGAAGATAAGGAAGAAAAAGCAGCGAAGATAGAGGAACAGAAAGAAGAGACGGAGACAGACAAATTTATGCGTCTTCTGCATGACACTATGCTGGATAATGAGGTGGATGAGAAGTATGCGCAGGAGATCATCAGCGAAATCGAGCAGATCAATAAACCCAATATTCCCTTTGATTATGCGCTGGCCAACACCTATCAGAAGATGATCCTAAAATTTGGCAAGCCAAGCGCCATTGAACCGGCGCAAAGCGGTATCAAGATGGTGTTCTTCATCGGTCCCACAGGCGTGGGCAAAACTACCACGATTGCCAAGATCGCTTCTAAGTTCCGGGTGGATGAGAAGAAAAAAGTGGCGCTTCTTACGGCGGATACCTACCGCATCGCGGCGGCGGAACAGCTGCGAACCTATGCAAATATATTGGAGGTGCCTTTCCGTGTAATTTATACGGTGGAGGAGATCAACAAGGCCATAGAGGATTTTAAAGATTATGACTACATATTGATCGACACGGCGGGACATTCTCATCAGAATACGACACAGAAAGATAACATGAGTAATTTTATCCATTCAGTGGATGACAAAGTGGAGAAAGAGGTACATTTGGTCCTGAGTGCGACGACCAAGTATCGTGATCTGATCAGTATCGCAGATTCCTACAAAGAAATGGCAGATTATAAACTGATCTTTACCAAACTTGATGAAACCACTACATTGGGAAATCTCTTGAATCTTCGACTTTATACGGGCGCGTCATTATCTTATGTGACGCATGGACAGAATGTGCCGGATGATATCGAAGATTTTAATCCACAAAAGACAGTCAAGCGACTGCTTGGAGGTAAGAACTAAGGAGGAAGCCTAATGGATCAGGCTGAACAGTTAAGGAATATAATCAAGGCAAATATACAGCCTCGTAAGTCCCTGGCACGGGTTATCACAGTTACCAGCGGCAAGGGAGGCGTAGGTAAATCCAATACGGCCATTAATCTGGCGATACAGTTTCGCAAGATGGGACAGAAGGTCATTATCCTGGATGCGGACTTTGGATTGGCTAATATAGAGATCATGTTTGGGGCAGTCCCAAAGCATAACTTGTGTGATTTAATTTATCAGGGTAAGAGTATTAAGGATATTATTACCTGGGGACCGATGGATGTGGGATTTATTTCCGGAGGATCCGGGATTGCTGGAATGTCCAACTTAGATAAAGATTATTTGAATTACATCATCCAAAATCTGACAGAATTGGATGAGATGGCGGATACAATCATCGTGGATACGGGAGCAGGCATAGCTGATGCGGTGCTTGAGTTTCTGGTGGCCAGCGGGGAGATATTGCTTGTGACCACGCCGGAACCTACTTCGATCACGGACTCCTACTCTCTCTTAAAAGCGTTGAACAGACATCCGCGTTACTTACGCGATACAACGCAGATCAAGGTTCTTGCCAATAAGGTTTCCAACGAGGCGGAAGCAGAGGCGCTCTATGCAAAACTGGAGGCGGTGGTGGCGCGGTATTTAAAGATGCCGATTTCTTATCTGGGGATGATTCCTCAGGACAGCCAGCTGACCAGGGCGGTCATGCAGCAGGCGCCGGTATCTTTGGATAATCCGCATGCCAGGTCGGCTGTCGCGTATGAGGTAATCGCGGCGAAACTGATGAATAAGGAATTGAATAAAAATCTGACGAAACGCGGCATGGCGGCCTTTTTTTCACATATTGTATCTAGAAGATGACAACAAAAGCAAAGAGGTAACTTGAAGGAGAAATTAGGAGGAAGTCGTTATGGCGAATCTTTTATCCAAGTATGTAGTTCCCGGCCGACGGGTGGATCTGCAGGCGATTGAGAGATCTCCCGGAGCAAAGAGAGGCGAGGGCAAGAAGAGCCATCAGAGTCAGGTACTTGATATTTTATCGGAAGACCGGATTGAGATTGCGATGCCGATGGAGAAGAGTAAGTTGATCCTGCTGCCGGTGGATGGGGAGTACGATTTGTATTTTTATGGTGAAAACGTACTCTATCAGTGTTATGCCAGGGTGGTTGATCGTTATAAAAACAATAACATGTATGTGCTGGTGATGGATTTGATGAGTAATCTGCGTAAATACCAGCGCAGGGAGTACTATAGATTCAGTTGTGCGCTGGAGATGAATTCCAGGCAGCTTGAAGAGGAGGAGATCAACCTTGTCGACAGGGAAGATGAGGCGTTGATGCCGGAACTTCCCTTAAAGAGCAGTGTCATAGTGGATATCAGCGGCGGCGGTCTGCGTTTTGTGGCGAATTATTCTTATGATGTGAACAGCCTGATCCTGTGTAAATACCATCTGATGGTGGAAGGTAAGATCAAGGAATTCAATCTGGTCGGTAAGGTGCTGGAAGCCAGGGAAGTGGAGAACCGCAAGGGTGTGTTTGAACATCGGGTACAGTATGTCAATGTAAACCCGGGAGAGAGAGAAGAAATCATCAAATATATTTTTGACGAAGAACGCAAGACACTCAAGAATCAAAAGGGCGATTACGGATATATCGGTTAAGACGGATGGAGGTTATGAAAGGAGAAAGTTTATTAATATGAAAAACATATTATTAGTTGACGACTCTGCACTCATGAGAAGGGTGCTCTGTGATATAATAAACAGTGATGAAAGATTCCATGTAGAAGACCGGGCAGCGAATGGTTTGGAAGCGCTTGATCTGCTTAGCAAAAAGACATACGATGCGGTGGTGTTGGATGTCAATATGCCGCAGATGAACGGTCTGGAACTGTTGAAGGAACTGCAGAAACGCAAGATTTCGGCAAAGGTCATGATGGCGAGTACCGATACCAAGGAAGGGGCCAAGACAACCCTGGACGCCTTGGAGTTGGGCGCCCTGGATTTTGTCCACAAGCCGAATAATGCGATGGACTGCCGCGGCGGGGAATTTAAGGAGCGACTTTTAAAGATTCTGGCAGTGGTAGCGGAGTCGCGGACGCCGGTAATCAGCAAGGCGTTTAGTGTAGACGAGATTAGGAACACGAAGAAGATGGTGTCGCTTGTGAGTAAGCATACCGCTTCCGTGAGTGGTAATAAGATCGTTGCCCTTGCAAGTTCCACAGGAGGCCCCAAGGCCCTGCAGGCAGTGATTCCCAGACTTCCAAAGAACCTGAAGGCACCGGTTGTGGTAGTACAGCATATGCCTGCCGGCTTTACGGCGTCCTTGGCGGAGAGATTGGATTCGTTAAGCGAGGTAACGGTCAAGGAGGCGGCAGAAGGGGATGTGCTGGAAGCGGGGACGGTCTATATCGCTATGGGCGGCAAACACCTGAATGTCCTGACAATGAGCGGCAAGTATACGATTCATTATACGAACGAGCCAGCCAGGGAAGGTGTAAAACCCTGCGCGAATTATATGTACGAGTCCTTATCAGACAGCAGGTACGACCAGATTGTATGTGTTGTTATGACTGGTATGGGTGCCGACGGTACACAGGGAATCCAGAATCTGAAGGCAAAGAAAAAAACGCATGTTATTGTTCAAGAAGCAAGCACATGTGCAGTATACGGGATGCCAAAGAGCGCCGTACAGGCAGGACTGGCTGATCAGACTGTGCCGCTTGAACAGATTGCGCAGGAGATCATAATGAACGTGGGGGTAAAATAGTATGGATGTAAGTCAGTATCTCGAGATTTTCCTGGATGAAACAAATGAGCATCTGCAGAATCTTAACACACAGATTCTCTCTCTGGAGCAGGATCCGGAGAACATGGATACGATCAATGAGATCTTCCGTGCAGCCCATTCCCTGAAAGGTATGGCGGGGACCATGGGTTACAAGAGGATGCAGACTCTGACACATGACATGGAGAATGTATTTTCGGAAGTGAGAAATGGCAATATCAAAGTAAATGCGGATATGATTGATGTGCTATTTCAATGTTTGGATGCGCTTGAAGAATATAATACCAATATCAGAGAGAGTTCGGATGAAGGTACCAATGATAATGGCGCTTTGATCAAACGCCTTAATGTGATCATGAACGGCAGTGAAGGGGAGGGCTCCGATAAGGCAGCTCCGGCGGCACAGGAACCAACGAAGGAGAGTGCGCAGGCGGCTTCGGCAGACACCCAGATGTTCAGACAGATTAAATTAAATGAGAATCAGCAGAATGTGCTTCAGGAAGCAGATAGACAGGGCAAGAACGTTTATGGACTTACTGTTAAAGTGCAAGAGTCTTGTATCTTAAAAGCGGCAAGGGCATTCTTGGTGTTCAAGGCCATCGAGGAGACCAGCGAGATTATTGTCTCTGATCCTTCCTCACAGGATATCGAGGATGAGAAATTCGATCTGCATTTCAGCCTGATCATTGTTTCAGAGGAAGAACTTGACAAGGTGGTGAATGCGGCTAAGAGCGTGTCGGAAATTGAAGATGTGGTTGGCGGCGTACTGAATATGAATGATGTAAATTCTGCCAAGGAGCCGGATGAGGAAGAGGAGCAGGCAGCAGAACATCAGGAGGCAGCGCAGCCGGCGCCTGCAGTCCAGACGCAGCCGGCAGCTGAGGCGGCGCCTCCGGCAGAAACAGTTCAGACGCAGCCCACACCACAGGATCAGGCGCCTGCACCGGCAGCAGCCCCGGCGCCTGCGGCCAAGAAGAACACAGCCAATAAACCGGTGGTGAACCGGACTGTCAGAGTGGATATTGAGAAACTGGATACGTTGATGAATCTGGTCAGTGAGTTGATCATTGCAAAGAATTCCCTGGTATCGGCATCGACCATGTCCGGCAATTCAAGCCCGGCAGTGAATGAACAGATTGAGTATCTGGAGAGTGTCACCACATCCCTGCATGAATCTGTCATGAAAGTCCGCATGGTGCCTATCGAGAGTACGGTTAATAAATTCCCTCGTATGGTTCGTGACCTGCAGAAGAAACTGGGCAAGAAGATGGAATTGTATATGAGCGGTGAAGAGACCGAACTTGACCGAACTGTGGTAGATCAGATCGGCGATCCGCTGATGCATCTGTTGCGTAATTCTGCAGACCATGGGTTAGAGTCGGCTGAGGTTCGTAAAGAGAGAGGCAAGCCGGAAGTAGGTTCTATTTTCCTGGATGCTTATCAGGACGGTAATAATGTCGTGATTGAGGTCAGGGATGACGGTAATGGTATCGATACGAAGGCTGTTAAGAATAAAGCGATTGAGCGCGGTGTTATCACGCCTGAGCAGGGTGAGAACATGAGCGAGAAGGAGATCATCGACCTTCTCTTCAATGCTGGATTCTCTACCGCCAAGGTGGTTTCCGATGTATCGGGCCGCGGCGTGGGACTGGATGTTGTGAAATCCATGATCGAGTCCTTAAGCGGTGAAGTGGAAGTGAAATCCAAACTGGGAGAGGGAAGTACCTGGACAATCAGACTGCCGCTCACATTGGCTATTATACAGGCGTTGATGGTGGATATCGGAAATGAGAAATATGCGATTTCCTTAGGTTCCATTCAGACCATAGAGGATATCTCCCCCGCAGATGTGAAGCTGGTACAGGCCAAAGAAGTGATTCAGCTTCGCGATTTAGTCATTCCGTTGGTGCGTCTGTGCGATATCCTGGATATTCCAAGTAAGAAGAATCCAGAGGACAATCTGGTGGTCGTTATCGTTAAGAAGGGTGATAAGCTGGCAGGTCTCGTAGTGGATGAACTGATCGGGCAGCAGGAGATTGTTATCAAGTCGCTTGGCAAGTACATCAGCAAATGTAAGATCATCAGCGGCGCTACGGTTCTGGGTGATGGTGAAGTGGCACTGATCCTTGATGCCAATACACTGATCTAAGAAGAGGGAGGAACAGGCTATGGAAGAATTAAAAGCAGTTGGAGAGACCACACAGTTCATCGTCATTAAGCTGGGGGAAGAACAGTATGGAATCGATATCAAATACATTGACAATATTGTCAGGATGCAGCACATCACCAGAGTCCCTAAGGTAGACGCTTATCTGAAAGGCGTGATCAATCTGCGCGGCGAGGTAATTCCCGTCATGAGCATACGGATCAAAATGGGGCTGGAGCCAGATGTGGAGACAAAGTCCAGCCGAATCATCATCTTGAAGCTGGAGCAGCATGGGACGATCGGCGTAATTGTTGATGAGGTCAAAGAGGTTGTGACTTTAGAGAATGAAAACATTGAGAAGATGGCTTATGATTCCAAGGATGAGAAAGCAAGCTTCTTATGTGGAGTCGGTAAATGTGAAGGTGGACTGATTTCATTGCTGGATTTGAATTCAGTAGTATTAGAAGGCATATAGGAGGAAACAGAGTGGGTGAAATTTCCTTAGAAGAAATGTCAAATGAGTATTTTGACGTCTTGAAAGAATTAGGCAATATCGGCGCCGGCAATGCGACTACCGCGCTGGCGCAGATGATGCAGTGTAAAGTGGATATGGCTGTTCCACAGGTCAGGCTTCTGGAGTTTAAAGAACTTGGAGAGACCATGGGCGGTGAAGAATTGGTTATGGCTGGTATCTATCTCGGAATTGAGGGCGATATCACAGGCAGTATCATGTTCCTTTTAGAGAAACTTGCCGCGAAACATTTGGTAGGAAAGCTGATGGGGATGGAATCGGAAGGCGAGGACTTTACGGAGATGGAGTTTTCCGCATTGAAAGAGGTGGGTAATATCATTACAGGAGCCTATCTCAATTCCTTGTCCAGCATCACGAATCTGTCGATTTATCCGTCAGTTCCGGATCTGTGTGTGGATATGGCGGGAGCAATCTTGAGTGTGCCAGCGATCGAGTTCGGCGCACTGGGAGACAGAATATTATTGATACAGACACAGTTCTTTGATGAAATGGTCCTAGATGGGTATTTTATTTTGATTCCAGATTTAGAGTCCTATGGCAGAATTTTGGCTGCCCTGGGAATTGGAGTTTGATTTTCAAATATCGAGTAATATGTGTAAACAGGAGAAAGCGGTAATATGGGAAGAGAGATAAAGGTCGGAATGGCTGATCTGAACGTGTGTGTCAGCCCTGACAGTATTATCACGCTGGGGCTTGGATCCTGTGTCGGGATTGCGATTCGCGATCCAGTCAAGAAGATTGGCGGACTGGCACATATCATGCTTCCGGATAGCACAACAATCCGTAATAATACCAATATTCCAAAGTTTGCTGATACAGGGATAGAGGAATTGGTCAGACAAGTAGTCAGACGGGGCGCTGATAGGGGCCGCTTAGTGGCCAAAATTGCGGGCGGTGCACAGATGTTCGGATTTTCAAGCAAGAGTGAGATGGTCCGTGTAGGAGAGCGGAATGTGGAAGCGACGAAGAAGAAATTGGCACAGCTTCGGATTCCAATTTTGGCGGAGGACACAGGAAAGAATTTTGGAAGGACCGTTATTTTTTATCCGGAGACGGGAGATTTTGTGATTCGTGCGGTAGGCAAGGCGGAGTATAAGATCTGATCGGATGAAGCGTATACGGCGGAAGGATTGATAGGGTGGATTGGCAAGAGACAGACACCAGAGAAGAAGAGAATGTCAGGCAGCAGTCTGACGATGTGCAGGAAGAAGGCGCGGAGCAGCTGGAACCGGAGACTGCGGCGCAGAGAGAGGCAAGAGAAAAGAGGGAGGAAGAAGAGAGACAGGCGAGAGCGAAGAAACGCAGACTGATCCCTCCTTTTGTGATGCTTCTTGCCGGGGCAATTACCAGTATTACCATGCGCATCCTGCACTATGATTTGAAGGCCATGTTGATTATTCTTTTGTGTGTGCTGGTCGGTTTCTATTTTGCGGGATGTGTTTTGAAGGCTATGTTAGACAGGTTTGAGAGACAGATTGAAGAAGCGCACATGGAAGAGGGCGAAGTGATAGAGAAAGATCCTTCGGAACAGGATGGGCCGCGGGCAGCAACAGCAAATAAAAAAGATGAGTAGGAGCCGAGATGGACGAGGCAGGCAGAAAGAAACTCTGGGAAGATTACGCGAAAACGAAGTCTCCCGAGATAAGGGAAAATATTATATTGGAATATGCCCCGCTCGTAAAGGTGGTTGCCGGGCGTCTCAGTATGTATCTGGGATATAACGTAGAGTATGAAGACCTGGTCAGTTATGGGATTTTTGGGCTGATCGATGCCATAGATAAGTTTGATTGTCTCAAGGATGTTAAGTTTGAGACTTATGCAAGTCTGCGGATCAGGGGAGCCATTCTGGACCAGATCCGGAAGATGGACTGGATTCCGCGTACGATCAGACAGAAACAGAAGAGGATTGATACGGCGATCAAGGAGATTGAGGCCAAATATGGCAGGAGCGCTACGGATGAGGAAATCGCAGTCAGTCTGGGAATCACGGATGATGAGTATCTGGAATGGCAGTCGCAGATGAAGATTACCAACGTGGTGTCTCTCAATGAGTTCCTGGAGCAGGGAAGTGAATTGTCCAATGAGGCAAGTCATTCCAAGAGTTCTCAGTTTGATTCGCCGGAGGAGATTTTAGAAAAAGAGGAATTGAAAAAAATTCTGGCGGAAGCGCTTGAACTTCTGACGGAGAAGGAACGGAAAGTCATTGTATTATATTATTATGAGGAACTGACATTAAAGGAAATCAGTAATATCCTGGAAGTGTCTGAATCCAGGATATCCCAGCTGCACACTAGGGCGCTGCAGAAAATGCGTGGCCGGCTTGGTAAATATATCGGGATACTTACGGATGCTGATGGAAGAAAATAGAGGTGTGTATGAACGGTTATTTCAGACTGGTAAATGGAGAAAAGATGTCAGCGCTCAGGATATTTCCGCCAACAGAGGGTGGGAAACCGGTTGACATCAACGATGTGGCGGAATATCTTACAATGAAAGATTATGCCTGCGACCTGCCGGCAATCAGGAAAGCGTTGGAAACGGCGGAGAAAGAGGAAACTGAGATTTTTCTTGGCGCGCAGACCAGGTATCCGGAGAGAGAATGTTATAAGTTGACGATTACGCCTGATAAAATGCAGGCTTATGCGAAGTTCTACGCGGCTTCTGTGGGCGGCGAGAATATGACGCCTCAGGAATTCGTGCATGACCTCAGCCTGCGTGGTATTAAATGCGGCCTAAAAAAAGATGCTGTTATGAAATTTTTCCAAAATAGGCAGTATTGTGAGGATATCCTGGTAGTGGAGGGCAAACCTCCTGTGCAGGGTAAGGATGCTTATATTGAATATAAATTTAATACGGATAAGAAGGCGAAGCCGACTTTAAATGAGGATGGCAGCGTAGATTTCTTTCATTTGAATATACTAAATCATTGCAACAAAGGCGATGAACTGGCAGTTCTTCATCCGGCACAGCCGGGCGTGGCGGGCAGTACCATTATGGGTGATAAGATTATGCCTGCAGAGGTGAAGAAAGTATCTTTTAATTATGGTCATAATATTGAAAAATCTGAGGATGGCCTGACTTTGTTCTCCATGGTGGATGGTCATGTGGAACTGGTGGATGATGCAATTTTTGTTTCGGATGAATTGACGGTGGAGAATGTAGACAATTCTACCGGTAATATTGATTATGAGGGTAATGTGCAGATTAACGGTAACGTATCCACCAATTTCCAGGTGAAAGCCAAGGGAAACATCATGGTAAAAGGCGTTGTGGAAGGCGCCATCCTGGAGGCAGGCGGTAATATCATTATCGCCAGAGGCATGAACGGCATGGGTAAAGGCAAGCTCAAGGCGGAGGGAAATATTGTATCCAAGTTCTTGGAAAATGTTATCGCTGAGGCGAAAGGATATGTAAGTTCCGAATCAATCCTGCACAGCAAGATTTCTGCGGGCGGGGAAGTGAATGTGGATGGAAAACGCGGTTTTATCACCGGCGGCAGGGTCTGCGCAACAGGGAGTGTCAATGTGAAGACGTTAGGATCTGAGATGGGAGCCGATACGATTATTGAAGTCGGTGCGGATCCGGCAATTAAAGAACGAATCAAACAGCTGCAGCAGCAGATTAATGAGGATATGAAGACACTGCAGATGGTGCAGCCGATTCTTCTGTCCACGAAGCAGAAACTTGCCCAGGGTGTAAGATTGAGCGATGAACAGATTAAATATGTGCAGTCACTGGTGCTGGCCAACGAGCAGAAGACCAAAGCGCTCGAGGAGGCAAATAAGGAGTTGCACGAGCTGCAGGAACAGGCGGGAAATTCAGCGGATACGGTAGTGCGCGTCAAGGGAATGGTCTACCCGGGTACTCGAATCTGTATCGGCGATGTTTCCATGATTGTACAGAAGCCCTCTCACTACTGTCGTTTTGTCAGAGAAAGAGGCGATGTCAAGATGAAGCCGTTCTAAGAAAATAAGATAGAAAAAGAAAATAAGATAGAAAAAGAAAAAGGGGTGTCAGGGGATGGCAATAGGATTTGTGGAGATGCAGGGGCAGATTACGAGGGCCCAGGATTATACGACGATCAAACACAATGACGATACGAAGGGTATGGTGGAACAGGCAAACTTTGGACAGCAGATGACAAAACAGGTAGAGAAGCAGGTCAAACGCGTCAATCAAGGGGAGCAGCCGGAGTATCATGAGCGTAAGTTTGACGCTAAAGATAAAGGAAGTAATGAGTATCATGGAGATGGCGGAAAAAATAGAAAGGGTACAAAGAGAGAGAACGACGGAAAGGTGCTTTTAAAGGGAGTGAGTACCTTTGATGTTTCCAGATAGCGTCGTGTCACGGAAGGGAATGAAAAGAACATGAGCGTAATAGAAGTCGTTATGATCATCATTGGCGCAGGCGTATTCTTGTTAGGATATCTTATGCCGGCCAGAAAGAAAGATACGAGTCAGGAGGTACAGTTGATCAGCGAGGCCGAAGTCAGGAGAATGGTGGAGGCGGAGGTGAAGGATGTCAGGGAGAAAATATCAGACATTGTTGATGAGACGATTAACTATTCCATAGAAAAGACGGAGCGCGCCATGGAACGCGTGACCAATGAGAAGATTATGGCGGTAAATGAGTATTCCGATACCGTGCTTGAGGAGATTAATAAAAATCATAAAGAAGTTGTGTTTCTCTATGATATGTTGAATGATAAGCATGACAATCTGATGGTGATGATAAACGAGGCTACTCAGGCGTCTGAGGAAATTAAGCAGACTGTAAAGGATGCGGAGATCACGGCCAGGGAGGCGGCGCAGAAAGTACAGGACGCGGAGGATGCGGCTGAAGCGGCGATTTTGAAGGTGCAGGAGGCAGAGAATACAGCCAGACAGGCTAAGGAGGCTGTGCAGGAAGCGGTGGAGTCTGTGATGGGTGCTGTACAGGATACCAGGACAGATTTATTGTCGCTTCACAGCGCCAAAGAATATCGGCAGGATGTGCTGGAAGAAGTGCAGGCATTGACTGGTGATGAGAATAGGACGGTGGAAGAGATTCCGGTGGAAGTACCGGAAGAGGAGACAGCGTCCGATTTTGTCATGGAGGAACAGACGGAAGATACAGAATTTCAGCCTATTAGACCAAAGCGGGTAGAGATACTTCATGAGCCTGACGGCGATTATGTGGCGCCGACACAGGAAATGACTACCAGCGAGGCTTTTGCCAGCATGGGAATATTCGGAGCCAAGCAGGAGGAAGCGGAAGGGTTGAAGCGCAGGACAAAGGCCAGAAGAGGATTTCGCAGGGAAACCGCGGAGGATGCCCGCAGCGTGGAGATTCAGTTTGCCAAGGGCAAGGATAATGGGCGTAACAGTAATGAGCGGATTTTAGAACTGCACAAAGCGGGTAAATCTAATATGGCGATTGCGAAAGAACTGGGGCTGGGACTCGGTGAGGTGAAATTAGTCATAGATTTGTTTGAAGGCGTGTAAGGACGACAGATGAGCAGGTGAGATATGGAACGAAAATATTATTTGCGGGGACTTGGACTCGGCATTGTGGTGACGGCGGTTATTATGGGCATTGCTCTCTCACGTCCCAGAAAAATGACAGACGAGGAGATTATCCAAAGAGCTAAGGAACTTGGCATGGTGGAAGATACTTATCTGGCGGAGGTGGATACCGACGGGGAGCAGACACAGGGAGAGCAGAATATAGAAGATATGGATCCGGAGGAACTGCCGGCGGTCACGCAGGAACCGGAAAGCCAGCCGTCGCAGACGGAAGACGATTTGGAACCCGCCGAGGAAGAGCCGGTGCAAGTGGTGGAGCCGGTGGAAATAGAATTGCCAGAGACAGAATCTGTCTCAGAGGAGCCGCCTCTGGAAGAAGCGCCGGAAGAAAATACGAATGAGATGACCAAACAGGAGGATACGCCGTCCACTTCCACGAAGAAGACAGTCACAGTAGTCAGCGGTGACGGTTCCTATACGGTGGCGCGTAAGCTGAAAGAGGCAGGGGTTGTCATGTCGGCGGAGACATTCGATACTTATCTGTGTGAGAAGGGCTATGACAAAAGACTCAGGACCGGAACATTTCAGATACCGGCGGATGCCAGTGATGAGCAGATTGCCAGGATTATAACGGGACAAGAATAAATAGCATAAAGGAGCGGCATTATGAAAAGCATCAAGGCCAGAATTATTTTGACAGTAGTGATATGTTCTCTTTTATCAGCAGGTATCTGTGGCGGAATCAGTATCATTAATTCCGGTAAAAGTGAATATGAAGATTCCAAAGAGGAGATGCGGTATGTCTGCGAAAATCAGGGTGCACAGATGGAGGCCCAGTTAGAGAGAGTGGAGCAGTCTGTCAATACGGCGTACAGCGTAGTATTGCAGCAGCTTACGGATGTGGCGGCTTTCAAAAGTGATAAAGCATATGTGGATGCTTTTACCGTGATCATGGAACAGATGTTGTATGAGATCGGTGGTAATACGGAGGGCGCGCTGACGGCTTATATCCGTTATAATCCTGATTTTACAGAACCGGACAGCGGCGTATTCCTTACCAGAAACAATGATGGGGAAAAGTTTACCAGCATAACGCCCACGGATTTTAGCATGTATGATCCCAGCGATCTGGAACATGTAGGGTGGTATTACATACCGGTGCAGCATGGCGCGCCGCTTTGGATGGATCCTTATTTAAATTCCAATATCAATGTCTATATGGTTTCCTATGTCATACCGATCGTTATTGACGGCGAGTCTATTGGTATCATTGGTATGGATATAGATTTCAGCAAGTTTACCGATGCGATAGACAGTGCCAGCTTGTTTGAGACCGGGTATGCTTTCCTGGCGAATGGAGACGGCAATATTGTTTACCACAAGAAACTGGAAACAGGGACGGATATCGGCACCCTGCAGGGGGCGGAAAGTTTAAAACAGGCGTTGACTGATCCTGCGAAAGAAAAGACAGCGCTCAGTTACCGGTTCCAGGGAGAAGATAAAGAATTGTGTTATATGACGCTGCGCAATAATATGCGGTATGTGCTTACGGCGCCGGAAGATGAACTGAAGAGCGCGGCGGCGCATATTGTATTGTTGATTCTGTGCGGTGCTCTGATTGCGATGGGTATCTCTGTGGTCATCGGCGCAGTGATAGGAAGTGTGATCACAAGACCGATCACCCAGATCAATGAAATCGTGGAGAAAACGGCCCAGTTTAATTTCCAGAGAAATGAGAACAGCGATAAACTCTGCAAGCGGCGGGATGAAAGCGGTAATATGGCCAATTCCCTGCGGGAGATGCGGGCCAGTCTGCGCGCCATGGTGGCGGATATACAGAGGGCTCATTCCGATTTAGATGATACGCTCAAACAACTTACGAGTATCACGGACCAGGTACAGACCATGAGCGGGGAAAATTCCGAGATGACACAAGGTCTTGCGGCAGCCATGGAGGAGACAGCGGCAGCTATGGAGACTGTGAATAATACGGTAGCGCAGGTAAGAGACCGCGCCCAGACAATCCGGGATAATTCTAAGGAGGGCGAGCAGGCTTCCATAGAGAGCAAACAGCGTGCGGATAATCTGAAAAACACCACAGGCGTGGCACAGGATAAGACCACACAGATGTACCGGTCGGTACAGGAGAAGACGGCGGCGGCTATGGAACAGGCCAAGGCGGTGGAGAAGATCAACCAGCTTACCCAGTCTATCCTGGATATTTCCGGACAGACCAATCTGCTTGCTTTAAATGCATCCATCGAGGCGGCCAGGGCCGGTGAAGCGGGCAAAGGGTTTGCAGTGGTGGCGGATGAGATTGGAGGACTCGCTGCACAGACATCTTCCACAGTGGGCAACATCAACGGCATAACCACAGAAGTCAATCAGGCGGTAAAGAGTATGGAAGCCTGTATGCAGGAGACGCTTGCTTTTCTGGAGGAGACCGTTCTCAAGGATTACAGCGGCTTTATGGATGTGGCGGAAAAATATACCGAGGATGCTTCTGGATTTGAAGGAAATATGAAAGAAATCGGGCAGGAAGTGGATACACTTCTGGAAGCTATCGTAGAAATAGCGGATTCTGTCAACGGCGTTACGACAACGATTGGAGAAGCGGCGCACAATATCACAAGTATTGCACAGAAGACACAGGATGTATCCCAGCTGGTAGAAGGCAATGTGGAACTGATGGAAACCAATGCGGAGAATGTTGTGAAATTGCGTCAGATTGTGGATATGTTCCAGAATTGACGGGAATTGATCGGAACCCCCTTGCAAGGGGGTTCTTTTTATGTTATAGTATCTAAGTGTGCGTTGCACACGGCGCAGTGCGCCAATATCCTATTAATCACATATATCCAGCCCTTGCCGGTGCCCATAACGCTTGGGTGGTCAAGCGGCGCAAGATATATGGCAGACAACCAAATGGAGGTAGAATCATGAGCGTTATTTCAATGAAACAGTTGTTGGAGGCAGGTGTTCATTTCGGACATCAGACCAGAAGATGGAACCCTAAGATGGCTCCCTACATCTTCACCGAGAGAAATGGTATCCACATCATCGACTTACAGAAGTCCGTGGGCAAGGTGGACGAGGCCTATAAGGCAGTGTTTGATGTAGCATCCCAGGGCGGCACAATCCTTTTCGTAGGTACAAAGAAGCAGGCGCAGGATGCCGTGAAGACAGAGGCTGAACGCTGCGGTATGTACTATGTCAACGAGAGATGGCTGGGTGGCATGCTTACCAACTTTAAGACAATCCAGTCCAGAATCGAGAGATTAAAAGCAATCGAGACAATGTCTGAGGACGGTACTTTTGATGTGCTTCCTAAGAAAGAAGTTATCAAGATTAAGAAAGAGTGGGAGAAACTGGAGAAGAACCTGGGCGGTATCAAGAACATGACCAGAACTCCTGACTGTATCTTTGTAGTAGATCCGAAGAAGGAGAGAATCTGCGTACAGGAAGCGCATACGCTGGGCATCACCCTGATCGGTATCGGTGATACCAACTGTGATCCTGAGGAACTGGATTATATTATCCCCGGTAATGATGATGCGATCCGTGCCGTGAAACTGATCGTTTCCAAGATGGCGGATGCTGTCATCGAGGCTAACCAGGGCGCCGAGGAGTATGTGGAAGAGGCTGAGGCTGAGAAGATCGAAGAGGCTGACGAATAGTACAAGAAGTACTTCTAAAACTCACGCCAGAGGGCGTTTCGCTAAGAAGTACTAAGTCTTGTACCAGAGAATGCCCATAAATCGGGCATTCTCCGCGTTGATTATAAAGTTGTTTAAATCGTAAAAAGAGAATCAGGAGGGAATATAGATGGCTATCACAGCAGCAATGGTAAAAGAGTTAAGAGAGATGACCGGTGCAGGCATGATGGATTGCAAGAAGGCTCTGAATGAGACAGACGGCAACATGGATGAAGCGGTAGAATATCTGAGAAAGAACGGTCAGGCGAAGGCAGAGAAGAAGGCCGGCAGGATTGCAGCGGAAGGTCTTTGCCGTGTGGCGGTTAAGGATGAGAAGACGGCGGCTGTCGTAGAGGTAAACTCTGAGACAGATTTCGTGGCGAAGAACGCAGACTTCCAGGAGTATGTGGAAGCAGTTGCCAAGCAGGCGGTAGAGTCCGATGCGGCAGATTTAAATGCTTTCCTGGAAGAGAAATGGCATCTGGATGAGTCCAAGACCGTAAAGGATGCACTGGTAGATAAGGTGGCAGTGATTGGTGAGAACCTGAGCATCAGAAGATTTGAAAAGGTAGTAGCTGAGAATGGCTGTGTTGTGACTTATGTGCACGGCGGCGGCAGAATCGGCGTTATCGTAGAGGCAGTTACCGATGTGGTAAACGATGCAGTGAAGGAAGCGCTGAACAATATTGCCATGCAGGTAGCGGCCCTGTATCCGAAGTATGTGTCCACAGACGAGGTATCTGAGGAGTTCAAGGCGCATGAGAAGGAGATCATCACAGAGCAGATCAAGAACGATCCGAAGATGGCTGGGAAGCCTGATAAAGTGATCGAGGGCGCAGTGAACGGCCGCCTCAACAAAGAGTTGAAAGAAGTATGTCTGTTAGAGCAGGTATATGTAAAGGCTGAGGATGGTAAGCAGAGCGTTGCCAAGTATCTGGAGCAGGTGGCGAAGGAGAACAATGCAAACCTTTCTGTGAAGAGATTCGTGCGTTTCGAGACCGGCGAGGGTATCGAGAAGAAGGAAGAGAATTTTGCTGAGGAAGTTGCAAAGCAGATGGGACAGTAAGACTGGAAAGTTCTTGGAAGAAACAAAACCAGAAAACAAAGCATTTTCAAGCCTTGCAAGCGGTTTTAAGAGGAAATTCAAAGTATCGTAACCTATCATAAAATATCGCAAAGTATCGTGATAATTTGGGTAAAAATTGGGTATGGAAATGGGTAAAATGTTTTACCCAACTTCTTAATGAAAAGTTTGCTTGCAACTTAAAAACGGATTGAAAATGAAATGTTTGAACGAAATGATAAGGCATCATTGCTTATAGAAATGTAAGTGATGGTGTCTTTTTGTATGTCGGGATGGTTTACATTTTGGAGGGCAGCAGTATTTTACGAAAAGAGTGTATCTGATGTATTCATGCATTGGATCAAAAAATGGAACATCGAAATATGAATAGGATTTCTTTTCAAAGCAAGATTATAATATGTTACCGAACAGAAATAAAATAGGGCAATCATAGGAATAGTAGGTAAAATAAGGCTTTTTAAGATATTTATATATTTAGGATTTGTGAAGAAAAAGCCCAAAAGTATTGAAAATAAAGGCTTTTACCGAACTATGCTTAAAAATGTTATAAATATAGCAGAATATCCTTAAAATGCTTATAAAATGGCGGTTTTTACTGATTTGCCGAACATATATTGCGATAGGTGAAATTACGGGGAAATGGCTATTTTAGCCGTTATCGAACATATTTCCGAAGGTACGTTATTCTTCAGGACGCTTATATTCAATCAATTCCCCTGCCCCTATATGGAGATACCAACATAATTTACATATCAATCCAGTATCAAATCGGCTGACGCCATCACGGCAGTATTTGTTGAAGTTGGTTCGGGGAATATCGAGGTCTTTACAAATCTTATTCTTGCTGATACCTTTTTCTTCCAATATTTCATTTATTCGTAAATGCAAATTGCCATAATCCATAGAAGAATCTCCTTTACTTTCCACTCGTTATTTTATATAATGAATGACAGAAATATAATTCACAGATATGATATTCATAAAAGTGTTAGGTATTTAAGGATAAACATTGGAAAGAACGAAATTAAGGACAGGTTATTTGATGTACTGAATGATACGGATAATCTACCAATACAGGATATTATGGTGGAAGATAGAAATGATTTAATAAATGTTTACCTTACAGATGGCACAAGATTTTCAGTTCATGTAGAAAAATGTGGAATTTGGAACATTTGTGAAGTATAATTAAAAAAGGATTTTATCTTATTGGAGGATGGGCGTTATGGGATTTTGGAGTAGTTTTTTCGGTCATGCCGCTGCTAATGTATATACTGAAATGAAGAAAGAAGAAAAAGAGACACAAAAATGGAATGATAATTTGCGCTTGACTTGGACTTATGAAGAAGAATTTTCCAATTACTTGAAGAGCATTGGTAGTAATGCGATATATGTATCTGAGGTTGATGAACCTGCATCTTCAGTTAGAAATAAAATCGAACGATACAAGAGAAAAATAAAAGAATTTCTTAATTTAGGCGGAGAAGGGAAATATATTTACGATGTAGAAGAACTAGACGATTATATAGAAGTGATAAAATATTTGAAATCTGTTGGTTATGTAAACCAACAACAAGAGTTTCTGGGGTTAGATTTATTTTTGGTAAAGGACGAAATAGAGCGTGCAGTACGAGAAGATAATTCTTCAGCATCATTAGTAAATTTGAAAGGAAATATTCTAAATGGAATTGTTACAAAGGGAAATGATTTGTTTATTCCGTATGATGATTGGGAAGAATCAACTAATACAATAAAAGTTGGTACGGCTAAACTTTATAGTGAAGATACAGTGCAATTTCTGGAGTATAAAACCATTTCGTTAGTATTTACAGAAACAAATATTTACATATATAGTTATGAATTGGATGAGCATTCGCAGTTATATTGTAATGTAATGATAGGGAAGAATCGAAAATTAGACATAGCATCACTGCCTATTCCGGCTGTTGAGGGATGGTCAATGGTAGTTATTGATGCTTTGCAGATACTTTGTACTAATAGTGAAGCCGAAAAGGTTATGGAATTGTATAGAAAACATAATAGTATGCTTAGAATAAATGCCATTGATAGCAATGGAGGAAGAGTATATGATGTACAAATATGGGATACAGAGAAACAAAATTTCTTATCTGGAAAGTATGTAATAAAATTTGATCATGAAAATTGCGAAATACTTAGTGATGAAGGTAGCGTGAAAGAAATTACGATACCTAAAAATTTTTGTATTGATGTATCATTAGCAAATGTAAATGTTGATGAAAATAGAAGAATTGTTCATTTTTTGGATAATTGCTTTGTGATGGACACGGAAGATGCAATTAAATTTAAAGATTATTATGACAACTATGATAATAAAATGGTAGTTATAAATAGCCAAAACTCAGAAGAGAACTTTTCATATATAGCAGATGATATTAACCAACTATCTGGAGTAGAATTTGAAAAGGTGTGTCAACAATTGGTTGAAAAAATGGGATTTGAAACAGAGACAACCAAAGCCAGCGGTGACGGTGGCATTGATTTGATTGCATATAATCACCAACCTTTGTTGTCGGGCAAATATATCATTCAATGTAAAAGATATTCAGGTAGTGTTGGAGAACCAATTATCAGAGATTTGTATGGTGTAGTGATGTCAGAGCGAGCAAATAAAGGCATTCTTATGACCACTGGATATTTTACTAAGAGTGCAATTGGTTTTGCAGATGGAAAACCGATTGAATTGATTGATGGTGTAGCCATGCAAAATTTATTGAGTGAATATGGTCTATCCGCATCAAAATATTGTGATTATTATTGTAATAACACTAATGAAAATAGAAAGTTTTACGATAAAGCATGGACAGAATATAAAAATGCTTATTACTTATTTGATACGTGTTTGATAGAATTAAAAGAAACATCAATATGGCAAGAAAGCCAAGAGAGGCATGATGATGTTTTGTTTGCGTTTAAAGTATATGAAATATTTATGATGGCTGTAAGCATAAAAGAAGATATACAGTTTGAAATGTTTTGCCAAATGTTAGATGTGGAAAATGTTAGTGGAATCGGAAATAGACAGCAATATTTTACTCAATTGGTCACAAATGAAGGGGGGTTAAGAGAAGCATTAAAAGAAGCAGTTCTTCCTTATGGTAATAGTCCAGTAGGAATTTTTTGGAATATGATAGCAACGATATCAAATGAAATGTACGACTACACATTTCTTTCAAAATTATTGGGATATCACGTAGAATATGTAAAAAAATTAGGAATAGCATTGCAGTATTATGTTGAAAAAGATGATAGGATAAATGTGCTAAGGAAAAATACAATTGAATATTATGAAGAAACACAAAAAATTATGAAAGCATATATTTCTAGTAAGCAAGAAGGATTGTTGTAAATTAACAGTCCTTTTTGTTTGGAAAGGAGTTCAACAATGCAAGTATTAAACAGATTAAAGATGGAATTATCCAATCAGGAATATTTTACAGACGAGTAGGATGAAATTGCTATTTTAAGAACTGGTTGTAGAAAAATGATGAATTTCTGTTGTCAAAGTGGTATGATTAAAACGGAATAGAAAACAGCATACACAAGAAGGTGAATTTATGGCAAAGTTAAAAAAGAATCATTTTTATTACGGAGCAATATTAGATGCATTATGTCAGTACAATCCAGATGCATCACCTATTTTGATGTCGCATGAAGAAGAACCTAGACAAGTTTATAAGGTAATGACTAATACATCACAGGAATGTATATTGTTTTTCAAATATGCATCACCGAAAACAAATGGAAAGAATGAAGATGATATTAGTTATTTGTTTACGTTTTCCGATGATGATAAGCAGAAATTAAAAGCATATAACGAAAAGTATGATTACCCTATATTTTTATATTTGCTGTGTAAGCAGCCTGACTTAAAAGATAGTGAAATAATTGTCCTTAAATATACGGAGTATCAGAATGTAGAGGAAAATCGTGCAATCACTATCAGGATTCAAAAAAATAAAAACTATATTTTGCTGTTCAAAAAAGGAAGTAAATCTCCCGATAATGCATATCAAATACAACGAAATAGGATAGAGAAAACATTTGATGAATTGATGGCTGATGTCATGAAAGAATCTTCATATCATATAAATAAGAAAACAGTAGATAATTCTCAAATGGATTCTTTGATTGTGACAAATACAGAAATATATAAAGACAATTTGAATTGTCCGTTTTGTGAAAATTCTTTAGAAGACTTAATTATACATAATGGCAGAAATGATATGGTATCAAGAATATGTCCTGTTTATAAACGAAGATTCGTTAATAAACATCAGTATAAGGTGATTCGTAAATTTTGCGGTGTTAATAAGATAATTCCCGAGTTGTATATTATGGATTATCCAGAACGAAAGAGTTAAAAAGTAGGTGTGTCAAAAACGATTGTTTTTGGCACATTTCCATTTATGCCCCAAAGCATAGCATTTTACCCCTAAAAACAATTCAGAAAACGTGTCAAAATCTATTTACATATTGACACGTTTTTGACATAATATACTTAAATCAAAACAAAGGAGATGGATGTTATGTTAGTGGGATATGCAAGAGTTTCAACGGATTCACAAAACTTGGATAGGCAGATAGACGCTTTAAAAGCAGTTGGTGTAGATAGTCGTGTTTTGTATCAAGAAAAAATGACAGGCACTAAAAA
>CAMNSD010000013.1 GCA_946554445.1 uncultured Lachnospiraceae bacterium | reverse complement strand
TTTTTAAGGAACCCTTCTTCTTATCGTGTCCATTCTATAGGGTATAGTTTATTCTTCTCCCTGCTTCATTCCTTCTTCAAGCCCCTGCTTTATGCCCAATTCTTTGCCCTGCTCAAATCCTATTTCAAGAATATTCATTTTCACAACCTCCCATTCTTCAGATTGTTTCACTTCTTCCACAATCCTGTTTAAATCCAGAATTCTTTTATCCTTTAATAAACTGAATTTTAAATATGCAGCTTAAGGAACATAGAAAAACCGCTGTGACACACTAACTGGCATGTTCACAACGGTTTCTCTTTCCCACACTCATCTATGATTTACTTTATAATATTTCATCACTCTAAACTCTTTCTCTTACTTTGTAAGAAAAGCAACGATACCATTGTTCTTCAGATCAAGAACAACATGGTCTGCTCTCACTTCTTTTACTGCTACGTCTACCCATGTACCGTCTACATACTGTACAGCCGCAATGTTTGCGCCGTCTGCTACGCCGGGCATGTAGAAGTTGATGGTCGCTTCTGTTGCAGGAAACTGCACATCTACTACGTTCAATACGCTGCCTTCCTGCTCTGCCTTAACGGAATCCACGAAAGCAACCGATACCTTGGAGATGCTCGCCGTCATATTGGTTACCTTGCCGTCTACTACCAGGTTACCGCCCTGAGCAACAGGGGTTGCCTCTTCGATGCCCTGAGTATCCAACACCGCATTGTTATAATACTCTCCTGCAGACTTGCTTGCTGCCTGTGCGTACTGCATCTGCGCTGCATTCTCAAAGCCCTCTTCATCTGCTTCCGCTTCCATGATTACTGCTCCTATGCTTGCCTCTTCCAGCGCAGCCTTCTCTGCCTCTTCTGCTGCTTTCGCCGCTGCCCTAGCCTCTTTCTCGGCTGTGCTTATGGGTTTGGTGTAGGTGCTGCTTCCACCAGTTGTACCTCCCTCAGTTGTACCTCCCTCAGTTGTACCTCCCTCAGTTGTGCCTCCTTCAGTTGTACCTCCTTCAGCATACACTACCATACTAGACAATATCAATCCCATTGCCAATAAAAATGCCAAATACTTTCTCATTCTCTTCATATCTTTATGTCTCCCTCTTCGTCAATTGAGTGTGGTTTGCTCAACTTAATTATACCCCCCCCCCCGTACCAAAAACGCAAGGTTTATTTACTACCTTTTTCAGAAAACAATGTAACCAAAAACACCGCAAACAGAATCAAATCCTGAAATGAAAACACGACATGATATTTTAAATTTCTTGTCATATCATATTGGGGCATAAAAGAACATAGAAAAACCGCTGTGACACGCTAACTGGCATGTTCACAACGGTTTCTCTTTCCCACACTCATCTATGATTTATTTTATGAAATTTCATCTCTCTAAACTCTTTCTCTTACTTTGCAAGAAAAGCAACGATACCATTGTTCTTCAGATCAAGAACAACATGGTCTGCTCTCACTTCTTTTACTGCTACGTCTACCCATGTACCGTCTACATACTGTACAGCCGCAATGTTTGCGCCGTCTGCTACGCCGGGCATGTAGAAGTTGATGGTCGCTTCTGTTGCAGGAAACTGAATATCTACCACATTCAATATAGTACCTTCCTGTGTTGCACGAACAGAATCCACGAAAGCAACCGATACCTTGGAGATGTTCGCCGTCATATTGGTTACCTTGCCGTCTACTACCAGGTTACCGCCCTGGGCAACAGGGGTTGCCTCTTCGATGCCCTGGGTATCTAACACTGCATTATTATAATATTCTCCAGCAGACTTATTTGCCGCCTGTGCGTACTGCATCTGCGCTGCATTCTCAAAGCCTTCGCCAACTGCTTCCGACTCCATCCGAACAGCCTCTCTGCTTGCCTCTTCCAATGCCACCCGCTCTGCTTCTGCTTTTTCTTTCGCCGCAGCGATTGCCGCTTTCTCCTCGCTGCTCAAAGAATTATCACTAACACTACTTCTAGAACTACTACTTCCAGAATTGTCACCTGCTGCAAATACTACCATGCTGGACAACATTAAACTTACTGCCAGTGAAAACGCTAAATATTTTCTTATTTTTTTCATAGCTTCTATGTCTCCCTCTTCGTCATTGAGTGTGGATTTACAATTCGATTATACCCCCCCCCCGCATAAAAAACGCAAGGGGTTATTCCAGATTCCACTATAAAATTTTAAATATCCGTTTAAAAATATAGAAAAACCGCTGTGACACGCTAACTGGCATGTTCACAACGGTTTCTCTTTCCCACACTCATCTATGATTTATTTTATGAAATTTCATCTCTCTAAACTCTTTCTCTTACTTTGCAAGAAAAGCAACGATACCATTGTTCTTCAGATCAAGAACAACATGGTCTGCTCTCACTTCTTTTACTGCTACGTCTACCCATGTACCGTCTACATACTGTACAGCCGCAATGTTTGCGCCGTCTGCTACGCCGGGCATGTAGAAGTTGATGGTCGCTTCTGTTGCAGGAAACTGCACATCTACTACGTTCAATACGCTGCCTTCCTGCTCTGCCTTAACGGAATCCACGAAAGCAACCGATACCTTGGAGATGCTCGCCGTCATATTGGTTACCTTGCCGTCTACTACCAGGTTACCGCCCTGAGCAACAGGGGTTGCCTCTTCGATGCCCTGAGTATCCAACACCGCATTGTTATAATACTCTCCTGCAGACTTGCTTGCTGCCTGTGCGTACTGCATCTGCGCTGCATTCTCAAAGCCCTCTTCATCTGCTTCCGCTTCCATGATTACTGCTCCTATGCTTGCCTCTTCCAACGCAGCCTTCTCTGCCTCTTCTGCTGCTTTCGCCGCTGCCCTAGCTTCTTTCTCGGCTGTACTTATGGGTTTGGTATAGGTGCTGCTTCCTGTACTTGCGGGCGGGTTCTCATCATCTTCATTGCCACTATCAGGATTGGTAGGTTGATTCTCACCATCCCCAGGAGTTGTAGTTGTTTCATTGCCACCTGGCTCCTCTGCATACACTACCATACTAGACAATATCAATCCCATTGCCAATAAAAATGCCAAATACTTTCTCATTCTCTTCATATCTTTATGTCTCCCTCTTCGTCAATTGAGTGTGGTTTGCTCAACTTAATTATACCCCCCCCCCCGTACCAAAACCGCAAGGTTTATTTTCTGCCTTTTCAACAAAAAAAGAAGGAGATTTTCTGCACAAAAAAAGAGCCTGCAGCCCACTCAAGCCACAAGCTCTTTTGATAAACATTTTTAATGCAGTCCCAGATTTTCTCCGGTAATAGCGCCTATCCCACTCTTGTCCAGAACGTCCACCAGTCCTTCTGCATCCGCCACGCGGAAAATCATACATGCCTGCCCATCCTTCTGCCCAAAAACGGAATACATATACTCCACATCAATCCCAGCACCGGAAATCACACCAAGTACCTTGCTTAAACCACCTGGCGTATCTGGAACTGCCACGCCTACAACAGGCGTCATGGTCAAAATAAAACCCTGTTCCAGTAAAATAGCAGACGCCTTAGAAGCATCATCCACGATCAGCCGCAGGACGCCGTAATCCGCAGTCTCTGCGATATTGATGGCCCGCATATTTACCTGATTCTCTGACAGAATATTGGTAATATCCGCAAGCTGTCCCGCCTTGTTCTCAAGAAATACAGATATTTGAGGTATTGTCATATTTATAACCCTGTTCCTTTCCATAAATGTGCAAATGAACTTCATCCTTTCTCTATCCGACTTTATGCCGCAAATGTCCGCTTTAAACATTTGTATTCGGTATCAGGAAAGCTCTTCGCTTATTTTCAGACTATATTTTCCGCTTATCAATCACGCGCACTGCCTTACCTTCGCTTCTGGTAATAGACTTAGGCGCCACCAAACGTACTTTCGCGTAGATGCCAAGCATTGCCTTGAGCGCTGACACCAATCCTTTCTCCATCTCTGTGATCTTACCCAGGTTGTCAGAGAAGTTCTCTGGCGTCATCTCTACCATAACTTCGATTGTATCGGAATTATTGACACGGTCCACGATAATCTGATAGTTCGCCGGGTATCCCTGCTCTAACAGCACTGTCTCAATCTGGGACGGGAATACATTGACGCCCTTGACGATCAGCATGTCATCGCTTCTGCCCATAGGTTTGCTCATCTTCACATGGGTACGGCCGCAGGAACATTTCTTTCTGCTCAGGACACAGATGTCTCTGGTACGGTAACGCAGAAGCGGGAAGGCCTGTTTGGTGATAGCCGTAAATACCAGTTCTCCTTTACTGCCTTCTGGAAGCACTTCTCCCGTATCCGGATCGATAATCTCCGCAATAAAGTGATCCTCATTGATGTGCATACCGGTCTGCTCGCTGCACTCGAAGGAGACACCAGGACCGCTGGTCTCCGTGAGACCATAAATATCATATGCTTTGATGCCAAGCTTATTCTGAATATCCTGACGCATCTCTTCGCTCCATGCCTCTGCGCCAAAGATTCCTGCTTTTAATTTAATCTTATCCCGCAGGCCCCGCTCATGGATGCTCTCCGCCAGGAAAGCCGCATAAGACGGTGTACAGCAGAGAATGGTAGCCTCTAAATCCACCATGAACTGCAGCTGACGATCTGTGTTGCCCGATGACATAGGAAGTGTCAAACAGCCCACTTTATGGCTGCCACCATTTAATCCCGGCCCACCGGTAAAAAGACCATAGCCATAGCACACATGACAGACATCCTCATTGGTGCCGCCTGCCGCTACGATGGCGCGGGCGCAGCAATCCTCCCACAGATCAACATCATGCTGGGTATAAAAAGCCACTACCCTGCGCCCTGTGGTGCCGGATGTGGACTGGATACGGACACAATCCTTCTTAGGCACCGCCAAAAGCCCGTAAGGATAAGCCTCCCGCAGATCATCCTTAGACAAAAAGGGCAGCTTATGCAGGTCTTCCACACCCTGGATGTCCTCTGGCGTAACCCCTTTCTCTTCCATCTTTGCGCGGTAATAGGGCACATTATCCCACACATGGCGCACCTGTTTCACCAGTCGCTCATTCTGCCATGCAAGAATCTGCTCCCTGTCCGCAGTTTCAATTTCTTTCTGGTAATACCGTTCCATACTTTTAACCTCCCAATTATATTTGCGCTCCGTCACTTGTCATGCCGCCGCTTCACGACATCCTAAATCAGTTATGCACTCTGTCCCAGTGCAAATGCCTTTTGATTCATTTCCAGGAATTTGGGCGGTACACTGTGTTCGATTGCCTCCATCCATTCCTGCGTCGTAAATTCAAAGTGTTTGGAAAGCCTGCCCATCAGCACCAGGTTCACAGCCTTACTGCTTCCCGCTTCCTCCGCCAGTGTCAGGGCGTCAAAAGCATCCACCTGGATACCCAGATCCGTCATCTTCTCCACCAAGTTTTCCGGATAGGATGCCGCACCCGCTACCACGGGCATAGGATTGATCTGCTGGCTGTTGACGATAATCCTGCCGCCGGGTTTGACATATTCCGTATAGCGGGCCGCCTCCAAAAGTTCAAAGGAGAGCACGCAGTCCGCCTGTCCCTTATCTATAATAGGAGAACACACCCGGTCTCCCCAGCGCACATAGGTGACCACGCTTCCGCCCCGCTGACTCATGCCATGCACTTCGCTGACTTTCACGTCATATCCTTTTCCAAGAAGCAGACGACCTAACAGCTTGCTTGCCAGCAGAGTGCCTTGTCCGCCCACCCCCACAATCATAATATTTTTTGTTTCCATATTTGTCTCCATTCCTGCCTGTGCTTTTCAACCGTCACAGTCATTGTAACTCCCGTTTTTCTCTGTGTCTTGCAACATATCTTCAAATCCTTTATAAAGTTTGCTGGTCTTAACCAAGCGCATCAAACTTACAAAGTTGCTCACACACGCCGCATCCCACACAGAGCGTTGCGTCTATCTTCGCTTTGCCATCCACCATACTGATGGCTGGACAACCGATATTCATGCACGCTTTACAGCCCTTACACTTCTCTGGATCGGAGCAGATAGGACCGGGATGTTTCACGTATTTTAACAACGCGCAGGGACGGCGGGAAATGATGACCGAAGGTTCCTTCGCCGCCAGTTCTTCCTTAATCACTGTCTGGCATGCCTCCATATCATAGGGATCCACCACCCTTACACGCTGAATGCCCACCGCATGGCACAGACTCTCCAGATCAATTTTCGTGCAGGGATCCCCTTTCAGGTTATAGCCCGTGGTGGGATTCTGCTGATGTCCCGTCATACCCGTGATGGAATTATCCAATATGATCACAGTAGCATTGGATTCATTGTAGGCTATGTTGATCAGGCCGGTGACACCGGAGTGGATAAATGTGGAATCCCCGATGACTGCCACTGTCCGTCCCTCCATCTCCTCGCCGCCCGCTTTCACGAACCCGTGAAGTCCCGACACGGAAGCACCCATGCAGATAGTCGTATCAATGGCTCCCAGAGGCGCCACGGCGCCCAATGTATAACACCCGATATCTCCTAAAACCGTCAAGTTTAACTTTTTCAACACATAGAAAATACTGCGGTGAGGACAGCCTGCACACATCACAGGCGGTCGTGCCGGGATATTTTCCGCCAGACAGGTGCCTGTCTCTACTTTGCCGCCCAACTTCTCCTTCACCAGATTCTGGCTCAGTTCCCCAATATTGGTGAACAGGTCTTTTCCGGATACGGAAAGACCAAGGTTCCTACAATGTGTCTCAATAAAGCCGTCCAGTTCTTCCACCACCACCAATCTGTCAACGGTGGCCGCAAAGTCCTTGATCTTCTGCTCAGGCATAGGCCAGATCATCCCCAGTTTCAGTACGGGATAGGTATCTCCAAACGCTTCCTTCACATACTGATAGCAGGTGGATGAGGTGATGATACCGCAGGACATATCCTGCCCCGGCTCAATCCGATTGATATCGGTCTGCTCCGCCCATTCCGTCAGGGCTTTAGTGCGCGCCTCCACCTCTGGATGGCGTCTCTTGGCATTGACCGGCATCATAATATATTTACTAGGATTCTTTTCATACTTTTTCTGTTCGGGAACGACACGCTCTCCTGTCTCCACCACACTCTGAGAATGGCTGACACGGGTACACATCTTGATTAGGACCGCCGTATCGAATTTCTCCGAAAGTTCATAGGCCAACTTCGCAAACTCAAGCGCTTCCGCCGAATCAGAAGGCTCTAACATGGGAATCTTCGAGGCTTTCGCATAATGTCTGGAATCCTGTTCATTCTGAGAACTGTGCATTCCCGCATCATCGGCCACACCGATCACAAGTCCGGCGTTTACTCCCGTATAGGAAATGGTAAAGAGCGGATCCGCTGCCACGTTTAATCCCACATGCTTCATGGCGCAAAAACTCCGCTTTCCTGTAAGGCATGCGCCGAGCGCCGCCTCAAGCGCCACTTTCTCATTGGGCGCCCACTCCGCATACACTTCCTCATATTTCGCCACGCACTCGGTAATCTCTGTGCTGGGCGTTCCCGGATAACTGGACACAAAGCAGCAGCCCGCCTCATAAAGGCCTCTGGCAACCGCCTCGTTGCCAAGCATTAGTGTTTTCATACTTTCCTCCATTCCAAAGCGTTAATATGCTTCTTAAGTCTGATCGCCGATGGAATCTGTCACGGAAACTGTCACCTTCTTCTGATAGCAGGAGAAAATCCCCTCCAATGTCTTCTGCTCCGGCGCCTTGGTAAACATACTTACCACCGGCACGATCACAAGCCCCGCCAGCATACAGAAGGCACCCGCGTTAATTGGCGACTGCAATAATGCAGGAAAACTTGCACGGAAAAAGATATTGGCTAACATCACTATCGTGGAGAACAGAAAGCTTACCCAGCAGGCCGCCTTGGTCGTCCGCTTCCAATACAAACCGTATAGGAAAGGCGCCAGAAAAGCGCCGGCCAGCGCGCCCCAGCTCACCCCCATGAGCTGCGCGATAAAAGTGACATTAGAACGATATTGAATCAATGCCAGCACTACGGATATTGCGATAAACACAACCAGAAGGGCCCGCATCCATTTCACCTGTTCTTTTTCATCCATCTCCTTAATCATATTACCTTTAATAAAGTCCAGCGTCAAGGTAGAGCTTGATGCCAATACCAGAGAAGAAAGTGTGGACATAGAAGCTGAAAGTACTAAAATAACCACCACCGCGATCAGGATTGTAGGAAGCCCGGAAAGCATGGTCGGCACCACCGAATCATATCCATTGGCTGCAATGTCTATCTTATCGCTGAAAAGCCGGCCAAATCCGCCCAGGAAATAGCAGCCGCCTGCCACAATCGTAGCAAAAACAGTGGAGATGATCATGCCCTTGTTGATGGCGCTCTCACTCTTGATGGCATAGAATTTCTGCACCATCTGAGGCAGTCCCCAAGTACCAAGACTGGTGAGGATCACCACGCCCAGAAGGCCCACAGGATCCGGTCCAAAGAAGGAATTGAACACACCGGGCGCCGCAGAAACCGTCTCATCACTCACGGCCGCCAGCTTATCAAGCGCCGCCAGGAAACCACCCTGGCTGTTTAACACTGCCAGAACCACGGCTATAATACCGAAGATCATAATGATACCCTGGATAAAATCGTTGATGGCGGTGGCCATATATCCGCCCGCTATCACATAGACGCCGGTAAGCACTGCCATCACGATCACACACACACTGTAATCAATGTCAAAAGCCATACCGAAAAGCCGGCTCAGACCGTTGTAGAGACTGGCCGTATAGGGGATCAAAAAAATAAAGATGATAGCCGAAGCCGCCAGTTTTAAGGGTTTGCTCTCAAAACGCTGTCCGAAAAACTCCGGCATGGTAGCGCTGTTTAAATGCTGTGTCATGATACGGGTACGTCTTCCCAACACAGCCCAGGCGAGAAGAGAACCAAGAAAAGCATTCCCCAGACCGGCCCAGGTAGCGGCAATTCCGTACTTCCAGCCAAACTGTCCCGCATACCCCACAAAGACTACCGCTGAGAAATAACTGGTTCCATAGGCAAAAGCAGTCAGCCAAGGCCCCACATTCCTGCCACCCAGCACAAATCCATTCACATCAGTCGCATGACGACGGCAGTAAAGCCCGATACCAATCATCACTCCGAAAAATATAACAAGCATTAATAACTTAATAAAGAGATCCATTTTACAATCATTCCTTTCCCACCATACCAATTCATATCCGCGCACACAAAGCTTGCGTTTTATGAATTCGTTCTGATTCATCAGTTTTTAATCTGCGCCTCCACAAGGCTGCCGTGGCAATACCGCTCCCTGAGCACAGGTTTCTCAATCTTACCCGTAGGATTTCTGGGCACCTTTTCAAAGATAATCTTCCGCGGTCGTTTATAACGGGGCAGTTCCTTACAGAATTCCATGATTTCCTCCTCCGTACAGGAAAGCCCTTCTTTCAGTTCGATGACCGCCGCTGCAATCTCACCCAGTCTTGCATCCGGCAGGCCGATCACTGCCACATCCTTGATCTTATCGTTTCGGCGCAGGAAATCCTCAATCTGTACCGGATAAAGATTCTCTCCACCGGAGATGATGACATCTTTCTTCCGGTCTACCAGATAGATAAATCCATCTTCGTCCATCCGCGCCATATCTCCCGTGTAAAGCCATCCGTCCTTCAACACCTCGTCGGTGGCTTCCGGATTCTTATAATAGCAGAGCATGACACCCGGACCATGGACAATGAGTTCTCCTACTTCTCCCTGAGACACCTCCTGTCCCTGCTCGTCCACAATCTTTGCTTCCCAATGATAGCCTGGCTTACCGATGGCCCCGACTTTATGTATGTTTTCCACACCCAGATGCACACAGCCTGGTCCTATGGATTCACTCAGGCCATAGTTGGTATCGTACTGATGATGCGGGAAATGCTTCTTCCAACGCTGGATCAGACTGGGCGGAACAGGTTGCGCACCGATGTGCATCAGACGCCACTGTTCCAACAAATAGTGTTCCATCTCCACCTGCCCGGAATCAATGGCATCCAGAAGATCCTGTGCCCAGGGCACTAACAGCCAAACGATGGTACATTGCTCTTCCGTAACTGCCCGCAGGATCCACTCCGGTTTCACACCCCGAAGGAGCACCGCCTTACCGGCCGTGATCAGAGAACCGAACCAGTGCATCTTAGCCCCCGTATGATAAAGCGGCGGAATACAGAGGAATACATCCTCCTTCGTCTGTCCGTGATGATTCTGTTCCGTCTCACAGGAAGAACGCAGAGACCGATGGTTATGCAGGATTGCCTTCGGGAATCCGGTAGTGCCGGAAGAAAAATAAATCGCCGCATAATCCGTCTCCTCCAGCGCTACCGGTGGCGCACTGGACGAACAAAATCCCATCAGTTTCAGACAGTCTTCCGTATAGGCAGGTCCACCTTTACCGGGAAAGAACATCATCCGTACCCCCGGCAGATCCTCCGCTATCATATCCATACGACTGATAAACTCTGGCCCGAAAACCAGAATTTCCACATCCGCCAGTTCCAGACAATACTTGATTTCCTCCGAAGAGTAGCGGAAATTCAAAGGTACCGCCACACCGCCTGCCTTCAAAATCCCAAAATAGATAGGCAGCCATTCCAGACAGTTCATCATCAGGATGCCTACCTTCGTCTCCCGTTTCAAGCCGCGGCTTAACAGCAGATTGGCGAAACGGTTTGCCCGCCTGTCGAAATCCGCCCAACTCAACTCCCTGCGGTAAGGAGCGCCGTCCCCTGCGCTCTCGATAAGGCTTGCCTCCCGCCAGGTCACCGCACTATCGCGTTCGTTAGAGGGATTCAACTCTACCAGCGCCGTATCTGAACCGTACAGCCGAGCGTTCCGCTCCAAAAACTCTGTAATTACCATTCTATGGTTCCTCCTATCATTCATTATCCAATGACATATGCATTTACCGTGGCATGTGCCACATAAGTACCCAGTTCATCCCTCACATCCGCCGCATACAGCGCAGTGGTACGTCCGGCCCGCAGGCAGGAAGCCTCCGCGATCAGGCGCTTTCCCTTTGCAGGGGCAAGAAATGTGATGGACGCATGCTGGCTGACTGTCTTTTTCTCGGAATACCCGTTGGCCGCAACGGCGCAGGCGATGTCCGCCAGAGTAAAAATAGCCCCGCCCATAGGCACATGATTCTCATTCATATGCTTCTCTTCCAAAGTCAAGGAACAGACGGCCTTCCCCGGTTCGGCAGAATCTATGACAATTCCCGCAGCATCCGTAGCAAAATGATCATTTTGAAAACGACTGCGAATCTCCTCCAAAGCTGACATGACCAATCTCCTTTCTTATCTATCCCATAACAAAAACCACCTTCAACACTTTAGCACTTTTACTCGCTAAAGTCAAGTAGAAATCGAGCAAAGCTCGATTACGAGATCCGCTTCGCGGACTCGGATAAGCGGTGGTCTTTCCTATACCACAAAAAAAGGTGACGGGAAAATTCCCGTCACCGAGTCACCATCAGTTTCATCATCGCTTGGTTCAGCCCGTCCACCGTCAGTTTATACATGGGGAAGAGCTCTTTGATCGCTGTCTCCGCTTCCCGCCAGGGCGCATGTCCCGGCGCCATCTTTGGATTCAGCCACACGATTTTTTTATAATGCCGTTTCATCAAAAGCAGCCAGTCCATCCCGGACAGTCCGCCGTTAGGCCCTCTGTAATTGCCTGTGGTGGAATACAACTCTTCCGGCGCCATGGCCGCATCCCCCACAATAATCACCTTATAATCGCTGTCCAGATTACGGAACATCCACTCCGTCTCAATCCAGTCCCCATTCTCACACTCTGGCGTGTTATAGAGATTGGAATAGATACAATTGTGGAAGAAATAGGTTTTTACATCCTTATAATGATTGGATTTGTGCACGGAATGGAACAATTCATTTAATAAGGTTGTATAAGGAATCATCGTCCCGCCGGAATCCATCAAAAGCAAAAGTTTCACCGCGTTCTTGCGGGGCTTCTCCATCACGATCTGCAGACAGCCGCCGTTATTACAGGTAGCATCCACCGTACCGTTAATATCAAGCTCTGTTTCCGGAATATCCAGCTTGCTGGAAAACTGCCGCAACTTCCGAAGCGCCATCTGGAACTGTCTGTTGTCCAGCACTTTATCATTCCTGAAATCCCGGTATTTCCTGGCTCCAACCACCTGAAATGCCGATTGATAACCGGTGGTGCCGCCCACCCGGATGCCGCCCATGTTGCCGCCCATATTACCGAAGGAGGTCTTACCCATGGTGCCAATCCAGTAGCTGCCGCCGTTATGCTCCTCATTCTGGTCCCGGAGCCTATCCTTGAACTTATTCTCCACGTCTTCCTTATCCAGGGTAATCACTTCCTGGTTCATCTCATGACGCATCTCTTCAAACACGTCCTGCATCTCCGGTTTATCCAGCCAGCGCATCATATTCTTGCCTACTTCGTTCTCCGACTGGATACCCTTAAAGACCTCATCGAAAGCCATATCGAACTTATCAAACTCTGTCTCGGACTTCACCAAGATCATCCGCGCCAGATAATAAAACTCCGTGAGACTGCTATGACACAGTCCCTGGTCCAGCGCTTCCTGCAAGGTCAGCCATTCACTTAGAGAGACTTCCAATCCCTTGTCCTTTAAAGTATAAAAAAATTTACTGAACATACGGCATCCTCATACTATACTAATCTTCTCTTCTTAAAAATCCTTCTTCGTCCTGACAGTCTCCAAATCCTCATCCTTCTTCACCACCACCCCGATAAAGGGCAGTTCCTGCCGTAGCCTGTCTGTCGGGATTCCGCCAATCTGCAAGGCATTGATCCAATCGATCAGTTCCGAAGTGCTGGGTTTCTTGCGGATATCCTTCATGGAGCGAATCCAGTAGAACACTTCCATGGCATCTTTCAGCAACTTGTCCTCCACTTCCGGATAATGAGTTCTCACGATTTCTTCCATCAGTGTCTGGTCCGGGAAATCAATATAGTGGAAAATACATCTGCGCAGGAAAGCATCCGGCAATTCCTTCTCCGCATTGGAGGTGATGATTACGATTGGTCTATGTTTTGCCTTCACGGTGCGCTTGGTCTCATGGATATAAAATTCCATCTGATCTAATTCCCACAGCAGGTCGTTTGGAAATTCCAAATCCGCCTTGTCTATTTCGTCAATCAGAAGAATCACCTGCTCTTCTGACTCAAAAGCCTCTCCCAGCTTGCCCAGCTTAATGTAGTGGGCAATGTCATCCACGCCTTCCACGCCAAACTGTCCGTCATAGAGTCTCTGAATCGTGTCATACATGTAAAGACCGTCCTGAGCTTTTGTGGTAGACTTAATGTTCCAGATAATCAGTTTCTTTCCCAGGGAATTGGCAATCGCCTGCGCCAACATGGTCTTGCCAGTGCCCGGTTCTCCCTTTACAAGCAATGGTTTCTTCAGGGCAATCGCTACATTTACACTGGATAAAAGCTGCTCCGATGCCACATAATCGGTCGTACTCTCAAATTTTGTATTTCCCATTTTTGATATCCTTTCCGGTTCTCATTTCCTGATTTTCCATACATCCCGCCGTTTGCTGCCGTCTGTTTCATGGATTTCAGTTATTGCACGCATTATAAATTTATGTTACGATATTTCAGATGTAAAAGCAAGGCATTTTCTGATGAATCTGCCTGCACACAAAAATCAAAAACAAGAAAGGAATCTCTCCTATGTCTCAACCCATAAAACACAATAAAACAAGTCTCTCCTTTGAAATATTTCCCCCTAAAAAAGAAGAAGAATTCGACAATATATTTGGATTTTTAAATGAAACCGCCAAGCTGCATCCCGATTTCATCAGTTGTACCTACGGTGCAGGCGGTTCCCGCGCCGGTAAGACCATCGAGATTGCTTCTTATATCCAGAAGGAACTTAAGATTGACGCGATTGCCCACATTACCTGTGTGGGATTTACCAGAGAAGACCTTGAGAAAAACTGTACCGCACTGCAGGAAGCCGGCGTCAATCATGTGCTGGCGCTGCGCGGGGACAGGCCCAAAGATATGACCGATGAACAGTTTAACAGACGGGAATTCTTTTACGCTACAGATTTGGTCCGTCATTTAAAGACGCATACCGAATTACAGATATCCGGCGCCTGCTACCCGGAGAAACACTTCGAGGCCCCAGATATAGAAACAGACTTAAGACACTTGAAAGAAAAGGTGGATGCTGGCGTCACTTCCCTGATCACCCAGATGTTTTTTGACAATACATATTTTTATCATTTCCTGGAAAAAGCGCGGGCTCTGGGAATTGAGGTGCCAATCCACGCTGGTATCATGCCCATCACCACAGCCAAGCAGCTTGGCACCACCGTCTCCCTATCCGGCTCTTCCGTTCCCAAAGAACTGGCAGATTTGATTGCCACCTATGGCGAAAATAAGGAAGACATGCGCAAAGCTGGAATCGACTTTGCAGTGCGTCAAATCAGGGATTTGAAGGAACATGGGGTAGATGGCATACATTTATATTCCATGAATAAATTAAAGACCACCAAGGAGATTTGTGCGCAAATATAGTTTTCATGTAAAAAGGCCGTCATTTTGACAGCCTTTTTACATCCGGAAATCCCTGTACAAATCTCTTTTAAGACAGCATCGCTTCCTTCACCTTCTCCAGGGTGTCTCTGATCTTAATGTGCTGCGGACATGCCTCCTCACATCTTCCACACTTGATACAGGCGTCAGCGGATTTAAGTCCATGGCCGCCCACAAGCCACCCTTCCTGATGCCTTGCCCGCTCAATGTCACTATACAATGTTAGATAATTCATTGCTGTGAAGGAACCCGCAATTCCAATATTCATAGGGCATACTTTAGCGCAATAGTGACAGGAAGTACATGGAATAAGAGGAATCTTCTGCAACTCTTCCTGTGCCTTTGCCAGCGTTTCTTTCTGGTTCTCTGTCAGACCTGTAAAAGATTTCATATAAGAAAGATTATCTTCCATCTGCTCCACATTACTCATACCGGAAAGCACCGTGATCACACCTTCCAGGCCAGCCGCAAATCGAACTGCCCAGGATGCTGCCGAACTTTCCGGTTCTGCCTCCTTCAGCACTTTTACCACCGCAGGCGGCGGTGTCGCCAACATACCGCCCTTGACAGGTTCCATAATGACCACTGGTTTTCCATGCTTTCTCGCTACCTCATAACAGCTCCTGGATTGTACCGCCGGGTTCTCCCAATCTGCATAATTAATCTGCAGCTGCACAAATTCCATCTCCGGATGCGCACTTAATATAGCATCTAACTCCTCCGGTGTGGAGTGGAAAGAAAATCCAATATGCTTGACCAGCCCAGCCTTCTTCTTATCTTGAATCCAGTTCCACATATCAAAGTCATCAAAATAATGAGACCTTGCCTCTCCCAGATTATGGAGCAGATAAAAGTCAAAATATTCTGCACCCGTCTGTGCCAGCGAAGTATCAAACTGCGCATAAGCCTCCTCTTTGGTCTTGCAGTTAATCCACGCAGCATTCTTAGTAGCCAGCTGATAGCTTTCCCGCGGATAACGCTCGACCAATGCCTGGCGGATTGCATCTTCACTTCCGGCATAAGCCCATGCCGTATCAAAATAAGTGAATCCGGCTTCCATAAACCGATCCACCATCTCCTTCACCTGTTCCACATCGATTACGCCATCCTTCTGTGGAAGCCGCATCAATCCAAATCCTAATTTTTTGATTTCTTCTCCCAGATATCCCATCTGTCTTCTCTCCTTTTCCTTTCTTGCCAAACTTGTTTTTTCGGATTATGATTAGTATAGCAACTTCGTGTAACTCGAAGTCAATACCGTTTTACAATTTTTTATCATACAAAGGAGAATACCATATGACCTACAGCATTAAAGAATTTGCTAAAATGTTCCAGACAACAGAACACACCTTGCGTTACTACACCGATATAGGTCTTCTGCCCTGTCAGCGCGACAGCGGAAATCACAGGATATTCGATGAGACCGCCGTTAACTGGATGAGGGGAATCACCTATCTGAAAAGATGCGGCACTCCAATCAAGGATATCAAGAGGTATTTTGATTTATGCCGCATGGAAGAGTCCGAAGAAAATCTGCTGGAGAGATATCATATCATCCTGCATCAATGTGAACAGGCTCATAAAAAAGCGGCGGAAGCCGAAGCCACCGCCGAATATATGGATCATAAAGTAAAACATTATGAGGAAATCTTGTCGGGCCGTATCCCGGATGACACTAACCCCGGTACATGGCAGCCCAATTCTACTAAATAGGCCAACGTCATCACCCTGCTACTTCTCCTCATCCCACGGGATCAGCGGATTCTCTATCTTTTTATCCCGCAGCATCAGGTTCTTCACGGCCTCATCCACCGGCATACCGGCAAAGAGGATGCTATTGACCTGCTCAATGATGGGAAGCTGCACATCATATTTCGCCGCAAGCCCCATGGCTGCCTTAGCTGAATAGACACCTTCCACCACCATCTTTACCTCGTCCATGGCCTGTTCCATGGTATAACCCTTGCCGATCAGGATACCAGCGCGACGGTTGCGGGAGTGCATGGAAGCGCAGGTCACGATCAGATCTCCGATACCGGTAAGGCCGCTGAACGTCTCAATCTTGCCGCCCATGGCCATACCAAGCCTTGCAATCTCCGCGATACCCCTTGTGATCAAAGCCGCCTTGGTATTGTCTCCATATCCCAAGCCATCAGCGATACCTGCCGCCAAGGCCACCACATTTTTAAGCGCCGCACCCAGCTCAATCCCCAGCATGTCCGGACTGATATAGACACGGAACACTTCATTCATAAAAATATTCTGCAAGTATTCCGCCGTCGCCTTTTTACGGGCACCAACCACAATCGTTGTGGGAATCCCTCTGCCCACTTCCTCCGCATGAGAAGGTCCGGATAACACTGCCACCACAGCCTGGGGAATCTCCTCCTCGATAATCTGCGACAAGGTCAGAAGACTGCTCTCCTCTATGCCTTTCGCCACATTGACGATAATCTGTCCTTCTTTTACAAGCGGAGCCATATTGTGGGACGTTGTCCTAGTATAAGGGGAAGGCACTGCCAGGACCAGCACGTCCTTATCCCTCACTGCTTCCTCCAGATTCGTGGTAAATACCATATCTTCCGGCAGTTTTACACCGGGCAGTTTGTCTTTATGCTCATGCTCTTTGCATAGCATCTCAATCTCTGCCTCCACAATGGACCAGACTGTGATCTTATGTCCGTTCTTATGAAGAAGAACCGCCAGCGCCGTTCCCCAGCTTCCTGCACCTATGATACTGATATCAGCCATGATTTTCCTCCTTAACCTTTTCTTCCGCTCCTTCACTCTTGTGTGTCAAATAGGTCTTTCGCTCCGTACCACTGAGAAGTCTTTTAATATTCTCCCTATGCTTATAATATGCCATCACCGTGAGAAAACCAGCCAGTACATACATTTCATTCAGATACGACTGTGACATATGAAAGACACCGTTCTGCCCCAGAATCACCAGTTCTACCATAAATCCGATATACACCAGGAGCGATCCTAATGATACATAGTGGGTGGTAAAAAACACCCCAAAAAACAGTATCACACCTACCGGGATCAGGTAGGGATGAAAGGACAGAATCAATCCGGCCGTAGCTGCAATTCCCTTTCCCCCTTTAAATTTGAGATAAAAAGGAAAGTTATGCCCGATGATTGCTCCCATAGCCGCATACATCTTGAGCAGATACACCATCCCCGGATGGGACGTGCCAAAGAGATAACTCACAAGCACTACCGCCAAGATACATTTCATGATATCTCCCACCAGCACCAAAAGTCCAGCCTTCGTACCGAACACCCGCAGGGTGTTTGTGGTGCCGGCATTGCCGCTTCCATAATTCCTGATGTCGATTCCATGCAACCTTCCATAAATATAAGCCGTCTGGAAGAGTCCAAACACATACCCGATCAGTACGCAAAATATCCGTTCCACTTTTACTTGTTTTCCTTTCTTTCTCTAATAATAAATTTTAAGGGCGTCCCTACAAATCCAAAGGTATCCCTGATCTGATTTTCCAGATAACGCTGATAAGAAAAATGCATCAGTTCCTTGTCATTCACAAAAATGACAAAGGTGGGCGGTTTTACCGCTGCCTGGGTAATATAATAAAGCCGCAGTCTTCTGCCCTTATCTGCCGGCGGCTGTTGTAAGGCCACCGCCTCCGCCATGATCTCATTGAGTACGCCCGTCGCCACACGCATGGAATGATTCTCATATACGGCGTCGATCATATCATAGAGTTTCATAAGCCGCTGCCCGCTCACCGCCGAAACAAACATGATTTCCGCATAGGGCATAAAAGAAAGTACCTGCCGGATTTTCTGGGTATACTCTTTCACGGTCTTGTCGTTTTTCTCAATAATATCCCATTTATTGACCGCGATAATGACTGCCTTGCCCCGATCGTGCGCAATGCCGGCAATCTTCGCATCCTGCTCTGTCACACCTTCTACAGCATCTATGACCAATACCGCGATATCCGCCCGTTCCACGGCCGCCACCGTCCGAATGATCATATAACGCTCCAACTCTTCCTTGATCTTATTTTTCCTGCGAAGCCCCGCCGTATCGATAAACACATATTCTTGGCCATTATGGGTAATCTCCGTATCAATGGCATCCCTGGTAGTGCCTGCTATATCCGACACGATCACGCGGTTCTCCCCGATCAGGCGATTGATGATGGAAGATTTGCCCACATTTGGCTTGCCGACGATAGCCACCCTGATCCGGTCGTCTTCTTCCTCCTCGGCCGCTTCTTTATCAAAATAAGAACTCACCTCATCTAACAGTTCACCAAACCCCAGACGGTTCACCGATGAGATCGGATAAGGTTCCCCGATGCCCAAATTATAAAATTCATAGACATCCGCCATATATTTATTAAAATCATCCACCTTATTGACCGCCAGTACCACTGGTTTTCTAGAACGTCTGAGCATGTCCGCCACTTTGGCATCCGCATCCTGCAGTCCCTGTTTCACATCCACCAGAAAAATAATCACATCCGCCGTATCAATGGCGATCTGCGCCTGTTCCCGCATCTGTGAAAGGATAATGTCCTTGCTCTCCGGCTCGATGCCGCCGGTATCAATCAAGGTAAAATTCATAGTAAGCCAGGTCACATCCGCATAAATACGGTCTCTGGTAATTCCCGGCGTATCTTTTACAATAGATATATTCTCACCCGCCAAGGCGTTAAACAGTGTTGATTTCCCCACATTAGGTCTTCCCACCACCGCCACGATTGGCTTGGATTTCTTTTTACTCATGGCATCCTCCATATCTGTCAATGATACCGCTTGATTTTACACCATCTACCGGCGCTTGTAAAGTTTTTATCATTGATTTCTGTATTACTAGAACCTTATTTTACTAGAAATTCCTTGACGTGTCACTAGCATAATGATATAAAAAAAGAGGATACACAGACAGCGAAACGTTTCTCCAGTCTGTACAGTTTATACGATACAGGAGGACCAAATGCCTAATACAGAACAACTGGAACATTCCATGCCGGTGGCCGCAGTAAAACTTCTTACTGATAAATCTGCTCTACCACTGGCAGAAAAAGTCAACAGCCATCTTGTGGATTTCCGCAAGAATCTCAACAACAATGTCAAAAACGATCCCGCTTTCCACGGTTATATGGAAAATAACTACCTGATGGAAGTCGCCTGTCCCCGTTTCGGGACCGGCGAGGGTAAAGCCATTCTAGATGATTCCGTCCGGGGTAAGGATATCTTTATTCTGGTCGATGTGTGCAACCACAGCATCACCTACACCATGAACGGATTTCAGAACCATATGTCTCCTGATGACCATTATCAGGATTTAAAAAGAATTATTTCCGCCATCAACGGTAAGGCGCACCGTATCAATGTGATCATGCCCTTCCTCTATGAAGGCAGGCAGCATAAGAGAAACGGAAGAGAATCCCTGGACTGTGCCTACGCTATCAAGGAACTGATGGATATGGGCGTTTCCAACTTCATCACCTTTGACGCCCACGATCCCAGGGTGCAGAACTCCGTCCCCATCAAAGGCTTTGATAATTTTACACCGCCCTACCAGTTCATACGTGCCTTGCTCCGTATGGAAAAAAATCTGATTATCGACAAGGAGCACACCATCGTGATCAGCCCCGATGAGGGCGCATTGGACAGGGCTGTATACTTTGCCAACGTACTCGGCGTGGACACGGGTATGTTTTATAAACGTCGAGACTACTCCACCATCGTCGGCGGCAAAAACCCGATCGTTGCCCATGAATTCTTGGGAGACAATATTGACGGCAAAGACGTAATCGTGATCGACGATATCATTTCTTCCGGTGGCAGCATGATAGATACCGCCAAACAACTTAAAAAAATGAACGCCAAGCGTGTCTTCATCTGCTGTACTTTTGGCCTTTTCACAGATGGGCTGGCGGCTTTTGATGATGCTTATGAGAAATGCTATTTTGATAGGATTGTGACCACAAACCTCTGCTATCAACCGCCGGAACTGCGGGACAAACCCTATTACATAGAGGCGGATATGAGTAAGTTTATCGCCTCCATCATTGATTTTATGAATCATGACGCATCCATGGCCAATATCTACACGCCCACCGATAAGATTCATCAGATTCTTGCAAAATATAATAACCGGGAAATGAATGCACTGGATATGTAAAAAAGGTAAATTCCTCCGGAATTAACCTTACGAGATCCGCTTCGCGGACTCGGATAAGCGGAGGACTTTCAGATACTCAAAAAGACAGGCTTTCCACATATGCTGCGGGAAGCCTGCCTTTCTTATTGTTCTTTATTATTTTTCGTCATGGTACATATCCAACAGATGCTCTAAATCAGCCTTCACCTCCGTGAATGCCTTCAACAGTTTTGGTGAAAATGCACCGCTGTGTCCGTTGATGATCATCTGGTACGCCTTATCCGGTTCATAAGCCACTTTATAGACACGTCTGGAAATAAGAGCGTCATATACATCCACCAGGGAAACAATCTGTGCCGCAATGCTGATCTCATCGCCTTTCAGTCCATCGGGATACCCTTTACCGTCGTATTTCTCATGATGATGTCTGGCAATATCATATGCATAATCATAAATTACCCTGTCATTCAATTGTAATCTCTGCTGTATAATCTCCGCTCCCTTGGTGGTGTGGGACTTGATCAGTTCAAATTCATCCGGCGTCAATTTGCCAGGTTTTAGGATAATTGTATCCGGAATCACAATCTTGCCAATATCATGAAGGGAAGAGGCCCAGCCAATCTGCTGAATTTTCTCCGGCGTCAGTTCATACTCCGGATAGAGTTTCATCACGCTCTCGCCCAGACACATAGAATATTCCCTGATTCTCCTGATGTGCTGCTTAGGCTCCATATTCCTGAATTCCACAATATTGCTCAGGGAATCTATCAGCATCTCATTGACCTGACTGAGTTTCTTAGCCTGCTGTCTTAAAACGCTATTCTGCTTCTGGATGTTAATGTTCTGCTTTTTGACCATCAATTCCAACTGCATCTTATATTGGAACCAGCTGGCCGCATTGTAGACCACCTGTTTCACCACATCAGACTGATATGGTTTCTTCAGATAACTCACAATACCATACTCATACCCCTTCTTCTCCAATTCCGGGGAATACTCTCCCGTGATCATGACAAAGGGAATCTTGCTCATGATATTTCTGTCTTTCAGATGTTCCAACACGGCAAAACCATCCATCACAGGCATCAGATTATCCAACAGCACCAGGGCTATCTGTGCATAGTATTTATTCAAAAGCGCAATACCCTCTTTGCCGTTGGCAGCCTCCAAAATCTTATAGTCTGACTGGAACAATTCTACCAGAATGGCCCTGTCTATCGGATTGTCCTCAAAAATTAAAATTGTGTCACGTTTCATATCATGCTCTTTCTATATTTTCTATTATTGATTATATTTTTCAGCCTTCAAACGATACTTCCAGGTAATTCGTTACATACTGACCATGACTACCTTCTTGTTTTTAAGCTTAAAAATTACCCTCTTTACTTCCGCGGGCAGCATATATTTGATAGCGTTGATAATGATTAGGCTGCCTTCGTATGCTCTCCCTCTGACATAGACAGGTTCCGTCATGACCTGTTCCGTCAGATTGGCCAGCTTAGAGGATTCGCCGTCCAATTCTGCCAGTCTCTGGCCCTCCACCTCTATCGCTGCAAATATCTTGCGTTGTATCTCTTCCGGAACTTCCTTTCCCGCCGCGCACAGGGCAAGTACTTTATCCCGCTGTTTTTCCAAAACTTCCAGTTCTTTTAGGAGTTTGTCGCGATCCACTTCGTACTCCATCTGCCGTCTGTCATACAGTTCATTCCTGCCCACATCCAAGATTGTCTTGATATGCAGTCTGTTACCCAGATTGTAGGTGTCCACGCCTCTTACCGCCCTGATTGTGCCGCCAAGCAGTACGCCCTTGCTTCCCGAGACAATTACCTTGCCCATGGTATTGATATTACTGTTCATGATATAGTTGGCTTTGACATTACCTCCTGCGGTGATGTTGACCGCCTCGAAGAAACTGCCGGAAACCTCGCCGCCCGCCTCAATAAAGCAGTCGTTTTTGGAACAGCTTCCCTGTTTGATCATGATATTGCCGCCTGCGATCAATCTGGCTGTCTCTACATTCTGTTCAATGATGATATCCCCGCTGGCCTTGATATAGCCGCCGGAGGAAATGTTGCCGACCACATACACGGAACCGTCCACCTCCAGCTTACCGGTGACAGCCGTAACATTCTCCCGTACTACCAAAACATTAGTAATCGTGATTCGTCCAGCTGTATATTCAAACTTGCCATTCATCTTGGAAATATAGGTTACGCCGTCATCAGCAACCGTAAAGCCAACGCCCCGGAGCGGTTTCTTCTCTGTGCCATTCTCCCCGTGTATGCTCTCCCCATAGATATTCTTTCCGCTGATTCCCTTTTGTGCCCGATGATAGACGGCTAACTTCTCTCCCTCATCCACCATCTCAAAGGCTTCTATGTTCACATAGTCAACACTGCCATCTGGAAGCGGCGCTGGAATACGGGGAAGGTCAAGGCGGACGAAGAATTCAAACCATCCGTCTTCTCCCCTCTGGGCTGGTATTCCTTCTGCAATCAATACCTTCTCATTTAATCTCTTTTTATCAATCAAATCTGCAATCGCATCATGCTTAATTCCATAAACAATTTCCCGTCTTTCCAAATCATGATAAATATCTTCTTTGGTAACTATATTTCCAGGTACCCACGGGATATAGGCATACGCCTTATTCCCATTCTCTTCTATGGAGATCACAAACTCATTCTTCCTGCTAGATTCTAAAAATGACTTTTTGCTGTTTTCATTATCTTTCTTATTTTCGTTTTCTTTACTATTTATGTTAACCGATTTCTCTTCTGAGCGTCCGCTGGATCTCTTTCTGTTGATGACAGCCTGCCGTTTTTCCTTCATATCCGTAGCAGAAAAAACCAGGCTGTTGTAAGTGGATACATCCAGGCCAGCCTCCATTCCCAAACGGATTTCTCTCATCTGCGCATGACTGTACAGATAGTTCGCATAAACGGATACCTCCAGCTTTTTTTCCAATCCCAGACGAATCTCCTGCATCTGCATCCAATTATATCTGCTGTCAGCATAAGGGGAAATATCCAATTCCTCGCACAGACCAATTCGAATCTCCCGAATCTGCGGTGCGCACATATCATCTTTGATCCATCGGTCTAACGGCAGCCTATTCAGCATTGCAAGCCGGATTTCCTCCAAATCTTCTTCTACAAATCCCCTCTTAACATAAGGCATCAGATCGGTCGCCGAATACAGGCCAAGCCTAATCTGCCGCATAGTCTCATAGCTGTACATGGGATTGGCATAGACAGAGGCATCCACATTGTCTTTAAGCCCCATACGAATCTGTTCCATCTGCAGCCAGTTAAACTCCGGATTGGCATAGACAGAAACATCCAGTCCCTGATCTTTTCCTAGCTTGATTTCCTGCTTCTGCGCCTTTTGATATTCCGCATTTTCCATCATGGGAAAATGCATTTCCTGTTGTTTACCAGACTCCAGATTACCCATATCTACTACCATTCTTTCCTGCGATATCTATAAACTTATATACGGTCAAACCGGGAATAAAATGAAAATGAAAACGCTTCACAGACACCACTTATATTGGAAATTTATATTTTGTTCATTATATCAAGTTCCCACCCAAAAGTCTACTGTTTTATTGTGCCAGATGCAAACCCGAATGCAGTCCTAATGGCAAAATCGTGCCTGCAGATCAACCTTGTAATCCACCGCAGAATCTTCATAAAAAAATCAGGAAAAGCCGCCTCATATCACAGCTTTTCCTGACATATCAATCTTTATTGTTCCCAACTTATCGCCGCTGGGAAGGTCAATATCACCTTAAACAGATCGCCGTCCAGCTGAATCTCAAATATTCCCTTCTGGGCTTCCGTCAGGTTCTTGGCTATAGAAAGCCCCAGCCCGCTGCCCTCCGTTGTCCGAGAAACATCTCCCCGAATAAAGCGTTCCGTCAGTTCTTCCGCATTGCAGTTTAACGGCGTGGCGGATATGTTCTTAATGGAAATCACGACATTCTCGGACACATCCTTTTGTCCGTCAATGCTCACGTAAATACGGGTGCCTGTCATCGCATATTTAAAGATATTATTGAACAGATTTTCCATCACCCGCCATATCCTGCGGCTGTCCGCCTCAATCACCGTCTGCTGAGTATTGACGTTCATCACTGTGGTGAGCCCCTTCTGCTCAAACTTCTCTGAAAACTCCCCGATGGTCTGATTCATCAGTTCTGTTAGATTGATCCGCTCGAAATTCAGACTGATATTGCCGGAAGTAATCTTGCTGGCCTCCACCAGATCATCCGTAAGCTGTTTTAAGCGCTGGGACTTTTCATCCAATACCCGAATATAGCTCTGCACTTTCTCATTATCTACCTGTTCTCTCTTTAACAGATCCACGTAATTGATAATGGAAGTGAGTGGCGTTTTAATATCATGGGATACGTTGGTAATAAGATCCGCTTTCATGCGCTCATCTTTCATACTGATCTCCACCGCATCCTTAATGCCTTTGCCGATGCTGTTGACCGAATTGGCAAGCGTCCGGTTATCCCCATGCAGATCTGTCGTATCAATCTGATGGTCCACTTTGCCACCGGCAATCGTCTCAATACCTTTTACGATTCCCTGCCGTTCCTTCGTATCTTTATAGAGCAGCGTTCCCACCAGAATATCCAAAATCACTGCGATAAAGAGTACAAACCAATTACTGCGCGTGATGCTCCACAATACCATAAACAGATTCAAAATCAGGAAAATCCCATAAGGAATCCATGTCCGTATTATGATACTGCCATTATCATAAATATTCCATGCGCACTGCTTCGCCTGACACATCAGTCTGTAAAGGTAACTGTTCTTCCACAGAGTTCTGGCCTTGATCCTTCTGACCAAACTGTAGAAAAAGAAAGTAAATAACACATCTATCACAAATACGCTGCCTAATATGAGCCCTTGAAACCACTCCTCATGAAGCGCCTCTCTACAGTAAGCCAAGTCCGTAATATCCACGCCTGCAAGTTCCGTTACCACAATCAAAACCCATACCGCCAGAATCGCCATGCCGACCGCAATCAAGAGCGCCGGCTCCGTAGGAACCTTGTCAAAGGGTTGTAGTCTCGTATATCTGTTCCCCGCTTCGTCCAGGCTCCGTCCTGTCACTGCGGTCTGATAGAAGAACAACACCAGATACAAGATACCTGCTATCAGAAGCACTGCCGTCCACTGCCACAGATAAGGCAGATATTCCTTTCCTTGGGTAAAAGCATCCTGCGCCGGATAGGCAGTATCCACATTGATCCAGATTTTCACCGTCTCTGGATAAGCATAGTCATACCCCTGCAGTATCTGACGGACGGTACTCTCCTCAATGGTCGTATCCGTTTCATAAATCATCTCGGAAGGACTGTAATAAATAAATTTCCCTCTGGGCTGTTTATAATTGCTTTCATACTCCGTAAATCCCTCCATCATCTCCAAAATCGACTCATAGTCGGGACTTCCCTCTTTCAAATTGCTATAATACTGTACCTCATCCCCCACTGTCTTGGCAATCAGGTATCGCACATTAGAATTCTCTACGCTGTAGTAATCCCGGTAATCCGTGTATTCCTTGTAATTATAAGCAAGATTTTCCGCAGCGTTTTTGACATTCTCACAGAGTTCCCGATAGAGCGTCCAATCGGACACATACTCCTCAAGATTTTTGCCTTCCACCGTCTTATAGCGGTTCACCATCACATCATAGGTATACACCGGCGTACCGTCTTCCTCCATGCTGCTCGTATCCTCGCCGGCTTCCACCTTCCTGTGTTCACCCAGTTCGTTGACCGGCTGATAGTCCGGCACAAATCCATCTCCCCCGTCATCTACTCCATCGCTGCCCGGCGCCAGGATCTGATTGGCAGACACATCATTTACAAAAGTATAACTTTGGATGTCGGACTTCAGGTAACTGGCGTCCGAAGTATTGTAATATTTACTCTTGGAATCCACCATCGTGACCTTGGTCATGGGCGCTAAAAACTTACCTGCCTGCTCCCTGGTCATGTCTGTCGGCACATATTCAAAGCCATAGTTAGCCCATTTAAGCAAGTCTTCCAGATAATAGTTGGCTGTCACATACTGCTCCGGCAGCCCGGTATCCCTGCAGTTATAAGCCGTCACATCCACCACCTTACTGCCATCAAATACGCCTTCCGTTTCCAGCTGGCTGCTCACCACTCCAAAACGGATGATATCCGCCATCGCATAACCAAAAATAGTATTGAACAAATCCGACTGCTCAAAGTTTTTTTCTTTGCTGGAATAACGCGTATAGCTGGTGTAGCTGCCATTCCCGCGGAAACCTTCAATCCGCACCGTTGTACAAGCCACCGTCACCACCAGGGCAAGCGCCATGACTGCCAGCGTCACATGCTGTAAAATACGGCAGAAAGTTCTCATGCCGCTCTTTTGTTTTTTCGGCCTTTTTTCTCTCTCTTCCTTTTTTCCCATCTCTTTACCTTCCTATTGTTTCTCGATCTTATAACCTACGCCCCACACCACCTTGAGATATCTAGGTTCCTTGGGATTGATTTCAATCTTTTCCCGGATATGTCTGATATGTACCGCCACCGTGTTATCTGCACCGATCGCTTCCTCGTTCCAGATGCTCTCATAAATCTGGTCGATGGAAAATACCCTTCCGCAGTTCTTCACAAGAAGTAACAGGATATTGTATTCAATGGGCGTCAATTTCACACTTTCCCCGTCCACCGTCACTTCCTTAGTGTCGTCATTGATACACAGCCCGCCCACTTGAAAGAGTGCATTGTTCTCTGTGTTCAAATTTCCCAGCGTGGTGTACCTGCGCAGGTTGGATTTGACTCTTGCCACCAGTTCCAGGGGATTAAAGGGCTTTGTAATATAGTCATCGGCGCCGATGTTTAAGCCCAGAATCTTATCGCTGTCCTCTGACTTAGCAGACAAGAAGATAATCGGGATACTGGAATATTCCCTGATCTTAAGCGTTGCATGAATCCCGTCCAGCTTCGGCATCATGATGTCAATGAGAAGCAGATGAATCTGCTGTTCCTTCAGCACTTTGATCGCCTGCTGTCCGTCATAGGCTTTAAAAATCGTGTACCCCTCCTGTAACAGATAGATTTCGATTGCATCCACAATTTCTCTGTCATCATCGCATACCAGAATATTCGCCATGTGTTTTCACCTCTCTTGTACTTTCGTATAGTATCATTCAAACATAGAAACATAAAGGAATAGATGGGAAATTCTTTAATTGTTTCTTAATTTCTTTCCATTAATAAACCTAAAAAGGCTCCCAGATTGCCTCTCTTACCCTGACTCGCCCGATGAGAAAAAAGGTATCCGCTATTATGGCAGGTGCAAAGATCCGTCACCTGAATCCGGGACGGCGGAATTCCCGCCTCCGTCAGCACAATCTCGTTAGACCGCCATAGGTCAAGCTGGTATTTACCGCCGCCTTTGGAGAGCAGGATTTCCTGTTCCTGCCCACGCTTACAAAATTCCCTTCGAAAGGCCTCCGCCACATCCTCACTGACCTCATAACAGTCCTGGCAGATAGAAGGTCCCACCGCCGCCACAATATCTTCCGGCTTCGTTCCATAGGCCTCTCTCATCTTCTCTACCACGCACTGTCCCATCCGGGCTACGGTCCCGCGCCAGCCGGAATGTGCCAGCGCAATGGCACGATGCTTCGTATCCACAAAATATAAAGGCACGCAGTCCGCATAAAAAGTAGCCAGAACAATACCCGGTTCATCCGTCAAAAGTCCGTCAATGTCATGATAATCCCGTGCCTTGATAATGCCTTTACCGCCGTCCTGCCTGCCAACAATCTTTAGATTGGTAGTGTGCGTCTGGTCGGAACAGACAATATCTTCCACCTGACAGCCAAGCGCTTCCGCAATGCGCCTGTAGTTTTCATCCACTGCCTCTTTCCTGTCTCCCCTGGTATAGCTTAAATTCATAGAAGCATAAATTCCCTCACTGACGCCGCCCAGCCTGGTGGAAAACAAATGCCTGACCATACCGGTTTCTGTCAGTAACGGAAAGGTAAGATATTCCAACTCACCCACTCGATTCTGCTTTACCTGTCTGTCACTCTGATGTCTGTACAGTTCCATCTGCCAATCCTTTCTTCTACTAATTTCCCACTGTTTTATCCGACTTTCTCACTGTATTTTCCGACAGTCCTACACGAAATGCATTCTTTATCATCTGAGCACATACGAAAAAGCATTTTTAATCCAGTGCACTCGCTCCCCGTCCACAGCTACCACATCAAATCGGATCGGTGTGTCTTCCGCACAGTGATGTATCATCCGGTAATAATCCGCCACCTGACAGATTTTCCTCTGTTTGGCGCTTCCCACCGCTTCTGCCGCAGTGCCGCTCCTGTCCCCAGTTCTGTATTTGACCTCAAAAAAGACCAGATATCCTTCATCCCTGCCAATGATATCTATCTCTCCCTGTCTACAGCGGAAATTTCTCTCCAATATCTCCACTCCCTCAGACAATAAACAGGCACAGACCTGCTGTTCCTTCTGTGCCCCTTTTTCCCTCGTATTCATATTCATTGACCTTTCGCCATCTTAGCCCGGATCTTATCCATGGAATCTACAAAAACAAGGATTTCCGCCACTACCTCGTAGAGTTCCGGCGGTATCATATCCCCAATCTCCAGGCGCGACAATGTCTCCGCCAGTTTATCATCCCTGTGGACCGGCACATCCGCCTCTTTCGCCTTCTCTATGATACGCTCCGCCAGCGCCCCCTTACCAGAAGCTATGACTCGCGGCGCCGCCTCATCAGGATCATACTCCAAGGCAATCGCCTGTTTCGGTTTCTCCCGCTTCCTATCATCCAAAGCCATCCCCGCTCCTCTCCTCAACGCTTTATATTCTTCCAAACACCCGCAGAGAATGCCCGCATTTTGGCATTCTCTTGTACAAGACTTAGAACTTCTTAGCGAAGCAGCCTCTGCTGCTGAGCTCTAGAAGTTCTTCTTGTACTATGCTCGCATATCAAAAGAAGTCCTGCTCAAGACAGATATATTCTTCTGCTGATGCAGTATCGTCCTCATAATGGACTCCGAATCCTGTTCTTCCTGCGCTTCCTTAATCTGCATCTTTGCCTTAAAATCATAGCCCCTTTTGGCCAGACGATCATGCAACAGATCTATATGTTTCTCGATCAGTTCAAGAATACTCTCATCCTGCACCGTAAAATTCGTGTTGACAGTCTGCTTCTGCATGGTCACATACACATCCAACGGTCCCAGATGTTCCATATCCAGATGCAGCAGGGCGCTCACGTTTCCATCCTTAGCCGCCAGGTTTTTCTTATTGGTATAAACATACAGATCCCCGTGGGCATTGTTGCCGAGCATTTTAAGCGGCAGCTGGACATAGGTGTACATATGGTTCATCTGATTCATAAAATCTACATTGTTCTGTAAATTCTGCACGCTTCTGGCAAGCGGCGAATCACCCTTTTCCGCAGCCGTCAGAGCCTGATGCAGCCGCATGGTCTGCTCCTTTATTCTCTCATAAAGCTGCTCCACCTGTTTCGGATCCGCCACTTCCCTAGGCTCAATCAGCCATTGTTTACCTATTTCTGCTTTTAGAAGATTCTGGAACTCCTTGCCGCCAACAAGCCGTTCCATCACTTTGGATGCATCCTGGTCATGCATGGCTTTCGGCAAGAATTCACGCACCAAATCCAGCACTTCCTTGGGCGGAATCTCCCCCTTCTGTATCTGTTGCGCAGTCTCTTCCTCTGCACCGAGACTTCTTAACATATCGGCTAGGCTGTTCCATTGTCTGTCGCTGAGAATGGTCTGTCTGCCGCCTTCCTCCCCGCCATTATCCGTCATCTGCAGCAGTGTTTGATCCGCTTTATCCTGTAATGTCTGTGCGGCATCCTGTGTCTGCTGTGTTCCTGCCTGCTGTATACCTTCCTGTCGCTCCCCAGCCGGCTGTGTCCCTGTCGACTCCGTATCCTGTGACACCGCCTGCTCCGTCGTCTGCGAAACGCCCTCCTGTACCGCCGCCTGTTCTCCGACTGGCTGTCCTGCTCCCTGCTGTCCCTGCAGGATGACGCTTCCATCCGGCTCCCCTTCCGTAAAGATATTTAACACTGCCTCATAGAAGGTAAAAGCCTGGCCTTCCTTACCTGCCGTCATCAATTCCTGAAACACCTGCGGCAATTCATCCATAATGGTCTCCACACTGCCGAGAATCTGATGACTGGCATTCATATAATGTTCAAACTGCTCGATATTTGCCTCTGTGATCGGCAGCCCCAATTTCGTCATCTGTATAATAGATGCCGGATTCTGTCCCGGAAAATCCAGAATCTGCCTGCTCATGTTTAAGATGGAATCCTTGTCGATCGGCATTCCCTCTTCCATCATGGCCGCTACCATTTCAATATTGCCCGCTGTCTCGGGTAACCCTGCCGCCGCCAAGGCCCGCAAAATCGTGGCCGTATTGGCCGTATTGGTATACAGCGGCGCCAAAGACAGAAGGGAACCGTTATTGGCCTTAATCTCAAAACTCATCATCTGCCCCATGGCCAAACTTACGCTCTGGTCAATCTTGGCGTTGATGCTGAAATCCTGGGCCAACTCAATCTGTACGGAATTGCCGTTCCTATTCACCACCGTACCCTGCAGTGTCTGTCCGGGTTTCATCCCCCGAATCTCATTCTGCAGACGGTAGAGACGTTCCCCTTTACTCATGGGTTCCGATACCCTGCCCGTATCACTTGTCCTGACTGTCCGACTGTCTTTCTTAAAAATATTTCCCAGATTCAAAGTCACACCTCACAAAAATGTGTTATAAATGTCCTGCGGTGAATCGGACAAGGCCCGTATTTTTTGAGCGCCTCGATATGCGCCTGCGCCCCATACCCTTTATTCGCCGCAAAACCGTATTCAGGGTACACCTTGTCGTACTCAACCATAAGCCGATCCCTGGTGACCTTGGCCACGATACTGGCTGCCCCGATGGAAATACTCTTTGCATCCCCCTTGATAATGGGCACCTGCCTGATATCTACCTTCGGGATCGTCACCGCATCATTCAACAGAATATCCGGCGTTACACACAGTTGTCCAATGGCCTCCCGCATAGCCTCATAAGTTGCCTGCAGAATATTGATCTCGTCAATCCGCTTGGGCGTACTGTATCCAAGTCCCACCGCCAATGCTTTCTCCATGATAATCTCATAGAGTTCCTCTCTTTTTTTTTCGGACAGTTTCTTAGAATCGTTGATATATAAAATGTCACAATCTTTCGGCAAAATAACCGCCCCTGCCACCACCGGACCGGCCAAAGGGCCTCTGCCCACTTCATCTATCCCACAAATATAGGCATATGCACTGTACTTACGTTCATATTGCTTGCGTTCTTCCGTGCGCGCCAGTTCTTTTTCATACTCCAAAATCCGCTTCCTGGCTCTGTCAATTTCCTTCTGTACCCCCACCCGCAAGTCCATCTCATACTGCTGAAACAAAACAGGCAGCTCTTCTATCCTCGCTGCCTGCAGTTTTTGTCTGATCGTCTTAATATCCTCTGCCATCCTATCCCCCAAATTCTCCGAGAGAATTTTCTTCTTATTAGCGATGTTTGATCAATCCAAATTTATCAAAAGGCCATATTCTCAGCCACGCCCTGCCGATAATATCCTTTCTTTTGATATTTCCCACAGAGGGATCTCTGCTGTCCATACTGCTGTTTCTGTTATCTCCCATAACAAAATATTCATCCTCTCCCAATTCTATGGGCTCATATGCCCTGCCTGGGTTTATGATCACTTCCTTGCCATAGGATTCTTCCAAAATTTCCCCATCAATCATGATATTGCCTTCTTCGTCAATCTGCACCGTCTCTCCGGGCAGCCCGATGATTCTCTTGATATAAAAGGTATCTTTTTCGTACTGAAAAGGAAAAACGATGATATCAAACCGCTCCGGATCGTGAAAACGATATGTGATCTTATCCACAATCAGATTATCCTCTGTACTGAGTTTCGGTTCCATAGAACTTCCCTGTACCTGTGTCCTCTGTCCAACAAAATGAATCACCAGATAGACAGCGCATAACACGCCCAACAAATACAGACTTGTACTCAATATCTCCCGCAATACCTTTTTCATGACTCTATCCTCCCCTGCGCTGTCTTTCCTAACACGCGGACATTTATTCGCATCAGACAGGTTCTTCCAAGGTAATCCTGCCTATTCTCCCGCTTCTAAAATCATCGACCACCAATGCGGCCGCTTTTTCGTAATCCGGTTCCTGTCCCTTTTTATAACACTTACGGTTCTCGCAGACCATCTCCATCACTTCCTGCGCAGTGAATGTCCGCCCGTCCTCCTCTATCTGATAACGTTCCAGAAGGCTGCTCTTGTAATGTGTCAGCAAATAGTTGACCAGTATATCAGCTAGTTCCGTCATTTGCAGTATCTCATCGTTCATGGAACCGATCATAGCCAGCCTCTGTCCTACTTCCTCACTCTCAAACTTCGGCCATAGAATACCCGGCGTATCCAGAAGTTCCAGTTCCTTATTCAGCCGAATCCACTGTTTGCCCTTGGTCACGCCCGGCTTATTGCCTGTCTTGGTGCAAGCCTTACCAGCAAAAGAATTGATGAAGGTGGACTTGCCCACATTGGGGATTCCTACCACGATAGCTCGCACCGGCCTGTTCTTGATACCACGCTTTCTGTCACGCTCAATCTTCTCCTTACAGGCCTCCCGCACCATACCCTGAATCGCCTTGAGCCCTTGTCCGGTCTTAGCGTTTACCTCCAGGACATAAAAGCCTTTTTCCTGGAAAAAAGTCATCCAGCGCTGATTAATCCTGGGATCCGCCAGATCTGATTTATTTAATAAAATCAGGCGGGATTTATTCTTTCCCAGTTCGTCAATATCCGGATTTCTGCTGGAAAGCGGCACTCTCGCATCCACCAATTCGATCACCAGATCGATCAGGCTGATATTTTCCTGCATCATGCGCTTGGCCTTGGTCATATGTCCAGGATACCACTGGTAATTCATGCGCTATACGCTCCTTTCCCTGTCTTCGATTCTCTATTCAATCAACCCGATGGAAACATCTTCCGTCGCCATGTGGAACCATGCTTTACCGATAATATTATCCTTCTTGACCGCCCCGATATTACCAGAACGGCTGTCCTCGCTGCTGTTACGATTATCCCCCAGCACAAAAAACTCGTCCTGGGCAAGAAGTATCTCATTCTGGGCAATCCCCGGATCGACCATCTCGTCAAAAGAATCGTCCTCATTAAGCAGAAGCCCGTCTATGTACACTCTTCCATCCCGAATCTGGACTGTCTCTCCCGGCAGTCCCACCACCCGTTTCACGTAGAAATGGGAGTTTTGATTACCGTTTGGCAAAAAGACGATCACATCCCCTCTTTTGGGTGTGGTAAGTCTATAAATAATCCGGTTCATCAGGATCTCCTGTCCATTGTACAATACAGGCTCCATGGAATCTCCGATCACACTGGTACGCATCCCCATGGAAAAGATGATGACAAAGGCTAAAAAGACGGCTACCAGACCGCCCACAAACAACTCCAGGATATCCTTGATGATCCTGGGATTCAGCCGCTTCTTTTTCTGATAAAAAGTCAAGCCCTTCCTTCTCGCCATGATCCTTTCCTTTCAAAAAACAGATACCCCGAATCGCTCAAGGTATCTGTTCCATCATCACTTCCGCTTATTTAACCAGTTCTTTCACTTTCGCCTTCTTACCGACACGGTCTCTCAGGTAATTCAGTTTCGCACGTCTTACTTTACCTCTTCTAACAACCTCAACTTTCTCCACATTGGGGGAATGCATGGGCCATGTCTTCTCAACGCCAACACCGTTGGATATCTTTCTCACTGTAAATGTGGTTCTGTTGCCACCACCCTGAATCTTTAACACGGTTCCCTCAAAAACCTGGATTCTTTCACGGTTACCCTCTTTGATCTTACCATACACTTTAACAGTGTCGCCTACGTTAAAGTCACTGACATTCTCTTTTAACTGCGCTGCTTCGATTTCTCTGATGATTTCGTTCATAATCTTCCTCCTAAAATGACCTGGATGTTCTTAATACATTCTGTAACAGAGGACCATCTCTTTTCACAACATTATTAACTTACCACATTGTACTGTCAAATGCAAGCGGTTTTTGGTTTTCTTTTCTCTTTTCTACCTTCTTTTCTTCTCCACGGGCGGCTGCAGTTCCTGATACCGCTCATACAGATCCGGCCGCCGTTCCTTCGTCCGCAGAAGCGACTGCTCCAGCCTCCAGGCGTCCACTTTGGCATGATCCCCGGAAAGCAGCACTTCCGGCACGCGTTTTTCATGCCAGACCTCCGGTCTGGAGTACTGCGGATATTCCAGAAGGCCGTTGCCAAAAGATTCTGTCTCGGCCGACTCCTCATTGTGGAGCACCCCCGGCACCAGCCTGGCGATTGCATCCACCATCACCATCGCCGCCAATTCTCCGCCTGTGAGCACATAATCGCCCAAGGATATCTCATCCGTCACGATTTCTTCCAAAACCCTCTCATCAATGCCCTCATAATGGCCGCACAAGAAGATCAAATCTTCCTCGCAGGACAGTTCCTTTGCCAGTTCCTGGTGAAAAGTCCTTCCCTGAGGCGATACATAGATCACCCTTTTCTTTTTTTCTTGACCAATACGGTCAATTATAGCCCGGTACGCATCATATACCGGTTGCGCCTGCATCAGCATACCTGCGCCGCCGCCGTAAGTATAATCGTCCACCTTACCGTGTTTGTCCAACGTGTAATCCCTGATATTGACTGCCTCTATTGCAATATGACCATTCTGCGCTGCCCGGCCTAAAATACTTGTATGAAGCCCGTCTAAGACCATTTCCGGGAACAGCGTCATGATGTGGAAATTTACCATACTTTTCTTCATTACTGTGATTAAAAAACTTTATTTTTCAATCTTCTCCTTCTGTTTTTATCCATTTCTCAGAAACCCCTGATCATAAAAGACCGTCCATGATATGCACCCGCATCATCCTCCGCTCCATATCCACGTCGAGGATACATTCTTTGATAGCTGGAAGCAGAACTTCCGTGCCGTCTGTACGCGCCACCACATAGACATCGTTGGCGCCAGTTGCGAGGACATCTTTCAACTCCCCGAATACTTCCTCTTCGTCCGTCACAATCTGAAGCCCTATCATATCAGCCACAAAATACTCATCTTTCTTCAGTTTCACAGCCTGTTCCCTGGGCACCAAAAGCCTTGATCTCTTGTATTTCTCAATATCATTAATGGAATCATATCCCTGGAATTTTAAGATCACAAACTGCTTAAAAAACTTGACATTCTCTATCTTAAGCGTAAGACGTTCCCGCCCCGTATCCAGGATCACTTCTTTGAGTTTCTTAAACCGAGATGCGTCATCTGTGGTGGGAAAAACCTTGACTTCTCCTCGAATCCCGTGTGTCTGGGTGATCACACCCACCTGTAATTCATCGTTCATAAATTTCCTCACTACCCCAACATAAGATGAAGCCCCACAGATGATTCCATGAGGCTTATCCGTCAGATGATTTCTACATCCACTCTCTTATTGTCTTTCGACGATGCCGCCTTAACGACAGAGCGGATTGCCTTGGCAATACGGCCCTGTTTGCCGATCACTTTCCCCATATCAGAGGATGCGACATGAAGTTCTATGGTAATGTTCTTACCCTCTTCCTTCTGTGTCACGACTACTTCATCCGGGTTCTCGACGAGAGCTTTTGCGATCACTTCCACTAATTCTTTCATAGTCCACCTCCAAAAGCCAAACTATTTCGTCACCCCTACTGTCTTGAAAATCCTGCTCACAATCTCTGTAGGCTGTGCGCCGTTTGCCAACCATTTCTTCGCCTCTTCCTCATTCACCTTGTAGGTGCTGGGATCGGTGTTGGGATCATAGGTGCCGATCTCTGCGATAAATCTGCCGTCTCTGGGAGATCTGGAATCTGCAACTACGATTCTGTAAAAAGGATGTTTCTTCTGTCCCATTCTTCTTAATCTGATTTTAACTGCCATTTTTCTTTGCCTCCATTGTAAATTAATGATTTATTTTGAAACCCTAAAATGGGAATTTCATACCGCCCATACCGCCGAACATACTGCGGCCTTTCCTGCCGCCCATCATACCGGGAAGCTGCTTCATCATCTTCTGGGATTGTTCAAACTGTTTGATGAACCTGTTGACCAGCGCGATATCCACGCCGGCGCCCACCGCAATGCGGTGTTTCCTGCTGGGATTTAATAGCTTGGGATTCTGCCGTTCTGCCGGAGTCATACTTAAAACGATCGCCTCCATGCGGGCTAGCTGCTTCTCATCCACCGCCGACTCGATGTCCGCCATCTGCTTTCCCATACCAGGCATCATCCCTAAAATACTGGAAAGGCCACCCATATTGCGCATCTGCTTCATACTCTCCAGATAGTCCTCAAAGTCAAACTTGCCCTTTTTCATGCGGGCCGCCATCTGTCTTTCTTTCTCTTCATCTATATCAAGGTTCTGCTGTGCTTTCTCAATCAGCGTCAGCACATCGCCCATCCCCAGGATCCGATTCGCCATCCGATCCGGATAAAACTGCTCTAAATCAGAGAGTTTTTCACCCATACCGATATAGAGAATGGGTTTGCCCGTCACTGCCTTGATAGAGAGCGCCGCACCGCCTCTGGAATCGCCGTCCATCTTGGAGAGGATTACCCCGTCAATGCCCACTTTCTCGTCAAAATCCTTGGCCACGTTAACGGCATCCTGTCCAGTCATGGCATCCACCACCAGAAGTGTCTGGTGCACTGCCACGTTCTCCTTAATCTCCTGTAGTTCCGCCATCATCTCCTCATCGATATGGAGACGTCCCGCAGTATCTAAGATCACCACATTATGCCCGTTCTTCTGCGCATGTTCTATGGCCGCTTTCGCGATGTTCACCGGTTTATGGTTCTCTCCCATGGAAAAAACCTCCACCTGCTGTTTCTCACCGTTTATCTGTAACTGCTTGATAGCTGCCGGTCTGTAGACATCACAGGCAACTAACAGAGATTTCTTACCTTTTAACTTCAGTTTGCCTGCGATCTTGGCTGTAGTAGTAGTCTTACCTGCACCCTGTAGACCGCACATCATGATCACCGTGATGGCCTTGCCGGGCTGCATGGCAATCTCCGTAGTTTCTGAGCCCATCAGGGCCACCATTTCCTCGTTGACGATCTTGATGACCATCTGCCCCGGATTGAGACCATTGAGCACATCCGTGCCTACAGCACGCTCCTCCACGGACTTCACGAACTGCTTGACTACCTTAAAATTTACGTCAGCCTCTAAAAGCGCCATCTTCACTTCTTTCAAAGCGGTCTTAACGTCCGCTTCCGTAAGCCGGCCCTTGCCCCTCAGGCTCTTAAATACGTTCTGCAGTTTATCGGTCAAACTTTCAAACGCCATATGACTACGCCTTTCTACACTTCTTACAATTCCTGCAGGATTTTTTCAGACAACTCCCTAATCTGCGTTCCATAGAAATTCCAGTCTTTGGAATCGCTGTCTTCATACTGTGCGGAGAGTCTATTTATCTGCGATATCTTTTCTTTGATACTCATAAACCGAGCGATCAGCCGCAGTTTCTCCTCATAGCCCTGCAATATCCTATCACAGCGCTTTACGATATCATGTACCGCTTGCCTGCTGACACCTTCCGTCTCGGCAATCTCGCCCAGAGAAAGATTATCGTACACCACACTCTCGTAAATCTCCTGCTGATGCTTAGTCAGCAGTTCTCCATAGAAATCATATAATAAGCCTTGTTCAACAATCTTCTCCATGACTAAGCCTCTGTTTCATAATTGCCGACTTATGCATTTTACTATAGTGTTTAACCCGTGTCAAGTGTTTTTTCTTGACAACGGCTCGTTATCTGTCATACACATTGCCGGTCTCATACATGGCATCCGCATCGTCTGCCCGTCCGGGCTGCATATATTCAATCATGTGATCCTCATTAGAATGTTCGTAAAAAATATATCTTCTCTCCCTTTGATCGCCGCTCTTCCAATCAAAAATCTCTTCACAGCCGGCTCCATTCATCAGCCGCTCATATACCTGCTGCATGTCCATATAAGAGACCGGAGCATCCGATATCCTAAATTCATGCTTCTCTCCTACGCCTTTCACAAAGAAAATCGGATTTTGCTGGTTAAAATAATTTCCCCATCCATAGCCATGATCCGCCATCACAATAATCGCGGAATTATCATATACACCGGACTCTTTTAACTTATCCAGATACTCCCTTGTTATCGTCAGAGAAGCTTTGATATTATCTTCATAAGTACCGTCTTCCGGTGCAATCTCCTCCACATTCTCATTATAAATGAAGGGCGCGTGTCCACCATTGATATGGATATAGCGAAAACACTTCTGATCCGTCAGACTAATCTCCTCATGAAGCACCCTGTCATAAAAGTCGCTGTTAGACATCGTAAACATGGTTTCCCCCTCTGGTGGAATCTTAACTGTATTAAAGTCCTTAAGATTCACAAAGGTATGCGGCTTTAAACAATAGGGCGCATATTTGAAACCGACCAGCTGAATCTGCCACTTTATAAACATCAGTTTATTGCTGATACCTCTTTTACTTGGCAGTACATTCTCAAACCGTCCCTTTCCACCATCGTTTGAAAGCAGTTCCGCCTCATAAAGCCCAATCCGCCACCCCTCTTCTTCTAAACGGGCAAACAACGGTGATTCCGCATAAGCCAGCGCTTCATATTCCCTAAATTCCATCTCATTTTGATACCACTTCCCTGACAGGATATAAGGGACCGCATGCCGTGTGGCAGGATAAACTCCCAGCATATTGTCGAAATAGGTGAAATCCGTAAAAATATCCCCATATTTAGGATTCTCCTCTAAGATTTCATTCATGTTCCGTGCATCCACAGCATCCAATAACAGAATTATCAGATTGGTATCCTCCGACATCTGGAACATATTTCTCGTCGTCACGCACAATCCAGGCTTTTTTTCAAATCCGTGGTTCGTCAGCGCCAGCGTAAACAACGTGACACAGAACATTAACAGCATACAGATACTGACAATTCTGACGACTTTCTCAAACAGGTCAGGCTTTACCTTACGATACATAACAAAAACAACAATCGCTACCACAATCCAGAGTATATAGGATTGGATATATTCTGCTTTATAAAGACTCCAGTCTATCGGTTTGCCATCCAAAAGCGGCAGACTACCCGTCAATACGTTTCCCTGCACATAAAGACAAATAAACGCGATAAAATACAGGGCGAGCCCAATCCGATACAAAATTTCCTTCCACTTTTTCAACACTATGAATATGAGGATACTGCCAAGACATGTTATCCCAAAAATCACCGACATGATCGGCACAAGAAGATAGGCATCAAACCAAAACTCGTCCTGATTGGTAAACAACAGATCCAGCGGTGCATAAAGAAAGAGCATAAAGCATGTTACAATCGAAAGCCATATGCCTCCTTTACTGTCTTTGAGACAGTCACTGATCCCAAATACCGTTTTTCGCCTTTCCATCTCGTATCCTTCCTTTCTTAATTCCCAGAAAATGCGATTACCGACTTATGCATTTTACTATATGCCATCTCCACTTTCAAGTATTTTTTCTTGACAGATATCTTTACGATCACTCCATAGAAAAGCATGTACAATAAAAAAGTGTGATAAAAAGTGATAAAAAGTCATAAAACAGATAGGCAGATATCTTAAAAGATGATATAATAAACGTATTATTTGGATTTGGTTTCTATAAGATAAATACAATTTCACATCCTAAGGAGGGCTACAACTACCATGAAGCTTATTGATTTTATGGATATGGCGCATCTGCAGAAAATCCAGGACGCTTTTTCTGATGCTACGGGACTTGCTGCCATCGCCGTTGACGCGGAAGGTAATTATATTACCAAAGGCAGTAATTTCACAGATTTTTGTATGAAACATACCAGGGGCTGCAGTGAAGGCGCCAAACGCTGCCAGAAATGTGACGCCACAGGACAGGGTACATATGAATGTCATGCCGGCCTGATGGACTTTTCTATTGATATCGTCCTCAACGGCGAGAAGCTTGGCAAAATGATTGGCGGACAAGTACTTCCTCAGGAACCGGACGAGGATAAATTTACTTCCATTGCGCAGGAACTTGGTATCGATCCCGCACAGTACATCAGAGCCGTCAAGAAAGTGCCTGTACGTCCTGAAAAATCAATCCGTGCAGCGGCCGCCCTGTTAGATGATGTGGTAAACCGGGCTGTCTTACAGGAATACATGGACAAAACCGAATACCAGAAGATTCATGTATGGGAAGAAGAACTTGCCAACGCCACAAGTACGGTTGCAAGAATTAAGGAAAATACCAGGGAACTGCAGTCCATTGCTTCCAAACAGACCATCATGGCTTTGAACGCCTCCATTGAGACGGCAAGAGTGGGCGCTGTAGGCGCAGGCTTCGGTATCATTGCTAAACAGATGGGGGATTTTTCCAAACTGTCTGCCGATATCTATAAAAAGATTACAGAGGATGCCAATATGATTTCTGATTCTATCAACAAAATGAACCAGACTTAAAATATTTTTTCGCGGACTCGGATATGATTAAAACTTAACAGGAGCTGAACACTATTCAGTTAGTGTTCAGCTCCTGTTGCTGTTAATATACGATTTCCAGATACCCCACTACCTTGGTCAGGTCAAATTCCTTTAACACACCCAGGTTGGGATCATAATACTTGCCTTCATACCCTACCAAGTAATGACTGTACCTCCCCATACGTTCCATGATGATGCAGCATTTGGGCAGTTCCACAATCTTACCAAGCGTATAAACGATCTTGTCCGCATGACGGATGCCAAGATATTCTAAGGTCGCGATCATCTTACTCATATTGGCCTGCCATTCCCTGCACTTCATGATATCGCAGGCCTCGTCCAATGTGGTTCCCGCAATCATCGCAATACAGGACTGGCCACAGAGTCCGTCCCAGGGCTGCGTCACCAGATCAACCCCATCAATCTTACGAATCGGATTTTCTACGCTATAGGGGCTGTCGCCGCCTACGCTCACCACATTGCCCACAATCTCAATAGAGATCAGATACTTCTTGCCAAGTTCCACCTTGGCAAGCACTTCCTGGCTGACCGGAATATCGTAATAGCCCTGTCCCTTGGGCAGAAGATCGCAGATAAAACAAACATCGTCAAAGCAGACTCTCACCGGCGCGTCTCCCACCTTTTCGCATACTTCCCACACATTAAAGGGTACGGCAATCGTGTTCTCATTTTCCCGAAATTCCACCGTACCTTCAAATTCATATTTCATGTCTGTAATCCCGCCTTTCGTGTATTCTATCGCCTAAACTCGCAAACACGCGCTTTCAGCGCTCCTTGGCCGATTGCATCGGCCGTTTGCTCGTTAATAACCGCTGAAAAACAAATGCCTGCTCCGCAGTCGCTTGTTTTTCTTTGCGGTTATTATATCATAAATCCCTATATCAGCGCAACCTGGACGGCGCCGTCCCCACGATCTCCTTAAAACGTCTGGCAAAAGTAGAGTAATCCTTAAATCCACATTCATAGCAGGCCGTAGATGGCGGCATGCCGGAGAGAATCATCTGTCTGGCAGCCTGAATCCGTTTCTCGTTTAGGTACTGATGCACGGAATATCCTGTTGCCTGCCTAAACTGCCGCATCAGGTAATACTTGCTGATATAGAATTTTTCCGCCAAAATATCTATGTTAATCTCCTCCGCCAGATGTTCCTGTATATAGGCGATCACATCCACCACCTTCTCATGGTACACCGCTGTTTCAATAAATGCCTTAGGCTGTTGAATCACATTTCTGTTTAAAAGAACCATAAATTCCAAAAAGGCCGACTGCAAAAGAAAATCATGATAAGGGACATACTTCTGCTGTTCCACCTTTCTCATCTTAAGCAGGCATCCCACCATATCCTCATAACTTTCCGGTACAAAATGCAGTACCCGGTTCTGGCTCTTCTGCGCCTCCTCAAAACAACGTTTCAGGCTCTCCCCCGAGACGGTCTTCTGGCTTAAAAAATCCTCGGAAAGATATATGATATACCTCTCGTAAGGAACAGTCTCATCTATCTGTGCGCGATGAATCACATTGGCGCCCACCAGCACGAAATCATGGGGCTTTAAGCGATAGGATTTGCCTTCTATCTGATAGACTACTTTTCCTTCCACAAAGTAAATAATCTTGTAAAAATCATGATAATGAAAAGCAAATTCCATTTTTCTGTGATCCCTGATATGAAAAGCGCGGAAAGGCTCCGTCAAGTAGCCCGTTTTTTCATATTGCTCCTGTTCCTTTTCATTCATCTTTCAGATCCTCAAAACTGATATTCAGATCCACGTCGCCCTCGATCCCCGACACCCTGCCAGTACTAGTATACTGCCATATTTTAAAGGCATAAGGGAAATACATCTTCTCATCATAGTAAGCGAACCACTTATCATAGTCTTCCAGCTGTTCCATATCAAGCATCAGCATAAAGGACTTTAAATTACCGTAGATCATCGGCGTATAGCCCGCCTCTTTGATCTTTTCACAGAAAATGACACAGTATTTCGTCCTATCCTCCGCTGTCAGATCCTTCGTTCTTGCATTTTTGTTGGAGACAGCCTCTATATCTATGACCACCGGATAACTGACATCATAATCCTCTATAGAATCTATCACAAATTCAGCTTCTTCCTCTGCCTCAGCCTCGCTTGTCGCCTGGGTAAAAAAGTAGACGCCCACATCAATATCATTCTCCAACGCCCCTTCTATATTGTCCTGGAAATTATCATCCACTAGAATTTCGCCTTCCGTGTAACCGCGGATCCCCAGACGGATAAAAGCATACTCCACCTCATCCTCCGCCACCTTTTCCCAATTGATGGACTCCTGATACTTGGATACGTCTATTCCCTTGTGGGACGCCCGTTCTCCATTTTCATAATAATGCAGGATATCATCCCCATCCAGTTGGAATCCCAGCGGGTTATATGTATGCTTTGCAAGATTCTCCTGTATCGGGAAAAAGTAATATTGTCCGGCATCCGCTACCACAATCTCCTCTGGAAAGAAATAGCGAAGCATTTCTGTGGCGCCATCCCCCGATTGCATCAGTTCTTTAAGTTTGCTTAAAAAATCTCCGCTCACTTCCTCACTGGTCTGCTCTTTTGTCTCAGCTACCGCCGCTTGAATCAGCTGGTCCACCTCATCCTGTGAATAGGACACCGCAATCTCTTGTCTGGCCGTCTCCAGCTCATTCATCACTTCCACTTTCTGCAGCTGAGCCGCCCGGTTTTGAAATACCGTTACCATACAGACTGTGATTGCCGCCAGCGTGACAATACAAAGCAGTATCGATCCTGCCAATATACCGTTCTCACTTCTCCTTTGTTTCTTTCTCCGTCTCTTGCTCTGTAGATTATTTTCCCGCATAGACTCTCCTTTTTAGATTCGTTCACTAAAGTAGCTTTTGTACCCCTCTCCGAATACTTCCGTTGCGCTTGTGATGATCATGAAAGAATGGGCATCTTCCTCTTTGACAATCTCTTCCACCTGAGGTGAGACAGCCTTTTTTACCACGCACATGAGCACCTTCTTGTCATCTCCACTATATGCGCCCTGCCCGTTTATATATGTCACACCGATATCCAGATCCTCTAAGAGGCACTGGGCAATCTGTGAAGACTTACCGCTGATGATATAGATGAGTTTGGCCTCATCCCTGCCGTAAAGCACTATATCCATCACCAAGGATGTACAGATGGCCGAGATAGCCGCATACAGGGCAGCATTGATATCCCGGAAGACAATACCAGACAGCGTAACCACCACGGCATCCATGATAAAGAATATCTTACCCGTCTTCAAATGCGGAAACCGCAGCCGCAGGGCCTTGATGATAATATCCACTCCGCCAGTAGTCGCCCCTGCCCTGAAAATCACCCCTACCGAGATTGCTATCAGTACACCGCCTGAGAGTGCCGCCAACAGGATATCATCCGTGGCTGCCCCGAAAGGCGCCAGCAAATTGGTAAAAGCCGAGATCAGCACTGTCGCGTAGATGGAAGAAAGTGTCAGTCCCAGGCCAAACTTCCAAATCCCAAAGATAAGGATCGGTATGTTGATCAGCATGATCAGCGTACCCGTACTCACAGGCACAATCCTGCTTAAGATAATGGAGATACCAGTCACACCGCCGGGCGCCATATCATTGGGATCAGTAAAAAGACTGACACCCGCCGCGTACACAAAAGCTGCCGCTGATATAATAATATATTTCTTTAGCAATTCTGTCTTGCTTTTTTTTATATTTTTTTCAATTTTCCTGTGATTCCCTTTTCCCATATATGATGCCGCCTCTCTTTTTCCTATATCATAACCATATACACCATAATCTTACTTATTTTCCCATGCTACATCGGAATATTTAATAAATACACCAAAATCCGTATATAATCATGCGGACTTTGATGTATTATACGTAGCATATACATTAGTTATATATCTGCCAAATCTTCTTAGATGCTTGCCCGTACCAGCTTCGGCTGATAGCCATGCTCTTTGAGGGCATCCATAATCTGGTTCTTATGCTGTGTCCCATAAGCTTCCAAGGTAATCCGAAGTTCCACCGCCGCATTGCGATTGATGGATACGAACTGGTTGTGTTCCAGCTTGATGACATTGCCACTCTCCTTCGCGATCACATCGGACACTCTGCTCAACTCGCCCGGTTTGTCAGGCAAAAGCACTGACACCGTAAAGATCCTGTCACGCAGCACCAGTCCCTGCTGTACCACGGAAGACATGGTGATCACATCCATATTGCCGCCGCTTAAGATTGCCACAATCTTCTTATTCTTCACATCCAGGTGTTTTAAGGCTGCCGCCGTGAGCAGACCGGAATTTTCCACCACCATCTTATGGTTCTCCACCATATCTAAGAATGCCACCACCAGTTCCTCATCCTCCACGGTGATGATATCATCCAGATTCTTACTCACATAAGGAAATATCTTTTCGCCTGGCGTCTTCACTGCCGTGCCGTCAGCTATGGTATTTACCTGTTCTAAAGTCAGCACTTTACCTGCCTTGATGGACGCCTCCATACAGTTGGCGCCTGCAGGCTCTACGCCGATGACCTTAATCTTGGGATTCAACAACTTCGCCAGTGTCGATACGCCGGTGGCAAGGCCGCCCCCGCCGATGGGCACCAGAATATAATCTACCAGAGGAAGTTCCTTGATAATCTCCATGGCGATGGTTCCCTGGCCTGTGGCCACGTCCAGATCGTCAAAAGGATGTACAAAGGTATAGCCATGTTCTTTGGCCAATTCATAGGCATGGGCACAAGCCTCGTCATACACATCCCCGCAAAGAACCACCTCCGCCCCATAACTCTTAGTACGGTTGACCTTGATGAGCGGCGTGGTGGTTGGCATCACAATCACTGCCTTCACGCCATAACATTTCGCCGCGTAAGCCACGCCCTGAGCATGGTTGCCGGCAGAAGCCGTAATCAAACCTTTCTCCCGCTCTTCCTGGGTGAGGGTGCTTATCTTATAGTAGGCGCCCCGTAATTTATATGCCCCTGTAAGCTGCATATTCTCCGGTTTTAAATAAATCTTATTCCCTGTCTGTGCGCTAAAATAATCACTGTACACCAACTTCGTCTCCGAGGCCACCTCCTTGACGATCTCATACGCTTCCTCAAACTTATCCAATGACAATTCTTTCGTTCCCATATATCCTTCCCTCTTTCTATCTACTCTTCCTCAGACATTTTCACATCAAAAAGTGCATCCACGAACTGATCCGCATCAAACTTCTGCAGATCCTCGATGGTTTCACCGACACCAATATATTTTACCGGAATCTGCAGCTGTGATTGGATTGCCACCGCAATACCGCCCTTGGCCGTTCCATCCAATTTTGTCAGGATGATTCCTGTAAGATCCGCCACTTCGCTAAACTCTTTGGCCTGCTGCAAGGCGTTCTGACCTGTGGTGCCGTCCAGGACTACCAGATTCTCTCTGTGAGCATCAGGAAATTCCCTAGTGATAATCCGGTCAATCTTCTTTAACTCTTCCATTAGATTCTTTTTATTATGAAGCCGCCCAGCCGTGTCGCACAACAGCACGTCCACATTCCGCGCCTTCGCCGCGCTCACCGCATCGTAGATTACGCTGGCCGGATCGGCGCCCTCTGTGCCACCGATCACATCCACCCCGGCGCGGTTAGCCCACTCGCCAAGCTGTTCTCCCGCAGCCGCACGGAAGGTATCAGCCGCAGCAATCAACACTTTCCTGCCCTGACTCTTGAGTTTTCCCGCCAATTTACCCACGGTAGTAGTTTTGCCCACGCCGTTGACGCCAATCACCAGCACCACAGACTGTCTGGACTCGAACTCATAAGCAGTCTCCTCCACCCGCATCTGCTCCTTAATATTTTGGATCAAATATTCCTTACAAGCGACAGGTTCTTTGATATGATTCTCCTTCACCTGTTCTCGCAGCTTCTCTAGGATTGCATCCGTTGCATCCACGCCAATGTCTCCCATGATCAGGATTTCTTCCAGTTCCTCGTAGAAATCCTCGTCAATCGCAGAAAAACCGTTAAAAACGGAGTCAATCCCATGTACGATATTATTTCTCGTCTTAGTGAGTCCTTCCCGCAGCCTGCTGAAAAACCCTTTCTTTTCTTCAGCCATACCAAACCTCCGTGATTCTGTTTCCCGAAATCTCAAATTCACTAATCGTCCAATTCCTTATCGATCAGATTCACGCTGACCAGTGTGGAGACGCCTTTTTCCTGCATGGTGATACCATACAGCCTATCGGCCTTCTCCATGGTGCCTCGCCTGTGCGTAATCACTATGAACTGGGTATTCTTGGTCAGTTTATGCAGATACTTGGCAAATCTGGTCACGTTGCTCTCATCCAGGGCCGCCTCAATCTCGTCCAACAGACAAAACGGCGAAGGTTTTAAGTTCTGGATGGCGAACAACAGACAGATTGCCGTCAGCGATTTCTCTCCGCCGGACATCTGCATCATATTCACCAGTTTCTTTCCCGGCGGCTGTGCAATCACGCGAATGCCCGCTTCCAGTACATCCTCGTCTTCAATCAGTTCCAGCGTACCCTTACCGCCGCCAAAAAGTTCCTTGAACACCTTGTCAAACTCCCTGTTGATCTGCTCAAACTTCTCATTAAACTGCTTGCGCATGGAAGTATCCAGTTCCTCGATAATCCCAAGCAGCGTCTTTTCCGCTTCCACCAGATCGTCATGCTGTGTCTTTAAGAACGTATAGCGCTCCATCAGGTTCCGGTAATCCTCGATGGCGTTGACATTCACATCGCCCAGCTTGCGGATTTCATCTTTCAATCCGCTGATGCCTCTCTTCATGGCCGGCAGATCGTTCATTTCCTCATTTTTTAAGGATTCCGCATCAGACAACGTAATCTCATATTCATCCCACATATAATTAATCTGGGATTCGATGGATTCCTCCATCCGTTCTTTCTGGCTGCCCAGACGGTAAACTTCCTTATCCAGCGCTGTCATGCGTTCGGACAGTTCCTCTCTGGAAGCAAAGAAATTCTTCTGCTTGCCGGAGAGTTCCTCCTTCATCTCGATATCTTCTTTCAGTTTCTGCTCTGCATCACTCTGAGCCGTATGGGAAGCCGCAATGGTCTTTTCTATCTCCAAAATACTGTCTTTCTTGCGTTCCACCTCTTCCTTGCCCAGATGCAGTCCCTCTTTTACCTCATTTAATTCCGCCGTATAACGAGACCTCTCCGCTTCCACACGTTCCAGATTCTGACGCTGGAAATCTGCGCCTTGACGCATCTTCTCGACTTCCACATCCCACTCGGATACTCTGGAAGACTGTGTGGACTCCTCGGCCCGTTTCATCTCAAGCTGTGCCTGAAAACCGGCAATCTGAACCTCCACATTTTTCTCCAGCTGTTCGGAATCCGCAAGTTCTGCAGCCGCCTCATCCTTACCAAGTTGGATTTCTTTGATCTGCGTCTCGATATCCTGCTCCTCATTCTTTAATTCGTCAAAGCCTTCCGCCGTCTCGCTCTTTTTTTCCTCCGCCTGCATCACATTCATCCTGGCGGTGTTCTGCTCGATAAACTTACGTTGGATCTGTCCTTTAATATCCTCCAGTTCCAAACGCATCTTATTGCGGCCCTTCTTTGTCTCCTCAATATCATTTAAAATATTGTCAATATCCGTCAGATACTGTTTGACCTTCTTTTCCAGTTCCTCCATCTCCCGGCGTCTGCCCAAAAGATTGGAGTTATTCTTAAAAGCACCGCCGCTGATAGCGCCGCCCGGCACTAACAATTCTCCCTCCAACGTGACCATGCGAATGCCGTAATCAAACTTTCTGGCAATCTTCACCGCATTATCCACATGATCCACCACCATGATGCGCCCCAGCATGGCTTTGGCCACATTCTGGTATTTCTTATCTATCTTCACCAGGGCGTCTGCCATCCCCACCACACCCTTTTCGTTCAGGGCCTCCGGATTCTTAAATTCCTGAGGGTGGGTAATGCTGGTAAGCGGCAGGAACGTAGCCCGGCCCGCCTTCGCCTTCTTTAAGAAACCGATCATGCGCTTGGCCGTCTCCTCATCCTCCGTCACGATATTCTGGATGTTGCCGCCAAGCGCCGTCTCAATCGCCGTCTCATATTTGGCGTCCACCTTGATAATGTCCGCCACCACACCGATGATGCCTTTCTCGCTGTCCTTCTGCTCCATAACAGCCTTTACGCTGCCGCCATATCCTTCATAACGTTCCGTCAGGTTAGAGAGGGCTTCCAGCTTAGATTTCTGCTGATGATAAAGAATCTGGGTGTCCCGCAGTTTCTGGTCCTTCCCCGCCAGTTCCTCCCGGACGCCGGAGAGACGCTCATCAATAAGTTCCTGCTGTTCTGTCAATTCTTTGATCGTATTCGTAATGATCTCAAATTCTTCTTCCAGTTTTTTGATGGTCTCCGTCTGTTCCGCCTCATCGGACTTGGCTCGTAAAAGTCTGGAATTCAACTCTGCCTTGCGGATATTGACCTGCTCAAGCATGGTGTCAAACCGTCCCAGCTTGGACTTGATGGTCGCACGATTATTGAGTGCATCTATGATAGTATTTTTGCCACTTTCAATATTATTATTGAGTTCTTCGATTTCACGCTGGGTTTTTTCCAGAAGTTCCCTGGCCTGCGCCCGCTCTTCTTCCAACGCTGCGAGTTTGTCATCCGTCTCCTTCTTGTCCAAAAGAATCGCATCCCGCTCCTTGTCCCTTTCGGCAAGCTGCTCGCTGATGCTGCGAATCCGGTTCTGCAGATGTTCCTCATTTCCCTCCGCAGAATGGATTTGCTCCTTTAAGACATTGATCTCGCCTTCTAATTTAGAACGCATAACGCCGGTATCTGTAAGCGTGGCTCTGGCTGCCTCAATCTCCTGATCCAGCTGCTCAATACGTCCTTGTATCCGCTCATATTCTTCCTTGATGGATTCATATCTGTCGGTAGTTTCCTGCAGATCATCCCCGGCAATCTGCAGTTTCTTATCCACTTCCACAAGCTGTTCCCGGACACGCACATTTTCCAACAAAAAAACATTCACATCCAAGGTCTTCAACTCTTCTTTTTTACGAAGATAGATTCTTGCCTTCTCCGCCTGTTTCTCCAAAGGCCCTGTCTGTTTCTCCAATTCCGCCAGAATATCATTGACGCGCACCAGATTCTGTTTTTCATCTTCCAGTTTTTTCTGGGCCGCATACTTTCTCCGCTTAAACTTCACGATGCCGGCCGCCTCGTCAAAAAGCTCCCTGCGCTCCTCCGGCTTCCCACTCAAGATCTTATCAATCTGTCCCTGCCCGATGATGGAGTATCCTTCCTTGCCGATACCCGTATCATAGAACAGTTCATTGACATCTTTCAGACGGCAGGCCGTTCCATTCAACATATATTCACTCTCACCGGAACGGTACAGCCTTCTGGACACTGTCACTTCATCATAATCAATCGCCAGCTGATGATCCGAATTGTCCAGGGTAATCGCCACATAGGCATATCCCAGAGGTTTTCTCATCTCCGTGCCAGAAAAAATCACATCCTGCATGGACACGCCGCGCAGCTGCTTGATCCGCTGCTCACCAAGCACCCATCTGACCGCATCCGCCACATTGCTCTTCCCAGAGCCATTGGGGCCCACAATACCCGTGATTCCATTATGAAACTTGAACGTAATTTTATTGGCAAAGGATTTAAATCCGTGCACCTCAATACTCTTTAAATACATATGTACCTCACATTTCTTCCCGCCTGCGAAGAAGCGCCTGGTAAGCCGCCTGCTGTTCCGCCGCTTTCTTAGAATGTCCGCTTCCTGTCCCCAGCTTTTTATCTCCTACCCTGACTTCTACTAAGAAAGTTTTCTCATGTTCCGGCCCTTCCTCCTTAAGCAGTTCGTAATGAATCGCTTCTTTACCTTCCTGCTGCACATCTTCCTGTAGAATCGTCTTAGCGTCATAGAATAACTGTTTGTGCTCCAAATCATCCAGAATAAAACGATGGATGAATCCTGACGCTTCCTCTATCCCGCTGTCCAGATAAATCGCACCAATCACCGCTTCCATTACATCAGAAACAATGGAATCCCTGCCTCTGCCGCCTGTGGCTTCCTCCCCTTTGCCGAGAAGAATGTACTGTTCCAAGGCAATATCCCTGGCACAAAAAGCAAGCGCAGGCTCACAGACCATGGAGGAACGCTTACGCGTCAACTGTCCCTCCGCCATATCCTTTTCTTCCCGAAACAGGAAATCACTGCTCACCAATTCCAAAACAGCATCACCTAAAAATTCCAAACGCTCATAGTCCTCAAACTTATTGATTTTTTGCTCATTCGCATAGGAACTGTGTGTGAGGGCCTGCCGTAAAAGGCGCCTGTCTTGAAACCGATACTGTATTTTTTCTTCAAGTTCTGTAAGCCGCTCCTCTAACATGAAATCCTCCACAATGGAAAAGCCCCTTCTTTTTAGAAGGGGCTTTCGTTTACTCCCTACTGTTCTTGATCAGTTCAACCGCCTCGCCCACCGTAGTGATGCGTTCCACTTTGTCGGCAGGTATCTCTATATGAAAAACTTCTTCGATTCCCATGATAATCTGAAAAACATCCAAGGAATCGGCTCCTAAATCTTCCAAAAAGGTGGTCTCCAGCGTAATCTCTTTGGGATCAACGCTTAAGACGCTCGCTATCACTTCCTGTAATTTCTCTAATTCCATAGCTACAGCCACCTTTCGCTTTTCTCTATCGTCTAATTCTTCGGTTCCGACACAACTTCCTCTGTTGCAATCTTCTCCCGGATTTTATCACTGATCTTCTGCTCTGTAAATGTAATACACTGTAAAATCGAATTTTTAATCTCATTGGCCTTGGAACTGCCGTGTGTCTTGACGACAAGACCTTTTAATCCCAGCATAGGCGCCCCGCCGTACTGCTCCAGATCAAAAGCCTTTAATGTTGTCTTTAGGGCAGGTTTCACAAGCAGCGCCCCAATCTTACTGCGCAGGGACGTCATCATCCCTTCCTTCACTTTTGAGATCAATGTCAACCCTACGCCCTCATAAGTCTTTAGGATCACATTGCCCACAAAAGCCTCACAAACTACTACGTCCGCCGCACCTGCCGGAATGTCCCTAGCCTCCACACTGCCAATAAAATTAATATCGGGACAGTTCTTTAACAAAGGAAAGGTCTCCTTGACCAGGGCGTTTCCCTTCTCCTCTTCAGCGCCAATATTCACAATGCCAACCTTCGGATTTTTGACACCCATCACATGTTCCATATAAACGGAACCCATCTTGGCAAACTGCACCAGATGCGAAGGTCTTGCGTCCACATTAGCGCCACAGTCAATCAGTAAAGAACACCCTGTAGCTGTAGGGATTAACGGGGCAAGCGGTGGCCGCTCCACGCCCTTGATGCGCCCAACAATGACTTGTCCACCCACCAGTGTCGCACCGGTGCTGCCCGCGGATACATAAGCGTCGCAGGTACCGTCCTTGACCAGATTCAAAGCCCTGACAAGAGAAGAATCTTTCTTCTTGCGGATTGCCATCACCGGCGGTTCCGCTGTCTCTATAATCTCAGAAGCATGTACCACCTCAATCTGCTCCTTGGGATAGGTATGTCCTGCCAGTTCCTTTTCCAGCACACTTTTAAGTCCTACCAGATACACTTTAACCTTGTTGCTCTCATTGACTGCTTCCACGGCGCCTTTTACAGTCTCTACCGGCGCATTGTCACCGCCCATGGCATCCACTGCCACTTTTATCCATTCGCTCATATGTACCCTTCCGTTTCCTTAAAGTAAATTTGCTTCGCAAATTAACTTTTCGAGGACTGCTTCGCAGCCTCGGATATTATAATGTAAACTTGCTTCGCAAATTAACTTTTCGAGGACTGCTTCGCAGCCTCGGATATAATTTAAGTAATTTCCTGTAGTATGATTTATTCACTAAGGATATCTATATTAATATACTAAATATACACACAAAAATCAAGGCTCTTCGAGAAGTCCCCAAAAGTAATGTTGATACTATTAAACAAAAATAAACGCAAAAAAAGAAACCAAGGATTACACCTTCTTATAATCCTTGATTTCCCTACATTCTCTCTACTCAATCCACTGCAATGATCTCTTTTTTGTTGTATGTCCCACATTTTTTACATACTCTGTGAGGCACCATCAAAGCACCGCATTTGCTACATTTCACCAATGTAGGAGCAGTCATCTTCCAGTTTGCTCTTCTCTTATCTCTTCTACCTTTAGAAGATTTGTTCTTAGGACAAATAGACATCGTCACACCTCCTTATCCGCTTCAAAGATATCTTTGATCGCCGCCATCCTGGGATCGGGAACGAATGTATCACACTCACACATCCCCGTATTCAGATCCCTGCCGCATTTGGGGCAGATCCCCTTACAATCCGGCTTACACAGAATCTTCATAGGCCAGCTTGTCACTATCTCACTGTTTAGTAAGTCTTCCACGTGCAACTGATAACCGTCCATAAAATCCTGTTCTTCTTCCACAGACCTGTCAGCACTCACATCCGGCGCCGTAACTTCCCTGTTAAAGGTAAGCGCAATCTCCTTCTCCACGGGTTGCAGGCATCTGTCACAGTTTAATGCAAATGTAAACACCGCCTCACCCTCAATCCGCGCTCTGCCCTTTCCAGTGTTGGTAAACACAAAATCCACCGGCGTACTCTTAAGCACCCGGTAACTTTCCCCGCCCACAGGAATCTGCGTGATTCCTGCCTCTACCTGCATCGGAAGTACCTTGCCTTCGTTTGTCAACACATCAGTTAAGTTCACGAACATAGTAGACTCCTATCCATACTCAAACAATTATACATAGGCAGTCATGGTTTGTCAACCGGAATTTTGCCGACAGCAATGACTGCAATGACTGCCCGGCAGGCCAATATCTGTCACTCCCCTGCCCGGCAGTTCCCGGCATCCTGTCAGATTTTTCCCCCCGTCCGCTGATACTCCTGCAGCTTTTCGTTGAGTCTCTCAGAATCTTTCTTGTGCAACTGCCACATTACCCAAGATATCCCAACAAAGAGAAGCAGGATTTCCAGCATCATGACCGCCAGCATAAGGACGTTTTTAATATCAAACCACTGGAACAAATAGCCGCCGCCCAATACTACCAGGTTAATATAGCAATAACGTACCCCGATATTGAGCAATACTCTCATCCGGCTGCTCTCCTGGAACGGATGGATGAAATTACACAGGCTGCACACAAAGCAAAGCAGCAAATTATGCCACAAAATATCAGAATTCATCAATGCACCGCGCCAGAATATACCGATATATACCGCACATGCAAACACCGTTCCCGTCGTTGCGATACAAAATGTGAGAAAAAATTCTGTAATTCTTTTTTTTATATTTTCTGTCATTACCAGCCTCTTTTCCATGCCGTTCTCAACACATATCTTCCGTCTGTGCTTTCTGTTCAACTTTCCGGCCATACTCCACTCTTTCCTCTGTCACATGCCAAGCCTCTTCTTTAAAAACGGCACATATTGTCTGGAGATTATCAGTTTCTCCCCATTCATCATCTGCGCCTCAAACCGACCGCCAAATTCCGGCGCAAATTGTCTGACTTTGGCCAGATTGATGATCACAGATTTGGATGCCCTGAAAAAATCCGTATTCTCATACTCCGCTTCAATCTCATACAGTTTGTATCGGACCTCAAACACATCCTGTTCCAGATAAAGGAATACCTTATTGTCCACAGCCTCAAAATAATAAATATCCTTGGTATCCACCTGCCTGATCTTATCCTTGTCTGTGACCGTAAATTTCCCACGTCTTGTCTTAATCTCATGAATCACCCGCAGAAGGGCCTCATCCAGATTCCTGCATCTTACAATGATCTCTTCCTCTTCCCCGGGTGCGATATCCTGTATTGTTATTTTCATGATTTCCTTCCGTTCTTAAGAGTCCCATCTGCCCGGCTTTGCATAGGCATGCATGATTCTAATTATTAATCTTATCAAACCAATATCATCGTTCCCTGACAGAGCGATATTTACTGATCAGTACGGCAGCTGTCACTATCACTATACTAAAGGATACCACAAATGCAACCTGTGTCATCACAGAAAGTATCTCTCCCCTCACGGAAACAGTAACCCCCATGCCTTCGCAATATCCTTCCAGCACTTCTGCTGGAAGCCCCGCAAAAGTCTCTCTAAGCACTCCCTGTACACTCACCCTGCGCATCATGGATGCCCCATGCAGTATCGGAAGGGCTTTCAAGACCATACCCACTTTCTCAGGCAGCATTATCATGGGAAGATAAACTGCACCCAGGAACCCCACCAGTGTCCCAGTGATTGAAAGTATGGCGCTCCAGGCGCCCTGACTATGAACAAAAAGTGTCAACAGATAAGATAGTGCCGCATAAAAAAAGCTGTTTACCAAAATCATACCTGTCAGGACCATACAAGTCTGTATGCCGAACCCTTCACCCTTCCCCATAAGAAATAGATTGCCAAACGCCAGGGTAAGCAGACTCATGCCCGCTCCGATCAACCAAGCGCTTAAAATATAGCCCAATGTAATATAGCCTCTGCCCACCGGTGCAATATAAAAAGACGCAAGTCGTCCTTCCTCTTCATCCTGTACCAGATTGCCCATCACCGTCATGGTCACTGTCACACAGTTAATCAACACGATACCGGCCAGCGTCCACACTCGTACAAGATGTTCTGCATTCATCCGATCTTTTACCGCATCCCGCACACCGCCATATTCCGCAAGCAGGTTTACAATCGTATCGCTGTTCATGCTGCCAAGAAACAATATCATCAATGCAAGGGTGATCAACATGGAGAGTAAAGAGAAAAACACCGCCGCCTTATCCCGCCTATATAACTTTATATTTCTACTTATCAATAATTTTGTAGTTTCCATACCATTCCCCATTCCGGACCACTTATACAGCCTTCTCCAGGCTCTGTTCCGCTTTCCCATTCTCATCATCCACAGCTTCCCTGCCCGTAACCTGCAAAAACACATCGTCCATTGTTCCCTGTACCATCTCAAATCCTGCCAACAGAGTCCCGTACCTTTCCAGCAGAGGCACTGCCTGCATACTATTTTTGATCGTCAATACCACATACTCCTCTTTCTTCTGGCAGGATAATTTTTCTTTTACAAGGGAGTCCCAAAGCTGTTCTTCCCTGCCTGCTGACGGTATCAGTTTCAGTTTATCCTGTGCATAATGCTCTTTCAGATAAAAAGGCGTTCCCTGCTCTTTGATTTTTCCTTCATCCAATATGGCAATGACCGATGCCCTGGCAGCCTCCTCCATATAATGGGTGGTCAAAAACACCGTCATTTTATTCTCCTGTCTGAGTTTCCCCACACTCTCCCACACAGCCTTACGGGTGGCAGGATCCAAACCTGTGGTGGGTTCATCCAAAAATAAAATCTCTGGCACATGTATCAACGCCCCTGCAATCTCGCACCGCCTCTTCTGACCTCCGGAAAGTTTGGCATAACGCCGGCCATAGACATCCTCCAAGCCCATAATCTCACAGACATCGGACAGCCTCCGTTTTAGCTTCCTCCTGTCTTTCTCATACAGGGCGCCTCTGACCATCAGATTCTCTTTCACGGTCAGATAATCATCCAGACAATTATTCTGTCTGACCACGCCTATTTTTCTGCGGATGGCTTCATTATCCTTCCCTAGTCGGTATCCGCAGATATCTACTGTTCCTGCGGTCTGTGCCAATAACGTACACAGGATATTGATCGTGGTGGACTTCCCCGCGCCGTTTACGCCTAAGAATCCGAAAAGTTCTCCCTTTTCTATCCCGAAACTGATATCGTTCACTGCCTTGACTTCCTTAAAATGTTTGACAAGATGTTCAACTTTGACTACCGTTTCCATGTGTCCACTCCTCTTTTTTTATGAGCACATGGTAGCACGCAGAAGATTTTTTGAAAATAGGATGTGCAGTAAGTGGTAAATTTAGGGGTGTAAAATGCAGCTGCCGGCGCTTCGTCCGGCAGCTGTCCTTTAATCTTCTAACAAAAAGTCTATAATAATCTGTTTTTCCTTTTTATGCAACGGAGCAATATGACCGCGCCCTTTGAGCAAATGTATTTTACAGTTCGGCAGTACTTTCTTCGCCTTTGGCAGTACCTTTCTGCCTGGGAACAGGCAGTCATATTCCGCCGCCATCACCAGCGTGGGAGCTTTGCACTTATGCAGACGCTCCACCTCCACATTGGAAGGCATAGCAGGATGAATCTTGACATGATCTAATGTATTCTTGATCACCGCCATCAAATCCTTCTTCAAGACTTTCTCCGACAACGCCATATACATTGCCATCTCTTTCACATACTTTTCATCCTTTGTCAGATAATACTTGGCAAGCGGCACCATCATCCTGGCTGTGTCGGCAGGAAAAGCGTTATCAATACCGGCCGGCACGACGAGCACGGCCCGCTCCACTTTCGACGGCGCGATACACATTAGTTTTGTCAATATGCCGCCGCCAAAAGAACCGCCAAGACAGCAGATTTTCTCATATCCCAGCGCCGAGATCACTTCCCCTGCCCATCTGCCATAGTGATATCCAAACGGCATCAGAATGTTCTCCGCACTTTTCCCTGGATGACCAATGATATCCACAGCATAGACGTGAAATTTATCTAACAGGAACCTGCTGGTCAGCAGATTGTATGCCGACGTACTGTTGCCGCCATGAAAAACCATCAGCGGTTTTCCTTCCATATTGCCAATCTCCACCACATGCGTCCTGCCAAAACTTGTCTCCACAAAAATATCTTTATAGGGGACATCCAGCTTCGCAATCTGTGCATTGTACAGGTTAATGACTAAGGATTTGCTTAGTTGTGATCTATAGATACTCATTTATCTTTCCTCCCGTGTGCGACTTAGTCCTTCTTAGTGAAGCAGCCTTTGCCTCTATTATTTTACCAGCGCAAAGGTCTCCCTCGCAATCGCAAGTTCCTCATTGGTCGGAACCACAAGCACCTTCACCTTGGAATCCGGTGTGCTGACTTCCTTTTCTTCCCCGCGTATGTCATTTTTCTCTTCATCCAGCGTGATACCCAGATAACCCAGACGCTCACAGACCAGACTACGGACCAGGGGGTTATTTTCTCCCACGCCTGCCGTAAAGCAGATGGCATCCACACCGTTCATGACAGCCGCGTAAGCACCGATATATTTTGCCACACGATAGGAAAACCCTCTGATGGTGCGAAGCCCTCTGTCCTCTCCGGCATTATAAGATTTTTCCAGATCCCGGAAATCGGAAGAGAGACCGCCGGACAAGCCCAATACACCTGATTTCTTATTGAGCACTGTCATTACCTCGTCAATGCTCTTATTTTCTTTATGGGCGATATATTCCACGATTGCCGGATCGATATCCCCAGATCGAGTACCCATGATCAGTCCCTCCAGAGGCGTCAATCCCATGGACGTATCCACACATTTACCATGCTCCACTGCAGAAATGCTGGCGCCGTTGCCCAGATGGCAGACGATAATCTTCATATCATCATAGTTTCTGCCTAAGAGTTCTGCCGCTCGTTTGGACACATAGGAATGGCTAGTCCCATGGAAACCATATCTTCTCACCTGATATTTCTCATAATATTCGTAGGGCAGACCATACAGATAGGCCTCCTTAGGCATGGTCTGATGAAAAGCCGTGTCAAACACACCCACCATGGGCGTCTCCGGCATCAGCTTCTGACAGGCATCAATACCAATCAGGTTGGCTGGGTTATGTAAGGGCGCCAGATCGTTACAGGCCTTAATAGCCTCTATCACTTCGTCCGTAATGATGGTTGACGCCGCAAATTTCTCTCCGCCGTGTACAATACGATGCCCTACCGCACCAATCTCCTGCAGGGATTTTACCACGCCGGTCTTCTCATTGGTCAGCGCACCTAATACTAATTCGATTGCCTTCGTGTGATCGGGCATAGGGGTTACAGTCTCCTCTTTGGCGCCGCCCGCAGGCTGGTAGACCAGCTGGCTGCCCTCGATACCGATGCGCTCGCACAGGCCTTTGGCGATCATTTTCTCTGTCTCCGCGTCAATGAGTTGGAATTTGAGAGAGGAACTGCCACAGTTGATGACTAATATGTTCATGTGCTTTTACCTTCTTTCTTTTAAAATATATTTATGCTAACTGAGCCTGAACTGCTGTCAATGCTACTACACCTACGATGTCCTGCCAGGAGCAGCCACGGGAGAGGTCGTTTACGGGTTTGGCGATGCCTTGGAGCATGGGGCCGTAGGCTTCGGCTTTGCCCAGTCTCTGTACCAGTTTGTAACCGATATTGCCGCAGTCCAAGTTCGGGAAGATCAACACATTGGCCTTGCCTGCCACCTCACTGCCAGGCGCCTTGGATTTGGCTACCTGAGGCACAAGAGCCGCATCGGACTGCAGTTCACCGTCGATACACAAATGCGGATACTGCTCATGGGCAATCCGGGTGGCCTCCACCATCTTGTCCACCAGCGGGTGTTTCGCACTACCCTTGGTGGAATGGGAAAGCATGGCGATAATGGGTTTGGCACCCACCAGACTCTTAAAGCTCTTGGCAGATGTGTCTGCGATGGCCGCCAGTTCTTCCGCAGTGGGATCCTGGTTCAAGCCGCAGTCCGCAAAGAGGAAAGTGCCGTTCGCCCCCAATTCACAATCCGGCACATCCATGATAAAAAAGCCTGATACCAACTTCACGCCAGGCGCTGTCTTTAAAATCTGCAGGGCCGGTCGAAGGGTATCGGCCGTTGCGTGACAGGCGCCGGCCACCATGCCATCCGCATCGTTTGCCTTCACCATCACCACACCGAAGGTCAGATAATCCTTCAATAAAATATCCCTGGCCTTTTCCGGTGTCATACCTTTATTTTTTCTGGTCTCAAATAACAATTCCACATACTCGTCCAGTTTCTCCGTTGTCTCCGGATTGATAATCTGCACGCCCTCTAAATCCACTTCCAGCCAACCGGCGCCATCCATGATTTTCTCTTCATTTCCCACCATGATGATATTGGCGATTCCTTCTTTCATGATATTGGCGGCCGCGATCAGCGTCCTCTTGTCGTTCGTTTCCGGAAGCACGATTGTCTTCTTGTCGCTTCTAGCCTTCTCCTTCATCAGATCGATATAAGACATAGTTTTATCCTCCTTTTTATATCGTAAGCCCCCTAGCTTATCTTCACCTTTTTATCATACAAAATTACCGGTCCATAGACAAGGGATTTTCTTGTCTGTTTTAATAAAAAAACAATACAAATTTACCATTTTATGTTAGACTGTTTGTAGATAATCTATCATAGGCTCTCGGAATCTTAAGCTTTCCGACTAAGATTCACTGGTCGAATGAACTTTGAAAAGTAAATATTATCTAGAATGGATATGACAAGTAATAAACGATGAAAAATGGCGCACTTTCATAGACCTTGTGCCCGACATGGTTTATAATGGTATTGCTTATGAATTTAAGCGGCTTGCTCAAAGAGATCTTTTAGCGGGGATGACTTTGGCAAAGCCCACGCATCAAGATGTTGGCACATCATGATGGCAAACAGGCGGCAGTACCACATCATGGATGAACGGTATCTGCCGTCTTCTAATTTATAGTCAGTTTTTTCCCGTTTGTTACAGCGTTCAGCAGATGTTCTTGCATGATATTCCATCTTCCATTCAGCACTATCGCGAGGCGGATTATTAAATAGCCTTGGATTGTCTTTTAAAACAAGGTGGACGTTTCTGCCATACTTAGCCTCAGAACAAGGCTCTTCGCAAGTACATTGCGGGATACCGCCTTTGCAAGTGATCTTAGGGCACCGATATTTGATTCGTCCCTTTTTAGGCTCAACAGCAGCCCGCTTCATAGGAAGCCCCTTAGGGCATAGTGGAATGCCATCACTGCCTATCGTGATGGCATCCTTATAAACAGGAGGCCGTCCACACTTCCAATTCAGGTCTATAAAAGGGGTTATGCCGTTAGCCTTGCAGTAATCATAATAAGGCATCGCATCATGCGCTGAGTCGAGGAGGAGTTTCTTGATAACAGCGTCGGGAAGCATCTGTTTAAAGGAAAACCAGTTGTATAAGAATCCATGAGAGTCGTGCCGTGAGGCAGGACTTAGGAAAGGAAAAACCGGAAGATCGTTTTGAGAATCAGATGCAGTCAGCATGTATAAGTCGTATCCAAAGTAATAACGGCTGCGATGGGAATCCCAGCCAATATCACAGTCTGGTTGATGGTAAATGCGGTCACATGTGCAATTGCGGATGCCTTTTTCCAGACAATTGCAGGTACGAGTCTTTCGTTCCTGTGTGGCAGTAGAAACAGGAGTTCCATCTCCGGCTAAAGCAAGCTCTTTGAGAGATATAAGGTTATGATCAACAGAAGTCTGAAGAAAAAACGTATTGAAGATTTCCCAAAGTCTTGCACATGGAGCCATATCAGAAGGAGGGCTTTCTTGGAACAGATGAAACAATTCTTCAACAGTGACTTTTTCAACAGGAGCAGCTTTTTGTTCTTTGCCTTTTGGTTTTTGGGGTTTTTCCTTAGGAGGATGGATGGCATTCGAAAGATTTTTATTATCGGATAGCCAAAGGCGTTTATGGAAGTCATAGAAAGTGCCAACACCAGGAGTGTCACCTACAGGGAAGCCGGAAATGATAGCATGAAGATGGTTCTCTTTTAAATCAGAGGCAAATCTAGTATAAGAAGTGAATTTAAATTCAACAGAGACAAGAATAGCTCGGAGCATGTCAGAGGGAAGCCTTGGTTCAGGACCAAAAGCGGAGTATTTGTCCTGCATGAGAGAGTCAATGGCAGATAAGTCCAGAGCCCAAAATTTTTCGAGAATCTGCCAGGTAGAAGAAGAGAAAGAAGAAGTAGCATTGGGATAATATTTACGAAGTTGTTTCAGGACATGATCCTGATAGGCGGAATGACCGCCGATGTTAATAGGTTTCAATGAAACACACCTCCAAATCAAAAAGACTATTCCGGTAGAGCCGAAACGATATGCCTTGTTAATTAAGAGGCGCGAAGCGCCGCAGATTTTGTGGCATTTGTCAAGTGCTTTTTGAAAAAAGGTGGAGAAAAAATAAAAATGGAATCATAGAAGCCTGATAAATAAAGGCTTAGAGATTCCGAGAGTCTATTATCGTGTTAAGGGGAAAGGATACGCTAATCATGAAAACTGTAGGTATCATTGCGGAATACAATCCATTTCACAACGGCCATGCCTATCACCTCAAAAAGGCCAAAGAAATCACCGGTGCAGACTACTGTATTGTCGTCATGAGCGGCGACTTTGTCCAGCGTGGCGCCCCCGCGCTGATGGATAAATATCTGCGCGCCAAGATTGCCCTTGCAAGCGGCGCTGATCTGGTGTTGGAACTGCCTGCCTACTATGCGCTTGGCAGCGCGGAATATTTTGCCGGCGGCGCCGTAACGCTTCTTGACAAGCTGGGCGTGGTGGACAACCTCTGTTTTGGAAGCGAGTGCGGTGATGTAGCATTGCTTGGAGCATTTGCCGAACTTCTGCTTCACGAAAATAAAGTCTTTAAACAGACATTGGACCACAAGCTGCGCATGGGACATTCCTATCCGCAGGCAAGAAACGCCGCCATTGAGGCCTCCGCGCCCCACCTGACGGCTCACATAGATATCTTAACTACGCCCAACAATATCCTTGGCATTGAATACTGTAAGGCAATTTTAAAAAGAAAAAGCAATATCGCGCCCTGCAGCATCCGCCGGGCTGGTTCTTCTTATCATGATAACAGCCTGCAGACTGATTTCTGTTCTGCGCGGGCACTTCGGGAAGCACTGCAGTCTTCCGACAGGCCAGATGTGATTCTGAATCAGGTGCCCGCCAATGCGCGCACGCTGATGGAAGAACAATATGCTAGGACTTATCCTATTTTTGCGGACGATTTATCCCTACTGATGCACTATCGTCTGCTCTCAGAACCTTCCGGAGAATTTACGGCGCATTCCGATATAGACAAGGAACTGTCTGACCGCATTGTCAAATATCTGCCGCAGTATCAGGATTTTTCATCCTTCTGTGACCTGTTGAAATCAAAAAATCGTACATACACCCGAATTGCCCGCAGTCTGGTGCACATCCTGCTGCAGATTCGCCAAGAGGACCTTTCACTTTTCCTGTCGGAAGATCAGATTTTTTATGCCCGTATGCTGGGATTCCGGGAAAACGCAGGACCGCTCCTTTCCGCCATCAAACAAAAAGCTTCTGTTCCCCTGCTCTCCAAGCTGGCGGACGCAGAAAACCTACTGTCATCAACGGGTATGCTCATGCTGGAAAAGGATATCTATGCAAGTCATGTCTATCAAAGTATTGTGCGTTCTAAATTTCCCGCACAGGCTGACACCTCTGAAATCAGTGAATACAAAATGCCCATAGTAAAACTATAACCCCGCAGCTATGCGGGGTTTAATACTTCCGTGATTCTGTTTGTAATCCTGTTCTTTACCATCTCGGCAATCTCTACCGTGGTCATGCCTCTGTACTCGTCATAGGAAATCGCCTGCAGAAAATGCACCTGCGTCTCCACCTTCCGCAGTGTCCACTCCTCAAACACTTTATAAGAATCAATCAACACTACCGGTACGATAGGCACTTTTGCTTTCTGGGCGCTCTTAAAGCATCCAGGCTTGAATTCCCCTACTGTATTGTGATTGTGAAAATAACCACCCTCCGGGAAAATAATAAACTTACGTCCCCTCTTCATCTCTTCTGCAAGTTCCTTGATGATCCTGACAGACTGTTTTAAATCATTCTTAATCAGTCGTTTGCCATGTACCATGTCAATGAATTGTTTGACCAAAATACCATGGGATTTGGCGTCATCCATAACAACAGAACAGGGTTTTTCATGGGCAAACATGATCCCCAGCGCATCATACTTTCCCTGATGATTGGGACAGATCAGATACCCGCCCTCTTTGGGCAGGTTTTCTGTACCGTACCGTTTCGTTGTAATATGTCCCGCCCGCATCATGCGCCGAATCGCCAGTCTTGCATAATCATAGCATTCCTCTTCGCCGTAACGGTCCGCATGTCTGGCCATATATTCCATTCTGGGAATCATATAGATTCTTGGAAGATTCCATAAAATCACCTTGATAAATCTTATCATAGAATAACCATATCCCTTTCTTTGCCTTAAAGCAACGGTGAAAACAATTTTAATATAGGACCGATAACATTGATCTTGACAAATTTATCCCTGCACCATTCCAGGGTAATCTGTTCCGACACAGCAAAGGTCTCTTCCATATCCTTTTTTAACGCCCCGATTGCATCCGCCCGATACAAAAATACACCGCACTCAAAATGATGATAAAAACTCCTGTAGTCAAAGTTGATGGTACCCACAGTGGCGGCTTCATCATCACAAAGCACACACTTGGCATGAATAAATCCGGGTGTATACTGATATACCCTGACACCGGCTTCAATCAAATTCTGATAATTGGACTGCGTCAGCCAATAGACAAATTTCTTATCCGGCACCCCTGGCGTCACAATCCGCACATCCACACCCCGTTTGGACGCCAGTTTCAAAGCTGTAATCATCTCATTGTCCGTGACCAGATAAGGCGTGTAGATATACACATACTTTCTGGCATTTCCAATCATGTTCAGATAGACATTCTCCCCCAGGATTTCATCGTCAAGGGGAGTATCCATATACGGCTGCACATAACCCTCCGCTGAAACAGGCTCCTTGAACTGATACCGGTATCTTCCATAGTCTTCCTCCGTAAAGCGGGACATATTCCACATCTGCAGAAACATCACCGTAAAGTTCCAGACCGCCTCGCCCTCAATACGGATACCCGTATCCTTCCAGTGGTCACCGTAAGGATGCTTGTCATTGATATACTCGTCCGCCATATTGATACCGCCGGTATAGCCCACTCTGCCATCAATCACCACAATCTTTCTGTGATCCCTGTTGTTGAGCACTAGGGACAGGAAGGGTACCAATCTGTTAAAGGCCACACACTTGATTCCCTTTTTCTCGATGACCTCATTATAATTCTTGGGCAGAAGAAAAACGCTCCCCACATCGTCATACATCAGCCGGACCTCAACGCCCTCCCGGGCTTTCCGTTCCAGCACCTCAAGCACTGTGTTCCACATCCTGCCCTCTCCCAGAATAAAATATTCCAGAAAGATAAAATGCTGTGCCTGCTCTAAATCCGCAAGCAACGCCTCCCAATAAGGAAGTCCGTCTGCAAAATAAGTGGAAGCCGTATGGTTCCAGACAGGCGTCCCCGCATACTTCAGAATATAGCTGCTCTGGTTGGCTATCGCCAGATCCTCCCCAGCCAGCGCTTCCCGCACGGCTTCATCCTGCACCAGGTTCTTCTGCACCAGCGCATTGGTCCTATCCATGCTCTCTTTCAGCTTTTTCGGCACAATGACATGTCCAAAGAACAGATACATCACTCCGCCAAAGAGCGGAAAAATCAAAATAGGCACCACCCAGGCCAGCTTAACCGCCGGGTTGTTCGGCCGCCAGATAATATAAATTACCGCACAGACCGTAAGCAGCCGCAGCACAAAAGCAATGCCCACATAATAATTGCCCCATTTCAAAATTTCCAACAGGAAAAAAACTACCTGTATCAATACAATGATAGCCGTAATGACGACTCGATTTAATGCGCGTTGTAAAAATCTTCTCATTTCAAAAATCCATTTACTATCTGCTCTTCCGCCTCTTTCTCAGTGAGTCCCAGCGTCATGAGCTTAATCAACTGTTCTCCTGCAATCTTGCCGATTGCCGCCTCATGAATCAGATTGGCATCTATGTCATTGGCCGTCAGTTCCGGAATCGCGCTGACACTGGCTTCATCCATGATGATGGCGTCGCATTCGCTATGCCCCTGGCAGCTGCTGTTGCCAATGATACGGCTCTTAAACAACTGTCTGGAATGTTCCTTGGCAACCGATCTGGAGATCAGGTTGACACTGGAATCCGTTCCCTCCATCTCCACCACAAAATCCGTCTCTGCATACTGCTTTCCATGTGTCATGATTTTCTCATGAATCACCAGGGAAGCACCCTCCTCCACCGTGGCCGTGGTTACTCTCTTCGTGGAATCTATGCCCTTGATCTGCACCGTCTCCATCTCCAAAGATGCACCCTTGGCCAGATGAATTTCCGTAGTGGGATTCATGATCCGCTCTCCATTACCATCTCCGGAACCGTAATGTTTCTCCACATAGCGTACCTTGGCATTTTCCTCCACAAAGAAGCGATGGATACCGGAATGCTCCGAAGCCTGTGCGCCCCCATTGTGAATCCCACATCCCGCTATGATGGTGACATCGCAGTCTTTACCCACAAAGAAATCGTTGTACACGCTCTCCTTCAAGCCGCTCTGGCTCAAAACCACTGGAATATGCACGCTCTCCGAGCGGGTACCCGGCTTGATCTTGATATCAATGCCGGACTTATCTTCCTTACTGATGATATCTATATTGGCTGTCGTATTACGCCCTGCCATCTGGCCGTTGGCCCGGATATTATAAGCGCCTGCGGGAATCTCATGCAGGCCCGCCACCTGTTCTAACAGATTCTGCTGTATTGCATCCACGATACATCACCTTCATTTCTATAATTTATCAGTCAATGTCCTGCAGGGCTGACCGACGCCCAGAAGTTCCGGCATCAATTCCTCCCTGGTTCCCACCTTTTTCACACTGCCGTCCGCTAAGAGAACAATCTGATCCGCGATATTCAAGATCCTTTCCTGATGGGATATGATCAGAATAGTTCCCTTCGTCTCCTCATACATCTTCTCAAACACCCGGATCAGGTTCTGGAAACTCCACAAATCGATTCCCGCCTCCGGTTCGTCAAAGATGGACAGCTTCGTCTTTCGCGCCATAATCATGGCAATCTCAATACGCTTCAATTCTCCGCCGGAAAGACTGGCATTGATCTCACGGTTTACATAATCTCTGGCACACAATCCCACTTCCGATAACATGGAACAAATCTCCGACATGGCCGTGTCCTTGCCAGCCGCAATGGAGAGCATATCCTTCACCGTGATCCCCTTAAACCGGACAGGCTGCTGAAAAGCAAATCCCACTCCCATATTAGCCCGCTCCGTAATAGATTTCTCCGTAATATCCACGCCATCTAGTAAAATCTGGCCTTCCGTGGGCATCAAGATGCCGGCCACGATCTTAGCCAAAGTGGATTTGCCGCTGCCGTTAGGCCCCGTGACCGCCACAAACCGGTCCTTAATCACCAGATTGATATCTCTTAAAATCTCTACCTCTTTCCCAGTATCTTCCGCCTGAAAAGATATATGTTTCAGTTCCAGCATATTTCCTCACATTCTGCCGCATCGCGGCCGGGATTCCTTATGACCATTTATCCCTTAATAGTTCATAATATCACAAAACCTCTCATGAGGCAAATCTACTCCAACACAACCTCCGCCCTGCTGCCTGCTGCCTGCTCCTTTGTGACCAGAATTTTCCTGTCAATCCTCTCTTTGAGTTCTCCCACATGGGAAATAATTCCCACCAGTCTGCTTCCCTCTGACAGGGAAAGCAACGCCTGTATAGCCTGCTCTAGGGCGCCCTCATCCAGGGAACCGAATCCCTCATCCACAAACATGGTGTCCAAGGAAATACCACCGGCGCTGGACTGCACCTCATCTGCCAGCCCCAAAGCCAGAGACAAAGATGCCAGAAACGCTTCCCCACCGGAAAGTGTCTTCACACTGCGCACCGTTCCGTTATAATGGTCTGTCACATCCAGTTCCAGCCCGCTCTGACTCCTCTGGTTCTGGGCCCGTTCCGCCCGCTTTAACTCATACTGCCCGCAAGACATGACCATAAATCTAGTATTGGCCCGCTGTATGATCTGGTCAAAATACCTGGTTTGCACATAGGTCTCCAGCATAATCTTATCTTTTCCGGAAAGCGTGCCGTTCATGGTGCCGGACAGTTCTTTCACCATCGCCCACTGGTGTTCCGTCTCCCGTTGGATATCGCTTTGTTTTTTTATAAAAGTCTTGACATTTCTATCCGTCTCATACCGATGGGATATCTGTTCCCTGTTCCGCTGCCGCTTCTGCCTTTCCTGTTCCAGTTCCTGCTGTCGTTCCTGCACGATCTCCAACTGCGTTACTTCTTCCTGCTCGTCAAGCTGCGCAGATAAAGTCTCTTTACGCTGCAAGGCGTTCTGGTATTTTTTATCCAGTGTAGTGTATGCCTCTTGTGTCTCCGCCAACTCCTTATCATAAGCGCCCAGATTCTTCCTGTATCCGGCCAACCGTTCTTCGGCCTGCTCTTTTACCGTATATGGCATTGTGGATGCTTTTTCCTGTATCCTCTCTGCCAACGCCTGCAATGCCACTCGGTACTCTGCATTATGTTTTTCCATTTCCCTACAGGTTTCTTCCGCCGCTTGCAGCGCTTTCTCCAAGTCTGGCGCTTCCTCCCGCAGGTTTTCCAATTCCCGCTTTGCCTCCTGCAGTTTCTCGACTGTGGTCTGCTGTCCCGCCATTTCCGCTTTTATGATTTCCATCTTCTCGCCGATCTTTTCCTTGGCAAGCACCAGATAGACTACTGCTTCCTCCTGACACGCTGTCTGCGATTCAATGTATTTCTTCTCCTCAACAGAACAGACAATCCTCGCTTTCTCCATTCCCTTTTCTATGGTATGCAGCATACCTTCCGCCGCTGCCTGCGCCTGTCCTGCCCGTTCGCTCTCCCGCTGGCGCTTCTCACTGCCTTTTTCCCAGGCCGCTTTCGCCTGCTCCACCTGCCTTTGATCCGGCGCGTCCTGTGTCATCCTGGCCGGCTGTGGATGCTTTGTGGAACCGCAGACAGGACATGGACTTCCCTCCGACAGTGTCTGCGCCAATACCCCCGCCTGTTCATCCAGATAACGCTGCTGTATCTGCTCATAGCGCGTCTTACATCCCTCGTAATCCAGGCAGGCTTTCCGATAACGTTTCTGGGACTCCTGTAACTTTTCATATAAAGCAACTGCTTCCTGCACCTGTCCGAACAGTTCATACAGCGTTTCTTCCTGCTGCTGCAATTGTGCCAGTTTCTGCCCCGCAAGCACAGTCTGGGAAGAAATCTCCGGCAGGGATTCCAGTCTTTCTTTCGTCAAGACCTGTTTCTCCTGAGCCTGTAAAGCCTCCGCTCTCTGCCTGGTCAGTTTTTCTTCCTTTTCCTGTAAAGCCCTCTTTCCCGCAGTCAACTCCTCCCGCAGCCGTTCCAGTTCATCGTATTCTGGCAGCCTTTCTTCCTCCCGCTTCATAACATCCCGCAGGCAATCCATCTCTTCCTTACGTCCTTCCAGATCCATCAGTCGTTCTTTTAAGGGTGCTATATCTGGCAAAACACAGCGTATCTCCTCCTGCGCTTTTTCCAGTTCTTCTCTCAATTTTTTCTGACTTTCCAGCCTTCCTATGACCTGATGGCATGCTTCTATAGCCCGGTCAAAATCCGCTATTTCCCTGTTCAATTCCTCCATCTTCTGTTCCTGCCATCGAAGGGTATCGGAAAGCGCCCGCATCAGGTCCTCCGTCATCAAAACCTCTTCCTGCTTTGGTTCTCTGTCCGGCTCCCACAATATGCCATCCCGGTATTGCTTAATACTTCTACTGTACTCCTCGCACTGACTCTGCAGCCGGCCGGCATCTGCCTTTAATCTTTCCTGCAAAGCAACATAAGCCTTCGTATGAAAGATTTCCCGGAATATCTTGCTTCTCTCCTCTGTTTTTGCATAGAGCAGGCGCAGGAAATCCCCCTGGGCAATCATCACAATCTGGGTGAACTGCTCCCTGTCTATCCCCAACAGTCTAACCACCGCCTCCGTCACCTCTTTGGTCTTCGTGACCACATGTCCGTCCGGATAAGTGAGTACTGCCTCCGGCCTGCTCACCGTCATCCCACCACCCCGTTTGGAAGGCCGCAGGTATTCCGGTTTCCTCTCAATTTCATAAACCTCTCCCCGGAATAAAAAACGCAGGCAGACGTATGTAGTCTCCTCATCCTTTGCATATTTAGAACGAAACATGGCGGTCTCCCTGACGCTGCCGCTAGCCTCTCCATAGAGGGCAAATACGATGGCGTCAAACAGATAGGTCTTGCCGGCCCCGGTATCCCCCGTAATCAGATAAAGTCCCCTCTCACCTAATTTTTCAAATGGAATCTTCGTCACTCCCGCATAGGGCCCAAACGCCGACAACGTCAATGTAAGCGGTCTCATACTTTCTCCTCCCACACCTGCCTGACCAGATTCTCCAGATAGGCTTTCTGTTCTTCCTCCATGGGCTTATTATTCTGCATCATATAAAACTCTACCGCCAACTCCGCAGGCCCTTTATCCTGCATCCCCGTCTCTGTCTGTATCACCTGCTCGCTCCCGGTTCTCGCATTATCATATTCCAACCGCATGAGATTGGGATAAATCGTCCGCAGTTTTCCCACTGCATCAAAAATGTCTTCCTCGTCTGTGAGAATAATCCGCATATAATCTTGCGTATCGGTGTTCTCATAGTTCGATCGTCTCGTAATCTCCTCGTAGCTGCCCCGAATCTGCCGCATCTCATGAAGCGGCCTTACTGCAAACGTCTGTATTTCGACTGCACCCTTTTCTCGCAATTCTACTATCGTGATGCTCTTATGATGTTGTATTTCTGAAAAAGAATATTTTAAGAGCGTTCCCGCATAGCGGACCGTTTCCCGTCCCACCTGCTGCGGGCCGTGCAGATGCCCAAGCGCCACATAATCATAGCCGTCAAAACAAGAGACGTCGATCTGATCGATTCCGCCCACAGACCGCTCCTCCGAATCACAGACTGATGCTCCCGCCACAAACTGGTGGGCTAGCAGGATATTCCTGTGTGCCGGGTTAATCTGTGTCTTTTGCAGCACAAAGGACACTGCCTCCTGATAAGTCTCTATCCCCTGGGCTTCCTCCTTCCATGCCGCCCGCACCTGAGACGGTTTTATGAAAGGCAGCAAATAAATATCCACCGGACCGTAACCATCTTCCACACATACTTTTTGTACCTCACCGGAATACTCTCCCGCCACGTATACGCCGCTTTTCTCCAAAAGATGCGCACCGAAGGAAAGCCGTTGGACCGAATCATGATTACCGCCGATCAGATAGACCGGAATATGATGGTCTGACAATTTTGTCAAAAAGTCATCCAGAAGCGCTACGGCCTCCACCGAAGGCACTGTCTTATCAAAGACATCCCCTGCCACAAGAACGCCGTCCACGCTCTTTGTGCAGGCTAATGTCACTACCTGTTCTAGCACGTATTGCTGGTCTTTTAACATGGAAAACTCATTCACCCTTTTACCCAGATGCAGATCCGCCAGATGAAGCAGTCTCATACGCTACCATACCTTTCCTTAGAGAAAAACTGCCGATGCAGGGGTTATACCCTGCAATGGCAGTCTCATGATCACTGTCCCTTGCAATCTTGATACGACGTTTATACCAAATAAGGTGCGATTGCAACCTCAACTTCGGCAATCTTTGCGTTCGTCTCCAGAATCCTAAACTCCACCTTCTTAGATAAATCCATAGAAAAAATGTGAGTGCCTGCACATACCATCAAATATAACTGTATGCATTACATGCCCGAATCACCATCTCCACCTCGTCATCCGTCATTTCTGGGAACAGTGGAAGTGTCACACAATGCGCCGCAAGATATTCCGCATTTGGACAATCGCCCTCGCGATATCCTAATCCCGCATATGCCTTTTGCAAATGACAAGGAACCGGATAGTGTTTATTACATTCCATTCCTCTTGCTTCCATATAGGCAATGAAATCATCAGGATTCTTAGTGGTGATAACAAACAGATGAAACACCGGATCCGTATTCTCCGGGTGTGCCTGCATGGTGAGTAGTGGATTGGTAATCTGTGAAAGATAACGTCTGCCAATCTCCCGCCGTCTCGCCGTCCATTCTGGCAGATATTTTAACCCAACACGCAGCACCGCCCCCTGCAGCCCTTCCAGACGGTAATTGTAACCGATAACATCGTGATAATACCGCACCTGGCAGCCCTGGTTTTTGATCGTAGTAATCTTATCATAGTATTCCTTCTTATGACAGGTAACGCTGCCGCCCTCCCCGAACGCATACAGATTTTTGCCCGGATAAAAACTAAAACACCCCAATTCTCCCAAGCCACCGACCAGCTTTCCCTCATAACCTGCGCCATGAGCCTGCGCACAATCCTCCACCACATACAATCCATGTTGATCTGCAATGGCTTTTACCCGGTTAAATTCAAACGGTTGACCGTATAAATGTACGCCGATAACCGCCTTGGTCCGGTCTGTTATCTTCTCCTCGATCTTGTCAAAATCAATCTCCCAAGTATCCTCTGTACAATCAACGAACACCGGAACTGCACCGGTATAGGTTACGCCCCAAGCGGTAGCAATATAGGTATTGGCGGGAACAATGACTTCGTCTCCTGCCCCAATGCCTAGCGCCATCATGGCACAGTGGAGCGCCGTAGTACCATTATTCACGCCCGCCGCATACGGCACCTGACAGTATTTCGCAAATGCAAGATCAAACTGGTCGGCAAATTTTCCGCCGGAAAAAGCAGTTTCTTCACACACTGCCTGGATTGCCGCCAGATATTCTTCTTTGTGTTTTAGATAATCCCTTTTTAAATCGATTCGCTTGAGCATCCTATCCTCTCTTTTCTTCCCGTTGAAACTCCCGGTATAATCTGCCAATCTGTACAAGATAGTTCCAAACGGTTTTCCATATTTTTACAGTCGTATTGTAGTCCTCTTGCCACTCCACCGGCATATCATATATTACCATGCCCATACGTTCTGCACGCAGCAAAAACTCAATGGTATAAAACCAGCCGTTCTCATCCCCACAGGCCGTTGTCAATGTTTCCGCTGCCTCCTTGCGGACAAAGGTAAATCCGCAGACAGCATCTGTAGCCTTCATCTTCAAAACTGTTTTCAACAAAAAAACCAAACCCTTAGAAGTAATCTTCCGATACCATTTTCTCCCCTTAGTATCCGACTCTCTGGCAAACCTGCTCCCGTTCACATAGGCAAGTTCCGGCCTTTCCTGAAACAAAGCGATGGTCCTGCCCAGATATTTAATATCCGTAGACAAATCGATATCCATATATCCTACGATAGCGCTCTGATTCAATTCTATCCCCTTGCGAAAGGCAACGCCCACGCCCCGCTCCCCGACTCTCACATAAGATACTTCCGGATATTTCTGTGCAAGCGCCCTGCCAATCTGTGGCGTTTCATCTTCCGAACCATTATCCAATATGGTGAGACAATAAGGAATTGTCACATTTTCCCGCAAATATTCCATTGTCCGTTCAATCCCATTTTGCAGTCTCAGTCTCTCATTTAATACCGGAAATAAAATATTAATTCCTGCCGTCTTGTCTTCACTCATCCATTGACCACCTTCTCAATATCTGCCACTAAATATCTTTGTTGCTTAAAAATCAGATTCAATAATACGGATAAATATTTTAATATAATAGTGAGAAGCATAAACACGCCAAAAAATCCCAATGCGAGAAATCCCACCGTGGACAGCCAGCCTTCCGCTGGTTTTGTACTATTGAACATATCCCGAACAATATAAATTCCCATTCCTACCGTCAGCCCGAGAAACAACACGGATATAACTGCCGACACTTTTTCTAGGACGTTCGTGAAATAAATAAAAGAATCCAGTGCCAGCGCGGTACGCTCGGTCGAAACTTCCTTATTCTTTTTCTTTACCCCCGGATTCCTGCTCTCATAAATTACTGTATCCGCCTGTAATCCACAGTTTGCATATACCGCTTTCCGATAAGGGATATACTGTCCCATGGCTTTGATCCTGTTGATTGCCCTTCTGGATACGATCCGAAATGTTTCGGGCCCGATTTTACCATTTCCTCTGTTCGTCTTATTGTAAAGAGCATAGAATACTTTAGAAGTAAACTGCATCTTTCCTCTTCGGCTTGCAGCAACAATATCTTTACCCGCAAGCAATCTGTCATAAACATCCCGAATCACCTGCGCGTCATAATCCACATAAACATCGTCAAACTCATACACAAAATCCCCAATCGCAATATCCCGCCCGCAATTCATAGAACTTTCCAGTCCCTGAAAAAAACTCATATGAACGATATTGACAATTGTTTTCACATTATGTTCCTTCACATATCGCTTTAGAACAGCTATCGTTTGGTCCTGACAGGCATCATCTACGCACACAATCTCAAACTGCTCAAAATTCTCTTCACAAACCGGAATCACCGTATCTAAAAAATCATACAGATATTTCTCCGCATCATGCAGATAAATCACAACGGATATGAACTTCTTTTCTCTTGCATCCTCCATTTTATTCTCCTATCTTTCCCCAAGAAATGCATCCAGATCGTACACGGTATTAATTTTACCCGATAAAACACTGATAAATGTTGGATCATTGCTCATGACTGCAATAGCTGTAGGCCTGGAATCATCCACCTCCGAACTTTTTAAGATCGGTTTCATGGAGTATAACGAGCGCTCATATTCATACGCATATTCCGGCCTCATATACTTGTCTGCCAGATGCGACATATAAGGCCACGCCGAACCAGGTCTGTGCGCACATTCATTACAATTCCCAAGCTGCTGCGGCGAACACATAGATTTATCCTCGTCAAACCCCATCTGACAGGGAAATATCGGTCTTTCCTCATAACTTGTCATATGCGGCGTAAACGTAACGGCCGTAAGGGAATGGAGCCCCGTTTTCCCAAAAGGCATAATAGAAAAAAACGGGCCGTCCATCACCGTAATCCCCATGTTTTGCAACCGCGGGGATGGACGGCATAATATAATCTCACAAAGTTCATATTTAATGGCAAAGGGACTTTGGGGAATCCCCTCCACCCGGGCAATTACCTGATTGACAGAGGCATAAGAAGCGTTTAGTACAAAGGGCGCCTCATATTCTTCTCCCTCCTCTGTCCGCACCAGAAAATAACCGTTTTGCTTAATAATCCTGTCTAAGCGCACGCCAAACTGCAGCGTCACATGAGCATCCGCCTCTAACCTGTCCAGATAATACTTTCCAAGTATCGCAGCATCATAGGTGTATTCTTCCGTCAGAAATGCCCCGTCACACATGCCCTCATTAAAGTATCGGGATACAGGCATTTCTTCGCACCTGATTCCCGCTTCTTTACAAAATATCTGAAACTGTTTGGCATCGGTCCAGGAAAACTTGTCCGATGTGGCATATACCTGCTCAAATTTATCATAGATACAGAAAGAAAAATCCTCCACAAAACGCCTGAAATAACCCGCCGACTTTAAGGCCGTCATCAGACTTCTGGGATAATGATACCCCATATGTACCCTGGCCTGATTCACGTAAGTGGCCCGCTGAAAGGGTGCATGATCATACTCCAGCACAAGCACCTTCTGCCCCTTGCACGCACAAAAATCAGCTGCATACATTCCATATAATCCTGCCCCGATAATAATCTTATCATATTGTCGCTTCATTCTGCCCGGTCTCTCCGATTTTTATACTGTAAATCTGACACATTTCATCTATGATAGACATTTCTGACACCTGATCCATAACCCCATAAAAGATTGTAGTATTTTTGAACAGATTTGTACAGCGTTTTGTTTATCTTTCTATCCGTCCTATCGAAACCATGTCCTCTCAGTTAATCAGATATGTGGCCTGCACTCCCTGGAAATTAATGTGAGCAGAACCGGTTCCACTTCCACTCCCGGTTTTATAAACATACACACTCCCCTCCGCTTCCACGTAAATATGCTGCGTCGTAATCTGCAGTGCCATGACGTCTATGATAAATTCCTTAGTAGACGAATCAGAACCAGAACCGATAGCCTGTCCATTCTCATCATAAACAATATAACTGATGCTTCCTCTTCCCTCAGTTGCTTGCCCTTTACCCAGCCTAGATCCCCCACAGGCGGCATCCACATCCAATCTTAACTTTGTGAGCAGTTTCTTTTCTTCTCCTTCCAGATTCCATACGGGAATCAAATCCGATTTCACTTTTACCTCATATGGCCCCTCCGTCTCTTTACTGCTGATGCTGACAGAAACGCCGTATCCCTCTCTGCCGGATATGGCATATGGCGCTGTCTCATTGATACCGCTGTAGAGAAGATCAATGATACTGACAATCGTCTCACTGGTCTGTCCGTGTCCTTGTTCAAAATAATGCCGATTATCTTCACCGGTTCCAAGAAGCAAATGTCCGTCCACCCAGGCTGCCGTTCCTGCAGACAAATTTTCAGCTGTCGCTGGCCTAATCTGCACCGCCGCACAGGCAGCCTCGTCCTCCACCGTGGTGAGGACGCCCTCTTTGGTCTGATACAGTGTAGTGCCCATTTCATATCCATAGGCCGAAGAATCCGCCGGAACCGACTGGCTGGCCGCCACTCCTTCCAACAATGCATTAAAATCCACTGTCAGCGGATCCACACTGTACTCTTGCGCCGGGCTAACATGCGTCACCTTAAGAATGTCGCTGGTCTGCATCGGTATCCCCTCCCCCGTAGTCAGATAAGTCCCCAAAGAAGCCAGCTGTCTGGAAATACCCAGCTTAAACAGATCCATCCGGTCCGCTATCCGATACAGATCCTGGGAATCCAGCACCACACTATGATCTCCCTCCTGATAGACAATCCTGCCATCTGACTGCAATAACTGTCTTGTGGGAGTCTGCAGACTCTCTTCCGCCCACACTGCCTTACAGGCGCCAAACATCACTGCTGCCGCCATCACTACTGCTGCCGTTTTCTTATTCATTTGTCCTCCATTCCGAAGCATCGTGACATACCTGCTCAGGCAGTCCGCACTTCTTACTATAATATTTGCATATCGTAGGAATTCTGTGGCGGACCGCCGCCTGAGATACTTTCAGATTTGTTATCAGAATATTCAGATTCCCGGATATCGTACGATAACTGTAGCATACATGGACAAAACTGTAAAGGTGCAGTGCAAAGTTTATAAATTTTTTATTTTTATTCCTCCTGCCTTTCTGCCAGTAACTGCATAGGCTCCCGTTTCAGACTCTTATTCATCTTTGCCCAGCCGATTCCCGTCCCTGCCGCCACAATCAGAATCATACAGCAGAATCCGGGAAGTCCCGTCTCTTCCACTTCCTCCACCACCACCTCATTGCTGATGTTGACAGTCTTGGGCGTAAAAGCCGTATCGTAATACACCTTACCCGCATTGACAGAGGAAATCCTGCCGGAAATCATCGTTCCCGCCACGGCTCCCAGAATACTGCCAAGCAATACTAGCAGTACAAACCCGGACAACATAGAGCGCCTGCACTGTGCTGGACGCATACCAAGAGAACGCTCGATGGCTGTTCTCTGCGCCTGTTTGGTAATGAATAAATGACTGAAGAAGAACAATAAAAAACCAGTCAACACAATCCCTGCCACCAGCAGAAAGAGAGATACTGTCATCCGCGAACTGCCTCCAGCACTCCATCTGACATCCCATAGACCACATCCGCGGCTTCCGCCACCTTCTCATTGTGAGTGACCACAATCACCGCATAGTTTTCCTCATGAGCCAGCTTACAAAGCAGCTCTACAATCACTCTTTCATTCTGACTATCCAGATTTCCCGTTGGCTCATCCGCCAGAAGAATCTGTCCGCCAGCTGCCATCGCCCTGGCTATGGCCACCCTCTGCTGTTCGCCGCCGCTGATCATGTTTGGCATCTTCCGATAGAGGGTATCCGGCAGTCCCACCTTCTGTAAAAACTCCTGCGCCCGTTCCTTCGTCTCTTTCTTTGGCATGTGCTGCAGCTGCATAGGAAACATCACGTTCTCCAATACTGTGAGAAGCGGAAACAAATGAAATGCCTGATAGATCACAGATGCCTGTTTCATCCGATAGGCGTCCCTGTCAATCTCCCGGATATCCTTACCGTCTATATAAAGATTCCCTTCTGTGGGCACATCGAGTCCCGCCAGCAGTGAGAGGAAAGTGCTCTTTCCGCTGCCGGATTTTCCTGTAATGGCATATACTTTACCCTGTTCGAACGAACAGCTGACCTCTGAGAGCGCTTTCGTCTGCTGATATTTGGACCGATAGATATATCCTACTTTTTCTGCTTTGATCATCTTTCCCTTATTTTCCTCCTTGTTTATTGTTGTGCCGACAGAAGCGCCACCACGCTCCCCCAGTCCGATTTCTTTCATCTGTGCCTTGAACTCATTTAGCTGCAACGGATTCATACATTCTCAGGACTCCATCATAGGGGAGAAGAAGCTGTATCGGATATCCATTCTTACCCCTGATATCCACCATAGTCCCCACAATCTTAACCTCTATCGTTCCACTCATGGGTACAAGTTCCTTTTTATTGAACTCGCTTTCGGCGCTCTCATAATAGCATTTCAACACCACCGTATCGCCAATCTCCCATTTCTGTCTCCGCATCAGCGTCCTATTGACGATACACTCCATTCTGTCAGAGGATAACAGTTCATCGATATCCGCAGCATCCATGTCGATCATGTCATAAGTTTAATTTCCTATGGCTTCTACACAGTTAGCGCCAGCACACCATATCCTCAACTTTACTTTCAACTCCGACAGTTTGAAGTCTCCTTCCCCGGCCCTAAAAACAGTTACATATGCCAGATTCTCCACCTGGTCGGACTGCCTGAGTCCCTCCAGTATCCGTTCTGAAATAAAGAGAAGGTTCTCTAGCGAACCATTCCTGTTCAGCACCCGGCAGTAGACCGGCACGTTCTCCGCCAGATCCACAAGCTGTGTCTGATAACTGCAGATGCTTCCAAAATACAGATTCAAAAGGAGCACCAGCATAATGCTGATTCCTGCCGTGACCAAACTGGCTGCCCGTCTTCTCCTGATACTGCTCCATACATAATGAAACATCTTTTTCTCCCCACTCCGATTTGTTATTCTATAATATATAAGTGTAGTATACATTATCCAAATAATCTTTGTCAAAGAATTGACTACGCATCGTCTTCGCTTTTTGATTTTTGCCCTTGCTTTCTGTTATCACCATACTATATAATAAAACAATATATCTAAGCGACATCAGTCCCCTGGTGTCGTCATCAACATAATTGTCAGAACATATGACTTGGGAGGCATCTATGCAATACAGAGAAATGAAAGTCGGCACACAGGTATCCATCCTCGGATACGGCTGTATGCGCTTTAGCAGTTCAGGCGGCAGGATCGATATCGACAAGGCCGAAAGGGAAGTGTTGTTGGCTATTGAAAACGGTGTCAATTACTTTGACACCGCCTATATATACAATGGAAGCGAAGAGGCACTGGGCACTATCCTTGACCGTAACCATTGCCGTGACAAGGTAAATATCGCCACCAAACTGCCCTATTATTTGTTGAAAAACACTTCATCTGTGGAGAAATTATTTCAAGAACAATTAAGACGCCTGCGGACGGATCATGTGGATTTTTATCTCATGCACATGCTCTTTGACCTGAATGTCTGGAACCGGCTAAAAAGTATCGGTATCGAGGAATGGATTGCCGAAAAGAAAAAGACCGGCGAAATCCGCAACATCGGGTTTTCCTTCCACGGCGACACAAAGACTTTTAAAGAACTGATCGACGCCTATGATTGGGATTTTTGTCAGATTCAATACAATTATCTGGATGAACATACACAGGCCGGCCGGGAGGGCCTTCTCTATGCCGCCAGCAAACAGATACCGGTCATCATCATGGAACCCCTGCGGGGCGGCAAACTGGTAGACCTTCTGCCAGATGCCGCCAAAGAAGCGATTCACGACTATCCGACCAAAAGGACTCCTGCCGAGTGGGCCTTCCGCTGGCTGTGGGATCAGCCGGAAGTCACCTGCGTCTTATCCGGCATGAACTCGCTGGAAATGGTGTCTGAAAACACAAGGATTGCTTCCGAAGCAGTGGCGCACGCGTTTACTGAGGCAGATCATGAACTGATCAACACCGTCAAGGCCAACATAAACCAAAACCTTCGTGTGGGCTGTACAGGATGCGGATACTGTATGCCCTGTCCTCAGGGCGTGGATATCCCTACAGCCTTCCGTTGTTACAATAAGGCGCACATGGACGGACGGTTCAGTACCATCCTGGAATATATCCAGGTAACTTCCCTCAGAAAAGATGCTTCCGATGTGAGCAGATGTATCCAGTGCGGCGCCTGCGAAAAACACTGCCCGCAGCATATCGAGATCCGTAAGGAACTGCAGAATGCAAGGAAAGAATTGCAGCCTTTCTATGTCCGCGCTGCCTTGAAAATCATTAAAAAAATGGTGAAGACAAAATAGCCAGTCAACTTCAAACTTCTAAATTTCTATAGAACTTTCCTCTGCCACATAAAGACAGGCCGTTACAAGCGCAGTTAAATCTACCATTGCAACAGCCTGTTTTTCTATGTTTATCCGCTTTATCCTTGCAGCATCTTTCCGAAATCCGCCATCGCCTCGGAAATCTTAATCTGCTGCGGACATACCTTCTCACAGCCCTTACACCCGATACAGGCTGTGGGATGCTTCTCTTTCGGCACTGCCATAAGCGCCATGGGTGCGATAAACCCGCCGCCAGTGAGTCGATGTTCATTGTAGAGCCCAATCAGCATAGGAATGTCCAGCCCCTGCGGGCAGTGCGCCGTACAATAGTGACAGGCTGTACAAGGAAGTGAACCATCCAGCATCCCGGACGCCACCGCGAGGATTGTCTGCATTTCCTGTTCATTCAAAGGAGCGTCCGTCGCAAAGGTCTCTATGTTCTCCTGTAACTGCTCCATATTTGACATCCCGGAAAGGATTACTTTTACATCCGGCAGTGTCTGTAAGAACCGAAAAGCCCAGGCAGGCGCTTTCTCTTCCGGTCTGCTGGCTGTAAGTTTGTCCATATAGGCTTCTGAAAGGCTGGCTAGCTTGCCGCCCCGCAAAGGTTCCATCACCCACACGGGAATCCCATATTCTTTCAAAAGCTGCACCTTAGACCGGGCATCCTGAAAAGTCCAGTCCAGATAGTTGATCTGCAACTGGCAAAATTCCATGTCTTTGCCATAAGCTTCTAAAAACCGCCGCATCACCTCACAGCTGCCATGAGCTGAAAAACCCAGATGACGGATACGGCCGTTTTGTTTCTGCTGCATCAGATATTCATAGATGCCATATTTTTCATCCAGATACGCATCAATATTCATTTCGCATACATTGTGGAATAGATAGAAGTCAAAATAATCTACCCGGCATTTCCGAAGCTGCTCCTCAAAGATTTCCTCTACCTTTGGCATATTGCTCAAGTCGTAACCCGGAAACTTCGTCGCCAGATAATAGTTCTCCCTCGGATATGCGGAAAGCACCTTCCCAATCACAGTCTCCGAGTTGCCTGCATGATATCCCCACGCGGTATCATAATAATTGACGCCATGCTCCATGGCATAGGCGACCATCTCCTCCACTGCCGTCTCGTCCACCCTGGCGTCATCCTGGTCGATCACCGGCAGGCGCATAGTACCAAGCCCCAGCATCGACAATTTCAAATCCTGAAAATTTCTGTATATCATAAGCTGTTTCCTCCGTTTCCTTGATGATTCTGATTATAAGGAAAAAGCGTTCCAAAAGCAAATAGCTATTATCTATTGCAAGACATGCCTGAAAGGAATATCACTCTCTGTAAGCACATATCACGAAATCATTTCCCCAGGGTATGATACTGTCCGTTGCGGTCGTAAGAATCCAGCAGATAGTGATTTTGAGCCCGCATAGACAATGTTTCCTCCCGATCAGCCGTTCTGCCTGGTTTCTTTGGCGGTTCTGGTTTCTTCTCTGCCCGCTTTACCCGGAACAAGTTCTTTTTTATTTTCTGTTTCTGCTTCTCATATATTTCCTGCAGACGTGCCGCACTTTCTTTCAGACGGTTGCGGATATTTCCCTGCCCGACCGCCACCGTTGTGATACGTTCTGATACGGAGCCGCTTTCCTCCTGATGATACAGTTTCCCGTGCTGCTGTGTTCCTGCCTGTTGTATTGCCAGCCCCTGCACCATTGTCTGTTGTAGCACATTCTGATGTATTATGTCTTGTTGTGATGCAGATTGTTGCAATACCGTCTGCGTGTCTGCTTCGATACCTTGCCGTTCAACTGCCTGCGCCGAAATTGCCACACTGTCCTGGCCTTTTTCCGCCGCATTATCCTGCATTATCATACCCTCCTGGCCATGTCCCAGGCCAAAGCCACCGCTTTTTACCGTGGAAGCCGGACCAAAACCAATTTCCGGCATCCCTGCCTGTTCCTGTCCCGCAGACACAGCAAAAGCAACGCCCTCCTTATGGAGTGCGCTGTTAACCATCTGTCGTGCCGTTGGTTCATGAAAATGGGAGGATTTCCATGTAAGCACATGATATTTGGTCTGGTAGTCAGGATCCTGCTGTACCCAGTTGATATGATTCATCGTATCCTCGTTTCCCTGCCACAGAACATTCTATCGCCCGTATCTCACCGCTTTACCGGAAGAAGTTGAAATAATTTCCCTTGCTGCCGTAATTGGCATATAAATTCGACCTGTCAAAGGGATTGGTGTAGTTACTGCTAGCCTGCGCTTTCATGTTCTGCTTCGCTGTCGCCTCCACAGAACCGGCCCGCGCCCCTGCCTTGTTCACAAAGCTGTCCCTGCCGCCCCATACTTTCCGCAGGGTATCTACATCTGCCGCCGCCAGCTTTTTCTCATCAAGTTCCAAAGTCCCGTCCGACCTTCTGGTCACACCGGTGGAGGCTAACTCTGTCTTGTAACTTCTGGAAGCACTGTCCAACTGCATCCGCAGGGTTTCGTCTGACCGGGTACCGGATTTTTCCAGATCATCGAGCATCTGGTTATACTGGTTGACAAATCCGCGGATCCTGGACTGGATTTCTTCCGTATTGCCGCTCTCCTTGGCCTTATCATAGATTGAATCTTTCTCGCTGTCCGCCAGTGAGTCTGCGTATTCTTCCACCTGTCTCGCATGATACTGCATATCATAATAGAACTTTTCCGTCTTGCTGTCCGTGGCTAAAACCCCTTTGTACGGAGTATTCGTCTTATTGACGCCATTTAAGATAGCCGCCGCCCTGCCGCTGTTTCTGCTTTTACTGTTGCGGCTTAACGCCTTACGAAACAATGAGGTATTCTCATTCGCTTTTTGGGCGTTCATCAATCCGTTTCTGTAATTTCTTGTAATTCTCATGTATCTTCCCCCTTCTGCCTTTATGGTTCTGTTATTCTCTATATCGTCCCGATTCTGTGGAAGTTAACCCGCTTGTCATAAACCATATGCTTTTGGTCACCAAAACTTTGTCCTTCTTTATCGCAGGCCAATTGCCTCTTGCCTACAACTTGCAAAAATTTCTAGAGTGATTCTCTTTCCGTCTCAGACATACCTTCCCCAGCCTGCAGCATCAATGTCAGGATAAAAGTATCCCGCGATGCCTCATACTCCATGGCGCCATAATAGCGTTCCACACAGCTCTTCATATTTTTCATGCCAAGTCCGTGTAACTGCACGTCCTCCTTGGTGGTACGACAAAGACCGCCCTCTTCTATGAGCCGCTTCCCGTCATAAGTATTTTCTACCACCAGAAAGAACATCCGGCCCTTGGTATAACTGCGCAGGCTGATAAAGCGATGATTCCCCGCCATTTTCAGGCAGGCCTCTATAGCATTGTCCAACGCATTATTTAACAGGATTCCCAGGTCGAAGGCCGCAATCCCAACTCCCGCCGGATAAAGGAAATCTCCCCGAAAGTCAATCCCCTCCTGCCGGCAGATCTGTGCCTTACGGTTTAAGATCACATCCGTCACCGGATTGCCTGTGCTGAACTGTAAAAAAATCCCGTCTACCGCCTGCTGCATCCCTGCCAGATAGCCTTCCGCTTCCCGTTTGACTGTATTGGTCAATATTCCTTGCTCTTCTTTTATCTGTAAAAGCTGTTCCATGTCCGCCACATAGTTGTTGATATCATGGCGCATACTTCTGATCCCATCGTAAAGCTGCTCTATCTCCCGCACATGATCCGTCATATCCGCAAGCTGCTGTTTATAGAAGATCAGATTCTGCTGCTCCCGCTCCGCCTTTATCAGTTCACTATATATCTTTCTGCTGTAGACCACGGACACAAGGCACAGTACCGATATCACCGGCACCACCGCATACATGCTGCTGTGCTTCTCATAGAGAGACTCAATCTCCATTCCCTCCTGCCTGTAAAAGATGATCCGCAAAGCCGCATCCAAAGCTATGCCGATAATCGGTGCGAGCATCAAAAACCCTAATCCCTGACTCGGTGTCTGGGTGACTGGTTCCTTTATATATCTGCGATAAATCCGGAATGTGAGATATATCACGCTAAGATATCCAGCAGTAAACAAAAACCATCCGATAAACTGCATCCTGTTCACCAGCCGGTAATATACATCTAAATCCATTCGCCCTGCAATAATCTGTTCACTCAGCCTATCCAGATATCCCATGACAAATAACATCCAAAGACCATGGACCGCAAACCGTGCCGACTCCTGCACGGAATAAAATATGGAAAGCAGATACAGTTTTGCAAGCCGTCTTCCCTGATAAAACAGATCTGAAAAAAGAAAACTGAATCCAAAGCAGATGACAAGCTTCACAATGCTGTAGCTGCTATTGCGCATAACCTCCGGTGGATTCCCATAGAGTCTTTGTTCCAGCCATCGGGAATTGGCCATCCAAAAGTTTATCACAATCAACTGCCCAGCCAAAAACCAAGGCGCAATCCCGTGATACTTCTCCTTCGCCAAGATACTATCCCGGATTAAATATAACAGCAGTCCTGCCCTATAGATATATTCCAACAGATCCAGCGCCTGCCATACCATATCTATTTCCTTCCCGCGCTACTCTTTTAAAAACCGGCAGTAGAGCTTCACAAACTCTGAATACTTCTGTTTTGCCAGATAAATTTTCTCCCCCGTGCTCACCGTGATGCTGGTATTATCATACCCGCTGATAGCGCGAAGTGCAACAAGATACCCTCTGTGGCACCGGTAAAAGCCTTCTCCCAGCACTTCCTCCAGATGGTTCATCCGCTCATAATATTCCAATTTCTCTGTCTTTGTATGCACAACGACCTTCCTGCCGTTATTCTCCACATACAGGATGTCCTCCACCGGAACTCTTCTGTGGGCTCCGCCGGACTTGATCAACAGGAATTTCGGTCCCCCCTGATGTTTATTGACTTCCTGCATGGCACGGATCAGGACTTCCTTCAGTCGTTCTTCCTCCACAGGTTTTACCAGATAATGAAATGCTCCCACATCAAAAGCCTGAAAAACCTGCTCTTTCACTCCGGTCACAAAAATCAATATGACGTCCGACAGCGCTTTGATCTGTCTGGCCGTCTCCATGCCGTTCATCCCTTCCATCGCTATATCAAGCAACAGGATGTCTGGCTGATATCCTTCCCGCACAGCCGTAAGCAGCGTCATCCCTGAATCAAATTGCCTGGTCTGTACCTGTGTAAACTCCTTTTCGAGTAAGGTTTGAATCCGTTCTCTCCCTCTCGCCTCGTCATCGCAAATCGCAATTCTCATGGTTTCCCCTTACTCCTTATTTACTTGTTCTTTCTTTGTATCGGCATAAATCGTCAGATTCTTCTTTCTTATGTCATGAAACTTACGTTTTTTGTCACCAATTTTATGGAAACAAAAAGAAACACGCCCTGCAGTCCGAAGTGCGTACCAGCCTTCCCCTACAAAACATGCCCCTTTCTCTGTGATTCATTCTTTCTGTGCTTTGTTAATACTATATCTCTTCGTCCACTTCAATGCCCTTGATATCCGCTTCCAGAAGTTTCATCTTATGCAGCATATCCTGAATCTCCGCCTTCACCCCAGCGCCGGATCCGGCCACATCCATGCCCGCCTCCGCCATGGTCTTTAAGAGTTCCGCCTCTTTTCTGGCATCCCGCTCCTGTTCCTTGCTGCTTTCTTCCGCCTCATGGTTTTTCTCCCGGTCCGATTCAATCCTTTCCTCTATGATCTCCTTCTCTTCCCGGATATCCTCTACCTTTTCTTCCTGCTCTTCCTTCTCCTCTGCCTTTTCCTTCTCTTCCTCTCTCTTCTCCTCGTAGGTTTCGTCTATGTGATCCTTGGCCTCATCCCAGAGCATACCCACGATTTCCTTACCGGTCTCCTCCAGCAGCTTCTCGGCGTTGTTCTGGGCATCTGTCATCTTGTGGAATTTCAGACGCTCTATCTTCATGGAAGTAGCAGACTGATTGAAGGCCTGCGCCGCAGACTCCGCTGACTCGGCACGATTTTGGAAAATATGCTGTTCTTCATGAATCTCCAGACATTTCTGCTGATACTCGGTGAGGGACTGATCCTGCAGTTCCTCAAGCCGCTGCAACTCTTCATCCGTAAAGCTGTTCTCATAAAAATATCTTGCCCGCTCTAAGAGTTCCAGATCCTTCTGCTCCTGGGAATCCACATCCACGTGGTATCCCTGACGCAGATTCTCCTTTCTCGCCTCACACTCTGTCACCTTCTCCTGATTCATGAGCGCTTCCGCCCTGTAGTGCTCCGCCTTTTCCCGCATTTCCGCCATGCCCTGGTCGGACTTACGGTCACCAGCCCATGCATCCTGGACCATCTTCATGGCCTTCTTCTGTGCCTGCTGTCTGCGCAGCATGATAGAATCTTTATTCATCGGCAAATCGCCTGCAAAGATTGTATTGGCTCTCTTTATCTGGGATGATTTCTGTCCGGCACGTTCGCTCTCTTTGGTCTGTGTCTGAACGCCCGGTCCTGTGATCTGATTGTCGTTTATGTTAAACTTGACCTGCATTGCCGATAACCTCCTTGTCTCCTGCAATCTATAGGATTCCGATTCCGGACGGCATCCGTGCCATCCGTTTTCTGTATTTGCGAGTTATTTTACTTATAGTTAATTATATTATCGGAGTATCGGAAGATTTTCTTAACCATACAGGAAAATGTTTCGCGCGCATTTACAACAAAAATACTCCCGTTTGTGACAAATTCTTCCATCTGTCTTCCAGTTCATTGCCTCTGTTTTGAATAGTCATGTAGTTTTCTGGGAAGCTTCCGCAAGCGCAAAAATAACCGTCACTTCCGTGCCCTGATTTTCTTCACTGACGAGTGAAATCTGTGCCTGATGCACTGCTACGATATGCTTGACAATGGCAAGTCCAAGCCCGGTGCCGCCAGTGGATTTGGACCGACTCTTATCCACCCGGTAAAACCGCTCAAATATCCGCTCCTGATGCTCCTTGGGAATCCCGATTCCCGTATCCTTCACACGAAGCATCACTGACTGTTTCTTTCTCTCCACACTGACCAGAACGTTTCCACCTGCCACATTATAACTCATCGCGTTGTCACAAAGATTATAAATCAATTCCTCCATCATCTGTTTATCACCCAAAATCTTACAGCAGCCTCCCTTCAAAGATAAACAGACATTCCGTTCCTCGGCCCGGATCTGCAGCATTTCCACACTGTCCTTGGCAATCTCATACAAATCCACTTCCTCAAAATTAATTTCCTGAGACGGAGAATCCAATTCTGACAGACGAATCGTATCATTGATCAAAGTTAAAAGCCTGTTCGCACTCTGCCGGATACCGGCCGCAAACCGCACTGCATCCTCTCCTGACGCCATACCATTTTCAATCAATTCCGAATAACCTGAGATCGCCGCCAAAGGCGTCTTTAACTCATGGGATACATTGGCTGTAAACTCCTGCCGCATGCTGGCGTTTCCCAGGATTTCCTCATGCTGTCTGCGAATGGTTCTGGCAAATGGCAAAAGTTCCTCATATACCTTATCTTCCTCGATGCATCTGATATCTTCCACCATGCGTTCAATAGGCGCCACCAGAGATCTTGTCAAGTAATGGGATAGTACCATACACATAGCCAAAAGAGCACAGAGCGCGACCGCCAAAACCGGTATAGATCGATATAAAATGCTCCAAATACTGTGCGCCTCCCTGGACACCCGCAGTACAGTACTGTCGGCAAGCCGCAGCGTGTAATAAAATGTGCTTCTGTTCATGGTAGAAGACTGGCGGATGGACCGCCCTTCTCCATAGGCAAGGGCCTCCCGTATCTCCGGCCGTTCCAGATGATTGTCCATCTGCCCTGCATTGGCACTGGAATCATAGAGCACCTTGCCATTCGGCGCTATGACCGTAGTACGCACCATATCAACATCGTCACCAGATTCCTCCTGCCAAACTCTTTCCAAGATATCGCTCTTAGATATCATCTTGGCATAAATCTGCAGATCATCTAACACCTGTTCCCGAAAAATACGATAAAAAGCAGCCGTCATCAAAACCAATGTAATAACGACTGCTGCAAAAGAAATCCCTATCAGTTGTCTGTTTATCTTTTTCTTCAACTGTATCCTCCCCATCAAGGATATTTATCCCATTCCGTTATCCAGAATATACCCCACATTACGGACTGTCCTAATCATACTCCCAGCCGCGCCCAGTTTCTGCCTAAGTGTCTTGATGTGCATATCCAAGGTTCTGGACTCTCCCTGAAAATCCATGCCCCACACCTGGTCTAAGATTTCTGTCCTTCCAGTCACGATTCCGGCCCGCAGCATGAGCATCTTCAAAAGTTCATATTCTTTGCGGGTAAGTTCACACTGCGCACTGCCCACATACACCGCATGCCGCTCATCATCCAAAAGCACATCTCCACTCCGCAACTGTCTGTCTTCCCTGCCTTCCCCACTCCTTCGAAGCAAGGCTTTCACCCGGGAAATCAATTCCATCACGCCAAAAGGTTTCGTGAGATAATCATCGGCCCCCAAATCCAAACCTTTAACCTTATCCATCTCCGTACCCTTGGCAGTTACCATGATGATCGGTATCTTCTGTGTCCGCAAATCTTTACGCAGTTTTTCCACAATATAAAGCCCATCCTCATCCGGCAGCATCACATCTAATATAACCAGACTAGGAATCTGCTCTGCAAGCGCCTCATAAAAATCTACGGCCGTCTCAAACACTGCGGTCTCATAACCGCTGTTTTTCAGGGAAAAACTCTCAATCTCACTGATATTCTTGTCATCTTCCACAATATAAATCATACGCATTGTAACCCGGTCCCATCGGTTTGCATCTCTCATTGTTTATTCCCACGCCGCCTATCCATATCGGCTGTCAGAATCTTTCACTTCCGGGGCATCCGTGCCTGTCATCCCCGCACTGGTGACCTTCTCCATGATGGTCATGTCCCGTATGGTCGCAATGTACCTCCGGACTATAAGAAAGTGTTCCCGCAAGCAGGGCTTCCACTGCCTCGTCGGCGTTCCCGGCTACACCGCCATAAAACTGAATGCCCGCTTCCATCAGAGCAGACTGCGCGCCTGCGCCAATCCCGCCGCAAATCAATGTATCAACGTCCCATCCAGAAAGTAACCCTGCCAAGGCGCCATGTCCCTTTCCGTTCGTGTCCATCACCTGCGCCTGTGCAACTTTTCCACCTGCGATCTCATAAACCTTAAACTGCTGTGTCCGTCCAAAATGCGGAAATACATTTCCATCTTCATAAGTAACTGCTATCTTCATCTTTGCCTCATTTCTGCGCTGCTTCCTGCGCTACTATACAGATTTTGCTTTTCGGCCTTCCATCATCATTCTTTTTCTTTGGAACACCTTTCTATATCATAGCTCTCTATCCCACAAAAAACAAGCATTAAGGCAGGGAAAACTCTTGCAGCAGCCCTTCATACAACAGATGGATCCGTTCCCGGTCCCTCTCTTCCAATTCCTCACTGTATCCATGCATTTCCAGGGAATCCTCCTGCACCTGTACCATACGCACCGCGATATGACCACAGTGAGCCGCGATCCGCTCATAGGCCGTCACAATATCGGAGAGCAGAAACCCCAATTCTATCGTACATTTGCCCTTTCTCAGCCGTTTGATATGGCGTTTCCGGACCTCTGAAGCCAGCCTGTCCACCAAGGACTGCAACGCCTCCACCTCATAGACATACTCTCCTTTCTCCCTGACAAAACTTTCTATGGATAAAGCAAGAATCCTCTCTATGGCTCCCGTAAAGACAGACAGTTCCTCCTGAGCCTTATGGGAAAAAGCCATCTTCTTATCCGCCATTTCCTGATAGGCGGCCGCAATACTCACCGCATGATCAGAAATTCTCTCAAAATCCCCGATGCTATGCAGATACAAGGTCAGTGTGCGGCTGTCCCGCTCCGACAATTCTCGTCCGCTCAACTTGAGCAGATAGGTGCCCAATACATCCTCATAACGGTCCACATCCTCTTCCATCCGCCTGACACGGCACACCTCTTCCTCTGTGTAACTGTATAAAAGCCCGGCCGCCCGCCTGCAGGCATCTGCCGCCGCATCCACCATATGAGTCGTCACCTTCCTGCATTGCTCCATGGCCACAGCAGGATTATTCATGAAACGCACATCCAATGTCCGAATGTCCTCTTCCACATACCGCACTGCCGTATGTTCCGCAACATCCTCCTTGATTGTCAGATAAGCCAGCTTCTCCAACAGCTCTGAGAACGGCAAAAGCAGACAGGTTGCAAAAATATTAAAGGCGCTGTGCGCAATGGCTATCCCATATGGTGCCGCTGCCGTATCTAGGAACGGGAAATCGATTACTCCATGCAGTCCATAAAACACTGCCATAAAAGCCGCTGTACCGATCAGATTAAAATACAGATGCACAATGGCCGCCCGTCTGGCATTCTTAGAGGTTCCCACAGAAGATAACAACGCTGTCACACAAGTGCCGATATTCTGTCCTAAGATAATGGGGAAAGCCGTCCCGTAAGAAACTGCCCCGGTAGCACATAATGCCTGCAAAATACCCACAGATGCTGAGGAAGACTGTAAGATTGCAGTTAGAACCGCGCCTGCCAAGATTCCAAAGAATGGATTGCGAAATACCAGCAAAAAGTTGGCGAACTCCGGTACATCAGCAAGCGGTTTTACAGCCCCGGACATGGTGTCCATCCCAAACATCAATACCGCAAAACCCACAAAGACTGTAGCAATGTTTCTTCTGTTGTCCTTCTTAGAAAATAACAAAATCATCACGCCTATGATAGCAAGGATCGGTGAAAAAGAGGATGGTTTCAACATCTTTACCCAGAAGTTCCCATTCTCAATACCGCTCAGACTCAAAAGCCAGGACGTCACCGTAGTACCGATATTGGCGCCCATAATGATGCCGATTGCACTGGACAGCTTCATGATACCCGAATTGACAAAACCCACCACCATCACCGTGGTGGCAGAAGATGACTGGATTACCGCCGTTACCACAGCCCCCAGAAATACGGCTCGGAGCCTTCCGGAAGTCAGCCGTTCCAAAATCTGCTCCATCCTGCCGCCGCTGGCTTTGGCAAGTCCCTCTCCCAACACATGCATACCATATAAAAAAAGAGCAAGCCCGCCCAACATCGTAAGTATACTGAAAAAATCCATGGTAACCTCCCTTTACTGCGCCATAATATTATGATTTGAAATTATCATGGATTTATCCCCCTCGATATCAGAGTTTTGTAAAATGGATGTAAAATTTATGTAAAATTAGGACTTGTCATATAGATTTGCATATGATATATTTATTATAGTTCTATATAGAACTATTCTAACATGAACAAAATATGATTGCTAATGAAATGCGAAATTGAAATGCGAAATCATTTTCATTACGTTTTGTGCCTTGAACGAAGCGAAAGGAATGGATATAAGTATGGAAACAAAGGGCGGATTCTACATTTCCCAGATCAAACAACTGCAGGACCGGATTTTTGAGCGTTTGCTCGCTGAAAACGGCATTGAAATAAGCGGCGGACAGGGACGGATTCTCTTTGTCCTGTGGAAAAGTGATCAATTGACCATCAATGAAATCAGCGCCCAGACTTCTCTTGCCAAAAATACCGTCTCTATTGTGGTAGATGGCATGGTCAACAAAGGCATCCTGACAAGACAGACCAATCCCAGGAACCGCCGCCAGGCCATCGTCTCTCTCACCGACTACGCCAAATCCCTGCAGACCAAATATAAAACCGTCTCACAACAGATGAACACCCTCTTCTATCAGGGATTTTCTTCGGAAGAGCAGGCAGCATTTGAACAGTTTCTGGTGAGGATTCTGGAAACTTTGATCAAAGAAGAACAAACTTATAAAAAGACAAAGGAGGATTAACCATGAAAACCAGAGAACAGCTTTTTAACTTTATCCAAAAACAGAGAGTATCTTTTATTGCCTCAATAGATGAAGACGGATACCCCAACATGAAAGCCATGTTCATGCCCGGCAAAATTGAGGGTGACAGCTTCTATTACTCCACCAACACTTCTTCCCTGCGCGCCAGGCAGTTTCTGAAAAACCCCAAAGCCAGCATTTACTTTTATAACAAGGGCCGTTTTAAATATGAGGCCGTCATGCTGACCGGCACCGTAGAAGTATTACAGGATCCCCAGATTAAGGAAGAACTTTGGCACCCCCAGGACGTGATGTATTACCAACAGGGCGTCACCGATCCCGATTACTGCGTTCTCAAATTCACCGCCGTAAAAGGCAGACACTACTGTGCCCTAAAGACAAAAAGTTTCTTAATAGCGGATTTAACCTGATACGATACTGCCAGCCAGAACGCTGCTTCCCTGCTATGACAAAAAACGCATATATTTTACTGCACCATAAATTTACTACCCGAATTTACCAGTGATATATTCCTTTGTCCTCCTATCTGTAGGACGCGCAAACAGACGGTCTGTAGTGCCGCATTCCACCATCTCTCCCAGCAGAAAAAAGGCCGTGTCATCCGATACCCTGACCGCCTGCTGCATATTATGCGTGACAATAATGATGGTGTATTTTCTTTTTAACCGATTTATCAACTCTTCTACCTTTAAAGTGGAGGCCGGATCCAGTGCAGAGGTTGGTTCATCCATCAGCAGCACCTCCGGCTCCACCGCCAGGGCGCGGGCAATACAGAGTCTCTGTTTCTGCCCGCCGGAGAGTCCCAGTGCCGGCTTACGCAGCTGGTTCTCCACTTCCTCCCAGACAGCCGCCTGCCGCAGACTTTGCTCCACAATCTCATCCAGCCTCTCTTTGCTTTTGACGCCATGCACTTTGGGGCCATATGCAATATTGTCATAGATACTCATCGGAAAAGGATTGGGCTGCTGGAACACCATGCCCACCCGTTTCCTTAGTCTTGTCACATCCACCTGCGGCCCGTAAATGTCTTTCCCGTCCAGATATACTGTGCCTTCTATCCTAACGCCGTCTATCAAGTCATTCATGCGGTTTAAGGATTTTAAAAAAGTAGATTTACCACAGCCGGAAGGACCAATCAACGCCGTCACTGCTTTTGCACGTATCCCAATGGTAATATCCTTTAAAATATGATTGTCACCATAGTATAAATTTAACTTATCTGTGCTTATCTTGTTCTGTGACATACCATTCTATCCTTTTAATCCGTCTTCTGATTACCTGCCGCCTGCGTCTGTATATTTAGGCATCTCAAATCTACTTACCATAACTCTGGTAACCAAATTCAAACACAATACCATGCCAAGAAGCACTACCGCAATGCCAAATGCCGTGTCATACTGCGCCTTTTCCATACTCAGATACAACTGTATCGTAAGTGTGCCGCCGGATTCCACAAGCTTATGAAACCATCCGCCGAAAGACCTAGGCAGAAAATACCCACTCCCTGCCGTAAAGAGCAGGGCTGCCGACTCTCCCAGGATACGTCCCACTGCCAAGATGATCCCTGTCACAATTCCCGGCATTGCAGAAGGCAAAAGAATCGTCCGGATCATATACCACTTTCCAGCCCCCATCCCAACGGCGCCGTTTCTGTAGCTTTCCGGAACCGCCTTTAACGCTTCCTGTGTGTTCCTTGTGATTAACGGCAGCACCATCAGGGAAAGCGTAAGCGCCCCTGTCAGAATCGAATATCCCAATCCCAGTGTGACGCCGAAAAACACCATTCCAAAAAGTCCAAAAATAATAGAGGGTATCCCAGACAATGTCTGTGTGGTAAATTCGATCAACCGTACAACTTTCCCTGGTCTGGCATACTCATTCAGATAAATGGCCGAACCGATTCCAACAGGCACCGCAATCGCCAGCGTCAATACCACCATATATATCGTGTTTACAATATTGCCGGCAATCCCTACAGTCCCCTCCAGAATACTGGTCACGGTAGTTAAAAAGTGCCAGCTTATATGGGGAAATCCTCTGACAAACACATAGGCCAGAATCCCGATCAAAAGAAATTCCGCTAGAAAAGCCGCCAGATAGATCAAACACAGAAGCACATCGTCCTTCAGCTTTCTCATCATTCCAGCCTTTCCCCCTTTAAAATACTGCTCAAAATCCCATTGATCATCATAATAAAAACAAAGAGTATCAGCCCAATCGTAAACAGGACCTGCCTGTGCAGACCGCCCGCATACCCCATCTCGCTGACAATCGCCGTGGTGAGAAACCGCACCGATTGAAAAGGAAGCGGCAGGTTCACCGAATTACCTGACACCAGACTGATCGCCATGGCCTCGCCCACAGCCCTGCCCACCCCCAATACCACCGCCGCCAAAATCCCCGACCTGGCCGCTGGAATCGTAACCCGAAAAACAGTCGTTACCGGAGAAGCACCCAGCGCCAAAGAACATGCTTTCAGTTCCGGCGGCACTGCCCGCAACGCCGTCTCGCTGATACTGATCACAGTTGGCAGTATCATCACCGCCAGGACAATTACTGCTGAGAGCAGATTGGCGCCGCCCGTAAACTGATGCGTCTGAGAACCTGCAAAGAGTTTTTGCTCCAGACGATACAGAAACGGATTTAGAATCAACATTCCCAGAACGCCATAGATTACTGACGGAATTCCCGCTAAAAGTTCAACCGCCGGACGTATCACCGCCGCCAGACTATCAGGCGCCGTCTCTGCCAGAAATACCGCCGTCAAAAGCCCCACGGGAACACCCAGTAACACCGCCAGAAAAGTGCCCACAATAGAAGTCAAAATTACATAAAGGATTCCAAAAGACGGTTCCTGGGCTGTGGGCTGCCAGACTGAAGAGAACAATATTTCTTTCCATCCTGCCTGAAAGATAGCTGGCAGACCGTTGGCAATCATGTAAAGCGTGATGGAGAATACTGCCGCCACCGCCATGAAGGCACAGAGAGAAAATATGATTTCTGCAGCTTTCTCGATTGTATGCCTAACCATGATAATTCCCCTTATCCTCCCCCGGCGCGATTAAAATGACTCCTATATTCTCCAACAGCATTTCTCCCTCCCCAGACTCTAAATATCTGAAAAACTCCCGCACTGCCTCACTCTGTTCTTCCATCCCGCCTCTTGTCACCATCACGTATGGCCTGCTCAGCCCGTATCTGCCGGTTCGGATTGCCTCCTTCGTGGGCCTGACGCCATCTATTGCCAAAACTTCCACCGTATTATCCAGGACATCCCAGGACACATAACCGATGGCCCCCGGCGTGGACGATACCCTGGCCATAACCGCCCCCGTAGAGTTCAGTTCATTGGCATAGTCGCACTGGTCTTCCATCTCCAAATATTCCTCAAAAGCCTCTCTCGTCCCACTTCCTGCTTCCCGTCCCATCACCACAATTGCCATATCCCGGCCGCCCACTTCGCACCAATTCCTGATCTTCCCCTGATAAATTGCCGATAACTGCTCTTTCGTCAAGTCTCCGACTGGATTTCCCACATCCGTAATCATCACAATCCCGTCCAACGCCACAACATACTCCACCGCCCCCGCCGCCTTCTCCGCCGGACGAAGCTGCCTGGAAGAATTACCGATATCCACACTACCCGAAAGCACCGCCTCAATTCCTGCAGAAGAGCCTGTAAACTCTGCCGTCACCATCACTTGCGGATACCGATTCATAAACCCTTCCGCCAACCCGTTGGCAAGGGATTCCATGGATGTGGAACCGGCCATCGCGACTGTACCGCGTAAGGAGGCGTTAGGAACAGATTGACAAGAACTGCCCAGCATGTCATCTGCCCTGCTTCCAAACGCCAGAAGCCCGATGACAACTATCACCATCATAAGAAGCTTTTTTGCATTTCTTTCTGTCTGCTCTTCGCGCATTTTCTTCATGCCCACTATCCATGGCAACCGCCTCTTCTTTACAACTTATGCCATTTGCTTCCGCTTCATATCTCCTAATTGATTCAAATACGCTTTTGTCGTATGATAAAAAAGAAATCTACCATAAACTCAACCAACAGTTCGTGTTCAAAATACAGTCTGTCCTATAATATTGTTCTATAAAATTTATCTCAGGGAGGCAATCATAATGAACCAGACAGAAATCGGAACCTTTATCGCCAAATGCCGTAAAGAACAAAAACTGACACAGGCACAGCTGGCGGAAAAATTGAATATCACAGACAGAGCTGTTTCCAAATGGGAAACCGGCAAAAGTATGCCCGATTCCTCCATTATGTTAGAACTGTGCGGTATCCTCGGTATTACCGTAAATGAATTATTGAGTGGGGAAAAGTTTGAAACAGAACATGCCGAAAATTATGAAAAAAAAGCAGAAGAAAACCTGATTACCCTGAAAAAAACAGATGAAAACAACACCTCCAAAAACCGTATGATCGCTATCCTTTTTACCGTAACGCTCTTTCTTGGCGTTGTGGTATGCCTTACCTGCGATATTGCTATCTCCGGTAACCTGACCTGGTCTCTCATTCCGATCAGTTCCATTGCCTTTGCATGGGCGCTGTCCTTTCCAAGTATTATATGGGGAAGAAAGGGAATTATTTCCAGCCTTGCCGTCTTAACTATGTTTGTCATTCCCTACCTATATCTGCTGAGTTTTTTGCTAAAAGTCCATGAAGTATTTTCCATTGGCACGGCAATGGCAATACCTGCGATTGTGTTCTTATGGCTGGTATCTGCTATTTGCAATCGTATTGGGAAGACAAGAAAAACAACTGCCCTGGGGATATCCCTGCTCGCCGCTATTCCGCTCGTGTTTATCATCAATCTTATATTGTCAAAAATGATAGGGGAACCAATTCTGGATGTGTGGGACATGTTGACAATTTTTATCCTGCTGGTGCTGGCCGCTGTCTGCTTGGCCATCGACTATGGCAGAAAGAAAAATGGGAAGTCTAACAGTTAGTCAGGCTCCTATTTCCCTGGCAGTTCTTTGAGCAAAGGCTGCACCGTTTGATAGATATGTTTTACTATCGCGCCATCAGAATAAAGCTTTAACAAACCATTATTAACCTGCTGCCTCGTTTGCGCATTGACGATTATCTCTATGATCTCTTCCTTACGGTCAACATATATCTTTTTCTTAAAATGCTGTCCAAAGAAAGAACGGACTTGCGCCTCCTTCTTTGCATTCTTTCCCTTGGAAGCAACAAATTTCTCAAGAATTGTTTTCACATCCTCGTATACCTCAACATAGTTGTTAAATTCTGACCGCAAATCATTGTGAATCTCTCTCAACACAAACGCATCATTACAATGAGCCACTACATACTTGCATATTTTATTGGCATCCTTTCCTGAATACCCCATAGCCCCAAGTCCGTGCTGCATAAAAATATTTAACTCACTTCTCTCAGCTCCTGAAAAATTATACGCCATACCTGCGCTAATCTTACCATTGACATTCTGTGCAGCCTCCGCTTGTGTTGTGGGTTTCTGCGCACTTTTCTGCTGCGCCGCGGCTTTGCCTGGTATTGCAGGCTTTCGAACTATATTGGCATACCCTTCTTCCTTCCAAAAGTTAACAATATTATCGTAGTCTTTATCCTTACTCACAATGACATAAGCGCATTCTTTTCCATGAATCCCAAGCAAATGCCCTAGATAAGAGACCAAATGCATATCCAAAGACTGCTTGCGCACCGGCACTAAATGAGACTTGATATCCCCGTTTAACCAAAAGATATCCCGCCGTATATTTAACGCATTCTGGGTGGAAAAGATATGGACATGGTCACTTTTGGTCAAGCTTTCTATATTTGCGATTCCATCATTATGTACATTCTCAAAGTCAATTAAATAAAATGTCTCCACCCGTTCACCACACCCTATTCATCATAATATAAATTAAAAACATATATTAAAACTATCTTTTTAATATTATACCTCATCATGACATATTTTACATCATATTATTTTCTTTTAAAAATTCTAAAAAAGCCTCACACCCCTCTATCACATCGTCATAAGTGACATCAAAATTGCCTGTATACCAAGGATCTGCGATTGCCCTGCCGCTCCCTGCGAACTCTAAAAGGCGATAGATCTTATGTTCCGGATCCCCGCCTGCGATTCGCTCCATATTCCGAATATTTGCATCATCCATACCGATCAGATAATCGAACTCCTTATAATCCTGTCTCGTCATCTGGCGCGCTCTGTGGGGAATCAGGGGGATCCCTTCCTGACGTAATTTGCTGACAGTGCCATAGTGCGGCGGGTTGCCAATTTCCTCCCTGCTGGTGGCGGCAGAATCAATGTGGAAGTACTCTGAAAGGCCCTGTTGAGCTGCCATGTGGGCGAGAACGCTTTGAGCCATTGTGCTACGGCAGATGTTGCCGTGGCAGATGAATAATATTTTTATCATATCTTTTATATCCCTTCATAAGCCTTCAAACCTTGATTTTTCAAGCTTTCCGGCGCTTTTTTCATTTTTCGCTTTTTACCCTTAATCTGCGTAATTCGTTATAAATCTACGCAAATTTATGGGCAAATGGTGTAGTAATTGGTGTAGTAAACTATTGCATTTCTTAACCTGATTTTCTCTGTTTCCCTTGCGTATCAGCTTTGAAGTCTAAAATTTTCGCCATCTGCTCCGCCGCACGGTCATAGCTGGCATGGGTATAAACATTTAGTGTAACCCCGACATCAGAGTGTCCCATTACATACTGTAAGGTCTTAATGTCCATTCCCGCATTTGCCATGTTGGTACAGAACGTATGACGGAATACATGAGGCGTGATGTGCGGCAGCGGTTTATCCGGATATAACTTCTTGTATTTCTTCATTGCCCACCGCATTTCGTTTTCGATATGCAGTGCTACTTTCGGCTTATCATCTTTGTCCAGCAGAAGAAAGCTACTGTATCCATCAACAATCATTTCTGTTTTCAACTTCTTACGATTGACAAGGATATTTTTCAGGCTTCGATAGACTTCTTCTGTCATGGGAATAAAACGGCATCCACACTCGGTCTTTGTTTTCTCAACATAATATTTTCCGCCCCGTTCCCTGACAAGCTGATGATCCACACGGATTTTCCGGCTTTCAAAGTCCAAATCACTTTTTGTCAAGCCGCAAAACTCACTGACACGCATTCCCGTTCCTAACAGAACAACAAATTCATCATAATACTTTGCGTAAGTTTTATCCTCATGAATAAAGCCCAGCCAAAGTTCCTGTTGTTCCTCTGTCATGGCGATACGTTTCTGCGAATCGTTTGGAACAACGTCTACCAGCTTAAAATCAAATGGATTCCTGCGGATAATGTCCTCATTATATGCCATTTGAAAAGCTGGCTTTATAACACCCCTGACACTTGTAATCGTGCTGTATCCTTTACCGTCATTATGCAGCTTCATAATCCACTGCTGGGCATCCGACACCTTAATATCCCTTATCTTTCGGTAGCCGAAATCTTCTTTTTTAATCAGATTCAGCACAAAATTGTATCCGACTTTGGTATTGTAGCGTACACCCTGTTTCAAACTGATATAGCGTTCCAAGAGGGCAATAACGGTAACTTCTCCGGCGGCATAATCAATCCCATCATCAAGCTGCTTCTGGATTGCCTTTTCCTTTTCCCGCAGTTCTTTCAAATCAGAAGAATAAATAGTCTGCCTTTTTCCGTGGACATCCGTATAGCGGTACTGATAAATCAGGTCTTTTCTCTGGCTCTCTCCTGTCTTTAAGACTCGTCCTTTATTGTCTTTTCGTTTCTCAGACATTTTCAAACTCCTTTCCGTAGTGGAAAGAGCCTTGATATGACTCATTCATTGTACCATATCAAAGCTGATTTTACACCATAAGATTCATAAAAACTGCAAAGAATGAGATAATCTCCATTGTCAGATAGAATATTCCTGCTCAATATACTGATCGAATAGCCGGCGTTTGATCAACCGCTTATTGCCAACCCACAAAACGAATCGGCAGCTTTTCTCATTGGTAATCTCACGTAGTTTATTGATACCAATTCCGGAATAAGCAGCCGCTTCTTCCAGACTTAAATTGCTCTTTTCCCAAATAGGAACTTCCTTCACTGACTTTCGCCTCCTTCCATGAGTTTCTTTAACCGTTCCATTTTCTGCTGTGCCGCTATTTTGCGGAAATCATCTCCCGTAAAGCGGACAGGCGTACACATCTCAAGCAGCCTGCCATAAATGCGTGCATGGGGAACGTCCTCCGGGTTCTTTAGCTTCTCCGGCGTGAGGTTTGTCGTTGCAATCAGCGGCTTTTTGCTGATATACCTGCTGTCAATCACGTTGTATACCTGTTCCAGCCCGTATTCCGTACCCCTCTCCATGCCGAAATCATCAAGGATGAGCAGGGGAAAGGAGCAGAGCCTTACAATGTACTCATTTCTGTTTTCCGAACCGTAGAAAAGATTGTTCAGTATTGTTGCAAAGTTCGTCATGCAGACGGGTATTTCCTTCTCCATGAGGGCGTTGGCGATACAGCCTGCAAAATAGCTTTTCCCCAATCCGACATTCCCCCACAGGACAAGCCCGTGGTTCTCCGCTTTCATCTGCTCCCACAGTTCCACATAAGAGTATGCTTTTTCCATCTGCGGGCATTTCCCGTTGTCATTTTCAAAAGTCCAGTGCCGCATGGCAGGGTTGGAAAATCCTTCCCGTTTCAGGCGTTCCACTTCGGCATTGTGTTTTTCATCCGCATCCTTTTTCTCCTGCCTTTCACGTTCTGCCCTGCGGCAGTCACACTCCGACGGGTGGCGGTCACGCCCGAACAAAGCCATGCCTTTGGGGAAATAGGCTTCTTTCGGTTTATGGCATTTCCCACAGTACAGTAAACCGTCCTCCCCTCTGTAATCCTCCGGCTCCTGCGTGGTGTCCATCATCTGTAAAATCGTGTCGATCAAACCGTTCATAAGCTGTCCTCCTCACTGTATGAATAATCAGGCATCCCTTTCTTTGGTGCTGCCTTTCTAATGTCCTCCTGCGCCCATTTGTAAATCGTGGCGGCATAGTTATGATACTGTTTCCCACTTGAAGCGATATGTAAAGACAGGCGGTCAATGTAATATTCCCACTTATCGGGCAGTTCCAATTTCAGACCGTTTATCTCCGCATCAGAAAGAAAAACATTATTAAATCTCCCATAAGCGACGGGGATTCCGTTCTCTCCCTTTTTCTCTATCTTTTTATCTCTCTCTATCTCTAACTCTCTCTCTACGCGGCAAATCTGTTTCAGATTG
>CAMNSD010000012.1 GCA_946554445.1 uncultured Lachnospiraceae bacterium | reverse complement strand
GTAAATTTGTTGTAGTTTACAAGTTCAAGTACCGCAAACCCTTGATTTTACTGGTTTTCTTTGCCAAGCGTTTTCATTGTCGGGAACAATAAAACATCGCGAATCGCAGGCGAATTGGTAAGGAGCATCACCAGTCGGTCAATCCCGTAACCGATACCACCGGTGGGCGGCATACCGATTTCCAAGGCATTCATGAAATCCTCATCCGTGGTGTTGGCCTCCTCATCACCGGCTGCAAGCGCGGCCTCCTGGGCCTTAAAACGTTCTCTCTGGTCAATGGGATCGTTCAATTCGGAATAAGCATTGCACATTTCCCTGGCAGTGATAAAAAGTTCAAACCGCTCCACATATTCCGGCTTGTCCGGTTTTCTCTTGGTAAGAGGGGAAATCTCTACCGGATGATCCATCACGAAGGTGGGCTGCACCAAATGTTCTTCCACAAACTCTTCGAAGAAAAGATTGATGATATCGCCCTTTGTATGTCTGTCCTCGTAGTGGACGCCCTTTTCATCCGCCAGCTTCTTCGCTGCCGCGGTATCTGGCACTGCATCGAAATCAACGCCCGCATATTTCTTAACGGCCTCCACCATGGTAATCCGCTCAAAGGGGCTGCCCAAGTCGATCTCCACGTCCCCGTAAGGGATGGTTGTGGTGCCACATACTTCTTTCGCCACATGGCGGAACATGTTTTCCGTCAGATCCATCATACCGTTATAATCTGTATATGCCTGATACAGTTCCATCAAGGTAAACTCCGGGTTATGTCTAGTATCCAAGCCTTCATTCCGAAAGACACGGCCAATCTCATAGACACGCTCCATGCCGCCCACGATCAGCCTTTTCAGATATAATTCCAGGGAAATACGCAGTTTGACATCCTCGTCCAGCGCATTGTAATGCGTCTCAAAAGGTCTGGCAGCCGCGCCGCCTGCATTGGACACCAGCATCGGCGTCTCCACCTCCAAGAATCCCTGAGCATCCAGATAGCGTCTGATGGAACTGATGATCTTGGACCGCATGACGAAGGTCTTCTTAACTTCTTCATTCATGATCAGATCCGTGTATCTCTGGCGGTAACGAATATCGGTATTCACCAGACCATGATATTTCTCCGGCAGGATCTGTAAACTTTTTGACAATAGTGTCACTTTCGATGCATGAACGGATATCTCGCCGGTCTTGGTCTTAAACACCTCACCCTCGATACCTACAATATCGCCCACGTCATATTTTTTGAAATCAGCGTACGACTCTTCTCCGATGCTGTCTCTCGCCACATAACACTGGATATCACCCTGTAAATCCTGTACGTTACAAAAGGACGCCTTACCCATGATACGCTTGCTCATCACACGCCCTGCAATAGATGTCTTATTTCCTTCTAATGTCTCAAATTTATCTTTGATCTCCTGGCTGTGATGTGTCACATCGTATTTGGTAATCTGAAAAGGATCTTTACCTGCTTCCTGCAAAGCCGCAAGTTTCTCTCTCCTGACCTTTAATAACTGGTTAATATCCTGCTCCTGCTGTGCATTTTGCTGATTCTGTGTCTTAGCCATACTGCTGTTCATCCTCCATCTGTAATTCCCGACAAATCATATATTTAGTTAGATCTCTGAATCTCCAATACCTTATACTGAATGGTTCCCGCCTGTGTCTCCACTTCCACAGTGTCGCCCACTTTAGAACCGATCAATGCCTTACCCACGGGAGATTCATTGGAAATCTTACCCTTTAAACTGTTGGCTTCGGTACTTCCTACAATCTTATACTCTAATTCTTCCTTAAACTCGATATCCAATATTTTTACCTGGCAGCCGATGTTGATCTTGTCAAGATCCACCTCGTCCTCCACCACGACTTCTGCGTTCTTTAAAATCTTTTCCAGTTCTTCAATCCTAGCCTCAATGTCGCGCTGTTCATCTTTGGCTGCATCGTACTCGGCGTTTTCAGACAAATCGCCTTGTTCTCTGGCCTCCTTGATCTTCTGCGCCACTTCCTGACGTTTGACTACTTTCAAGTTGTGCAGTTCCTCTTCGTATTTCTGCAATCCTTCATACGTTAAGATATTCTTTTTCTCCTGCATGGTAAATCTCCCTCTTTCTCTATTTATTCCTATTATTCTCTTATCCCGACGGCCGCAGGTCTGACCGCTAAACCGCACGAATAAGGGACTGTATACTGTTTTCGTCTCAATGAACTAATCTATCATAACTATTTTTTACCATAGTGTCAAGATAGTTAAGCGGTGAAACGTAAAGAATCTGTCCGACTTTTCTGGCATATGCCCGCTCTTTATCCGGACAGGATGTCATATCTATATAGACGCATGGTTTGTCTGGCATGGTCCGGATACATCCGATACTGCCGCCATAATCCAGAATAATGCCCGCAGACTTTCTTGCACCGCCCCGCCCCTTTTCCTCTTTCTTCTGATACGATAGCAGCTGCGGCACAAGACCGTACTCGTAATAATATTGTTCCAGATGCACAGATAATTCTTCCCAGACGTCCGTCTCTTCCCTCTCTATATAATAGAAGATAAGCTTGTTTACCCGGTCAAGATATGGCTCCAAAAGCCGCCATGTCATGCTCATCTGCCATTCCGTATCCTCCGGCGCGCCAAGCAGTACCGTCGCCTGGCCCTGTTCCCGCAGACACCAGGCGCCGTAAGCCGACAAAATATTTCCCAGCAGCATCTCCGTAGTCTCCCGGCAGGTCTCCCAACGCTCCTTATACATTTCTGACAGTATTGTCATAATCTGTGGATGTAGATATGCATCGGCCATTCCTGTCACGCGATGGAGTACGCTCTCCATGGCCTCCGATAACTCCGCCGGTTTCCAAGCCTTTCTTTTATGGACAAAAGGCGGCACCGGACAGTCCACAAGGGTAAACGGATTTTTCCCGCCTGCTGCTGGCAGCGGCTGTGGCGGCAAGATTCTTTCCTGCAATATGGCATCCTGCCACCAGTGCCTTTTCGCGGCACAGTACTGGCGCGGCTGCTGTATCATTGGATGGTAATATACGATCGTCTCCGCTTCCATATCCACCGCTCCCGGCCTGTCTTAATTCCTGAACGCAGGATGTCCGCCCGCTTCCCGTACAGACTGCCCCGTCCATTTCTGAGATAGTATATGCGGTAAGACTCACATGGATTCCACCAATTCCTTAATCTGGGCAAAACTCTCTGCGAGATTTACGCTCTGTCTGAGTTTTGCAGAATTGGGCATACCTGCCGTATACCATGACACATGCTTTCGCATCTCCCGGACGCCGGTATATTCTCCCTTTGTATCCAGCTGCAGTTTCGCATGGCGCAGTATCATGGCCTTGCGCTCTTCTCTGTCCGGCTCTGGAACGATTGTACCATCCTGCAGGTAAGCGGCCATCTGTCGAAACAGCCAAGGATTGCCTCTGGCCGCCCGTCCGATCATCACTGCCGCACAGCCGGTCTGTTCTAGCATCCTGCGGGCGCTCGCACCATCCGTCACATCCCCATTACCAATCACAGGAATGGATACCGCCTCCACAACCTGCCGTATGATCTCCCAGTCCGCCTCCCCGGCATAATACTGCTCCCTGGTCCTGCCATGCACCGCCACCGCAGCGGCCCCTGCGTCTTCTGCAATCCTGGCCATCTCCACGGCATTGACATGGGCTGCATCAAATCCTTTGCGAATCTTTACAGTAACCGGTTTGCCAATGGCCTTGACCGTGGCGGCGATAATTTCCCCGGCCAGCTTTGGCTCCCGCATCAGGGCCGATCCTTCCCCATTATTCACTACCTTCGGCACGGGACAGCCCATGTTGATATCCAGCACCTGGAAAGGCCGCTCCTCGATCCGTTTGGCCATCTCGCTGACAATCTTCGGATCCGAACCGAACAGCTGCAGGGATGTCATTCCCTCATCGGGATGGATTTCCAGTAAGCTTTCGGTATTTTTATTGCCGTACCAAATGGCCTTGGCGCTCACCATCTCCATACAGGTAAGCCCCGCTCCCTGCTCGCTGCACAGCAAACGAAATGGCAGGTCAGTCACCCCTGCCATAGGCGCCAGTATGATATTGTTCACAAGCGTAACACCGCCGATCGTAAGCGGCTGCAATAAATTTACCATAGTATATCCTTAAACCTCATCTTCCAGCGGCTCGTGCAAAATAAATACCCGATAATACAACTGCAGGGATGCAAACATTTCCTGCCTGTTCCGGCGGATTTCACCCACCAATAAGCCGCTGCTGATCTCATCATAGAGCAGATCATTCTCCTCAGCATCCGTCTCTAAAGAAATACTGCCGTCCTCCTCAAAGACAATGGTAAAGATGCCGCCCACTTCCTCCGTGAACAGCACACAGATCACGTGCAGTTCATCCTGAATGGACTGTGGAATCCCCTTGAACTTCTCGTTAAAATAATATTTCTGCTCATAGGCATTGGCGCCGCAGAGCACAATCCTTGTATCCTCCATCGCTTTTCCCACTCTATTATTCATAAAATCAATGCGTAAAATACTTTTATTCCGCATATTTGCCTGTATGGCATATGCTGCTGGGCAGTTTCTTCTCACACATATCCGTACAGCCCTCTCACCGACACTTCCCCGGCATACACCAACACCCGTTCTCCATTGTCCCGTTCCACGATCAGTTCCCCGGTCTCGCTGATCCCCCGGGAAATTCCGGTATATTCTCCTGCCGGATCCAAAACCAATACCTGGGCATCCATATTGATCAGATGCGCCTGATAGGCTTCCCGAAGACTGGATAAATCCTCTATCCTGACAAAAGTGTCATAATTTTCTTCAAAGCGGGCAAGAATGCGTTCCAAAAGCCCGACACGGTCAACCACTTTGCCGGATTCTATCTTTAGGGACGTAGCCGTTTCCCGGATTTCCTCCGGAAAATCTTCCAAGCTGTCATGATTTGTATTCACGCCCACGCCCGCCACCACAAACTGAATCTCGTCCATCTCCGGCGTCATACTCATCTCCGTGAGAATACCGCAGACTTTCTTTTTATGCACCACAATATCGTTGGGCCATTTGATCTGCGCCGGCAGTCCTGTAACTTCCTCAATGGCCTGGGCTACGCTGAGAGCCGTCACCAGGGTGATCATGGATGCCTTATCCGGCGTAAATTTCGGTCTGACCACGATGGTAAAATAAATCGATGTCCCGGCAGGAGAAACCCAAGATCTGCCCCTTCGTCCCCGGCCCGCGGTCTGTCTGTCCGCCACCACGATGGTCCCGTGGGGCTCTCCTTCTTCTGCAAAATGTTTGGCATCCGGATTGGTGGATCCCGTGGAAGCAAAGAAATGCAGGTTCCGGCCGGCCCAAGTCGTCTGCAGTCTGCTGGCTATCTCGCTGGCGGAAAAAACATCCGCCGGACTCTCCACCAACCGATACCCTTTGCGTGGTACAGACTCAATCTGATAACCCTCTTCCTTCAACTGATTGATCACCTTCCAGACCGCCGTCCGGGAAACCCCGAAACGATTGCACAGTTGCTGTCCTGACACGTAATCCTCACTGTTTCTTAGCCATTTCAAAATATCTGATTTGTCCGTCTTCATTCCTTTCACAATATCCTTATCCAAGCTTGTCACCTATCTGGCGGAAATATTCCGTCTGTTTCCACAGGCAGATGATTCTATTCATCACTGCCTAATCTATCTTATATTCGCCAAGTGTCACTGCCATCACAGCCTTAATGGTATGCATACGGTTTTCTGCCTCATCAAATACGATGGACTGCGGCGACTCAAAGACCTCATCCGTCACTTCCAGTTCTTTCAGGCCGTATTTTTCTCCAATCTCTTTTCCAATATCGGTGTTATGATCATGGAATGCCGGCAGGCAGTGCATAAAGACGGCATCTTTCCCGGCAAGTTCCATCACATGACTATTGACCTGATAGGGCGTAAGATCATGAAGCCTCTCTTCCCAAACCTGTTCCGGTTCTCCCATGGATACCCATACATCCGTATAAATCACATCGGCGCCGGCCGCCCCGGTCTCCACATCCTCTGTCAGCCGGATGCTGCCGCCTGTCTGTGCCGCAATCTCCTCACAAGTCCTGACCAGATCCTTTTCCGGGAAATATTTGCTGCTGGTACAGGCCGTAAACTCCATGCCCATTTTAGCGCAGGCCACCATCAGCGAATTTCCCATGTTGTACCTGGCATCCCCCATGTAAGTCAGCTTAATGCCTTTTAACCGTCCAAAATGTTCCCGGATGGTCAGAAAATCCGCCAGCATCTGGGTGGGATGAAACTCATTGGTCAGACCGTTCCACACTGGAACCCCTGCGTATTTCGCCAATTCTTCCACAATATCCTGCCCAAAACCACGATACTCGATTCCCTCATACATGCGCCCCAGCACCCTGGCTGTATCCGCAATACTCTCCTTCTTGCCAATCTGGGAACCCTTGGGATCCAGATAGGTCGTGCCCATGCCCAGGTCATGCGCCGCCACCTCAAAGGAACAACGTGTCCTGGTACTGGTTTTCTCAAAGATCAGAGCCACATTTTTACCCCGGTGGATGTCCATCGGAATCCCTTTTTTCTTCTTGTCCTTTAAATCGGCAGCCACATCCAGCATATAAGTGATCTCTTCCGGCGTAAAGTCCAGTAATTTTAAAAAGTTACGTCCTGTCAGGTTCATCTTCATTTCTTTCCTTTCTATTTCTATATAAAATTCTATATAGGAGTCGCCTTTTCCCTTTACATATGATACACCAAACAGGACGGTCTACAGAACCGTCCTGTCGCTTTATCATATTTAAATATTATTCAATTACATCTTTCCGCTTATTCAAGGCCACGAAGCGAATCTTGTAATCTTCCGCCTATCCGAGGCCGCGAAGCGGTCCTCGCAATCGAGCGCAGTTCGATTTGTTAATCTTGCGAAGCAAATTTACTTTTGTTATTTTAAAATCTCCTTTGCAGAAGCTGCCAATCCGGCAAGTCCTTGAATCTCCGAGGGAATGATAATCTTGGTTGCCTGACCGTCCGCCGCCTTCTCGAAAGCTTCCAGGCTCTTAATCTTCAATACTGCCTCGTCCGCACCGGCTTCGCGAATCATCCGGATACCGTCTGCAGTAGCTTTCTGCACCTTAAGGATTGCCTCAGCCTCACCTTCCGCCTCACGAATCATCTTTTCTTTCTGCGCTTCCGCACGCAGGATTGCGGACTGTTTCTCCGCCTCTGCCTCCAGGATTGCAGACTCCTTCTGACCTTCCGCTACCAGGACGGTAGACTTCTTCTCACCTTCTGCACGAAGAATCGCCTCACGACGCTCACGTTCCGCCTTCATCTGTTTCTCCATCGCATCCTGGATGGCAGCCGGCGGGATAATGTTCTTAAGTTCTACACGATTTACCTTGATACCCCAGGGATCCGTAGCAATATCGAGGGATGCGCGCATCTTGGTGTTAATGACTTCCCTGGATGTCAGCGTCTGGTCAAGTTCCATCTCACCGATGATATTACGAAGGGTAGTGGCTGTCAGATTCTCAATCGCCATGATCGGATTCTCTACGCCATATGCAAACAGCTTCGGATCTGTAATCTGGAAAAATACCACCGTATCAATACGCATGGTAACATTATCTTTGGTGATCACAGGCTGGGGTGCGAAATCCACCACCTGCTCTTTTAAAATGACTCTCTTGGCCACTTTATCAATAAAGGGGACTTTCAGGTGCAAACCTACAGACCAAGTCTGCTGGTATGCACCCAATCTCTCCACAACATATGCATGTGCCTGGGGAACGATCTTGATGCAGGATAACAATATCATGACAATCAGGATCAGTATTACCACTAATGCAATGATTCCACCCATTTTCTTCCTCCATTCCGAAGTATGCTTATACCTCTTTTCTCTCTTCCACAATTAGTTTTACGCCATTGATGGCCAGGATTGTAGTCACAGTACCCACCGGAAGCTTCACGCCGTCCACTCTGGTCCGCGCAGACCATTCCATACCGCCCACATTGACCTGTCCGATGCCCTGCAGGTTATCAATCTCACTGATCACGATAGCCTGACGCCCTACCAGACTCTCTGCATTGGTGCGCACCCTGTCTTTGTTAAAATATTTAACCGCCACCGGTCTGGTAAAATACAAAAGCAGCGCGGATACCACCAAAAACAGGATAATCTGTAAAGCAAGGGGTGCGCCGAACAAAGACGCGATCGTCGCGATCAAGGCGCCGCCTGCAAACCAAATTGTCGTGAGCCCCATCGTGAGAAGTTCTATGACCACCAACGCCACTAAAATAGCCAGCCATATAACCGTCATACTCATATCCATGATATATATCATGTGCGCCCACTCCTTTCCCTGCCATAATTACGATAACATGTTTATTCTACTATATTATTTCCAAAGTAGCAAGAAATATCGACATTTTCTACCTTTCCGCTTTCTTCCTACCAGAATACCTGATGGTCTATGAGAAGACCGTCGTGATTGCCGGCCCGTCTGAAATGCGTCGCACCGCCCACATTCGTCTCACCGTTAATCGCCGCTTGCGCCGCCTGATAACAGCTTTCCGGAATGTTGCCGCCGTAAACGCGCGCCACTTTGCCGTTGATTGCCGGCGTAAACTGTCCAGAAGCATAAATAACGCTCGATATTGTATTGGGATAAGCAGGACTCCTGACACGGTTCATAACCACTGCGCCCACAGCCAGTTTACCTTCATAACTCTCACTGCCCGCCTCACAATAAATCAAAGCCGCCAACAATCTGGTATCATCGCCGCCAACAACGACTGCGCCTTGGTTAGCCGTCAGTTTCGCCTTCCGCTCCGCTTCCTCACGTTTCTGAATTGCCACCATGGTCTCGCCTTCGTCAATATGGAAATCAATATCCACATACTCCGCCGAGACATAACCAACTTCTTCTTCATATTTAACGCTGATCCAGTCATCGTTTACCATCTCGATGATCTCTAACTCTTCATCCTCCGGGATAAAACCCATGGCCTGCGCGTCTGCATCCGGTTCCTCCCGCACACACAGAGCTTCTGTCTTGATCAGCACGATCAGATTGCCCACCTCATCGGCAAGTTCCTCGGCATCCTTTCCAAAAAGAAGATACTCGTCACTGGCCCAACCCACCAGATCGCCGCTGCGAAGCCTTGTCCAGCCATCCTTTCGCTCCAGAATCCTGCCGCCGCAATCCTTATAGAGCAGTCCCACTTTATCGGATTTTTCATCTGCCTCCGCACGTACATTCATCGCTACCTGTACATTGACCATAACCAGGTCAGACTCTTCCTCCGTCTGGGCGCCATCTTTTTGTGACAGTTCTGTCAGTTTCTGGATTGCCTCCTCATCAGCAGAACTGCCTGACGGATCAAGAATCCTTGTAATCCCCGCGTTCAGGGAATCCAGATACTCTTTCCTGCCAGCCGCCTCTGCATCCATACGCGACACGCCCAATATACTTAGACCGAGAATAAGCCCGACAAGCAGAATCCTGTATCGTTTTCTGCCTCTCAGCATAAATGCTCCTCCATCCTCCCACAACAAGATTGTTACAAAATTGTTACAACATAAGTATGGATAATTTTAGCAAAACACCTATTCTTTGTCAAGTTTACGCAGCATGTCCTCTTTTTATGCTACTTTTATGCTACTATTCTGTTACTAAATCTTTACAATTTCTTTGTCTTTTCGACCGCCGCAATCAGGGCGTCCATAACTGCTCCGCGGAATCCTCTTTCCTCCAGGACACGCACCCCTTCTATCGTAGTTCCTCCCGGGGAACAGACCATGTCCTTCAATTCGCCGGGATGCTTACCGGTCTCCAAGGCCAGTTTGGCGCTTCCATATACGGCCTGCGCCGCAAATTCATAGGCCATCTTCCTGGGCATTCCTGCCGCCACTCCCGCATCCGCCATGGCTTCAATCAACATAAAGACATAGGCCGGCGAGCTGCCGCCTACGGCACCCACAGCATCAATCAGGCGCTCCGGCACAAAATCAGCTCTGCCAAAACTTTCCATCAGCTGCAGGCTATATTGTCTCTCTTCCTCGGAGACCGCCTCATTCATACAGATTCCTGTACAGCCCGCACCTACCAGCGCGGGTGTATTGGGCATGCAACGAACCAGCTTCATCCTCCTGCCAAAGGTCTGTTCCAACCATGCAAGCGTTTTACCTGCCGCAATACTGATCACCAGGGTGTCTTCCCGCACCACACCCCGGATTTCTTCTATCACTTCTTCCATAAACTGCGGTTTCACCGCCAGGATCAGCACCTCCACCTGCTCCGCCACCGTCCGATTGGATTCTGTCACAGCAATCCCATACGCTTCCTGCACTGCCTCCAATGTCTTCTTTGTCTTCGCAGAACCGATGATATCCGCCGCCTGGACAATCTCCTTCTCCAACATCCCGCCAATAATCGCTCTGGCCATATTACCAAGGCCAATAAATCCAATTTTCATAATTTGCTTCGTTCCTTTCCTTATATAAAATATAAATACTTTTTAGGTAATTGCGAAACTCTTTCATGGTTGTTGGAATTGCACAAATAGTATAACCAACACAGACGCGCTTGCGCTCCGTTCCAAACGCAACAGTACTAGGCTCGAAAACACCTCGCCAAGTACTGGCGTTTTCCAAGGGTCTGCTTATGGTTATACTATTTGCACAATTATTATCGCATTGAGATGAGTTTCGCAATTACCTATATAAATACTTTTATCATTTAGATACTTCTATATTTAATATTTAAACATATTTATTTTACATTTCCGTTACGATTGTTATTTAATTTACCATCAATACGCCTTTCCACATTACATCCACCCCAGAAGTCTATTTGTATTACGTTGCTTTATGTACTTATATTAGATATAAATAACGCAGAAAATTTATTTGTGTTATTCGTTTCGTATGTTATTGTGTTATCAAGTCATGATTTAATTTATTTTCTCTTTGACTTATCAATGAAAATCCGACACACATTCACGGAAAGGTCAACTGACCAAAATACTCTTCCAAGAAGATTATATAACATCCGTTTCCAGATTAAATCACACCCGTCTTTGTCGGTATGCTTCATATAATAACACCGATGATGCTACCGCCGCATTCAGTGATTCCACACTTCCTTCCATGGGAATCCGAATCAGAACATCTGCACAATCCACGGTTTCCTTTCGCAGGCCATTGCCTTCATTGCCAATCAAGAAAGCCGTACTCTTCCGGTAATCAAACGCCTCATAACACGTTTTTCCCCCAAGATGCGCGGCATACACGCTGACGCCTTCCTCCTGCAGCGCTTTTATCACAGAAGGAATATCTTCCACAGATACAAATGGAACCCGGTAAACTGATCCCATCGTGGAACGTATCGTCTTGGGGTTATAGACATCCGCCGAGTGGCGGCTCATGATAATGCCGCTGGCGCCAACCGCCTCCGCCGTCCGAAAGATAGTTCCCAAGTTTCCCGGATCCTGAATGTCTTCCAATACAATAAATAACTTTCGTTCTTTTATGCCATTTTTCAACAAAAAAGTTAAATCATGATGAAATTGTTGGACTAAGCACAAAATTCCCTGTGGTGTCATGGTGTCGGACATCTTCCCAAAGACCTCATCTGACACCAATTCATAAGAGAGTCTGGATAATTTTTCTCCACACGTCTTAAGCAGTGCCTGCTCGGTGCTGCCGGCCACATATATGCCGCAGATTCTCTCCTCAGGCGCCTCCATAAACATCTTGACGCCTTCTACCACGAAGACGTCTTTTTTATTCCGCTCTTTCCCTTTCTGGGAGAGCGCTGCGATTTCCTTCACGGTCTTGTTATTGAGACTCGTAATCATCCAAACCTCCCTATCCCGGATATCCGTCCCGGCAAACCTTATTGGCTTGATATTTATATCCAGCAAGTCAGTTATTCCCCTGCATATCCTGCAATAACACCTTATATCGAAAAATCCTGGAGGGACGGTGCCCGGCATTGGATGTCATTTTGCCCGTATCTTCCAGTTTGTCAGAAATGGTACGCCGAAATGCTGCGGGAAGGAGTTTTTTACCAAGAATAAGTTCATATACTTCCTGTAACTCGCTGATAGTAAACTCCTTCGGCATCATATGAAAAACGATATCCGTATAATTAATCTTCCCGCGAAGCCGTTTGAGCGCTTCCTCGATAATCTGGTTGTGATCAAAAGCCAGCTCCATTTCTGAAACTTCTTCCACCGCAAACCATTCGGCGCCCGAAATGTTCGTCCGGCTGATATCCACCAGGGAAATATAGGCACAGCTGACAATCCGCATCCGGGGATCGCGCTCCACACTGCCAAAGGTATAGAGCTGTTCGCTGTAAATGTCACTGAGTCCTGTCTTATCAGATAACACCCGTTTCAGTGTGTCCTCAAAGGTCTCTTTCTCTCCCACAAAACCGCCTGGCAGGCTGTAATATCCCTTATAGGGATAATTATCCCTCTTCACCAGCAGAATCTTTAAGGACTGTCTGTCTAGCTTCCGATAATTATCGGTCGTATTCTTTGCCACCCCCACTACGATCGCATCCACCGTAATCGAGATAGAAGCATATTTTTCCGGATGATACTGGCTTAAAAATTCTTCTTCGCCCGGATCCGCCGCCCTGTTTTTGCTGCTCATGTATCCTGTCCTCCACTTTTCGGATATCCTGATTCCATCGGACATGGTTTGTCCTTTTCTCCATATGACGACTGTGTCATTTTTGCACAAATATGGAACATAATCATACATATTGATATTATACTTCCGATTCAGTCCTTTGACAAATGCAATTATCGTGGTCTCATACAAGTTTATTGTGATAACAAAACTTCGGCATCAACTCCAACTTAAACAAATTCTTCTCATGCAGCCTGTCAATCTTCTCCTTTACGCCAGCATCTGCAATCTCTCCGGTGCGGATGTATCTGTCCAGCACCTCATAAGAAAATCCCAGATTCTCCTCATCGCTCTTGCCGCAAAGTCCATCGGAAGGCACTTTCTCAATCAAATCATCCGGAAGTCCCGCCGCCCGGCCAAGCTGTTTTACTTCCTCCACCGTCAGATCGGATAAGGGGCTGAAATCTCCCACACTGTCGCCGTACCTGGTGGAATAGCCCACCCAGTCCTCCGAGAGATTACAGGTGTTTGCCACCCGGCCGTTCTTCGACTGTGAAACTGCATATAAAACTGTCATGCGCAGACGGGCCGGCAGATTGACAGCGGCCTGCTGGCTCATGCCTTCTGACAGTACCGCCTGTACACCCTGTTCCGCCGCCTGGACAAGGGGTGCGATATTGATAGTAACTGCCTGGATTCCCAGAAATGCTACCAGTTTCTCTGCCATATTGATATCGGCCTGTTCTCCATTGGGCATCAGGACGCCGATCACCCTTTCTTTTCCCAGCGCTTCCACACACAAGGCCGCCGCCACGGAACTATCCTTTCCGCCCGAAATGCCAATGATGCAGTTACAGTCTTTGCCATTCTGTTCAAAAAACTCCCTGATCCACGCCACACACTGCTCTTTTACTTCCCCTGCATGAAATTCTCTCATATTTTCCTCTCTTTCTGCGCTGTTTTCCTTCTATTTTTCACTCCCATAACAATTGCTATTGGGCAATTTATTCACCTTTCACTAAAATGCACCGTCATGCAGCCTGTCTCTTATCTCCTGTAACGACTGCTCTTTTACCAGAACACCATCTTTAAACACCGTCTGCAAAAGATTTTCCGCCCCGGCCGCTTCCTCCCAGTTCAAGCCATCCCGGTACTGTAACTCGCCGTTCTCCTCAAACACCACACAGCATCCTTTCTGGCTCTTCTTGAAGCCGCCGTCTTTGGGATCTTTAAAAATCGGATAAGGTTTTCCGGCAATCTCACAGTAGGTTGCCTTGATGCAGGAACTGAAAGTATCCCTCGTAAAAGGTTTCAAAATGCCGTCTTCCTCAATACACTGGAAGGAAAAAGATCCCACGCCGAGCGCCACATTGGAGCAGGCAAACCCATTTTCCATCAGAATCTGATAAATCTGTTCACAGCGCTGTACTGTGATGGAATCCCCATAAATAGCTTTCACATGAGGATTCAAAACCTTATAACCCTTGCTGTTGACCGTCCCGCCAAACTCTTTCCAAAGCTTAAAAACTGTCTTCGTCACCACCTCCACACAATCGCCGGAATCTCCCCGCATCAGCATACAGCCGTTGTGTGCAAGAACTTCCTCCTTTAGCTGTGGCAGCAAGGTATCGATCACATGCCAATAATCATAGGAATCCAGCACCACCGAAAAGCTGGTGTTAGGATATATTTCTGTCAGCAGACGGCGAAGCAGGGTGATCTCATCGCCATCCACCGCGAAATTGCTGCACATCACCGCATGTTCCGTGCTGGGACTGCCAAAGGCAACCGGCTCTTTGGTGCAGTCACAGTCATACATCTGTTCCAGATAAGGCACCACCGGCACTGTGGCCGTATTTAGGAAAGACAAACACCACCCTGCCCCTGCCTTGATCGCGGATTCCGTACATTCCTCTCCCCTGAAATCAAAAGCTCCCAGGGCCTTGGCTCTCTCTATGGTGTCATCACAGGTAATGTCATAATATTTATTGACAATCTCCCGATACGTATAGCCCACCGTAGCGGCAATCATGGGATGCCAACTCTCCGCACTGATCAGACTTTCCAGCGCCTGCGGCAGCCAGGCAAACGCCGGATGAGTATTGGTGATACCGAACATCGGCACATGGACCGGCACCCTCGTGCCCTCCGGCAGCGCCATAATTTCAATCGGAAGATATCCAAGTCTGTGGAGTTTCTCAATCTTTTCGATGCCATACACATTCTGTCCCAGGGTATTGTCCAACACCCGCTTATACTCTCCAATCACTTCCCCGAAAGGCCGCTCAAAAAACTCTCTGTTAAAGTAGTCGATCAGGTATGTCTTGATCATTCCCTGCAAACCGAACATTACCACCTTATCCCATCTGTCAATCCTGCTCATTCTCGGTGTGAAATAGGACACCGACTTTGTCATGTTCTGCGGAAGCATCTCCGCATGTACCGCCTTATAATAATCAATCAATAACATTGGATTTGTCTTATACATAATCAAACACCTCTATCCTTTCATGTTTTTGGGTAAAAATACTGTTGGTGGTAAATATCTTCTCAATCAATCCGCTTGTCAAAACATCGCCCTCTAAAATGGTATTCTCACAGTGGGAAACATACAGATAAATCTCCTTTGCCCCCAGTTCTTTCAGCTTTTTAGCGCTGAAATAGAACGTGCCTCCCCTGCTGGAAATATCATCCATGATGAGAATCTTCCTGTCCCGGATATAGTCTGTCATACCGGACACGTCAAATCCTTTGATATCCCCCGTCTCCCAATCCCGGTTCTTGATACCAAAAGCATAGGGAAGCGAAAACATCCCGGCATAACGCTTACAGGCCCCCTCATCGGGATAGAACATAGTCAGATTCTTAGTACCGCCGATTCTGTCGATGACTTTGCGGACAAAAGTCTCCGGCGTCTTTACCCGAATCCTGTCAAACAGCGCCTCACTGACCGTAGAATGGGGATCCAGTACCGTGACGGATGTAAAGTTCAGCCAATTGATGACTTGCGCAAAATATTTTAAGGTGAACACATCCTCCTCGTTTTTTACCCTGTCCTGACGAGCATTGGGGATATAGGGCATATCGAGAGACAGATCCGTTATCCCATGAGACCTAAGATGTCCAGCCAGATAAATCAGGGTTACCAGTTCTTCATTATTTTCAAACAGCCAGGTAATTGTCGCTTCTTTCTTCCATTCCTGTTTACCTCCGTCTTCCAGAACTGTTTCCTTTAATAAAAGCGTTCCGTCCGGAAATTTATTGACACTTATGTCATTTTTATTGATTCTAATCACAGCAACTCCTTCCTCCTTTCTCGATATCTCTCTTTTGTAATACCCCTTTCTGGTATTTATCTTGGCATTTATCTGACTTATCTGACATCTATCTGGCACATCTTCATGGTCTGCAGCGCCGCCTCATGAGTCTCTGGCGTAACGCCGGCGCAGCAGTCTGCCCGAACTATAATGTCCGCTTCCGGAAAATTGGCCTTCAGTAACAATACGTTAGAAACGACACATATGTCAGTACAAAGGCCAAAACATTCGATCACCAACTCTTCCTGATCTCCCTCTTTACGGATTTCTTCCGCTAACTTCGTAGAACCAAAGGTTCCCTTTTCGAGGACTTTGTATTCCTTATCTGACAGTGCTGTCATTATTCTTTCATGCAGGCGCCACCCCTCTGTCCCTTTTACACAGTGCACAACCGGAAGGTTCTTCCCTTCGGCTGTTTCCAGGTAGTTGCTCTGGTGGGTATCCATGGTCACATAGATGCTGCCCGCAAACTGTTCGATCTCGGCTGCCGCCTGTTCTACAATAGCCTGTGCCTCCCTGGTCCCCAAAGAACCATCAATAAAATCATTCTGCATATCCACTACCACTAAAATCTTTCTCATATTTTTTGCCCCTTTCCTTTTTCTTTACACATTTTTTCTTGTCTGTTTCATTGTTTCTTTTTATTATTATCTATTTGTTAATAACAATATTATAATATCAAAGCAGATTTGTCAACACTAAATTTCTATTATTTTGCATTATTTTTAATTTTTAGTATTTTTTTGGGGGGTAGTACAAAAAAGAAGAAGCTCGGATAAGCGGAGAACTTTCCTATAGATCAAAGAAGCGCCTACAGCTACCTGTAAACGCTTGTTTTTAATATACATTCCCCTATTATTGATGCACGGATACCTATTACAAGGAATTTATCCAGACCATATCAGCATACGCCGATATATGTAAATAATAAAGAAAGCTGGATTTACTATAATATATAGGAAGAGAAATGTCAAAGAAATAACTGTCACAATAGCAACCCGAAAATTAAAATTTTAAATTCCACTCCTCCACCATACAGTGGAATTTACCTCTGCATAAGTAGAGTTTACTCTTTCACATGTTAGTGCTATACTCTTCCTGCCCTCCTGACAGCAGTAGAAGGAGGTTCCCCATGAACAGATACATACCAGGCAACCAGAAGCACCTTACCCTTGATGACCGCAAGTATATCGAAAAGTCTTTAAACCAAGGTCTCTCTTTCAAGGAGATCGCTAGGTACTTATGCAAGGATCCTACCACCATCTCCAAAGAGGTCAGGGCTCACCGGCTCAGCGACTGGTACCATAAAGGCACTTTCTATAATGCCCACAACTTCTGTATCCACCGTTACCACTGCCGGAAGACTAATGTATGCCGTAAGATCATCCTCTGCGATGTGAAATGTGCCTCCTGTCCTACCTGTAACCAGACCTGCACTGACTTTGTAAGGGAACGCTGTGTCCGCCTCGATAAGGCGCCTTATGTCTGTAATGGATGCCCTAAAGCCATAAACCACTGCACCATCGCCCATAAATACCGCTATGATGCAAGGTTCGCTGACAGAAAGTACCGGGAATTCCTTACCGATTCCCGTTCCGGCATCAGTATGACAAAGCATGAACTGAGACAGAAGGATATGGTCATCTCCCCGCTGATCTCACAGGGACAGTCCCCTTACCAGATCATCACAAACCATCCCGAACTGGATATGTCCGTCAGGACTCTTTATACCTATCTGGATGAGGGCCTCTTTACCGCAAGGAACATCGACCTGAAACGGAAAGTGAAGTTTAAGCCCCGTAAATGCCACAATACACAGATAAAAGACCGTACCGTCTTTCTGGGAAGGATGTATACTGACTTCCAGGCACTTTCCCCTGACCACTGGACAGAGATGGATACCGTTCACTCCTCTAATGAATCAAAGAAGGTACTCCTGACGTTCTTTTTAAAACGGGAAAAACTCTTTCTTGTTTTCCTGATGGACCGCTGCACAAAGGGCGCTGTCCGTGCCGTCTTTGACCGTCTGGAAAAGAAGCTTGGCACTTATGATTTCCTGTGTCTTTTTCATACCCTCCTGACAGACAGGGGCTCTGAGTTCGGTGATCCTGATGCCCTGGAAACAGGCATAAACGGCATAGAAAGGACTAACATCTATTACTGTGATCCCATGCGCAGCGGTCAGAAGGGCGGCGTTGAAAATGCCCACACCATGCTCCGCATGGTACTGCCTAAAGGCACAAGTTTTGAATTCCTTACCCAGTGGGATGTGAACCTGATCGTAAACCATATCAATTCCACCCCGCGGGAGAGTCTTTCGGGAAAGACACCCTATGCTGCCGCACTGGAAGTATACGGTGAAGATGTCCTGAGAGCACTTCAGCTTAGGCCGGTCGCCCCTGATGAAGTCAACCTGACACCTAAGCTGATGAAATATAACCGTTAACAATCTTACAAAACCTGCTGTCAGGATGGAATTCAGACTTTCACATTTTTATCATGCTGCCGGTGGAATTTAGTCCGACACACTAACTCTCCAGCGGTCTGTTTTCTATACCCCAAGATCAGATATTTTGTAAGAAGTTGTCTTGATTATAACAGAAATCAGGCATTTTGGCTCCAATAAATCCTGAAATTTCTGTAAATTTTAAAATGCAGTAGAATTTACTTCTGCACTAGAATTTAGAATTTCAAGTCAGCTGTATTTTTAATCCCCTTGATATTAAACAAAAAATATAATAATATAAAACTACTAATCCAAATAAATCAAAGAAAAGAAGTGCTAATATGAAAAAAGTGATATGTTTTATTATGGCTTCAGTTTTATGTTTTTGTACAACGGGGTTAACTGTAAATGCATCAGAACATAAAGAAAATAATGTTTTGTATGAGATTAGTGTAATTGATAATACTACTAATCAAGAAGTCGAAATTGAGATGGTAAGCGAAGAAATAGTTCCTGAAATTTCTCAGCAAAGCTTATATGCAGAAGATCAGGAAGTTGAATGTGACGTGGTATTTTTGCTACCGGTAAATAATAATGATAAGACTCGATCAAGCATTTCGTCAGAGCAAGAAAAGGCAAGCATACGTGCAAAGGTTACATTGACATATTCTATTTCCGGTGAACAAATTAAAGTATCTAAGATAAGTGGTTTTTGGGAGTGCATAGATAATAATTATTCTATGACATTTTCAAATAGAGAAGTTAAGGTAAATGATGGACGGCCACTCAACACGGGAAAGGTTATGGAGAAGCATCCAACGACTAATTCATTCTCTTACGATACCGGGTGGGGATATGTGCAATATTATCCTAATAGTTCAGATGGAGCATCGGGGGCAAGAGGATATTCTGAAGCAACAGGAAGTATTGATGGGATGGGAGGATCATATACTATTTTTACCACTGTAGCTGTTCCCTAAAATTTTAGGAACATTTGGGACACATATTTTATGAAAAGGAATATAATAGGAAAACGATTTTTTTCTTTAACTGTGATTAATAATGGTGTTTTTATGGATACTAATGTGAAACTCTGACTGTTAAGTTTATTAAAGCCAAGAAAAGAGTCCTATAAAAACTTAAAACTTTTTCTTTGCTAGTTGGGAATTGATTTTGTTCTCATGTCCACTCAGGAAAGGCGTAAAAGATGAAGAAATTGCACATTAGTTACTACAAATTTTTCTTATTGTTTATCATAATTATTGCAATATGCCTTGTGAAGGAAGATGTGGCTTTTATGAGAACACTACTTTATATAATTGCGGGAAGTGTCTTTACCGCAAAGAGCAGAAAGGAAAAAGTAACTGGTATCGAGTATTTTTCATTGATGGCATTGTTTTATATTGATCTTTCTATATTCATCCCAATATTAATGCCTATTAGAAGTTTTGTTAATATAATATTAAGGATTGGTGGTTTATATGGGATACTTTTCTTTTTGACAGGGACGATGATAGGCTATATAATCATTCCTTCTTCAAAAAGTGAAAGAGCCATTCACGGCTCTGAGGATTCTTTATTATAAGTTTGGCATGATATATTGAAAGGATTTGAAATTTTGGTAACAGTTCAATGCTGTCTGAACTGTTACCAAAATTTTGGGTTACTTTTCACGGGGTGGGGAAAATGGAGTGCGATAATAGAGGACTCTAAGAAGCCCCTTATTCTCTTTTCCTCTGCCATCCCCTCTGCAGGGCAGTGTTGTTTTCGTGTATCATATCCTGTATCAGTTTCAGTATATGCCTGTTCCATGTGAGGTTCTTTTCATTCTCCATGTACCTACTCCCCGCTGTTATGGATATATTCATTGAGCCGCCCCTTGAACTGTACCACCCGTTTCTGTGACAGCGGCACTGACACACCGTTTTTCAGCACGACCTCATATCCCTTTGTCTTTGCCACATTTTTCAGGTTCACAAGGATACCCCGGCAGTTCGTCTCAAATCCGTAGGGCTGCAAGCGTCCCTCCAGCCCGCTGATGGCGTCCGGGTACTCGTATACCATATTTTCCGTAACGATCCTGACCTTCTTTTTTGACTTGATGTATTCAAAGTACAGGATCGAGTCAACGGGAAGCAGCAGGGCAGGTTTTTCCGACATGACGCCGTTTTCCTCATAAGATACGCTATGGAACTCCAGCCGCACTTCTTCTTTCTGGTACTGCCGCAGGAATGCCTGCAGCTGTTCCTCCAGCGCCTGTGCCGACACCGGCTTTTCTAGAAAGGCAAAGACGTGTACGGTATTCAACGCATCCATGCAGTATTGCCCGAAATTGGTGGTGTATATGATCTTTGCGGACTGTCTTCCTTCAGCTCGTTCTGTTACTTTAGCCGATCCTCATAGTTCAATTTCATTGCCATAATATCTCTTTTCCTACCGGCTACCCTTTTTCGACATAAAAACAAAAAGATACCCCCATTAAATCAAACTGCCGTTTTATTCAATAGGGATATCATTATTTTAAATATTTAGGGATTTATGGCATAAGGGCACTACGCTTATTCAGATATTATTTAGCATGTTCTGCAATTTGTATGTAATCTCTGCTAGCATATCCTTTTGTTTTTGTTGTACTTCTTTCAACATAATAAAAAGTCGCTGTCGAATTGTCTAAATCAATCTTAACCACATCCCCGAAATACATCACCTCCAAAATTGTAGAATTTGTATTCGGTTCTTTTCTTAAATTGAGACCATTCGTAGTCACCACACCTTCTTTCGTGAAAGAGTATACTGAATCAGTGGGTACGATATATCCTATCACATAGTTTGACTCTTCATCTTCTGTTGGTATTCCTTCCGCAGCATATGCCTGTATCACGTTTAATCCTATTACAACAAACATAATCAACAGGCATAGTATCATTTTCTTTATTTTTTTCATTTAAATACCTCCATTAGTCTTCACCTGCAGTATATGTATGTTTAATCGTATACTTTTTGGCATCTGTAACAAATTCACTTAAATATTTTGTACAGTAATATGTTACTTCCATTTTTCTGCTATCAGATGATATTGAATAATCATTGTTGTATGATTCGTAATAAGGATAATGACTTCCCGAAACCCCAGAGCCTGCAGCTACATATGAATTATAATATACAACATTATTTACAGTAACGGTTTTAGATTTTAGATAGAAATAATGTACGCCCTCATATATATAAATTTGATAGCTTTCATCCGCTAATGGCATTATATCAGGTATTTCTCTACAATCTACAGGTTCCTCAAATTCGCTATTATTATGCAACTCCATAATATAATTCTCAAATTCATCGAGATTCATATTTGTAATAAATTCGGTTAACATGCTCATAGATGAATCAATAGCATTTAACTCATCTTCTGATGCCAACTTATAACTAGTTCCTAGCTTTTCATTAATTTCATTCAATTTGTTTTGATATGGCTGTAATATATCCTCAGTATTGGTTGCAGATACAACCAGTGTATTGCCTAAAACAACCAACACCAACAGACAAATGGTCATACTTTTTTTTAGTTGCTTCATAATTCTTTCCTCCTTCAGTTTAATAAAATAGCGCCCTCATCTGCTAATCTCATTGCCATTACATCTGATGAAATATCAACAGAATTACCATCTGCATCAATTACTAAAAAGATATAATAACCACTTTTTTCTAGTGTAAATTCAATATCCTTGTTTTCGTAGTTATCCAAAGAAATTTCCTTATATACGTTACCATCCAAAATAACAACTATACTCATTTCACTTTCTGTTTCACAAGTAATCTTATCCTTCTCAATTAACACCTCTAATCCTTTGTCATAATAAAGCCCACAAGTAAACTCTTTATATACTAAATTGTCGGCCACACAATTTTGTTCTACTAAGGTCTTCTCATTACCATCTTTACTATTTTCCTCATGCTGAAAAATATCATCTTTACTATTCATTAAGTTATCAGCTACATCTATATATTCATCAGTTGCATTCATATTTTCATATAAAGAAGAATTATTTTCCTTACTGCTTGCCATTATTACACCAATAACCACTATTATTAGAAAAGTTACAATCAAAAAAAACTTTTTCAAAACCGCTCACCTCTACCAAAACTGAATTTTTCTGTCCTATTCGATTAAAAATAGATGTCACTTTTACTTTTTTCATTCTTTTAAGCAATCCCAAATTTATTGTAATATTTCTTAAATTACACATTCAATATCCTTTGCAGAAAATGATCTGTTTTTGCAGAAAACAACCAAAAACTCACTAATCCGTAAGAGTTATGGTCGATTGCAATCCGAGATTCCCGTTTTTTCTTTCCATTTTGTGCTATAATGGCTCTATGACAGGGTAAAAATGCGTACAAAAACCGGGCGTCACTTTTGTCTTACAAATTTTGTACCACAAATTTCACGCCTCTTTCGGTCCTTATCTAAAGCCGGCGGTCTGCCCTTTTTATCTTGTCTTTATGTTACTTTTTCAGAAGTCTTGGTGTGAGGTTGATGTTTGCGGCATCAACCTCATGGCATCCTAACTTCCGTGCCAGTCTTTCCCCGTAATAGAAGCAGAATGCTTCATACGAGTTCCTCCCGTTCAGTTTCTTCCTCCGGTACGAATTGATGTGGTCCATCATCAGGTCGATGTCTGACTGTGTCAGTTCATCAAAACTCTTTCCCTTCGGAACCACCCTGCGGATGAACTCATGCCCCACTTCAATCTCCGCTTTCTGGTATGGCGCACTCGGGTTGCAGTAGTATATCCTCGTCCTCCGGAACCCTTTCCCGTCCGACACGTTCTCGATGTATTTCGGGTTGGAGAACTCACTCCCGTTTTCCGTGAAAATCACCGGGAACAGTCTTCAGAAATCCTGTCCCCCCCCCCCCAGCCTTTTCCCGATCTCTGTAAAGGTCAGGTGTTCCTTTAACCCGTTCCTTGTCTCCGACCAATCCTCATAGTTCAAAAACTTTGCCATATCCTCTCTTTTCCCCGCCGACTCCTTCCAGCATAACAGAAAAAAGCAAATGGATTTGTCCCGTCTGTCTTTGTGTTACCACCTTCTCTGGCTTCTGTTATTCTATTTGTATCGTATTTTCCTCCCTAGATGGAAATCTCGGATTACTATTCACGCTTTTCCTGTATAAAGTTAATTGTAACCCGACTTTTCCATTCTATAACCCGCTCTCACTTATTTTCCTAAAAATCAAAAATGCCCAAAATTCCTCTGGACGGTTCTCGCTCAACCACTCAAAATATTCTATCACCTCTTCTCTGCTTATATCAACATCAATATTATTGTCCGCTCCATTATCCTTAACAACCTCTTTTAGTTCTCTATCTATAGGTTCCCAATTAAATTGCTCCCAATCTCTACTCCATTTCCCATACTTTCCCATTATTTTCTCCTGTTTTCCCGGTTTCTTATCTCTCGCAATTTTTTCAGACAGGCATCGTACAATTTGCAAAATTATCCACTTAGTTTATAATACCATTTTGAAAATATAACTGATTACTCCAAGTTACTATTACACATATTCAATATTCTATTATTAAAACAGAGGTGAAGATATGCTGATAAAAGAAAAATCGGAAAGAAATACACTGGAAATACTCATCCTTGAGGGGCTTGTTTCGCAGGACCATTTGTTACGAAAAATCGACTTCGCCGTGGATTTTACTCATATTTATGATCTCCTGGAAGATCTTTATTGTGCAGATAACAAACGTCCCAGCATTAATCCTGTGGTCCTGTTTAAGATGGTGCTTATCCAGCATCTTTATGTGATCCCATCCCTACAGCGTACCGTGGAAGAGATTAATATGAACATCGCATACCGTTGATTTCTGGAGTATCTGCTCAATGAAATGGTTCCCCATTTCGCCATCATCAGTTATAACTTCAGGCACCGCTTCAGCGAAGATACCATAGAGAAGATTTTTACATGAATACTTTTTGAAGCGCACAGGAGCGATTATCTTTCCCCGGAAGTTATGTTTATGGACGGTACCCATATCAAAGCAAACGCCAACAACAATAAGAAAATGAAAAAAGTGATCCCTTCTGCGGCCAAAGTCTATGAGGAACAGCCCATGGAGGAGATCAATGAAGACCGGAAGGCACATGGGAAAAAGCTGTTTGACAGGAATTCCGACGGTGGGGAAACTATGAAAAAGGAAGTCACGGCATCGACAACCGATCCTGAAAGCGGTATGTTCCGAAAAGGGGATCATAAGCATTTTTGCGTATGAAGCCCATACAGTCTGTGACAGGCATAACTTTATACTGGTCACATGCGGAAATGTACATGACAGTGTTGCCTTTGATGCACTTTATGAAAAAGTGACCGCACAGTTTCCTGAGATAAAGATAGTTACCATGGATGCAGGATATAAAACACCTTAAATCTGTAAACGTGTCATAGATGATGGGAGGATCCCATCCCTGCTTTATAAACGCCCCATGACGAAAGAAGGGTTTCATGAATGGTATAAATATGTATATGACGAGTATCTAGATATCGTGATCTGCCCGGAATACAAGATCCTGCTGTACAGCACAACCAATCAGAAAGGTTACAGGGAATATAAGAGTCTGAAATATCAGTGCACCACGTGTGGAACAAGGCATTTATGCACGGAGAACAGGGAATGCCAGAAAACAGTAACCCGCCATATCTGGGAGGATTACATAGAACGGGCGGAAGAAATCCAGCATTCACCGCAGGAAAAAGAAAGCTATCGGCTCAGGTCCCAGACGATCAAGAAGGTATTTGCCGATGCAAAAGAAAAATATGGAATGCGGTATACGCCTTACCAGGGACTGAAAAGAGTCAGTATGTGGGTAAGGCTGAAATATGCTGCCATGAACTTGAAGAAACTGGCGATGTGGAAGTGGAAAGCCGCTTGCCGCCGGTTTTTTATCACAATAAGCGTCCCTATTTTTAAAAAGAACCTCTGCTATGCTTCTGCATAACAGGGATTCTTTAACAGTCTGGCCCCGCAGACCATACGGCCTGCGGGAATCTTCTCTTTTCATATCATTATTGTTATTGTTCATTCTTGTTACTGTGAAAGCACCTTAGATACCTCAAAGGCATACTCAGGAATCCCCTTCTGCATATTCAAGGCTTCCTCGATATCAAAATCCAAAAATTCTCCATGCTGATATCCCACCACGCGGTTGGTCTTACCCTCGCACAGGATGTCTGCCGCATAGCAGCCCATGATAGAAGCATAATACCTGTCCTTACAGGTCGGGGAACCGCCACGCTGCATGTAGCCGAGAATTGTTGCCCTGGTCTCAATACCCGTGGCTGCCTCGATTCTTCTCGCCATGGAAGTGGAATGTCCAATGCCCTCCGCATTGATGATCAGATGATGCGTCTTGCCGCGCTTCCTGTTGGCTATGATATTATTGATGATCTGCTGTTCATTATAATCGTACTTCTCCGGAAGCAGAATGTCCTCCGCTCCATTGGAGATACCGCACCACAAGGCGATGTAGCCGGCATTTCTGCCCATAACCTCAATGATACTGCAGCGCTCATGGGAGGAAGATGTGTCGCGCACCTTATCAATCGCCTCCATGGCCGTATTGATGGCCGTGTCGAAGCCAATCGTATACTCTGTGCAGGCAATATCCAGGTCAATCGTGCCCGGCAGACCGATGGTATTGATTCCATGTCTGGACAACGCCTGGGCGCCGCGGTAAGAACCGTCACCGCCGATAACCACCAGACCGTCAATCCCATGCTTGTGACAGATATCAGCCCCCTTCTGCTGTCCCTCCTCTGTGCGGAACTCATGACACCGGGCCGTTCCCAGGATAGTACCGCCACGCTGGATGGTATCCGACACAGTCCATTTTTCCATATCTATGATTTCTTCATTCAAAAGACCCTGATACCCTTTTTTAATCCCCTTGACCTTGACGCCATTGGCAATCGCTTTCCTGACCACTGCACGAATGGCCGCGTTCATGCCGGGAGCATCACCGCCGCTTGTCAACACACCGATTGTCTTGATCTGTTTCGCCATACCAATAACCATACCTTTCCGCTCTGCCATGTGCTTCTTCGCCATAACAGAAGCCTGTATTCATATTCTGCCTGTCATTACACATGGAAATCAATCCTACCTGTATTTTACATTATCAATGCAGGATTTTCAATATCTTTCCAACAAGGCGTATCAGCCGGAACCGCACTACACCACCTTCACATTCTCCTCCCCATACAGTGCCCGCAGCCGTCCCACCAATCCTTCTTCCGCACGCACATTCCAATTGGGGGGCAGCGGATTCATCGCCTTAGGATTCTCCACATAAATCACAACGCTATCATGCCCTTCAGAATCCTTTAATACATCAAACAGGCCATCCTTCCTGCTCTCATAATCTTCTTTGGTGGGAAACTTAATCCACAGCTTTCTGGGAATCTGTTCAAAAGGCGTAATCCGCTCACAGACCAGCTTGCCGTCTTTATCTTCCTCCACGGAAACCCGTCCCTTGACAAAGACCTTGCTGTCCTCCACGATACTGCTGCCGAACTTCTCATAATCCCGTGGGAATACGATAACTTCGACGGTTCCCACCAGATCCTCTATCTGTAAAAAGGCCATCACCTTTTCGTTCTTCGTATATTTAATCTTTTTCTCCGCCACCATACCGCCAATCGTGACAGAAGCCCCGTCCGCCACCGCAGTGCCGCCAATCTCCTCATTCCAGGCGAAATCCGCCGTGGTGTTGGTGATGTTTTTGCGCCACAGTTCCTGATATTCTTCCAAAGGATGGCCGCTGATATAGATACCCAGCACCTCTTTTTCAAAGGCCAGTTTCATCTCCTTGGAATACTCGCCCACATCCGGCAGGCTCACCTCATAATCCACCTTGTCATTCTCAGAGGCAATATCAAAGAGGGAAATCTGCCCCGCAAGATTGTTCTTGCGGTTCTGCTGTACCCCGTCTATAACTTGCAGATAAACACTTAAAAGCTGTTTGCGCGTACCGCCCAGACTATCCATGGCACCCGCCTTGATAAAATGCTCCACAATCCGTTTGTTCATATCCCGGTCCGTCACACGGCTGGCAAAATCTGCCAGATTCTTGTAGGGCCCCCTGGCCCTTCTCTCCGCCACCACAGCCGCAATCAGTGGAGTCCCCACACTTTTGATGGCATTTAAGGCATAACGGATCTGATTGCCGGACACAGAAAACCCTTTTTCCCCCAGATTGATATCCGGCGGCAGAATCTGAATCCCCATGCTCCGACAGGTCATGATATACTCCGACACTTTGCTGGGATTGTCGATCACAGATGTCATCAATGCCGCCATAAATTCCACCGGATGGTAATATTTTAAATATGCCGTCTGATATGCCACCACTGCATAACAGGCCGCATGGGATTTGTTAAAGGCATACTTGGCAAAATCCATCATCGTATCATAGATATGATCCGCCACCTTGGCGTCAATCCCGTTGGCCACACAGCCAGGCACACCTTCTTCCGGATTGCCATACGTAAAATTCTTGCGTTCCTGCTCCATCACATACTGCTTCTTCTTACTCATGGCACGACGCACCAGGTCGCTCCTGCCCATGGTATAACCGCCCAGGTCCCGCACGATCTGCATAACCTGCTCCTGGTACACGATACAGCCATAGGTGGGTGCAAGAATCGGTTCCAGCTGAGGGCAGTCATAGGTCACCGATTCCGGATTGTTCTTGCCCTTGATATATTTAGGGATAAAATCCATGGGGCCCGGCCGGTACAGGGAAATCCCGGCGATCACATCCTCCAGGCTCCGGGGCTTTAACTCTTTCATGAAACTCTTCATACCGCCGCTTTCTAACTGGAACACGCCGTCCGTCCTGCCCGTACCCAGAGAAGCTAACACCGCCTGGTCATCGTAATCTATCTTGTCAATATCAATAGAAATACCGGTGCTTTTTTCTACCAGTTTCACCGCATTCTGAATCACAGTGAGCGTCCTAAGCCCCAGGAAATCCATCTTCAGAAGTCCCAGTTCCTCAATCGTAGTCATGGGAAACTGGGTGGTGATCGAACCGTCCGAACCTCTGGAAAGCGGCACAAAATTATCCGCCTCCTCCGGACAGATAACTACACCCGCCGCATGCATGGACGTGTGGCGCGGCAATCCTTCCAGACGTTTACACATGTTGATCAGGCTGTGCACCTGTTCATCTTCCTGATAAAGTTTCTTAAATTCTGGGTTCATCTCCAGTGCCTTGTCAATCGAGACACCCTGATTCTGTTCGTTGGGGATCATCTTGGCCAGCCTGTCCACATAGGCATAGGGCAAATCCATCACCCTGCCCACGTCACGGATCACACCCTTAGCCGCCATCGTACCGAAAGTGACGATCTGCACCACTTTATCGGCGCCATATTTTTGACCAACATAGTCAATTACTTCCTGCCGTCTCTCATAACAGAAATCCACATCAATATCCGGCATGGACACCCGCTCCGGATTTAAGAACCGTTCAAAGAGAAGGCTGTACTTGATGGGATCGATGTTGGTTATTTTCAGACAATAGGACACAATGCTGCCCGCCGCCGATCCGCGTCCCGGTCCCACGGCAATCCCGTTTTCCCGGCAGAAATTAATATAATCCCACACGATCAGGAAATAATCCACAAATCCCATGCTCTGGATAATGTCCAGTTCATATTCCATCCGCTTTAACAGGCTGCCGTCGTCCTGGGGATAACGCTCTTTTAGGCCGTCTTTACAGAGTTTGTTTAGATAAGACCAGGAATCATACCCCGCAGGCACCTCATAGTGCGGCACTTTGTAATGGCCAAACTCAATCTCCACATGACAGCGGTCGGCAATCCTCTGGGTATTCTCCACTGCCTCCCAGGCGTAGGGAAACAGCCCCTTCATCTCCTCCTCGCTCTTCACATAATACTGACCGCCCTCATAGCGCATACGGTCCTCATCCGCCACCTTCTTGCCCGTCTGCAGGCACAATAGGATATCATGGGGCTGTGCATCCTCCGCATAGGTGTAATGCACATCATTGGTGGCCACCAGGGGAATATCCAGTTCCTTACTCATGCTAAGGAGCACCGAATTGACCGACTGCTGGGCCGGAATCCCGTGATCCTGTAATTCCAGAAAATAATTATCTTTTCCAAAAAGGGCCTGATATTTTAGGGCAACTTTCTTTGCCTCATCCACCAGCCCTTTCTGGATATAACGAGGCACCTCTCCCGCCAGACAGGCGGAAAGCGCAATAATGCCCTCATGATACTGTTCCAGCACCTCAAAGTCCACACGAGGTCTGTAATAATATCCTTCCGTAAAACCTTTGCTGACAATCTTTACCAGATTGGCATACCCGGTATTATTCTCCGCCAAAAGCACCAGATGATAATACCGGTCCTCCCCGCCCGTCAGTTCCCTGTCAAACCGGGAATGGGGCGCTACATAGACCTCACAGCCGATGACCGGATTAATGCCCTCCTCCTTCGCCGCCTTATAGAAATCAACGACGCCATACATCACCCCATGATCCGTGATGGCCGCGCTGTCCATGCCCAGTTCTTTTACCCGTTTCACATACTCTTTGATTTTATTGGAACCGTCCAGAAGACTGAACTCCGTATGGACATGCAGATGTGTAAATGCCATGATGGTATCCTTCCCGAAGGGCCATATATGCGCCCTGTATCTGTATTTTTGCCGTCCTACTTATTATAGACGCTCCGATGGAATCAGTCAAACGCATCTAGCCACGGTCCTGAGCGCCAATCCCGCTCGATTGGCCATCTGTACCTGTGCCAGATAATATATCTTTCCCTTTTGCTGTGTCCTTCACCACTTTGTTAAAATAGCATAGCATATCATTAAAACACAAAGGACTTTTCTCATGCCTAAAAATGAATTAACACCTGAAGCAACCTTCACAGGACTGCTTTTACAGAATCACCCTGACGCCATTGCCTGGATTACCGGTGATACCCCCGATTCTACCTTAAACGGATCCGTTAAATTTTATAACACCGCCTACAGCGGCATCCTGGTGGAGGCGCAAATCTTTGGTCTCCCTAACATAGATGTCCCCGGCGCAACCAATTTCTATGCCATGCACATCCACGAATCAGGAGACTGCAGCGATCACTTCAACCACACAGGAGTACACTATAATCCCGGAAACACCGCTCATCCTGATCATGCGGGAGATATGCCGCCGCTGCTTGGCAATCAGGGCTATGCTTTCAGCGTCTTTTATGATAAAAGATTCACCCTGCCGGATATCATAGGAAGGTCTGTGATCATTCATGAAAAACCGGACGATTTTACCTCCCAGCCCGCCGGAAATGCCGGCAATAAAATAGGCTGCGGCAGGATCGAACGATTCGTTTAATCTCCTGCGTACAGCCTGTTTAACTTCTCTTAATTCACCGCAAATCCTTTATCTCCGCTTTATAGACGGACAGAAACGCAAAAGCCACAGAAATAATCGTCAGCACGCTCAAAAAAGCGGCATTGTCCTTAAGCGTAAAAGTCCCAACGTTCCCCTGTGTCAGGAACACCAACAGAAAAGAAGTCACAATCGCCGCCTTGGAAGACTTCATCGCCAGACCGATATACAGGGCAATAAAAGCCTCCGTGACCGTAACGGCGGATCGGATGAGCATTTGAATATAAAATCCCGGAGCCGCCATATCAAAGTCTATTGGAAAAGACGATGTCATGAAACGGGAGCATGCCAGAATACAGCTATAGACAAACAACTTGGTAAGCATCAGCGCTGCAAAATCAAAGATCCATACCGCAAGCATCTGGGAAGCCAATATTTTCTGCCGTTTGATCGGATAGGAAAACATCAGGCTCATGGTTCCATTTTTGTAGGCGCTGATGATAAAAGAGGACAGCATCACCCCGCCCATTATCAAAAAGGACATACCCGTAACCATCTCAATCGCGCTGGATATCATCTCATTTCCAGACGCCACATCCGGCACACCCGTATCTGGATCATTGGCAATCCCCATATAAGCAAATGCATAGATAAACAGGGTAATAATCGCCGCCAGTACGATAGTCTTTATCACATATTTACCAATATGATTCTTTTTCCATTCCAATATAATCAGTTTCAACATCATTCATCCACCTCCGCAGTCAATTTCATGAAATAATCCTCCAGTGTCTCCGCCTGTCTGCCGATTGTCAGCACCGGAACATCGGCAAGGGCCAGTTGCTTTGAAATATCCTGCGCGGAAACACGACTGTCGTACACACGAATCCGCCCGTCATCCATCACCTTGAAATTCGCAAGGTTCAGTTTCTCAGACATCACATAAGCCGCCTTTTCCAGCTGTGTCACAGACAGTTCGATATAAGACATGCTCATCTGCGCAATCTCTTTCATACCAATCTCTTTACGCATCCTGCCATGATGGATCACGCCCACGGTATCCGCAATGTTCTCTATCTCCGAGAGGATGTGGGAAGATACCATAATCGTTGTCCCATACTCTGTGCACAGCATTTTTAACAGGTTACGAATCTGTTTCATCCCCGCTGGATCCAGTCCGTTGGTGGGTTCATCGAGAATCAGAAGCTCTGGTCTGCAAAGGCTGGCCCTGGCGATGCCAAGGCGTTCTTTCATCCCCAGCGAATACTGTTTTACAGGCTTAGCCGCATCATTCGCTAACCCCAGCATCTCAAGCGCCTTCTCAATACTTCCATGATGGTAATAACCCATGTACTCCGTATGAAGCCTTAAATTCTCATACCCGGACATATGCTCATAAAATGCGGGAAATTCAATGATGCTCCCCATGCGCCTCAGCACTTCATAGGACTGCGGTGTGAGTTTCTTTCCGAAAATTTCAATCTCGCCCTCTGTAGGCTTCCAGAGATTTGTGATCATTTTCATGACCGTTGTCTTGCCGGCCCCGTTGGGGCCGAGGAATCCGTATATCTCCCCCTTTTGGATGTGGATATCCACGTCTTTTACCAGGTCTTTTCCGCCAATGGTCTTGGTCAGGCGGCTGGTCTGTAAAATGTATGACATGTTACTGCCTCCCTTCTTCTGCCGCAAACAACATTTGTTATGTTGTTTCCTTTAAAACCATTGTAATGGTCTGGTTTTTCAAAACTCTTGCCTAATTCTTACAAATTTCTTTCAAATTGCTCTTTTCAGCTTTACCGTAAAAACGGTGCGCACATGAGGCGTACTGTCCAAAAGGATTTCCCCACCCATCTGCCAAGCCAGATTCCTGGCTATCGTCAAGCCTAAGCCATTGCCCTGCACCCTGCGGCTTCTGGAATCTTCCAAGGTAAAGAGCCTGTCAAACACACTCTGGGCAAATGCCTTGTCAATACCCTGTCCTTTATCTACCACATCAATATAGACCATCTCAGCATCCGTCCGGAGAAAAATACCCAGATATTTTCCATCAGCGCCATAACGGAGCACATTAGAAATCAGATTCGTTATAATCCGCTGCAGGGCGTCCCTGTTTCCCTGCACATAAACGGCAGTCTCCGGCACATCCACTTCTACCTGAAACGCCGCTTCTGATAACAGTTCGTAAAAATCCAAGATATTTTCCCGACAGACCTCGCAGATATCCAACCGGGTAAGTTCCAGCTCCGTATCTCCCGCCTCCAGCTTCGCCAGTGTAAAAAACTCCTCAATCAATGCCATCAGGCTCTGGGCTTTCTGCTGTGTCTTTGATAGCATCTCTGACGATGCCGCTCCGTCCATCTGCATAATCTCCAGATAACCTAATATTACGGTCATAGGCGTTTTCATATCGTGGGAAATATTAGACAACATTCTTCTGGAAGCCAACTCATAGCGACGGTAGTCCGCCTTTGTCCGCCACTGCTTTTCCAACAGCCCATTAATTTGTGCCGTCAGTTCCATCAGCTCCTTATTCCCTGTAAAGACCATTAGGCGTTCATCGCTGTCCGTATCCAAAATCTCTTTTAATTTTCCATGCATGGCCCGCAGTTTTTTCTGGGTGCCGCTAAGAAAGACAATCCGCTGGTAAAGAACGATCCCCAACAGAAACAACACACATAGACACAAGACAAATATCACCATCTCGTCATTCATATAAAACTCCTCTGTCACTCAATTAATGGTACAAATAACAGCACCTTTATACATTGCCAAGCTTATAGCCAATCCCCCAGACCGTAAGGATATACACGGGTTTGCGGGAATCATCCTCAATTTTATTTCTCAGTCTGCTGATATGCACGTTGACGGCATTTTCGTCTCCTAAATAGGCATCATTCCATACAAGGGAGTACAATTGCTCCTTGGTGTAGACTTTTTTCGGATTCTGCATCAAAATCTTTAGGATTTCAAATTCCTTGGCCGTCAGTTCTACTGCCTCTCCCCGCTTCGTAACCGTATAATCCGTCAGATTCATAGTCAGTTCCCCAGCCTGCAGTATGGCAGGTTCTTTGACCGGCGCACTGTCATAGTGCATCGTCCTGCGCAGGGCCGCCTTGATCCGTGCCAGGACTTCCACCACCGAAAAAGGCTTCGTGATATAATCATCCGCGCCCAGCCCCAAACCCAAAGTCTTATCGCTCTCCGTGTCTTTGGCGGAAAGAATAATGATAGGAAGGTAACTCTTCTGACGAATATGCTCCATCACCCCCATACCGCTTATTTTCGGTATCATCAGATCAAGCAAGACGAGATTAAAGTCTTCTTCGTCAAACTTTTCACAGGCTTCCTGTCCATCAAAAGCGCAGACAACCTCATAATTTTCCGTAGCGAGATAGTTTTTTAACATTTCACTGATTTCCGTATCATCTTCTACAAGCAATATTTTGTATTTTTCCATGATAATCACAAGTTCTCCCTTTTACCAAGTCTTTCACAGTCGTCCATAATTCTGCCCCGGAAAACTCTTGTCCCGATGCGTTTAATCGAATCCGCATAGTCACATAGAGTCCCTGTACCGCATGGATACAGGGACTCTTCCTTATTAGCTTATTAATACTTTTTATAAATACTTCTTCAAAGCGTCAACCTTGTCCAATTTCTCCCAAGGCAGATCCAGGTCGTTACGGCCAAAATGTCCGTAAGCAGCTGTCTGCTTGTAGATTGGACGGCGCAGGTCGAGCATCTTGATGATACCTGCCGGCCTTAAATCAAAGTTCTCACGCACAATCTCCACCAACTTATCGTCTGCGATCTTACCGGTGCCGAAAGTATCTACCATGATGGAAGTGGGCTGTGCCACGCCGATCGCGTAGGATAACTGAATCTCACACTTGTCGGCAATGCCTGCCGCCACAATGTTCTTCGCTACATAACGCGCTGCGTAAGCTGCAGAACGGTCAACCTTGGTGCAGTCCTTACCGGAAAAAGCGCCGCCGCCGTGACGTGCATAGCCGCCGTATGTATCCACGATAATCTTACGGCCTGTGAGACCTGCATCGCCGTGAGGTCCGCCGATCACGAAACGGCCTGTGGGATTAATGAAGAACTTGGTCTGATCATCCACCAGTTCTTTCGGCAGAACAGGATCGAACACATATTTCTTGATATCTTCATGAATCTGTTCCTGTGTCACATCATCATCATGCTGGGTGGATAATACCACTGCCTCAAGACGAACCGGCTTGCCAGCTTCGTCATATTCTACGGATACCTGGCTCTTGCCATCAGGTCTTAAATATTTCAATGTGCCGTCCTTACGCACCTTGGTCAGCTGTAATGCCAGCTTGTGTGCCAGGTCAATCGGATAAGGCATGTACTCTTCTGTCTCGTTGGTCGCATAACCGAACATCATACCCTGATCTCCGGCACCTGTATCCAGGTCATCGTTCTGCTCACCCTTCTTTGCCTCCAGGGCCTTATCCACGCCCATGGCGATATCTGCGGACTGCTCGTCAATGGCTACAAACACGGCGCAGGTGTTGCCGTCAAAGCCGTACTCGGATTTGGTATATCCAATTTCTTTCACGGTATCACGCACAATCTTCTGCATATCCACATATGCATTGGTGGTGATCTCACCGGTCACCAGCACGAATCCTGTACAAACTGCAGTCTCACATGCCACACGGCTCATAGGATCTTTCTCCATGCAGGCGTCAAGGATGGCGTCTGAGATGGCATCGCAGACTTTGTCGGGATGTCCTTCTGTTACTGACTCTGATGTAAATAATCTTTTTTCCATTTTTCCTCTCCTTATAAAATTGTATTTGCTTCGCAGCCTCGTATGTTATCGAGAAACTTCCCGGTAACAAAAAAATCCGCTGATTTCTCACGAAATAAGCGGACTCGACAGTCGATAATCAAATCCTCTTATTGTTCGATCTGTCTGTGACAGCATTTCGCTCAGGTTGGCACCTTCCTCTAGGGGGTTGCCGTGGCTTCATAGATCCTATGTATCTCCACCACTCTGAATAAGAGAAAACTTACAATATGGAATTTTCATATCTATATCTGTACCTACAATACACCCTGACAGGGATTCTGTCAATATAAAATTCGCACAGTTCCTGTCCTGCCAATCATCCAACTTTCAACTTAAACTTCTGTAAATCCCGTTCCGTGGTCACCAGGTCGATCTGAGCACCCAGACTCTGTAATTTTAAATGGAAATCCTCATAACCACGCTGAATATATTTGATATCATCTACCGTAGTAATCCCGTCCGCCGCAAGACCGGCAATCACCAGCGCCGCGCCGGCCCGCAGGTCAGGCGCCGTGATATTTGCGCCTGTATACTTAGGTACGCCGTCAATGATCGCTGTATTGCTCTCCACCTTGATATTAGCGCCCATACAGGTGAGCTCGTCCACATATTTAAAACGGTTCTCAAAGATACTCTCCGTCACAATGCTTGTCCCTGCAGAAAGACCTAACGCCACGGTAATCTGCGGCTGCATATCCGTGGGAAAACCGGGATAAGGCAGTGTCTTGACATGAGTGTGTCCCAGCGGTTTGGATGCCACCACGCGCACCGCATCATCTGACTCCTCAATCTCACAACCAATCTCCAGAAGCTTGGCACTGATAGATTCCAGGTGCTTGGGAATCACATTCTTTACCGTCACATCGCCCTTGGTCACCGCCGCCGCGAACATAAACGTACCCGCCTCAATCTGATCGGGAATGATACCATATTCCGTGCCATGCAGCTTGGCCACGCCCCTGATACGGATCACATCCGTACCAGCGCCCTTGATATTGGCGCCCATACTATTCAAAAAGTTCGCCAGATCCACCACATGAGGTTCCTTGGCCGCATTTTCAATCACAGTCTGTCCTTCCGCCATGACAGCCGCCATCATCACATTCATGGTAGCGCCTACTGTCACCACGTCCATATAGATATGATTCCCTTTGAGTTTATTGGTCTCCGTAATGATCAGTCCATGTTCGATCCTGACATTAGCGCCCAGCGCACGAAATCCCTTGATATGCTGGTCAATTGGACGAAGGCCGATATTGCATCCGCCCGGAAGCGCTACTTCCGCCTTACTGTATTTGCCGAGCAGCGCTCCCAGCAGATAGTAAGAAGCCCTGATCTTTTTGATATAATCGTCCTCGATCACCAGATCGTGAACCTGTGAGGCATTGACTTTCACAGTATGTCTGTCAATGCGGTTAATGATAACGCCTATACTCTCCATCGCCTGCATCATCACGTTGGTATCCCTGACATCAGGCACATTTTCTATCACTACGGTCTCATCCGTCATAATGGCAGCCGCCAAAATCGCCAGCGCCGCGTTCTTCGCACCGCCGATTTCCACCTCACCGACTAACGGATTTCCACCTTTAATCGCATATTGTTCCATTTATGTTTACTGCCTTTCTCACACAAAAATGCCAAACATATAACTAACAGTATACCATAATTTGCCCATTTGTAAATGGGCAGATTAATTCAGGTACTGCAGAGGGTTCACCTGGCTGCCGCCTATCAGGATCTCAAAGTGTAAATGCGGCCCCGTACTCACGCCCGTATTGCCGCTCAAGGCAATCTTTTGGCCCTGGGTTACCGTCTGCCCCTGTGACACCAAAACTTTGCTCAGATGACCGTATCTGGTCTGTCTGCCGTCCGCATGGTTGATATAGACCACATAACCGTAACCGCTGCCCCATCCGGCTTTCGCCACCGTACCCGTACAGGAAGCCATCACGGCCGTACCCACCGGTGTCGCCCAGTCTATGCCCTTATGATAGGAGCTCGCCCCTCTGGTGGGCGCTCTGCGCCTGCCAAAGCCGGAAGACTGTCTGCCGCCGGAAATCGGTTTGATATAGGTGGGCGGAATCTTCGTACCGCGCTCCACAATCTTCGGCACAGCTTCATAGGTGATCTCTTCTTTCAAAATTTCCCTGCCAACTTCCTCCTTATTGCGGTAAGACACATCCGCAACCACTCTGCGGTGTCCCGCTGAGGGCTCCTGCAGCGTCTGCGTCTGGTTGGTATACCAGTCGTCGTTGTCTACATAGATAATCTCCGCCTCATAGTCCTCTTCATAATACATCTGCTCCGTGCGTTCCACGGAAAGTTCCGGTTCCGGCACAGTCACGATCAATTCATCCCCCACACGGATCATGGAATTTTCATTCTCCAGTGTCTCGTTCATGGCAACCAGATCAGCCAGCGGAATCTCATTTTTCTCCGCAATCTGAGACAAGGTATCACCCGATACCACCTCATAAATCTGTTCCTTCTCCTGATCCTTGGTAACCTCTTCGATGGCCTTAGAAAGAGGCGTCAACTCATAATCCTGCAGATAGGATTCCACCACTTCCACCGTATCTCCAAATTCCAATGTCAAAAGCCCCAGTTCGTAATCGGAAAAGTCCTTCTCCGCCGCCGGTTCAATATCCTCAAACATTTCGTCTATGACCGCATTGATACCCGCGCTGGTCATAACTTCCTCAGCCTCTTCTTCCTCCTTGTGTTCCTCGGAAGAATAAATCTGTGTGGTGAGTACATTCAATTCTCTCTCAGAATCCAGCACCAGATCCACATAGTACGAGTTTTCGCTGTCATATTTTTGGATAGAAGCCTGTAAAAGCGCTAGGACTTCCTGTGTGCTTGCCAGATTAACCGTATACTCATTAATCTTTACCGTATAAGAGCGATTCAGCGTTTCTTTAACGCTTCCCCGCAACGCAGTGACCATGTTGGAAATTATGACACTATCGTCATCTACTGTACCCCAGAGTACTTCCTCTCCCTCATAGGTCAGTTCACTCTCCGCAAGCACCATCTCGTCACTGCTGCCCGCCAGCCTTTTTCTGGCCGCGATCAAGCAGTTGTCAGCCTCTTCGATGTCGCCCATCACACCCACCACCATACCGTTTAAATACACCGTAAAGATATTGTCTCCGGTACTCTCCAGAAGCTGTATATTAGGCAGACAAAAGGCGGCTGCGATGATCGCAAGCATCGCAACCTTAATATATGCAATTTTCATTTTTTTATAATGTCTGCTGATTATTTTCATCTCACAAATCCATTGATGATGGGGATAAGATTGATCACGATATCTGCGATCACCCCGATCAGTATCAGGACACAGACCGGCAAAAGCGCTTTACTGCCCTTGACTTCTTTCGTCTGTTTTCCCAGTTCTTCCGTAAAGGCAGCCTGCACATTGCGGTAAACTTTCACGTTCTCCTTGTGTGCAAAATCCTCTGACTGCTTAAACCGCTCCTCTAAAAGCGTCTTGATCTGCGCAAGTGTCTGTTCCGTATCGGCTGTCTGCGCGCCGCCTGTCTCTATCGTCTCCAGTTTAGTCATGCACTCTTCCAGCACCTTTTTCACTTCCGTCACATTCTCGGCTGTCTTTAAATTCACCTTACGAATTTCCTGCATGACCTCATCATAAGCCTTCATCTGGTTCTGCATCTGCTCCATTCGGGCCGCCTCTGCCGCGGAATTAGCACGGATCATTTCCTGTGCGTTTCTTTTCTGTGCCAGTTTATCAATAAAAGTATCCATCCTATGCCTCCATCTCATCTTTAGACATTGTACCCAATTATTTTTTCATATTACCATTTTTCCGCCGCGATGACAACAAATAAAAGACTTTTCCTGATATCGCCATCTCGCCGTTTGTGCATTTTGCATATTTTTTTTATCCTTAATTCTATCTATTTGTAAACATTAACGATAACTTTACACTTCGTTCATAATTTGTTCATATTTAGGAAGTATACTTTAAACATACCAAACGAGACAATAAGTAGTGTTATCATTACACACATGGATAAATTTTTTCATAATAGCCCGGGTGCCGCTAGGTGCCTGGGCACTCCTCATTTTATGGGTAGATTTGTGAATCTTACTAACAAAAAAGAGAGGCGGCATACCTCTCTTTTCCTTACTCTCTAATCTCTCTGCCCCTGTCCTTCCTGCTCGATATGCAGGATTTCCTCGTTCAGGGACATCATCCTTGCATCCAGTGCAGCCACCATCTGCGCACACTCCACAAGCTGTTCCTTAATATGTTCCGGCGCATTTCCCTCAAACTTATAGTGAATCTTATGCTCCAAGCTGGCCCAGAAATCCATCGCTACTGTCCGAATCTGAATCTCCACCTTGGCGTCCGCAATCCGATCGGAAAGATAGACCGGCACCGTCACCAGCATATGATAACTCTTGTATCCGCTGGACTTAGGATTTACAATATAATCCTTCACGGAAATTACACGGATATCTTTTTGGTTACTGATCATCTCTGCAATCTGATAAATATCCGATGAAAAAGAACAGATGACACGGATACCCGCAATGTCATTGACATAGCGCACCATATTATCAATCGTAGACTCATAGCCATGCTTCTTTAGTTTCTTGACGATACTCTCTGGTGTTTTGATTCGCCATTTGATATGCTCGATCGGATTATACCGATGTACATGCTGGAACTCATCGTTTAAGATTTCCAGCTTTGTTGCGATCTGCTTCAAGGCAGAATTATAAATCAGCTGCACTTCTTTCCAGCTGTCGATATCGCCATCTCTGTCTCTATCTACAATAACTTCCACGTTTCACTATTCCCCCGATTGCTTTTTACTTTTTTGACTAATCTCCTCATCTGCATAAACTTCATCCGCAGTGCACGCTCGAAAAACCTGCGGTTTTCCTCGCTCACGGGCTTCGCCCTATGCATCCATAATCTGAAAAAATTGTCAGCAAGCTGCCTTTTTTCATCTTATGTCTGCGCACTGCTCATTGCCTTCGTGGATATTATATCATAATTTCTTTTGGAATGTATAATTTTCACAAAAATTTTATAAATTTTTATCTTTTATTGTATATTTTCACTGTCATTTTTAGGCAGGTCATGGTTTTGGCAACAACATATTGCGGGTACGGTCACCACGAAGGGATACATATAGCGTATCAGCACTGTGGGCGAAAGTAAGAGCGTAAAGTAATATGCCACAAGAAAAACTACTGGCAGTATCATTATGTATTTCTTGCGATATAGCGCCACTGCTATATACATGCACAGCATCCACCAGTAAAACGCCGGCGCAAAGATGATCCGAAGTACGGGTATCCTTTGATAGGCATTATCCGACACAATCTTCTCCATCAGACGGCGAAAGCCCGGCAGATAACTATGAGGTATGATCTCACACCCCGCCGGCATAATCCGATTATCCGTGGAAAGGTATCCAAATCCGCTCTCAGTACCTTTTCCGTATATCTCTGCATGGGACCTGTCTTCCAGATACCAATACCCCAACGAATTATCCAGAAAGGCGTCCAAATAGACTTCCGGATACTTCATACCCAACCGGATCCAGGTCTTTATCAGGCCCGCCGGATCGTCATGGATTATGGCCCGGTTCTTGACTGGATCCGCCAGATGGGGATTATATGCCGCAAAAACCCACTCCGAAGAAATATATTTCTCCAGTTCTTCCTTGAGTTCCGCGTCTATCTGCTCTTCTCTTCTCACGTTGTTGTCGCACTTTCTCACCCTCGTGCGAGCCATCTGTTGAAGCGGTACGCTGAGCATCTCCCGCGGACTGCCGCTGTGCGCATGTGTTGCCATCCGAAGTCCCATACCACAGACAACAAAGAAAAACAGCGCCGCCACTGTCAATAACAGATATCCTTTCGCACCGCCAATCTTTCTCCCCGCCTCCCTTGTATCCTGCCATTTCCGACATCCTGCATATACAAACGGTATACTGACAATCAGCGCATACACCGCATTGTTGCGAAACAACAGCAGGATTACTGAAAGGACCACAAAGGCTCCCGCCTCCTGGGCATTCATCTGCATCTTCTTATCACATATAATAGTATAAAGCCCAATCGTATATAGCAAAACAAGCGCAGAAAACAGCACATCTTTGGTGGTACTGATGGCCAAGACTGAGTTCGTCGGAAACAGCGCGTAAAAAGCAAGCATCAGGAAACGCTGCCATCTGGCAACTCCCTTCTGATACAGATAAGACAGCACAAAGGCAAAAGCGCCGGCCATCAACAACATCTGCACCGCCGAATGAACCGCCATACCCACAGAGTAGGATCCCAACGCTCCTCCCAGCCGGAAAAAAGCTCCCAAAAATAAAGTATGCAGCAGTGGGTGATGTGTGCTATAATCCCCAGCAATCACCTGATAAAGCTGTCCCTCTGCATCATAGGCAAATACAGAAGGATAATAGGCCAGAAATACCGGCAGCCAGCATAGTATGATAACTATGCCATAGAAAAGCCCCGCCTGCCAGACCGGATATCTTTTGCCTGCGACGCTCTGTGTTTTTCCCACAGGCGGTTTCTGGTAACGCAGGATTGGCGCAATACAGGAAGCCGCCGTCACAGACAGACAGGCAGTCTCTATCAATGCTGCTTTCCATTCAGATCCCCGTTCAAACAACATCATGCCCGTACTCAGATAATATCCCATTACATAAGATGCCGCCAACAAGACTCCCCAGAACAGAGCATGTCTTATCAGTCTTTTATCCGGCTGACAGAGCATGCTACGGAGCAGCCTGTAGAAGAGAAAAGCCCCTGCCACCCAGAATACTGCTTCAACGAGAAGTGACAGCAAAACCCCTACGCCAGAAGGCACACGGGGAACATCAAACCCGTACCTGCAAAATCCCGTCAACATATCGTAAAATAACATGGTCATCTTTGCCACCAAAGATATATTTATGACGGCAAACAGTAGAGATATTCCATTTATGATTATTTTTTTCCGCGCAGTCTTCTCAGACAGTCTTTGTTCCATAATAAAATCTGCTTCCTCAGTATCCCTCGGTCTAAATATTTTCGATACTGTACACAGTATAACATTGAATCCCCAAAAGAAAAAGTGTTTACATTTATCCCGCAGGTTTGTATAGTAATTGGTATAACAGAGGGCAGAAAGGAAGAACTTCTATGTTTCGTTTATGGGCCAGAGAATTTAAGGACAACCGCATGTTAAAGGATACCGTGATTGAGGATGACAGGGACGATACCCGCACCCACAAGATATTCCACGCCCTGGAAGAAATCTGCCTGCAATTCGATCTGAGCAAACCCATCTGGCTGGAATCCACAGTCTCCGATTTTAAACGGCACAGTAAAACCCGTTTCTCACAGGATAATTTCATCGATGAAATTGATTTTGATTATCTGGAAATCCAGGTGATCGAAGAAGATTGATCTTCTTTTATAAACATTTCATAATTCTTCTGCATAAATCCATTGACTTTGCATACTTTAAGTAGTAGTATCATAGTATATTTAACATAGTTTTGAAAACTACATGTTATCGCATCAATAGTATTATTGTAGAAAACATTAGTTTTAAAACATCTTATGTTATGAGAAGTAAGAAAGGAAGGGATTTTATGCAGATTACAATTCGCGAACCCGGAAGTGCGATCACACATTTTATTGGAATGATGATGGCCATCTTTGCCGCCACACCGCTGATGGTCAAGGTCGCAACTACCTCTAATCATACCGCTTTTATCGCAATGGCCGTTTTTATCGGCAGCATGGTGGCGCTCTACGGTGCAAGCGCCCTCTATCACAGCATCACCGTAAAGGATCAAATTTTAAAAGTATTTCGGAAACTGGATCACATGATGATCTTCGTCCTGATCGCAGGTTCCTATACCCCTGTATGCCTGATTGTCTTGGGCGGAAACCTTGGCTACACGCTACTTGCTGTGGTATGGGGCATCGCCATTGCCGGCATGGTCATCAAAGCCTGCTGGATCACCTGCCCGAAATGGTTTTCTTCCATTATTTACATCGCCATGGGCTGGGTATGTCTCGGTGTATTCGGAACTCTATGGAATACACTTCCCAAGAGCGCCTTTTTATGGCTCCTGGCAGGCGGGATTATCTATACCGTAGGCGGCGTAATCTACGCCCTCAAACTGCCAATCTTTAATTCCAGACATAAGAATTTCGGCTCCCACGAGATTTTCCATCTGTTTGTGATGGGCGGAAGTATCTGTCATTTTATTTTTATGTACCTATATGTGGCGTAAAAAGAATTTCCTATAGAGATTAAAAGAGCCCGGTATAACCGCCTAAATGGCGGTATACAGGGCTCTTTCTATTTACCTGCAAATCTATACGGATTGATTCCACTTCCATCTGCCGTGCTGCCTGCCGGCCGACTCTTTTGCCTTACTCCTCATACCCGTTCGGATTACTGCTCTGCCATCTCCAGGAATCGGCGCACATCTCTTTGATGCCGTACTGTGCCTCCCAGCCAAGTTCCTGTTTTGCTTTATCGGCATTAGAATAGCAGGTAGCGATATCGCCCGCACGTCTTTCCTTGATCACATAAGGAATCTTCACGCCGGTAGCTTCCTCGAAATTCTTCACGATGTCAAGCACACTGTAACCTACTCCCGTACCTAAGTTATAAATGCAGAGTCCGGCTTTCTCCTCGATCTTCTTCAAAGCTTTCACATGACCAACCGCCAAATCTACCACATGGATGTAATCGCGTACACCCGTGCCGTCCGGCGTATCATAGTCATTGCCAAAAACGCCCAGTTCTTTCAGTTTGCCCACAGCCACCTGCGTGATATACGGCATCAGATTGTTGGGAATGCCATTGGGGTTCTCCCCGATGGTGCCGCTCTTGTGCGCGCCGATTGGGTTAAAGTACCGCAGCAGAATCACGTTCCACTCCGGATCCGCCTTCTGGATATCCATCAAGATCTGTTCCAGCATGGATTTGGTCCAGCCGTAAGGATTGGTGCACTGCCCCTTAGGACACTCCTCCGTGATCGGAATGATCGCCGGATCGCCATACACCGTTGCAGAGGAAGAAAAGATGATGTTCTTCACATTATGCTTTCTCATCACATCCACCAGCGTCAGAGTGCCTGCGATATTGTTTTCATAGTACTCCCAGGGTTTTTGTACGGACTCGCCCACTGCTTTCAATCCTGCGAAATGGATACAGGAATCAATCTGCTCTTTCGCAAACACATTTTCAAGCGCTTCCCTGTCAAGGATATCCGCCTTATAAAATTTTACTGGTTTCCCTGTAATCTTCTCCACCCTTGCCAATGATTTCTCGCTGGAATTTGCCAGATTATCGACAACTACCACATCGTAGCCTGCATTTTGTAATTCTACCACCGTGTGGGAACCGATATATCCCGCACCACCTGTCACCAATATTGCCATATCCATCCACCTGTCCTTTCCTGGGAAATGTAATTTATGTTACCGGTCATCTCACGGCCGATAACCATTTACCTTATTTGCTTATCCCAAGTGTACTATGCTTCCCATATAAAGTTCAATATTGTAATGTTACCCAAGCCTGTCAAAATGTTATATTTTCACAAATTCTCTCTTCTTCAGATCAAAGTGCAATGCCGTTCTCCTTACACAACTCCCTGGCGCTCTCCACGGAATCCACGCCCGTTTTATTTTTGATTGGAGCGAACTCTTTGTTCCTGACAACTTCATAGGGCAGGCAGGAATCCAGTTCATGGATCATATCCAGAACCAGCTGTTCAAACTTATAACCGTTGGGTGATTCCGGTTTCACCAGTTCACCTTTTTCATCCAGATAAGGAATCTTCTTCTCCACAATATGAAGGGGCAGTTTTCTGGCCACAATCTCTTCCAGATCCTTTTCCCGGAACAGGTAATTCAAGATTACGCCAAAATTATAAGCCGGCTCCCCGTTCTCATCCTTCGCCGCCATCAATTCTTCCGTCATATCATAGTATTCCACGATAGAAGGCCTTCCATCCTCTAAACACATGGCGCCCACTTTTTCATCCGGCGCGTTTTTCTTAACCACCTTGGCGCCCACAGCGCTGTCCGTGGCTATGGTAGCGCCCACAAAGCAGGGATCCGCAATGCGCTGCAGCACATTGTCCACAGCAAACACATTCAGCCATTCCACGCCGGCTTCGCGGATCTTATCCACCACGCCCCATTTTATCATGGAGAGGAACCATCCGCCGTTACCGTTCGGAGAAGTAGAAATCTTATTTTTGGCCTCCATATAGACTTTGCCATCATAGTCAGACGCTGGCGCCATGTCCTGCATGAAGAACGTCACATAGTCCGCGTTGTAACCAAAATATTCCTTTTCCTCAAAAAAAGCCGTTGTGGTCTCATGGTTCTTATCACTGGTCATGACATAGAGCGGAATCCAGGCGCCCGCCTGATGCACCACGTCCAACAGGTTCTCGATCAAGCGCTGGAAGATAAACACATCCTTTGTCAGACCAATATTGTATACGCCTTTAGGCGCATCAGAACCAAGCCTTGTACCCATACCGCCGGCAAGAAGCACCGCGCCCACTTTGCCATTCCGTATCGCATCAAGACCTATTTTTGTGTACTCTTCTCTTTTCGCCGCAATCTCCGGAAGCTGCATCACGCCTATCGGAGCAATCTCTCCGCGGGGATTGAGGGCTTCCTTCTTCTGGCAGAGCGAAAGCACATCGAAGTCTGTCTGTTCTATCTGACCAAGCAGCGCTTCCTGCTCTTCCTTATCAAGTTCCTCATAATATTTCAATACGTGTAACTGTCCGTATTTCTCCAGTTTGTCATATGCCTCCTGATATCCCATAGAAACCTCCTTATATACTCCATTTTATAAATCCTATTTTAACACGATGCGGATTTTCTCTCAATGGAATATTTGCAGGCATAAATAGACTTTATTAAAATAGGCACTGCAATTTATTAAGAAAAGTCTGATAAAACTGTCTCTCCTGCATCTTAAGCCGCTGCACTTCCATACTTTGGGCGCCCTTTGGTCGAAGTGGATTATCCATATCATAGATGGCTTTTCTAACTGCAGCGATGGCGGATGACACACTGCTTCCCAGGATGTCGTCAGGATTAGCCCTGCCCTGCATCTGATTGGTCAGCCTTTGCACCATCATCTGCGAAATGTGGCCAAGCATCCCGTTTGACTTTACCCCAAGTCCGTTGGCGCCTATTTCTTTGGCCGCTTCCATCCATGCTTTTTTTACACTTTCCGGAGCATTCGGTCCCACCGTATTGAAAGCTTTTTCGGCATAATACATTCCATTCATTGCATCCTTCGCCTTTTCCTCAGATGCCTCCATTGTCTGTAGAAAATCCGATGTTTTCTCCTGCTGATATTTCTGTGTCTTTCCCGGCTCATACCCTGAGATTGTGCCCGCTGATGTAATTCCGTTTACACTCATCGTATTTCCTCCTTATTATGTACACTTTTATTAAAATATGCCCTTGGCACTATTACTGTTAAATAACTATGATTTGCTTTTACAGAAGGTCAAAATGTCATTGATCCATTTGTCATATCGCAAATAGCTGTCCCAGCTTCCTGCCTTTGTCATATCATTCATAAGTTCATGCGCTATTGACATCCAATCGGCTTTCTCATGATAAGAAATGTTATCCACTTTATCTTTCAATATGGACATAGTCATAAAATTGCTGTCTGATTTATCCCCGGTATGCGCATTTAACGCGAGCATTTCCGTGTAAGAGCAGCTATTAGGGTTCACCTTGTTTATATCTATTGTCTGCTCGTATTCATTTCCATTTCTGTCAATCCCTTTCACAAGATAAACGGGATTGTCCTTGGAATAATCATCTGCCCTGTAGACATTGGCACTTTCCCCGGTTTTTACATGATGGATGGAAAATATTGCATCCGGATCAATATGAACTACGTTTTTTGCCCCTGATACTTCTCTTACCTTTTCCCCAAAATCCGTTTTCTCACTGTCTTGCACCTTTCTTGTCTCACGCCATGCCGGATAACCGCCTGCTGCAATTCCATTAATACCCATATCGTCCATTCCTCCTTTTATCTTCATCTCCTGTCGTACCATAGCAGTCTGTCTGGGAAGTTCCCGCAAAAAATCCTCACGGATATGTGCCCATTCCTCTTCTTTTTCCAAATGACAGCAGGCCTTGCCACTGTAAATTATCTTCCACAACTCTCCTATCAGTTCTGGGGTGATATGTTCCAACGAAAGTCCTCCCAGACTTCCGGGAATATACCTCTCTACAATCTTGGCGGCTATATACGGCATATAGATATCCCCCAGCTGTTCCAGCCCCACAGTCTCCCGGACAATATCTTCATATAAATATTTGTCAGCCTTCATAATAGAACGTAATAATCCATATATGGTGCCTAGTTTATGAGTCGGACTGTCAGAAATAAACCAGTCCGCCAGATCACGCACATAGCCATAACACATGATGTCAGCCCAAAGATTCTTATCCCAGGCACTGTTAAAATTTTCACAAAGAATATATTCTATCAGTGCGATTGTTTCTTTATAAGATCCCTGCATCTGCTTTAAACGAAACGCATAAATCTGATGTCCCTCTAAAGGTACATCCATCACATCCACAATCTCATCAATCGCTGTCCGCATGAACTTCTTCTGCATCCTAAGCAGATTCTGTTCTTTTGGTCCGCACCCGCCTTCATAATCGCTGAACACCGGCTGATGACAGAATGTGAAAATACCATACTTCTGGTACAGGCAAGGATATGCTACGCTGTAACGCTGATAAGCAACAGGATTCTCAGCAATACATATCATGGACGCATCCGGCTTATTGACGTAATGTCCCTGATAGATGATGCCCGCACCTTTATAATAAATATGATTTTCCGAAATACCACACCTTCTCCGCGGCACAGGCGTAATCCTCTCCGGAAGCGCCACCTCATCAATCTGTACGCCCATGTAGTCTAAAATGGGCACTCTGTCTGTTTGTAAAATAATGTCAGTCAGTTCCAAACTATCCCCCGCCCGCGCTGTCTTTTTTTACAATTTCTACGTCAAGTCAACATTTCCCGCCGTTCCAATATGCCCTGCTATCCGTCTCATTTCTCCGGAACAGTCTCTATTGCGGCGTCGGCGTTAGAAATCATCATGTTAGGATTATCTATGGTTCCGCTGGGATTCCCCTCAAGAATACCGGTCGGTTTTGCAATTTCCATACTCATGACTGTTTCCATGCCGCCCACTCGCACGGTTGTCATCATAATCTTGGAACCATCAGGCTTTACAATAATCTCCGTGTCAGTCTCCTGCTCATCAGTCTGTTTTTCTTCCTCGACCTCTTCTTTGTTGATTGTACATTCCGCATAGGAAGTCCTGGTTTTATAGGCTTCATAGATATCCTGTGGGCTGGCATTTTGTCCCCTTTTTTGTGGTTCCATGCATCCCCGCGTATCGTTTTGATATGGATAGGAATCTGCTTTATCTTTATGATACCTGTCCGCATCTGTATTGTTTTGATAGTGGTAATTTCCAATTCCACTGATACTCATCTTGTCACCTCCATATACTTTTAGCCTTCTATCGTTAATACGAGTTGTATTGCTAAAAAGTTTCATCTTAATGGGGAAATGTAATAAAACGGCTAAATGCCGTCATGAATTTTAAAGAAAGACAAAATATAAACGACGCACAAGAACAAACCTGACAATGTTCCCTACAAATTTTCCTGCTTCCTAAACTGCTCCACGGACTTCGCCCTGGATGCTGATAAAAGCCATCTTGTCAATGTTTCCTCATCTCTTTGAGATTTTATTTTCTGTATCAGACTCTCCGGCAGTTCCTGACCTTCGCCTGTATTTTCCAGTAGATGCAGGATATCTTCTGCTTTGCCTTCTGCTTTTCCAATGGCAATGCCTTCATCCCTCACATACTCATCCTCGGCCCAACGGTCTCTCTTTGCTCTCCAATATCCATCATAGAACCATCTTATTGTCCTGATCAGCCCCATCTGTCTTACCACCTCTGCCACGTCTCTCATCCTCCCATTCTGTTCTGCGATCCGGTCTACCTCTTCCTGGCTGGTCGCATTGAATAACCGGATCCAGTCATCTACTCTGTTCCCTGTCAGTTCCTTCCCCAGTTCGATGATATGCACTTCCCACAGATCCGTCAGTTCTTCTCCGTCCCTGTTCCGTAAACGGTAAATGTTGTGATAATTTCCCGTGTTCGGCAACAGTTTAAAATCCAGGAGACTGATACTGATACACCGATGCAGTTTCCCGTAATTCTCTCCGACCATCAGTTCATCCGTATACATCCGTCCCAGATAATACAGATTTCGCTTCGTCCAGTGGTTCTGCGTGTGTACCTGCATCTCAATACCGATCCGGGTATCATCATTTAATATGAGCAGGACATCCAGGATCCCCTGCTTCTGCCTGCGGAACCATTTCCGTCAGAGTAGCACCGCCCATCCCAGAATCTCCTGCTTTTAAATGTAATTGATTTGAATTTAAAAGCATAGATTTTCTGAAAAGTAAGAATGTTTGATTTGACACATTATTGTTATCTAGAAATTGTTATGCTTTGAGAGTATTATAGACGGTATATTGGCAATTGTCAAGTAATAAAGTAATTTGCTACGCAAATAACTTTACGAGGACTGCTTCGCAGCCTCGGATAATCTAAGCGGAACTTGGATAAGCGGAAAACTTTCCTGTCTTATAAAGATCATTGAAAAGCTCTGATTGTCTGCACCACTTTATGCGCCTCCTCGGGCGTACAGAATAATCTTGCCGATGCTTCCAGCGCAATATCCGTAATCTGGGCATTTTGAAGATAAAACTCTACTTCAGAGGGAGAGAATGTAGAAGATTCCCCATTTTGGAAAGCAATGACCAGATCGTTCAGTTTCCGGAAGTGTTCCATCAACGCCTCAAACGTCTGTATCCAATCAATGGTACTGCTTCCATAAGTCTCTTGCTCCAATTCGCACACTGCAATTACCTGCATGGACAGCTTCAACTCTCCCGTAATGTCAGAGGCTTCCATCAGCACATCCGGACGCTTTTTAAGGCACGATAAAATATAGTCTTTTGCCCCGACAATATCCTTCTTTGCAAAAAATGCCGCCAGGCATTCTTTCATCTCCGCGGTCTCCCGCTTCTCATCCGTCATGCCCACCTTGCATTCATAGACTTTCAAACCCTTGACCTGCACCCACACATAGAGTAAGAATTCTGAAATAAAACCATATACGCGTTTATGGTAGTCATCATAACCAGAGGCATCAATCCTCTCCTCCGCCTTTTCAAAAATAGAAAAGAGCCACTGGCAGTACTCATCATAGAGCGCCTTCGTACAGACCATCATATTACCAAAATAAGTCCCTTTGTCATGTACCAGACGCACGAATGCATCATAATAATCAGGGTACATTTTTTGCAAAATTTCGCCTATAACATCCAAATCCCCGATATTATGGTTGCCGGCATATCCCTCGTAATAGGAATAGTTAAGTTTCAGCTTTTTGGAAGTGATGATATCATACTCCGACAGTATTTTTTCATACTCTGTCCCTGTCAAGATTCGTCCTTCCTCTGTACAGAAATACCTCCGGTAATGACAGATTCCCACATAATCAGAAGTACGGATATTTTTCCATATCCAATATACACCTGTCAATTCTCCGTAATAGCAGTTCTTTTCAGAAATACTGACACCTGTGTCATCTCCTATGTAACCAAGATCCTTCGATCCGACACGCCCTACCTGCAGGGGCACATAAACAGAACCCCCCGGCGTTGGAAATTTCTTATGTGTCATGGTAAAAATGGTCACGCTCATGCCTGCTGCCCTTTCTGTCTGTCCAGAATACCCGCCATAATCTTACGCACATAGAAAAAGGCCGGAATCAGGAAAATATCTGCAAAAATCCACGCTAACGGGTTCGCATACAATACCGCCTGGAATCCGAAATGCGGCACCAGCAAAAATCCTGCCAGCCCCCTGGCCAGCATTTCAAAAGCACCGGCAAAGACGGCCAGTTTACTAAATCCCATACCCTGTATAAGGAAACGAACAATATTCACCAGCGCCAGCCAAAAATAGAACAATACATTCGTGCAGATAAACGTATAGGCGTTCTCTAAAATACCACTCTCTCCGGCATCCAGAAACAACAGCAGCATCTGCCTTCCCACCACATGTACGATAAACAGGGCTGCTATGGAATAGATAAGCCCCAACAGACAGCATGATTTCAAGCCCTGATCCACACGCTTCAGATTGCCTGCGCCCACGTTCTGCCCACCGTAAGTAGCCATTGTGGAACCCATAGCGTCAAAAGGACACATGAGAAGCATTCCCAGCTTACCGCCCGCTGTCACTGCGGCCACCGCATCCGATCCGATTCCATTCACAGCGCTCTGCAGCACCACACTGCCAATTGCAGTGATAGAATACTGCAATCCCATAGGAATCCCCATATTACAAAGTTTCGCAGCACAATCCCTGTCCCATCTGCGCTCTTCCTCAGACAATTTCAGAATCGGAAACTTTTTCCACATAAATATCAGACAGCAAACTCCTGCGATCGCCTGGGACACCACTGTGGCAATTGCCGCACCAGCCACCCCCATCCCAAAAACAATAATACATAATAAGTCCAAAAAGATGTTCAGGAGCGCCGCCATTACCAAAAAGATGACCGGTGTCCTGCTGTCTCCCAGCGAACGGAGAATCGCGGCTGTCATATTGTAGAGAAACACCACCGGAATCCCCAGAAAGATGATGATGATGTAATCGTAGGAACCATCGATGATATTAGCCGGTGTCCGCATAACCTGCAGGATCGAACGGCAAAGAATGGACACCACTATCGTTATCACCACCGCAAAGATCACAGACAGCCTCACACTGTTAGCCACATATTTGCGCAGAGTTACCTCATGCGCAGCGCCGAACTCCTGCGCAATGGGAATCGCAAAACCATTACACACACCCATACAGAATCCAATGATCAGAAAGTTCACGGATCCTGTGGCGCCCACAGCCGCCAACGCATCTACCCCCAGGTAATGACCGACAATAATCGCATCCACCATGCTGTAGAACTGCTGAAACAATAAGCCGAACAAAAGCGGCACAACAAACCCTAAGATCAGCTTCATAGGGCTCCCTTTGGTCATATCCTTTTCCATAATTTTCCTCCCCAGAGAATATTGTTCTAAATTCTCGTACTTCCCAACATAGCACATCCATTTTCAGAGTGCAATCATTATTTTGCGCTTTTTTAAAAGTATTTTGCCTTGGGTAATATTCCCGATAAATGGGATGAAAAACGAAGTAGAATGTTTAGAAATAGTAGAGGCGCGAGCATAGATTTCTGTCGCCATACCCGCGCCTATAATGATTATGTTGATTACGCCAGCAAAGCCTCCGCCAGCGCCCGAAGCTGCGCCTCGGATTCTGTATTTAATGTAGATTTCACTGTCACCAGCGGTTCTACAACCGTAATCTCCTTCATGCCTGCAAGCGCTTCTCTCATCAGCTTACCGGCCATCGGCGCCCAGCTGCCATTTTCAATCAGCCCTGCTGTACGCTTCTGATAATTCTTGGATTTCAAACGGGCTAACAAACTCTCCATAGCCGGGAACAATCCGGCATCATAGGTCACGGAAGCAAGCACAATCCTGTCATAACGGAATGCATCCTCGATCACTTCTGCCATATCTTCCCTGGCCAGATCAGACACCACCACTTTGGGCGCGCCCATTTCGCGCAGCATGTCTGCAAGCTTCTTCGCCACTGTCCCCGTATTGCCGTGGACGGAAGCATAGGCTATCAAGATGCCCTGGTCTTCCGGCGCATAGCTGCTCCAAGTATTGTATTTATCAATATAATAGCCAAGATTATCCTTGAGAACCGGTCCATGCAGGGGACAGATTACCTGAATGTCCAGCGCTGCCGCCTTCTTTAACAATCCCTGAACCTGCATGCCATACTTGCCCACAATATTAAAATAATATCTTCTCGCCTCACAGGCCCAGTCCTCTTCCGTATCCAGCGCACCGAATTTACCGAATCCGTCAGCGGAGAAGAGTACTTTTTCACTCTTTTCATAGGTCACCATAACTTCCGGCCAATGTACCATCGGCGCCATAATGAAAGTGAGCGTATGACTTCCCAGACTGAGTTCGTCTCCCTCCTTAACCACAACACATTTCTCAGACATATCCTGTGTAAAGAACTGCGGCAGCATACTCTGTGCCTTTGCGGACAACACCAGCTGCGCCTGCGGATATTTCTGTACAAAAACTGCAATATTGCCGGCATGATCCGGCTCTAAGTGACTCACCACCAGATAATCCGGCGTCCGGCCCGCTAACGCCTCCGTGAGATTTGCCAGCCACCCATCGGTTCCCCGTTCATCCACGCTGTCCATGACTGCGATCTTATCATCCAATATAATGTAAGAATTGTAGGATACCCCATTGGGTACAACATACTGACTCTCAAACAGATCGATGGTCTTATCATCCACACCGATGTATTTGATTGTATCTGTAACTGTAACTTTTTCCATGATTCTCCTCCTTTTCTCTCTACTTATTTCATGCAAATATCAATAACTATACAGGTTTATGCCTCTTATGCATTGACACAAATCCCGCTATAAAACCCATGCAGCACAAATATCAACCGCATGGGTTTTATCCGAGTTCGCGAAGCGAATCTCGCAAAGTTAATTTGCGAAGCAATTCCACCTTTCCGCTTATCCGAGTTCGCGAAGCGAATCTTGCAAAGTTAATTTGCGAAGCAATTCCACCTTTCCGCTTATCCGAGTTCGCGAAGCGAATCTCGCAAAGTTAATTTGCGAAGCAAATTTACTTTTCTTATAGGAAAATATACTTGCAGACAAACAGCACTGCCAGCACATACATGAGCGGTGTAATCTTCTTCGCCTTACCGCATACCATGTTAATCACCACATAAGAGATAACGCCCACAGCGATACCTTCAGAAATGCTGTACATCAAAGGCATAGCCATCAGGCACAGGTAAGCAGGAATTGCCTCTGTCATATCATCGAAATCAATCTGTGTCACTGCCGTGATCATCAGGAATCCGACAAACAACAGTGCAGGCGCCGTAGCAAAGCCCGGAATTGTTGTAAAGATTGGAGCCAGGAATACGGATACCAAGAATAACAAACCCGTTACCACAGAAGCGAGGCCTGTCCGGCCGCCCTCAGCCACACCGGCAGAACTCTCCACAAATGTGGTCGTGGTAGAAGTACCAAGCACGGCACCGGCACTGGTCGCTACCGCATCTGCCAAAAGGGCCTGCTTGATCCGGGGAAGTTTCCCTTCTCTGTCCAGCATATTGGCCTTGTTGGCACAGCCGATCAGAGTTCCTAAGGTATCAAAAATATCAACAAACAAGAAAGCAAATACGATCACTACAAAGTCGATGATTCTCACAGAGGAGAAGTCAGCCGTAAAGCACTTACCAAATGTGAGCCCAATCGCCCCCAGACTGAAACTGCTCCAGGAGGGAATCAGGGAATAGAAACCTGCCTCAGGTGACACAGTATAAAGCCCTGTCAGTTGGCAAAGGATTCCCAGAATCCAGGTAGCAAAAATACCAATCAGGATAGAGCCCTTTATGCCTTTGATATGTAAGATGGCAATGATAAAAGTTCCAATCACCGCAAGAATCGCACAGATACCTGCTGTATTAAAGTTATTGGTAAAATCAACCACCGTCACCAATGTGGAATCGGAATTGACAACAAGTCCTGCGTTCTGGAAACCGATAAATGCCACAAACAAGCCGATACCTACGGACACGCCCTTTTTCAGCTGTATCGGGATTGCGTTAAAGATTGCCTCTCTCACATTCGTTACGGAAAGCACAATGAAGATCAGACCTTCCACAAAAACTGCAAGCAGTGCAATCTGCCAGGAATATCCCATTGCGCCGCAGACCGTATAAGCGAAGTAAGCATTCAGTCCAAGCCCTGGTGCCAATGCGAAGGGGTAATTTGCCAACAATGCCATCGCGATAGTGCCAATGAACGATGCAAGCGCTGTTGCCATCAAAATCGCCTGGCTGTCCATGCCCGATGCGGACAGAATAGACGGATTGACTGCCAAGATATACGCCATGGTCATAAATGTCGTTACGCCGGCAACCACTTCGGTCTTGATGTTGGTGTTGTTCTCCTTGAGTTTAAACCATTTTTCTAACATCACATTTCTCCTTTTCTCATAAGGTTTTATTTGCCTTCATAGATGATGACACTGTCAACGTCGTAGTCCTTCAGGCGTTCCCGTCCTTTTAAACCGGCCAGTTCCATAAGGAAGATTACCTTGACCACTTCTCCGCCCAGTTCTTCAATCATCTGAATGCTCGCTTCAATCGTACCTCCCGTGGCAATCAGGTCGTCTACCACCACCACCTTCTGCCCCGGTTTGATGGAATCCCGATGCATTTCTACCACTGCGCTGCCGTATTCCAGATCATATTCTTTGGAAATTGTATCCAGCGGCAGCTTGCCCTTCTTGCGCACCGGCACGAATGATTTATGCAGGGCATAGGCGATGGGCACTCCGAAAATGAATCCCCTGGATTCCGTTCCCACAACGACATCGAAATCCACACCCTCCAGCAACTTCTTCATCGAATCAATTGCCAACGCCAGTCCGTCCGCGTCCTGCAGCACACTGGTCACGTCCCGGAATATAATGCCTTTTTCCGGAAAATCAGGAATACTGCGCACATACTCTTCCATCTTCTTCATTTGCTTTTCCTCCACCCCATTGCCGGGAAATTTTCAGCCATTTTTCTTACCATATTGTCACAAAATTTTCCAGCGTCTCTAACACCTCTTTTACTATAACATATCTCTTTCCAAAATAACAGTCACAAGAAATATAAAACTGATTGCCGAAACCGATTGACAATCTATACGGATTGTATTAAGATGTCAGCACATTGCATGAAATGATTTGAGAGAAAAATTGACAGACGAGATATGATAAAGTTCAAGGAGATACATAACCGCCATGAAACATGCAGCTACCGCAAAAGATAATTTCTATCCCCAGATTCTGAAATTGGTGGTTCCCATCGTAATCCAGAATCTCTTAAGCGCTGCCGTAAATTCCGCAGATGTGGTCATGTTGAACGAGGTGGGACAGTCCTCCATTTCCGCAGTATCACTGGCCGCCAATTACGCCAACGTTCTTTTCATGATCTATTACGGTCTCGGCACCGGCGCTTCCATGTTGAGCGCTCAGTACTGGGGAAAGGGCGAAGTCCAGGCCATCCGTGTGATCGAAGGCATTGCGCTTCGTTTCTCCCTGCTCATCACCTTATGTTTCTCTGCGTTTGCATTGTTTGCACCTGAATTAATGATGAAACTCTTTACCAATGATCCAGAGTTGATTGCCATCGGCGCTGACTATCTGCGCGTGATGTCAGTCACGTATCTGTGCTGGGGTGTGGTGGAGATTTATCTTGCCATCCTTAGAAGTATCGGCCAGGTAACCATTTCCATGGTCTTAAATGTCATGGCCTTCACCCTGAATATCTTGTTAAATGCGGTGTTTATTTTCGGTCTGTTCGGCGCTCCCAAATTAGGCGCCACCGGTGTTGCGATTGCTACCGCCCTCTCCCGTATCATCGAACTTGTGGGATGTATCATCGCGTCTATATTTAACAAGCAGGTGAAACTGAATCCGGCTTATATGTTTATCCGTAATAAATTATTGTTCAAAGATTTTATCAGACTGTCGCTGCCGGCACTCGGCAATGATCTGTCCTGGAGCGTGGCCTTTTCCATGTATTCCGTGGTCCTGGGACATCTGGGTTCCGATGCTGTGGCTGCCAACTCCTTTGTGGTGGTAGTACGCAATTTCGGCACAGTACTGTGCTTCGGCACGGCCAGCGCGGGCGGTATCCTTCTGGGAAATGTCATGGGTGCAGGCAATATGGAAGATGCCAAAAAATACGCCTCCAAACTGATGAAACTCACCGTCATCACCGGCGCTATCGGCGGCGCACTTGTGCTGGCCGTTACCCCTTTCGTGCTGCATTTCGCGGATTTAAGCGATACGGCCATGCATTATTTGAAATATATGCTTCTCATCAATACCTACTATATTATGGGAGCTGCCGTCAACACCACTTTGATTGCTGGTGTCTTCCGGGCAGGCGGCGACAGCCGCTTCGGACTAATCTGCGATACCATAGATATGTGGTGTTATGCGGTACCGCTGGGATTTATCGCCGCCTTCGTCTTTAAGCTGCCGGTGATGGTGGTGTATTTCCTGCTCTGCACCGATGAGTTTGTGAAATGGCCTTGGGTGATCAAACATTACCGCAGTGGAAAGTGGTTGAAAAATATCACGAGGGAAGGGTTGTTTGAGGAAGAGGCGTGATGTATTCATGATACCTGCATTGGGGGAATCGGGAGCAACCATAGAACTGCTCCCCCGCATGCTCGCCCTTCTTTGCCATCCGCAATATTACCTCTGCCCCGCATTTGGGGCAGATTTTCTTATCCTGTTTTTTCTCCACACTGTCTATTTTGTTCTCATTTTTTACCAAAATCTGTTCCGTCACCTTTATAACTTTAATCGTTTCAGGGATATCTTTCCCTGACATTATGTAAGTATTTTGAATATTCTTTATATGCTGCTGCTTTTCAAAGGCCGTAGTCTGCGTATAGGGATAAAGCATCTCATAAACCCGTTCGACATCCATTTTGCTCAGTGCAAGTAGCGATTGATTGCCAAGATATTTTACTGTCCCACCGATAATCTGCCTTTTTATCACCCTCACGTCCTTGCTCTCCACTGTAACGTCTTTCAACTCACACCTATCGGAAAATGCAATAATCGAATAGACAGGAATGTTTTCCCCTATTTTATTTTTTAACCATTTAATATGTGTCTTATTCTGCATGATTGGATTATAAAAACGTTCTTTGGTGGCGCGCCCTCTTCCATTGGGAAGCGTTTGTGTCCACATTCTGCTCTTCTCGTTCCCAAATATCCAACCGCTGTAATTCTTGCTCTCCACCACAAAAACACCTGTGGAATGAATCAGCATCACGTCAATCTCTGATGTGGTCCCATCATCCTTTGGCAGGTAACAGTTAAAAAGAAACTTACCTCCGTCTCTTTCGTATGCTTTCAATTCTTTGTACACCAGATATTCACCATATTTTCCTCGATCTTGAATCGTCTCGAAATAACCGTTTCCGGTCATTTTAGAATAGATATTTTTCCTGAAATTTATTTCCAGCAGCGCCGCTGCCAGGAATATGGCTAAAAACATTATGATAACCAGCCAGGGCATTATTTGTATCAGCATATTCTCATTATCCTTTCCTACATAATCTTTTCTGTGGATTCCATCATATCATAGTATATTTAACTAAATCAACCATTTGATTTTAAAGCAATCTATTAGAAACGAAAATATGTCCCCAGAGAATATCTGATTTTGAACAGATTTCCACGATTCCGGAAAAAGAATTGCGTAAGATATTAAAACAATTTGACACCCGCTCGATTGCAACTGCCCTCATGGGCGCCTCGCCTGAAGCAAATCTCTATATAGAAAAATTACTCCCTGACATCGACTTTAAAGCGGCTATGCGTACCACCCCACGAATCAGAATAGAAGAAGTGGAAGAAAAGCAGAACCAGATCGTTGCTATGATAAATCTACAGGCACTATAAAAAAAGTAATTTGCTTCGCAAATAACTTTGCGAGGACTGCTTCGCAGCCTCGGATAAGCGGAGACTTACTTTCCCGTCCATATTTTGGCCCGAAAATCTTTCCGGCTATAGACTTCCATTTTCTGATAAATATGCGATACATGCTTCTTGACTGTGGTTTCCGCGATATATAATTCTTCTCCAATCTGTCTGTTGGTATAGCCGCGATAGAGGAGCCATGCCACTTCCAATTCCCGTTCGGATAACGCGCATCCCTGTATAGCTTTCAGAAAGTCCGCATAGATTTCCTCATAGTTTCCGGATTCCTGATGATAATCCTGCCCACCAGCTATTTCATCTTTTGCCTGATAGTCTGCCGCCTGTCGATTTTCTGTCTGTTGGTCTGCTGCCTGCCGGTTCGCTGTCTGCCCCTGTCCTTTCATCTGGTCTGTCACGCGAATATACAAAACCAGCACCACCGCCAAAGCAATGCCAAGAAACAATGTTCCCAGAACTGAAACGGCAGAGTTTCGCTTCTCACCCATCACGCCCATCTGGTATAACAGCAGTAATGTCACAAGTATCACATAGCCGACTCCCAAAAGCCAGCGGAGTGCCTGTTTTCCCATGCCTGTAATGCCTCCGTTCCCCCACCTTTTACGGTTTTTGGTCATCCCTGATTACTGTCACTATCTGACACGGCCTGTACCGGATCCATTTCTGTATCTAAATCCATATAGTCAATGATCCGCCGTTTCACTTCCAGCAGCAGCGGCAGAAGCAGCATTTCCAAAATAACCGCATAAAACATGGTCAGAACCACCACCGCAATATTAGGTCCCAGCAGTGATGGATCGCTGATATTTACCATCACATACATAACGGAAACCATCATTGTCAGTATGCCAGCGTACCATATCTGTTTCTGGATCATTTCCAACACATCCTTGGTCCGGCGAAGTTCGCTTAAATGGCAGGTGAAATCTTTCTTAAGCAGTTGAAAAGCCCTCCTAAAATCCTTCCACAGCCCGCCCCTCATAAAGATTGGAACTATAAATATAATCATAATCAATATCGTTGGAAAATCAACAAACCAAGTAAGACTAAAAGTTTTATCCCCCCCCGTATACGTCATTAACATCAGAAAAGCCATTCCCCCTACAATACTTATGATTTCCATTATCATACTGCATTCCTCCTGTCTTTTATTCTTTTTCACTATTTTTATTTCCTATTTTCATTCCCGCGCGCTGTCACTGCTTCTTCGACGTCTCTTTTATAAAACCTTACCATGGTATGCTGTCAAAATCTATACTACTTTCTATGTTGACGGGTAGTATTCTCACGCAGGAATTGATACTTTAATCTTATATCATAAAAAAATCGAGCAAAGCTCGATTGCGAGATCTGCTTCGCAGCCTCGTAAATCCGAAGCACTTTTCTATACCATAAAAAGGAACCGGCACATGCCGATTCCTCATAAATCACCACTCACACACTATCAATACTTTGTCAAAAACTGCCTCGTCCTCTCTTCCTTGGGATGGTCGATCACCTGTCTGGCGTCTCCCTGCTCCACGATCACGCCCTCGTCCATAAAGATGATCTGATCCGCCACATCCCTGGCAAAACTCATCTCATGAGTCACAATGATCATGGTCGTATGTTGATCCGCCAATCCTCTGATGACCTTCAAAACCTCCCCGGTCAGTTCTGGATCCAATGCAGAAGTAGGTTCGTCAAAACACAAGATATCGGGCTGCAGGGCAAGGGCTCTGGCAATCGCCACTCTCTGCTGCTGTCCGCCGGAAAGCTGATGAGGATAATGCTCCATACGCTCCGCCAGCCCCATCTGTTCCAGAAGGGCTTTACCGTGCTTTTCAATCTCTTCCAGGATTTCTTTTTTATTCTGTTTGAAATCAGGTCTCTCCTTTGCCAAAAGTTTTTCCGATAGCGTCACATTCTCTAAAGCCGTATACTGCGGGAACAGGTTAAAGGACTGAAATACCATCCCAAAATGCAGCCGTTTCCGGCGTAGATCTTTCTCCTGCTCTTTTAATGGTCTGGCCGCATCGAACAGTGTCTCCCCTCGTACAACAATGGACCCCCTGTCCGGCACTTCCAGAAAATTCAGACAGCGCAATAAGGTGGTCTTTCCAGATCCGGAAGAACCAATAATCGCCAGTGCGCTGCCCTCCTCCAGATCAAAACTCACATCACGCAGGACCTTGGTCGATTCAAAATGCTTTTCGATATTTTTCACTTCCAAAACAGCCATTTCTGCATCCTCCTACCTGAAATAATCCAGCCTGCGCTCAATATAATTAAACAACAGCGTCAAAATACCCACAAACGCCAGATAGAACACACCTGTGTAGAAAAGAGGCCAGGTGATACCTTGGCTCTTCATAAAGGAATAGCCAGCAAAGGTCAATTCATAGGCCGCAATAATCCGCGCCAGGGAAGTGTCCTTCACTAACGTCATGACTTCATTGGACATGGGCGGCACCACCCTCTTGATCATCTGCAATAATGTGACCTTGAAGAAAATCTGGCTCTTGGTCATGCCAAGCACTTCACCTGCCTCCCGCTGTCCCACCGGCACCCCTTCGATACCGCCGCGGAAGATAACGGAGAAATAACAGGCATAATTGATGCTGAAGGCCACCACCGTAGCCGTGATCCGCCCCGACTCACTGCCGTTCCAGATGTTATGGCCAAGCCACAGACCGGGACCGTAAAAGATAATGATCAGCTGTAACATCAAAGGCGTACCTCTGATGATCCAAACCAGCGTCTGTATCAATCCCCGAAGCAGTCTCCACCTGCTCATTGCCCCAAAAGACAGAATCAATCCCAGGGGCAATGAAAAAAGCAATGTGAAAATAAAAATCTCAAAGCTGGTCCAAAGACCGTCCAGCAAAGACAGCGTAACACTCCAAAACATACTATCTTAACCCTCCACGCCAGAGTCTTTTATAATAATGACGCATACAGCCTTCATTATTTGCTCGGCACCACGATTACCTGCGCATTATTACAGTAAGGATTGGTGCATTCCATTGCCTCTTTTACTTCGTTGGTCAATGTCATGCCATTCCACACTACATCAATATTTTTAGATTCCAATTCCATGCTCTTATTATCCCAGTCGATAATCACAAACTGCGCTTCCACACCCAGCTTATCCGCTACCACACGAGCCATGTCCGCGTCAAAACCAATCCACTCTCCGGAAGCGTCTTTATAATCCATGGGCTCAAACTCCGTGATACCTACTATGAGGGAACCTTTGCCCTGAATATAGGCCACGTCGCTGTCTGAAGCGGAGGCCGTAAACTCAGCGGATGCCTGCTCCACCAACGCCTCCTGTACGCCATAAGTGGTTGCAATCTCCTTCATGGAACCGTCCGCATAGCTTTCTGCAAATACGGCATTGATATAAGAAGCCAGGTCAGAACCTTTGCGGCATCCCACCCCATATTCTTCTGTCGTCAGTTCATCCGTATGTACCAGGCCGGGATAGCTGGTGCCTTCCCCGATCATAGCGCCCGCCATCAAAAGGTCGATGATCGCCGCATCCGAAGTACCAGAAGCCACCTCCATCAAAGCATCGGCCTGGGATGCCACAGAATTGGTCTTAAAACCTTTCTCCGCCGCCACCGCTTCTCCGGCGGAACCTGTCTCCACTGCATATACCAGATCCATACCGCCTTCGCTGGCAGATGCCGCCGTCTCCTTTGATCCGCCACAGCCTGTCAGCACCGCACAGGACATGACAGATACCATTACCATCATTGCAAGTTTCTTTTTCATAATCTTCCTCCTCCAAGTTCATTCCAAAAAGTAATAGTGTTTTCACACACTTTTGTATTTTATCATAGTAGTATGCTAAAGTAAATCTATATTTTCCATTTAGTCCTTATAGCATTTCCACTGTAAGTCGGATGCTTCTTCCTTCACACGTATAAGTCCCATCTACCATCACTGTGATTCTTGTCATATGATCCGGATCGTCATATGCTTTGCCCATCCCGTCATCGTCATACCATTCATACACGGCACGCTCTTTGACGAAAGCAAAGACTTTCATATGATCTGTATGCACATCCTCCGTATATTCTCCGCCATCGGACATGAGCAACAGCTTATCCGGACGGATAAAGAGAAGCGTCTCATCAAGCCCAGCCTCTATATAATGATGCCCTGCAGGATATCTGGCCGTATCATAATCGTCCAGACTGCGCATCCTGATCATCGCCATCTCCTCCGGCAGATACACATATCTTCCTTTCCCGTTCTGGACAAACACCGGTGCTGTCATAACGCTGTCTCCTGCCAGCAGCTGATCTTCCACCTGCGGGGCATATGTATCTTCCGTGTACAGGAAAGATAACGGTTTAAAGTACATCTCATCTCTAAGCGCCGCTTTCATAAACTCACTGTACAGATAAGGAAGCAGCCCATAACGGATATGTAAAATATCCCGCAAAATCTCCTGATTGTCAAACCGGTAGACTTCCTGGTTTCTTGTACCCATGGCGCTATGGTTACGCATAAGCGGCATAAAAAGCGCCATCTGCGTCCAGCGAATCAGCAGATCTTCCGTAACGTCCGCCCCAAATCCTCCGATATCTCCTCCCGTGTACAAAAATCCCACCATATTCAGGGACGGCTGCATCTTATAATTTAGGAGCATATGCTGCCACCAGGACTTATTGTCCCCCATCCAAATACCGCCGTAACGATGCATCCCCACATAGGAAGACCTTGAGAACATCAGGATTCGCCTGTCCGGACACAATCGTTCAAAGGCTTCGCCCGCCGCTCTGGTCATATTATATCCGAAGAGATTATGCACCCGGTCATGACTCACTCTACCCTCCGGTGTCTGATGATAAAATTTCTGATAATCCTCCCCGTTATCGGAAAGGCTTCTCACCGCTCCCATAAACTGCTCAAATGTCTCTAGATTCAGATTCAAATTTCTGCCTTTTAACGCGGCAATCTGATCTATCACACTGTCCAGACGATCCTGCGCATAGAATATGGACGGTTCATTCATATCATTCCAGAATCCATCGACTCCCATGTCCAACAGAACGCGATACTGCTCGCCAAACCACTTTCTGGCTTCCGGATTCAGCACATCAGGAAAATGCACCCGGCCGGGCCAGACACCTGCCGTAAATTCTTTGCCGTCTTCCTCTTTACAAAAATACCCTTTCTCAATCCCTTCCTCGTAAACCACATATCCCTCTTCCACTTTGACACCCGCGTCAATGATCGGCACCACATGCACATGGTCTTCTTTCAGATCCTGCACCATCTTCTCAAAATGAGGCATCCGCTCCCTGTCAACGGTAAAATCCTTATACCGCTCCATATAATCAATGTCCAGATAAATGCTGTCCAGCGGCAGATGATTATCCCTATGCATCTTTACCACACGATAGATATCTTCTTCCGTTTTGTATCCCCAGCGGCTCTGCTGGAATCCAAACGCCCATTTCGGCGGAATATAACTTCTTCCGATCAGCGTCCGAAATTCTTTCACAATATCCAGGACACACGTGCCCTCAAACACATAAATAGCAGCATCCGGATAGGCGAGCGTAATGCTCATCTCATCCAGGTGTGTATAGCCAATATCAAACGTCACAACACCGGGCGTATCCACAAAAATACCAAAGCACGTCTGTCCCCGCACCACCAGGAAATTATGGGCCGCATAGAGCGACTGTCTGTCTTCCGTATGATTCGGTTCGTCCACACAACAGCTGCAGTACCGCCAGCCTCTTTTATTGATTCCCCTCACATTCTCTCCCAGTCCGTACACTTCATCCTCTGCCTCTAAATGATAAGAAAAACTAAGTTTTTCCCCATTCTCCTTCTTCATATACGGAGTTTCTCCCTGACTGCATACAATATCACGCACTACCGCATCTGTCTGGAAAGGACTACCAAATATATATTTTTGTACCATAGTTATCCTCCTGTCGGTTTTTGTGAAATTGTAACACGGCATCCTGTATGTATCAATATTTTTTGCCCATAAATTACACAAGTCGTAACTACATTCCCTTTGTAAGGAATATATACGTCATAATTCCACTGCCCTGCTATTGACTTTCTTCCTTCCTATATGATAATTTCATATCAAACACCACGTCACATCCTATAAAGGAGTTTCCATGAACAAGCAATCTTCCGTTCTCAAAGAAATCCGTCCCCATGGCACAAAATCCTTTCCCTGTGCCATCTACCGTACCCATTCCATCGGCAAAGGTGTACTTGTAAAACACCACTGGCACGATGAAGTTGAATTGTTATATTTTTCCAACGGTGATTTTCGACTGGAGATCAATATGGAATCCTTTCCCATCCGGACAGAATGTTTTTATTTTATCAATCCCGGAGAATTACACGGTATCATCACAGAATCCGCTGACAGCCACTGGGAAGACGCCGTTGTTTTTTCCACCGATATCCTGAACTTTGATTCCTATGATGAAACGCAGGTTCACCTGATCAAGCCAATCCGCAGCGGAAAACTTGCCTTTCCACGGTGCATCACACCGGACCATCCTGCCTTCGCGCCGATTCGGAATGCCTTCCTGGATATTATGCGTGCTTTCGGACAGGTAGCCAATGATCCCGGTACAAGCTCCGATACTGCAAAGAATACCGGGCTCTGCCTGCCGCCACCGGACAGCAGTCTCGTCACCGATGACTTAACTAGTCAATTATATATAAAATCTTCCCTGCTCTATCTTTTAGCCACCCTCTCAAGCCACGGACTTTTTATGCCCACGGAAAAGAACCTGGACAAGCGTGTGGAAAGTATTAAAACTGTGCTCACTTATATAAAGGAAAATTATCAGGACAAAATCTATATCACTGACCTGGCTGGGCAGGTAAACCTAAATGAACAATATTTCTGCCGCCTTTTCAAGAAAGCCATAGGCTGTTCTCCCATAGAATATCTCAATGAGTATCGTATCAAACAGGCAAAACGGCTTCTGGAAGAGACCAATCTGCCTGTAATGGAGGTTTGTCTGGAATGTGGCTATAACAATCTAGGGAATTTCTTGCGGGAATTTCGGAAGTATACGGAGACCACTCCCTTACAATACCGAAAACAATTTGAGGTGTGAGTTGTTTGTTTCGCTGTAATAATCATCTGCAATTTTCTTGTAGTCCTTCTGCAATTCTTCTACGATTCAGTATAAATTGTATAAAAAGTCATAATATTGTATTTTTTAATCAAATAAGCGTAAGACATCTCCTTTGAGTGTCACTAAAATAAACATAAGTAAATTTGCTTCGCAGGAGGGTACATTATGAACAGAAAATGGTGGCACGATAAAGTCGCATATCAGATTTATCCTAAAAGTTTCTACGACTCCAACGGGGACGGTATTGGCGACATTCCCGGTATTATCAGCAAATTGGACTATCTTAAAGATCTGGGGGTAGACATCATCTGGCTGTCTCCCTGCTATCAGTCCCCTTTGGCCGATCAGGGTTATGACATTTCGGACTATTATAAGATAGATCCCCGCTTCGGCACCATGGAAGACATGGACCGTTTGATTGCCGAGGCTAAAGAACGCAATATGTACATTCTGATGGACCTGGTAGTAAACCACTGTTCCGATGAACATGAATGGTTCCGGAAGGCCTGCGAGGATCCTGACGGAAAGTACGGCAATTTCTTCTACCTGCGGGATAAAAAGGAAGGGAGCCTGCCCACCAACTGGCGTTCCTATTTCGGCGGTCCCGTATGGGATGACCTGCCCGGCACCAATAAGCAGTATCTCCATGTGTTCCACAAGAAACAGCCGGACCTCAACTGGGAGAATCCCGAATTGCGGGAAGAAGTATATAAGAACATTAACTGGTGGCTGGACAAAGGACTTGGCGGGTTCCGTCTGGATGCAATCATTAATATCAAAAAAGCGCTCCCCCTGCACGATTACGCCCCCGACAGGGAAGATGGCCTTTGCAGTGTGCAGGCCATGTTGAAAGAAGCCACCGGCATTGGAGAATTTCTCAGGGAAATGCGCGACCGTACCTTCCAGAAATACGACGCTTTCTCGGTAGGCGAAGTATTCAACGAAAAACCGGAAGAAATCCCGGACTTCATCGGAGATGACGGTTATTTTTCCAGTATGTTTGATTTTAACGAGACGATTTTTGGCGGCAGTGAGAAAGGCTGGTATGACGCCACCCCGATCACACCGGACGATTACAAAGAATGCTGTTTTGCGGCACAGGCCAAAGTAGGAGACATCGGTTTTCTCTCCAACATCATTGAGAATCATGATGAACCCCGCGGCGTCAGCCGTTACATACCGGAAGGCGACTGCTGCCTCGAGAGCAAGAAGTTGCTGGCCGCCTTGAACTTCATGCTGCGCGGTCTCCCTTTTATCTATCAAGGGCAGGAACTGGGCATGGAAAACGTGCCGATCGCATCCATTGATGAAGTAGACGACATCTCCGCCCGCGACGAATATCAGGTTGCCCTGGAGGCTGGCCTTTCCCCGGAACAGGCTTTGAAAGTAATCTCCCGCTTCAGCCGTGACAATGCCCGCACGCCCATGCAGTGGTCGGATGCTCCAAACGCCGGATTCACCAGCGGTACGCCCTGGTTGAAGGTCAATCCCAATTATACTTCCATCAACGCGGCAGGGCAGGTGGATGATGCGGATTCGGTCTACTCTTTTTACAAAAAATTGATTGCCTTGCGCAAGAATCCTGATTACAAGGAAACAATCGTGTACGGTACCCTGGAACCGCTGTGGCGGGAACGGCACAATCTGATGGCCTATTACCGGAGAGGCGACCGTACCCTGCTGGTGGCAGGCAACTATCAGCGCCAGGAACAGAAAATTGAGCTGCCGGGGGCATATCGGAAAATACTGTTGAATAATTACAAGGATATTGTGGAAGATAAGGGAACGATTACCTTACATGGATATCAGGTCCTGATACTGGAAATGTAAAGTTTTTTTACGAAACTCTTCTACGATTGTTGAAATTGTACAAATAGTAATTTGGAAAGGAAGGATGACATTATGAACAGAACATGGTGGAAAGAAGCGGTTGTTTATCAGATTTATCCCCGCAGTTTTATGGACAGCAACGGAGACGGCATCGGGGATCTTCAGGGAATCATCAGCAGGCTGGATTATTTAAAATATCTGGGAGTGGACGTGATCTGGCTCTCTCCGGTGTATAAGTCTCCCAATGACGACAATGGCTATGATATCAGCGATTATCAGGATATCATGGATGAATTCGGCACTATGGAAGATTTTGACGAGTTGCTGGCGGCCGCCCATGAAAGAGGGCTCAAGATTGTTATGGATCTGGTGGTGAACCACACATCCGATGAACATAAATGGTTTATGGAGAGCCGCAAATCCAAGGACAATCCATACCGTGACTATTACATCTGGCGTGAGGGCAAAGACGGTCAGACACCGCCCAACAACTGGGGCTCCTGCTTCGGCGGATCAGCCTGGCAGTACGATGAAGCAACCGATATGTACTATCTGCACCTTTTTTCCAAAAAGCAGCCGGATCTGAACTGGGATAATCCCAAAGTGCGTAAAGAAGTGTTCGACATGATGACATGGTGGTGTGACAAGGGCATCGACGGCTTCCGTATGGACGTGATCAGCATGATCTCCAAGACAAAAGAGATGCCGGACGGCGAAGTACACGACTTATACGGCAGTTTCGATCCCTATTGCGTCCACGGTCCCAACGTACATCGGTATCTGCAGGAAATGAACGAAAAAGTACTGTCCAAATACGATATCATGACCGTAGGCGAGACGGCCGGCGTGACCACGCAGTTGGCCAAACAGTATGCCGGCAAAGATGCCCATGAACTCAATATGGTATTCCAGTTTGAGCATGTGGAAGGGGACGGCAAATATGGAAAATGGACAGACGAAAAACGTCCTCTCACCACGTTAAAGGAAATCCTGTCCCGCTGGCAGACCGAACTTTATGACCAGGCCTGGAACAGCCTGTTCTGGGATAACCATGACCAGCCCCGCGCCGTGTCACGGTTTGGCGATGACCGCCCGCAGTATCGGGAGATATCCGCCAAGATGCTCGCCACCTGCCTGCACATGATGCAGGGAACACCCTACATCTACCAGGGCGAGGAGTTGGGTATGACCAACTATCCTTTCCAAAGTCCGGCGGACTTCCGCGACATCGAGAGCATCAATGCCTATAAAGAATGGTGCAGTGAGGGCTCCCTGTCCCATGAAGCCTTCTGGCCCTGCATCACCTTTAAGAGCCGCGACAATGCCAGAACTCCCGTGCAATGGGATGACTCAGAACAGGCAGGCTTTACCACCGGTACGCCCTGGATCGCCGTCAATCCCAACTATAAAGAGATTAATGCTAAGGCGGCTACGGCCGATCCCAACTCCGTATTTCACTATTATAAGAAGCTGATTGCGCTCAGAAAAGCAAACCCGGTTATCGTCTATGGTAAATACGAAGCCATGATGGAAGACAGCGAGGAACTGTTCGTTTACACCAGGACTTTGGAGGATGAGAAACTTCTGGTAGTATGTAACTTCTGCGACCATGAAGTCCCCTTCACCCTGCCCGATGAGTTTGTGAAAGCGCCCTGCCTGATTTCCAATCGGGAGAATAGGTATGATGCCGCCGCAATAAAGTTGGCGCCGTATGAAGCTTTCGTACTGCATAAAAGTAATTTGCTGCGCAAATAACTTTACGAGATCCGCTTCGCGGACTCGAATAAGCAGAGAGAGTACCCATTTACAGGTACTCTCTCATATCTTTCACCAGAGTCTCCTCCGCTTCGATAGTCTCTCTGGCAATCTTTTTCACCTTTTCATCCGCCGCCTGATACTGGTGCAGATAACGGTACAGCGACTTGACGCCCATATTACAGCCGTCTGTGATCAGATCCGCCACAACTCTGTCGGAATCCTCTCCGCCCAGCTTGACATTGGTCTTCATCCAGGACATCACCTTGGCCATCGGCGCAGGCTCCTTCCCCTCATCGTGATATTCCCGCAAATAATCGTGCGTCTTATCCCCCAGCTTACAATGGGTGTCCTTACTTTTTTTCAGTAAATTTTCCAGCGTGCTGTCCTTCACATGCTCCATCACATCATCCAGAGAGGAAATGCCCATCTTAATTCCCGCATTGCACTCCCGCAGAAGTTTGATTGTATCATCTTCCATTATGAGGCCTCCTTTTGTTCCAATATCATTTACCATGTAGTATATGATATTGGAACAAAATTATCCTGCGAGGACTTATAATGTTACTTCTCACACTTAAACAAGCATGCTGATCTGAGCAGATATAAAATTCTCCACCGGCCCGTTTGCGTTCCTTTCCTATGTCATTAATGAATATTTTAGTACCTTGACAATTTAATAAAAAACCTAATACCTACTTTGACTGGAAAGATAGTCCTCTACTCCAAATATTTTAAGACATTGTAACCAGATAGATTGTAATCTGCCTAAATATCAGTTCTAGTTAAAGGTCTCATCAATATACCCATTAATTAAATTTCCGGAGGTATGATTGTCTGTCTTCGAAGACTGTTGCATTCCACACGAACAGGATACCGTTCTCTAAAGATTAGCCTTCCAAGTCAGGCAGATACTCCTGGTATATTTCTTTAAGGACCTGCAGCATACATGAATCACATTTGCTACGTTGAGGTTGGTACTGGTAGCGGGTTGTCCACTCCTCTTTTGCGATGTGCAACAGGACTGTTATACAGAAGCTATAAAGTATGGGCATCACCCAGATTTCCCGTTCGATAAACATAATCTTTTGGGCATGAAAATAAGAAAGACCGATGGAATGTTTTAAGTAACAGAACAAAGTCTCCATCCCCCATCTCATCTCATCCCATCTATATCCCGACAGAGGAAGGCGATTCCTTAAAGGAGTATTTAGTAGACATATCTCTGAAAATATTCTTATCCTTACAGATGGAATGTGCAGTTATAACGTACCCGCAATACTCGAAGGTCCATATGATTGTAGATGTAAAGCACGAAGCATAAATAACTTAATCTACTGAACCACAAAGGGATAGGAAAAAGTAAGAGGAATTAAACTATAACGCTTTCTATTCGATACGCTATTAAAAAACTATATTTTTGAAAATACTTATTTTACAAGTTTTTTCTGTAATAGCATACCTAATTTAAATTTGTTACAAAATAAATAAGATTTATACAAATATATGCAGCTATAAACGCGGAATTTGCTAAAATTCTTTGGCATTATATGATATACTTTTAATAATATTTTTAGATATAGAATGATAGATAAGTAAACATAGAGAAATAATAGCATCCAATAGTATCTGCAAAAAGGAATTAATTGACAGAAATAGTATGGAGATATATAATGAAACAAAATAATCTAGAAAGCATGGAAAAAGACAAAGAGATGTTTAGAAAAAACAAAAGAGAAGTTTCATCGGATGAAATAAATAAGCACATCGAAGAAGCGTTAATTGCTAGAGAAAAAGAAGATAAGCTTATTGAAGATAAAATAATTCGGATTGTAGATTCAAGGTTTGAAAAAATAGAAAAAGAAATAGATAACAGCATTAAAAATATGGAAGAAAAATTAGAACAAGGATATCAGTCTAAAGAATTAAAAGGTCTTAATTCTTGGCTTAATAAAAGACCTGTAGTAGCATTAATAATATCTATTGTTATCTCATTAGCAGGAAATCAAATAGTATCTTATTTATATTCACTTGCTACCTTGCCTGCAAAAATTAATCAGCTAGTAGATCAACAAATGACGGCATATTTTGAGAAGGATGAAATCATTAATACGAAAGATGAATATTTGGTAAAGGAAGAAGACAGTTATGATATAGTCTCTTTACGGGTTGTTAAACCAGCAAAGCAACATTTACAACCGAATAAACTATCTTCAACTATGATTTTACTTAAAAATCCTTCCTGGAGAGAGGATGACGTAGTTGCAGAAGAAATATGTTATAGAGAAATAGGTGATGGAGAAATAGGTGATGGCAAGGAGTATACCGCAAAAGAAAGCATTGGTATGCCTATGTTAATTCCGTATGTTGACGGTAAATATAACATTTTATTTTATGGGCAATACAACGAGCAATATTTTTGGGATGGTATCTGCACTATAAACGTTTATGAAGGAAACGATTTATATTTAATTACAGAGGCAACATACGATAACGGCAATATGATATCTTATAAACAAATTATTCAGAATGTGTCTGAGAGGAGCGGCGAGAAAGAATGGATTATTGCAGACAGGGTTAATAAAGGAAACAGTAACAGTGGCATTTCAAAAGTATATTCCAGAAACGATGATCATACAATGCAGTTTGACTATGATGATGTAGATATAGAAAATCTGTTGATATTTGATGATTATAAGGAAATAATCGAAAATTCTGGTGAAACTATTAAGAGTTGTTATTCCGGTGATACATCAAAGGGCTATTATAATGATGATTCGGGGAATGCATACTTGGTGCAATATACAGAAGATGGATATGTTGATTTGTTGTATCAAGGAAATTTTGAAAACGGTGTTTTTGCCGATGATTCAGGGGAAGCATGGTATATTGTAAAAGATGGAAATGGATTATATGGATATTTTAAGGGTGTATTTATAAATGGGCAAAGAATAGAAACTTCAACCAACAAGCCAAAAGCTGTTTATTATAATAAAATACGTGATTATGTTGATGAAAATTCGTTTGATTGCGATTTGACATGGTATGATAATGGTATGAGATAATATTATATAAGAGTACGGTAAAAGGGGCGATAAAAAAGAGAGTGATTGAAGTTCCAGTTTTCATCGCCTTTGGGGGAACCATTTATGTAGGGTTACTCCAAATCCACGCAGTCCTCCCGACAGATATATTTTATCACAGTATGAAAGATGTCTTTTATTTGTCCTTTCATTTTCCCATTAATAAATGACCAAAGAATGTTGGAATACTCTCACAACCTATGTGCTGGACCGCCCGTGGGGAATAGGAATATCAGGTCGTACCTACTAATTTCTGAAAAGGTCGATGACAAAAAATCTAATATATAACCATGGAAACAACCGGATATAGGATTTGGCTGTTTTTTAATGTTCATTTTAAATCAAATCGAGGGAGAACAGATGCCCAAGGGCATAGTGTCTTTCATAAAACTGGTATAAGCAATGGGTGAAGATTCCAATAGCCTACTCGGCATTGTTCCTAAACTGGTGAAAGCAATATCAGGAGATGTATTATACTATATTTACCATTCCAAAGGCAGTGAATCAGAAAATCGTATGTCGAACGGTTGCGACACTGATAGAACGACGGAGAGTGACAGTCAACCTCAGCCTTTTCAACAGAAGAGCAGGAAGGAAGTAACAAAAAATCTTGGAATCAATAGCCCTGCGGTACCTGTCATACTTTGGCAGGTAACCCGGAAACCATAGAAGAAATATTCATCCGAAAATCAAGCAGAAGAGGCGGTGACAGCTATATGCACCAGAAGAACGTGAAAGATATGTTATCTGCATGAGTAATGGACACTAGTAGAAGTAAACAAGGAAATCTATTAGGAATGATATCCGTCAGAGCGGAGGGAACGCAAGCAATCCAATGGAAAATTTTATATCTGTTCAGACATCACTTCTGTCCAACCTATGAAAGGCAACATATGTAGTAACAACTACTGTCTGTCATAATACGCCTTCCCATCTTCCGGCTTAAAATACGTCCGCAAGAATCCATCGGTGGATACGATTACAAACTCGTTGGTAGCTTCCAGATAATATACATCATCCCCGTCTTCCGCTTCCAGTTTATGTAATACATCCGCTGACGCAATCACACGATTGGCTCCTGCCAGATATTCTTCTGTCGTGGCGTAGCCAAATTCTGCCCCATGCTTTTCAAAATGTTCCTGCAGGTATTCAGCCCGGCGGAAATTATATGTATAAGTGACTGCTGAAACCGATGCCGCCTCTGTCTCTTCGACAGCATCGTCCGGCAAAATATCATCTGATGATTTTTGGACATCTATTATCTTTGCCGAATTCTTCAGATTTGCTGTTTCCGATATATCCGGTGTGCTCTTTGGATTCTCTGGCCCCAATATCTCTGATGTGCCCTTCGGATTCTCTACCTCTGATATATCCGGTGTACTCTTTGGATTCTCTAATCCCGATACATCCAGCGTACCCTCCGAATCTTCTGGCCCCGATATATCCGCCACTTCTCCCGTAAAGGTCTGTACCGTCTGCTCCTGGGCCGCGCCACCATCCTGTCCAGACAAAAATCCCATCCGGAATCCAAGGATAACAACTGCCAACAGTATCAAAACTGCTGCGACCGCCGTCCACAAATTTTTCCGGTCATTTTCTTTGCCATGATACGCTCTGACTACCTGTCTCGGCTGCATCTGTTCCCCTGTTTTGCCGCTCGCTCTATTCTCCCTGCGGCATGCTTCACACCGTTTCGGTATATGTAAATTTTTACTCTGATAAAAGGCTATCTCGTCCTGTGTCAGGACAAATTCCTTACCACATTGTTTGCATATTCTCTTCATTTTTCTAGTACCTAATCTCTTTCCCTTCCAGTCTCCACTGCCGAAACTCCGCCGACGCCGACAACAGCAGGTCGGAAGACGAATTGAAATCCGTTAACCTATCTGCCACCTCTCTGCTTCATCCGGTCAACAATCTTCTTTTGTTTATAAAAATAATAACCGCTCACCAGAGCCGCACACATAATCCAGCTGATTGGATAACAGGCCACAATCCGCCGTAAACCCTCCAGACCTTCCGACACCGGAATCAAACTCACCCAGATAATACGGAAGACACAGATACCGAAGACCGATATAATCGTGGTCACAAATGTATATCCCTGCGCCCTGAGCGAACCAGAGAATATCTCAATAAACACAAACATCACAAAGAAAGGTGCGATACTTCGCATCATCGTCAGACCAATCTCCACCACTGCCGCATCCCCTGTGAAAATCCCCAGCAGGAAACGCCCCGCCATCATCAGGATTGCCGTCAGGCAAACCGCCGTGCCCACTGCCATTCCCAAACAATCTCTCGTACCCTTTTTCACACGATCCCATTTACCCGCACCGTAATTTTGCCCCACAAAGGTAGTGAGTGCAATGCCAAAAGAAGAATTGATCATCCAGAATACACTGTCCACCTTGCCATAAGCCGTCCACGCAGCCATAGTATTGACGCCCAGCAGATTGAGGGACGCCTGCACAATCATGTTGGAAATGCTGTACATGGAAGACTGCAGGCCAGACGGAAATCCAATCTGCAGCATATTGATAAGGACTTCCGGATGAATCTTAATCTTGCGGATAGATAACTCCATACAGTCTACCTTGTGCATCAGCGCCCAGGTGACCATCACTGCGCTGATTGCCTGGGACACCAGCGTAGCTACCGCCACACCCAAGACACCCAGATTACAATAAAGCACCAGCACCAGATCCAGCACGATATTGACGATGCAGCACACCACCAAATAATACAGTGGCCGTTTGGAATCCCCAATGGCGCGCAGAATTGCCGCCCCCATATTATAAATAAATACAAAGACCAGGCCGGAAAAATAAATCCTTATGTACAACGTGGACATACCCATCAGTTCCGCCGGCGTATTCATCCATCCCAGAATCAGCGGTGCCGCCGCTACACCCAGGACTCCCAAACCGATTCCTCCAAGGATGCCGAAGGCATAGGAAGTATGCAGCGCATCCTCCAGTCTCTGTTTATGAGCCGCCCCATAAGCCTGAGAGATCAGAACCGTTCCGCCCGCCGTCAGGCCTGTAAAAAATCCCACCACCATATTGATAATCTGGGCCGAAGAACCGCCCACGCTGGATAGGGCTTCCTTCCCGGCAAACTGCCCCACGATCACCGTGTCCACCGTATTATAAAGCTGCTGAAAAAAGGTGCCGATCAGAATCGGAAAGAAAAAGATCAATAACTGCTTCCAGATCACACCTTCCAATATCCCATTCTGTTTTTCTTTCGTTTCCATTATTCTACCCTTACCCTGTATTCCAACTGACAGTCAAACGGTTCCCGTTCTACATGCGATGCCTCATACATCTGTGCCTCCACGCACCCCATCGCCTGATAAAACGCCTGCGTCTCCACCGCCGAATGAGCCGATATGTATAACTTGTCCGCGCCATTTTGTCCGGCCCAAACAGACGCCCGCTCAAAAAGCTCCCTGCCGATTCCCCGACCGCGCATGTCCTCCGACACATGGATACTGGACAGATCCAGATAACGATGGGCCCCACCAAACAGCGAAGATTCCACCGAGACAAATCCTTTCAGCCACCCTTGATAAAAAGCCCCGCACACAAAGCCGCCCGTCAAAATCGTATTCTTAAGACAATCCACCAAAATCCGGTACTCTTTCTCCGACCAGTCATCCGTAAACGGATGTTCTACGATAACCCATTGACCATCCACCTTCCGCCTGCATTTCGTCACCTTTTGATGACGGATAAAACAGGCAAATAAATCCGGTCTTATTTCCTTTTCCGTTAATGGCCTGTACCAGACGGTATCTGCAATATAACTTTGCGTCCCTTCCATAACATGTGTCAATATTTGCAGATTTTTCCGTGTGTCTTCCGGAATTTCCAGCGAATGATTTGCATTCTCAATAATCCGCAACGGTAAATTATTTCCCCTGCACTTTGCCCGTATCATCCCAGTCTCTGCCCAGGGATCGCCAGTACCGTGAAATACAATCCCCGGTTGCGGCGCAAACGAGAAAGTCCTTTCCAACGGCGTATAATAAATATTTTTACAATTCACAGAATATTTTCCAGCATAAGCGCAGGCAACTGCCGTCCCGATACTTTTCGACACAAAAAGGATTTCCTCATATTGCTTCCAGTCAACCTCCGCCAGACAGGCTTCCGTCTGCGTAAGCGCAGCGGTAAAAGCCTCATCCAAATCCTTGCTCAATCCCTCGTATTTTATCTTGTTTGTCTCATATTGATACTGTTTTGCAAGCTTTTCACTGTAATAAAGAAGCGGCTTATCGCAGTGATACCCTATGCCCGGGAAAAATACTGCTAACTTCATGATTACTTTTCTCCTTCCGTCTATATCAAAAGGCAAGTCTGCCGCCATTTGATCCCCGCGTCAATTACCTTATGCCCTAACAATCCTCCATAATCTTAGACAGACATCTGGCTCGTTGTCTACGGAAACAAAACTGCCATTCCTCAGATATTATTCAGTTCTGCCATTTAATCTGCTCTTGCTTGATCAAGGAATACCGGATCAAATCCTGTCCCTCCAACTCCTCCCTGTGCATATCCACTGCCGTAATCTGATGATTGTCATAAGTGGTGTAATAATAGATCCCCTTGTCTGCGTTACAACAGGAAGTATAAATCGTTATTTCATACTTGCCGTCTTCCAGTTCACAACATCCTCTCTGTTGGTCCACGGAGCCCAAAATATGGAAAAACTGACTGACACTCTCCGCTTCTCCCTCCCCAGAAACTGAATTCATCCTGACAAACGCCGCCCGTACAAACCTGGACTGGGACGATACATCTCCCGGCAGTCCCAGGGCGCCAAGTCCGCGGCTATAGTTTTCCAAAGCGAGGCCCTTCGCAAAGGTATTGACCGGCGGCCTGACTGATAAGTGCATATAATTATTCAAATGAAACATCTGCTGGTCAAAGGGCGGATTGTTGGTCAGGACACCCACCGGATTCTCATATATTTTAATCCCTTCCTGTACCGCTTCCACCACTATGGATTTTTCCTTGTCCGCGATCATCCAATGTAACTGCGCCAATGGCAGATGATCGTTAAAAGTGATGTCCAGCAGATTCATCCGCTCCACAAGCGTCCTTGCTTCCTCCACTGTAGCACACTGACATAATATCCATGGAATCAGTTCAAACTGCGCAATATTATCCTTTCCTTCCGTCTTTTTCCAATAGGCCGCATTGCCCACAAAATTAAGCCCTGCCATTCCCACCCCTTTTTCATTGACAGCATCATAATAAAGCGGATAATCCTCCGCCACATATGCCATACCAATCATCGCATAGTGGGTGCTGCAATCACCCGCCTCCACAAAATGAAGAGGATAGTTCCTGGGCGTTATGACTACCTCTTCTCCGTATGAAAAATCATAATCCAGTGTCCGCCCAAAATAGAAGTCCTTAGTCCTATAAGCTGCCGCTGTGCACATTGTCCTCTCCATTCCGGAGCATTCATACTCCTCTGATTTTTAATTTTTCAATCAGTCCTTGATCCGCCGGCAGCCACTCCACACTGTCCAACGTCTCTCTCGTCAGCCATCTGGCCGCTTCATGCTCTTTCAATACCAGATCACCGGACTTAATCGTGCAATAGAAGCAGTCCATGGACAGATGGAATGTAGGATAGTCGTACTCCACCGTGTCGATCAATTCTCCCACTTCTATCTCTGTATCTAATTCTTCCCGAATTTCTCGGATTAATGCTTCCTGGGGCGTCTCGCCCGCTTCTATCTTGCCGCCGGGAAATTCCCAGCCGTCCTTAAACTCACCGTAGCCCCGTTGGGTGGCGAAGATTTGGTGGTTATGGGTGATGATGGCGGCTACTACTTTGATGGTTTTCATGGTTGTGCACCTTAGTCAAACATATCGTGGAAAAAGGCCTTAAGCCCTTTTTCCATATCTATTTTATATTTTTAGTCCACTGACACATAATATTTCATAATACGTTCCTTCGGTAAAAGTTCACTAGAAGGTATGCTGTCTCCATATCCTTTTCTGGCTGCCTTCCAAGAATCCTCAATTGGATTATATTTAAAATCACGGAACAAATCATACACCCCTGGATAAACAGGCCCATGAATCCAAATTCTGCAATCTTCTACAAACATTAACCTGCCATACAATACAGAATAGATACTCTGAATAAAATAGAGCAATTTCTGCAACATCAACAGTGTCACTTCCCCAAATCCAAGAGACAAAGACAATGGCACCTTTCCACTCTTATATACCTAATTTATTGAAGACATATTATTACGCTCAAACAATTTCTCCTCATTTTACTCTTTCTTACATTCACACTGGACATTTTTCTTCTATCAAATCTGCAAGTTTTAGAATCTCTGCATGATCCTTCCTGTTATCAATGTTCATCAAGTATTTAACATCCATCAATATCCCTACAACATTTTCATATTTTTTCTTATTACTTTTCCAATCGCTTGTAGCATATCCAATATAATGGATTGGTGTTCTCATCGGAAATTTCTTGCCATATGAATCATAAGGCATAATGAATGCATTATAAACAATTGGATGTTCACCACCCTTCATAAACTTCTTGCCTTCCGCAATATATTCTCCATAAGTAATCTGTTTATTGATTGATGCGGATCCAGGTAAATGCCCCGGTTTCCCGGACCACCCAAATTTATAGTATTTTGCATCAAGAACATACACTTTGCCATTTAGCAACATAATTGAATCTGGCTCTAAGAATGAATTATCACGTTTTATTCCTTCCGTTAGCTTCCATGTAGTTTTAGGAAAATATTCTTCCTTCTCAGAAATTCCAAACGCCCTATCTATCATCTTTTCCCAAATATATTCAAAATGATATGTTCCATATCTGAAATCAGCCTCATCATCATCATCCATAGTACTAATAACTGCAGCCATATTCTTAAATAATCGCTTATTTCTATCATTAAAAGTATTCTGTAATTTATTATTTACCACGGCAAGCATCATTTTTTTGTTCAATCCAATCTTAGATTTTGGAGGCATAAACGATGTAAACAGCCATCCAAACTTTTCGAAACTCTCATAAACACAATATTTATGCACAAGCGTAATCAATTCATCCTCTTTTATGGTATTCTTTTTCACCACAAAATTCAGATAATAGACTTCATCACCTTGAGGCAAAGGCTTCTGTGTCTTGATTGTTCTACCCCAATCAATTTTCTCACGTTTTGCAATTTGCCTATATGTATCTCGCTCTTTATAATATACCCTTTCAAAATAATCTTTGATAATAAAAAGGTATGCTTGCACTGGAATTCCTATAGAATCATCGCCTTTTAATCCAACATAAATCTCTGATTCCTTTTTATCCGTGTTCTTTGCCAGCACATTTATCAGAGATAAAATATCTTTCCTCAATCCCTTTTCATCCTCACTACAGTGAAATCCCAATGGGAAATTAACTTCATAGTATTCATCCTTACGGCGGATGCCAACAAAAACATCATTTTCAATATTTGTATTTGTCCTACACCTATCAAAGAGCGAATTATTCTTCACCTGTAACTTCCTCCACCGCTGCAGTCTCTTCCATGTTCTCCGATACGACCATCTGTCCAAGCATTTTTTGATAGACAGCCGGTTTTAAAACTCTCCTTAATATATCCCCTTCCAATTGAGATTCCTTGAAGGCTTCTATTATTCCATCTACTGACGATATATTCTCATTAAAATATGTATAATGATCCATTTTAAATGCATCATCCCAAAGATATTTAAGTACCTTTTCTGGAAACTTTTCCTTAGTGAGTTCACTAATCTTTGCAAAATATGCCCCCAAACGCTTGTCTCCCGAACTGCCTGTTTCTTCACCAAAGCGAATAATTTCTTCATTTGTAACTGTTGCAAATCTTCCCCAAGAAATCTGACTCCCTTCAATTTGTTTATTGGCGTGCTGTGCTTTATTGACATCATTCTTAATAAGATGCATCTCCCAACGACGCTGAAATGCTGTGTCAAGAGTGAATACATTTTGATCCGAAGTATTCATTGTTGCAAACAATGTTAGGTTGGCTGGCATCTTTATAATTTCATCTTCATGAGCATCTCCGTATACAAATTTAGCCATATCATAATTCGAAATATGATACTTCCCAGAACCATTATCGTTTCGATCAAGCAACTGAAATATATCCCCAAATATTGCTGGTGCATTTCCTCTATTTATTTCTTCAATAACTAAAAAATACATATTTTCTGGATCATCATATGCTTTCTTAAGCATCTTGGTAAACGGCCCTGGCTCAAAAATATATCTCAATTTCCCTTCTACTTCACCTTCTTTCCTAATGACACGTGGAAGAATCTGTCCAATAAAATCTGAATATGTATAGTCCGGATGAAACACTACTCTCTCAGATCGCTCTTGCACGATCATCTGATCAATTTCATGACTCTTGCCAACTCCAGGAACACCATAGAAAAGAATATTCGCACCAATTTCTGGAACATTATTACTTCCGTCTAAATGGTCCTCTTCTTCTATCATTTCACTATTATGATCATTCAAATGAAAAATTGGAGCATTATGAATCCAGCTTGAATTCACCAAATAGAAATATATAAACTCCCTCTTAAATGCACATACATATTCCCCAGAACCGGTCATTTGCTGGACAAATCCCTCTGTAAGCGCTCTTGCGATTGTTGTTATTTTTATTTGCTTGGAAATAGGAGTTTCTGGGGATGCCATCGATGGATTTATATTCCACGCACAAAAAACGGTTTCAGATTCATGTTTATATACACCCAAACAGGAAACCTTGTTACCCTCATTTTTCCTGTCATAGGCATAATTAAAATATTTTGCCTTCTGTTGAATGCGCTGCTCATCCTGAAGATTACTTCTTCCTCCAGGAGTTGTCCCTTTAAGGCATACAAAGAATTGCTGATTTCCTTCCATTCTCGGAATAACAATTTTATATACCTCCTTAAACTCATCATTTATTGGAGAAATATCAGCGTCGTCAAACAAATTGCATATTGCTGTTCTTAGTTCATTTTCAACTTGATTTGCGCTTAAAGCCATAGACCTGTCATAGTCTTCTGTAACAAGTCTTCCTTTCCCCACAGCCCATTGATAATCTGGCATAAGCCACCTCCTATGCTTCATCTTTGTTAAGGTCTAATACTTTTATTCTTTTTGCCTTCATCGATTCTCTATTTAAAACATTTACTACATTTGAAGGTTCTCGCATCACTTCTTCGATATCATCCTTTTCAATAAAGATAATACACAAATTCATTTCTCTCATGATCCTAGCTGCATATTTTTTTGCCGTTTTAGTTACTTGCCCTGTAGTCAATATTACGATTACATTTGTTTTTAATACATGCGACAATCCTACTTCTTTTGCAACCTGATCTAATGATACTTTTGGCGTATTTTTGCATTGAACCTGCCACCTAGAATAGTTCAAACGCGTTGTATCAAATATAACATCCACTTCCGCTCCGCCAGTTTCACTCCCCTTAACACGTGTTCCGGCAAAGTTGAGATCTACAATACGCATCAACTTTATGGCAAAAGCTTCTAATGCCAATCCTTTAATATGTGTATCATTTGCATCTATTTCTCTCCGCAATTCATCTAACGGCTTTTGAATATATTGAATCACATCCTTGCCCGCAATCTCTTCAATTTGCCGTAATATCGGTGCAAGAACATCTGCTTTAACTGTCCCAACTAATCTTATCTCTGAAGCGTTACCTCCATGAGTACCTTTAGATGGTTTCCTTTCGATGATTTTCTTTTTTTCAAGCGGTTTGATTATATTAGCGGCAAAACTTTTCTCTTCAAACTCTATATTGAAAGACACTTTCGCCAATTCTCTTATTCTTGTAGCACTCTGATATTCACCAGTATCACTATTACATAACGCACGAACAAAACAAATCTGCGCATGATTTAGGCCTTTTAAAACAATTATGTCTTCATCCTTCATACCAATCAAACTTTCTAATTTCTTTTCTTTAATTTCCCACCCTTGGAGAACCTTTGCTTTCTCAAGCCATTTCTTCATAGTCGGAATATATTTGTTGGTTTTTGCAAGCGTTTCACACCCAAGCATGTTCAACATTTTTGTAACATTAACTATTGTTGGCTGTTCACCACTATCCGAAACGCTTCTGATGGCATCAATAAACAACATTCCATTAAGTTGCGTGAGAATTCTCTTTGCCATCGCATCGTAAATGCTCGCCTCTTTTCTCAGCGATGTTAACTCATGTCCAAAAGAACTCAATTTAACGCCACCACCAGTTTCTAGAATTTCATATGCAACCATTGAACTTTTACAATTCCTTCCCATAGTCAGGTTATTTTTAAAGTACTTTTGGGCAATAACTTTGATAAATTCGTCCGTCGAATCCCCTTCAGACTTTCGTACAATCTCTAACAATTCCTTTATTTTTATCTTTTCTGGTGAGAACTCTGCACCATATGGTATTTTGATATCACCCACACTAATCACTCCTTAAAATATTGTTCCATAATTGCATCGGCCACTATGTTAGCCATCTTCACAGGAACGGCATTACCGATTTGCCTCCATTGATCACGGAAATCTCCGCACAGATCGTAATCGTCATCAAATGTTTGTATTCTCTTAATCTCATTTATCCTAAGAAATCTGTTTTTCCAATGAAATGGTCCCATATTGTTTGAAAAACTTGCCTGTATAGTCCATGATGGTCTTTCCGGGGACAGTTTCAAAAGAAATGACCAATACCGTGATCTCCACTTAAATATCGGATCCGGATATCCTCTTTCTGCGGTAAAATAAAGATAATTGTCACCCGGTGGAATCAGTTTTAACAAGTCTTTATGCTTTGATCCCGCCTGCATATCAACATCCTCTGGCAAATCATAATCCAAATCACCAATCGCATCGCCACATGTAACCCATGGCTTCTTATTTCCGCGCTTTTCTTCCGGAACCTTCTCCGGATCATAATGAGTTTCCTCTGGAATAATAAAAGATTTACCTTCTCCACGTTTGATTCCAACGCATATAAAACGTTCCCTCATCTGCGGAACGCCATAATTAGCTGTATTTACAACCTTATATGTAATATCGTATCCGTATTCATCAGTTCGTTCTTTAAGGAGATCAAATGCCGCTTGATGAGGCTTGTATACAAAACCAAATACATTTTCAAAGAAGAATACTTTAGGTCTTATTTCATCCAAAGCCCTAAAATACTCATATAATGTAAAAGAATTTTCATCCTCTAACGCCCTTTTCTTTTCGGTCCTGTAGAATCTTGATTTTGAATATGCCGGGCATGGTGGTCCACCCACAAGAACATCTATATCAGATTTCTTCATTCCAATCTCTGCGAGATATTTATCATAATCAATTTTCCTGATATCATCACAAACAACTAGCTTCCCCACCCTGTTTTTTTCCAAGGTATCACAGGCTGGCTTCCAAAAATCTGTGGAAAAGCATATATCAAAACCTGCCTTTTTAAATCCGCAATCTATTCCGCCGCCACCAGAAAAAATACTTAATACATTTGGCATTATTCTAAACTCTCCTTCAGATATTCAATCATCGCCTTTCCCATCAGACAAGGAACCGCATTGCCAATCTGCTTTTGCACTGAACGCCTTGTCCCACAGAATTTATATCCTTTGGGAAATGTTTGAATTGCTGCCAGTTCCGGCGCTCTTAATCTTCTATTATCCCAATGGAATGGACCTACCCATGGACCAGGCTGTGCACAAACAGTCCATGACGGTTGATCTGGGGACAATTTAAGCAAAAAGTTCCAAAATCTTTTATCTGCCACAAATTTTGGATTTGGATACCCTGCCCATGCAGTCAATGCTTTATAGTTTTGTCCTGGCGGAACCTCGCATAAATCCTCATAATATGTACCGCCTTTGGTGACTTCATATTCCTCAAAAAATTCATCTCCTTCATATCCAGCTATTGCTTTTCCCACTGTTTCATATGGCTTGAGTCCTGTTTCCTCACACTTTTCTGGCGCACAATGTGTTCTTATAGGTTCATCCGATTTGAATGCCCCTTTGGTGCCTATAATAAACATCCTTTTCCTTCTTTGTGGAACTCCGTATTCCAATGCGTTCGCTCTAACAATCCGATAATCATATCCGGCTCCTATAATAATTTCAAGAAATCGATCTATAATGACTTTATTTGTCGGATGCATTAAACTCTCAACATTTTCAAACACGAAACCATCTGGTTGAATATCTGTAATCACCCTTAAATATTCATTTACCAGTGTAGCCCTTGCATCATTAATACCCTTTCTCGTGTTGTTTCCAACCCAGTATCCTGCCTTGGAAAACGGCTGACATGGTGCCCCACCAATAACGATAAATTGTTTTGGCCTATTTTTCCTTACAATTTCTGAAAAAACACTACTATCCATCTGATGAAGATCACCCTCAAGAATTTCTGTCTTTCCAAAAATTTCTTCGTTTGCCTTAAGGGTTTCAATACAATCTTTATCAAAATCTGTACTTGATATTACGGGGACACCCGCCATAAAACTTGCTATGTCAAGACCACCAGCCCCTGAAAATAAACTCACAGCTACTATATTTTCACCCATAGTTATATCCTTCCTATTTAAAATCTATATTACACTTTTACCTCTCTTAATCCACGCATTCAATTAAGATTTCTTAAACTTCCACAACTTTCCAATCTTATATTCAAAGATATCTGTCCTTTTTATCCAATTTCATACAGTGTCTTCGGTTACATTCATATATTCTGACACTTTTCCAATACTTATCCGTTTTTCATTGTACTCGTCCACGATTCACCTCATACCACTCAAATGCTTTCAATATATAGAAATAGATAAATAGTTGTATATTACTATATCATAATGAAATTTAGTTTTCAAGTTTCATAGTATTTCATAGGTTTTTAGTATCTCCTAGTAACATTTATTTGTTTCTATAATAATTTCCACAATTACCTATGTCATTATTTATTAAGTATACCATATTAATTGTCCCATAAAACGGACTAAATTCATGGAATGTAGGCTTCATTTCCCTCACCTCTTCCGCCCCAACACCTCACTCAATTCCCCAAAATAAAACTTCTCCCGAATCCCTCCAGTATGTTCCAAAATGCACTCCAAAAACCGCTCCCCATACTTCTCATACTTAAAGGCTCCCATTCCGTTTACTTCCATCATCTCTTCCCGGTTCATGGGCAGGCGCACACACATGTCCACTAACGTCTTATCCGAAAAGACCAGATACGGCGGCAGACTCTCCTCGCGGGCAATGTTCATGCGCAGGCCGCGCAGGATATCGAAAAACTCAAGTCCTCTGGTGTTGAGGATGTCGGAACGCCTTTTGCCCGTCCCTTTGATCCTATCGTCTTCCTCCACAATCCGGCTGCTCCTGGGTTCCATTTTTACCATAACAGGACAAAGACCATCCATGATATCCTGAGCCTTACCGGTGGTCTGTAAGAGGGCATATTTATCCCGTGTCTGCTTTAAGTATCCTTCCTGCATCATCTGTCCGATTAGGTCTTTGATTTCCTGTTCCCGAAGTTTGCTCAATGCGCCGTAAGAAGAATAACGCTCCACCCGATATTCCCGCAGTTTTGCACTTTTCCCACCAAGCAGGGTTCCCACGACCACATTGATGCCGTACCTTTCATCCAGGTCTTCCAGGCACTGAATCACCTGCCGGGCCTCTTTAGTCATGTCTTTCTCCACATAATGTTTCTGGCAGTTCCCGCATTTTCCGCAGGCGCCCCTGCTCTCTTCCCCGAAATAGCGCAGGATATAGGTCCGCAGGCATTCTTTGGTATTGCAGTAGAAATTCATGATCTGCAGGCGTTTTTCATCCCGTTCGCGGATAGTCCTGTTCTCTTCTTCCGTAAAATTAGGATTAACTTCTTTATTTTCCAGAAGGAAACGGTTGATCATGATATCCTGTGCAGAATAAAGGAGAATACAATCGGAAGGCTCGCCGTCCCGCCCGGCGCGTCCCGCTTCCTGGTAATAGTTCTCCATACTCTGAGGCATATTATAGTGAAGTACATAGCGCACATTAGACTTGTCGATGCCCATACCGAAGGCATTGGTGGCCACGATCACAGGTTTTCGATCATAGATAAAATCATCCTGGTTCTGGCGGCGCTCCTCGTTGGTGAGGCCCGCATGGTATCTGGTCACCGCTATGCCTTCTTTTTGTAAAGTCTCATAAACTTTTTCCACGTTTTTTCTGGTGGCGCAGTAGATAATGCCGCTCTCCTGAGGGTGGTCTGCTATATAGTGCTGCAGGTATCTGGTCCTGCTCTTGACGTGTTCCACAGCGAAGAAAAGGTTCTGTCTGTCAAATCCAGTCACCAAAGTCTTGGGATCATCCAGACCAAGCACACAGATAATGTCGTCCTTCACTTCCCCGGTAGCCGTAGCCGTAAAGGCGCTTAGGATAGGCCGTTTAGGAAGTTGTCTGACAAACTGCACGATGTTCAGATAACTGGGACGGAAGTCCTGTCCCCACTGGGAGATACAGTGCGCCTCATCCACAGCCACCATACTAATATCCACAGATTTTGCGAAATGTAGGAAACGCTCTGTCTCCAATCGTTCCGGCGCTACATAGATGATCTTATACCGGCCCTGACTGGCATAGGTAAGGGCTTTGGCCACCTGGTTCTCGGTGAGGGAACTGTTAATGTAAGCGGCATGAACACCTGCCTGGTTGAGGGACTGCACCTGGTCTTTCATCAGGGATATCAGGGGCGAGATCACCAACGTGATGCCCGGCAGAAGGAGCGCCGGCACCTGATAGCAGACGGATTTTCCTGCACCGGTAGGCATGATACCCAGCACGTCCTTGCCTTCCAGAATATGATCGATCAGGACTTCCTGTCCCTCTCTAAAAGAATGATAACCGTAGTATTTTTGCAAAATATCATATTTTGTCATAAGTAAATGTCCTTCCGAAACTTATTAAAAGCATAGCGCTATCTGATGGTATCGCGCCGGATGTGCCGTATTATGACATGCAGAATCTCATCTGTAAAACTGTCTTCTAACTCAAATGCCAAACATAGATTATCAATATTCATACACAGTTCCTAAGTACTGTCAATTTTCATTCATTATAATTCTAAATGATCTGTAAAGTAAACAACATTCACAAAATAGTCAAATGTCTGAAAACAGTCACTTAGTTCTTTACTCGTGGAAATAAACAGGATATGGTAGCGACAAGACATACATAAATATAATGCCACCCTATGATAATAGAACATCCTTAGAAAACTTCTGATCAAATACCTGCACAGATACCCGCAGACATAATCATTAGAAAAACTTTGAAAGCAAACGATGAATACCCAGGCTTTACGAAACATCCCTATGTTAGCCAAACGGTTTTCCCCGGTATCTGCCTACCAGGGAAAACCTACATATGGTCTAATCACTTTCTACAAAAACCGGCCGGCCCGTATACCTGCCAACCCACCTGCTGACTCCTGTCAACGCATCTGCAACTCCCATCAGCTTTGGTATCCCGGCCACACTTCAAAATCTTACTCCTCGGAAACAGCCTCTGTATACTTCACTGCCAGTTCATTGATGGTGCCGTCGGCTAACATGCCCTCAATAGATTTATTGATCTTCTCAAGCAGTTCGGTATTGCCCTTCTGCACTGCAATCGCGTACTCTTCGGACTCAAATGCGCTGGCATCTTCCACAATCTTTAAGCCCTCATTGTCACTCACATACTTCTGAGCGGTAGCGGAATCGATCACGACTACGTCACACTTGCCGTTCACCAGTTCCATAACTGCCTCTGTACCCTTTTTGAAAGCCTCATAAGGATAACCCATATCCTGAACGCAGATCTCACCGGTATAACCCTGTATCACACAGATCTTCTTATCAGCCATATCGGCCGCTGTTGCAATATCAGAATCCTCTTTCACGATCATAACCTGTGTCGCCGTATAATAAGTGGTAGAGAAGTCTACGGTCTCCCTTCTCTCATCTGTGGCTGTCATACCTGCGATAACCGCATCGATCTGACCATTCTGCAGCGCCACCAAGAGGGAGTCGAACTCCATATTCTCGATTGCCGCCGTCATGCCGTTCTGCTCTGCGATATTCTTGGCGATAGCCATATCGATACCGTCATACTGGTCGATCACGCCCTGGGACGCCACAAACTCAAAGGGCGGGAATTCCGCATTGGTGCCGAAAGTGATTTTGCCACCTTTGCCGGAGCCGCCGCAGGCTGTCAGTGTACCTGCCAGCATTACCATTGCCGCTGCAAGTGCCATTACTTTTGTTGCTTTTTTCATAATCTTATCCTCCTCTGAAATTTTTGCAGGTTGTAAGGTCTTTCGTTTCAAAAGAAAATCCGGATCTCCATCCTGCCGCTGCATAATGTATTATAAACCGATATCTGTTTTTGTCATATAATTATCGGCATAATACCCAAATTCTTCTGCCGGGCATCTACCCGACACAGACATTTAGTACACCTTTATCAAAGCACCTTACTCAAGAAGTTCTTCGTCCTCTCATTCTGCGGATTGCCAAAGACTTCTTCTGGCGTACCGCTCTCCATGATCACACCCTGATCGATGAACAGCACTCTGGAAGCCACTTCCCTGGCGAAACCCATCTCATGGGTAACAATCACCATGGTCATCCCTGACTTAGCCAGGTCTTTCATAACATCCAGCACCTCACCGACCATTTCCGGATCCAGGGCCGATGTGGGCTCGTCAAAGAGCATAATCTCCGGATCCATCGCCAATGCCCTGGCAATGGCCACACGCTGTTTCTGTCCGCCGGAAAGCTGCGCGGGATAGGCATCCGCCTTCTCCGCCAGATTGACACGCTCTAAGAGTTCCTGGCCGCGCTTTACAGCCTCTTCCTTGGTCATCTTCTTTAAAAGCACTGGCGCCAGGGTGATGTTCTCCATAATGGTTAAATGGGGAAACAGGTTAAACTGCTGAAACACCATTCCCATCTTCTGGCGTACTCGGTTCACATCCACCTTCGGCGCTGTGATCAGTTCATCATCCACATAAATCTCACCCTCGGTAGCTGTCTCCAACAGATTTAAGCATCTTAAAAAGGTACTCTTGCCGGAACCGGAAGGACCGATCACCACCACCACTTCTCCCGGTGTGATATGTTCATCAATTCCGTCCAGCACATTGAGATTTTCAAATGTTTTATGTAAGTTCTTTACCTTGATCATGGCCTCTTCCTCCTACCTGGCATCAGCCTTACGAAGCCTTGCCTCTATCCTGCCAAGCAGCAAGGTCAGTATCTTAATGAGCACATAATAGATGACTGCCGTACCGATCAACGGCATGAATGCGATAAAGGTAGCGCTCTTGATGAAGTCGCCCGCCTTCTGGATATCCATCAGTCCCACATAACCGACTATAGCAGTCTCCTTGATCAACACGATAAATTCGTTGCACAGAGCCGGAAAAATATTCTTCACCGCCTGGGGAATAACAATCCTGCTCATGGTCTGAAAAGCGCTCAAACCCAGAGATCTACCCGCCTCCGTCTGTCCTTTGTCAATGGACAGGATACCCGCCCGAATGATCTCAGACACATAGGCGCCGGAATTAATGCCGAAGGCAATCGCTGCAATGATCCATTTATCCAGCTGCACCGAAGCAAAGATCACGAAGTAAATGATCATCAGCTGTGTCACGGAGGGCGTTCCCCGAATCACATCCGTATAGACGCCGCCGATAAACCGCAGAATCTTTCTTCTGGACAGGTTACACATGGCAATCAGCATACCGATCAGTATACCGATGATGACCGCCAGAAGGGATACCTTGATGGTCACGCCGATACCGCTTAAGAGCAGTTTATATCGATCCTCTCTAATAAAACATTTATAAAAAAGGTCACTGAAATTCGCCGCCCACTCTGCCATTTGTTCTTCATCCTTTCACCGCCGGCCTGCCGCTTCGCATCCTGTCGGTTTTATCTGTAAAATCGATTTACTTTCTGATTCTGAATCGCATTATATCACAACGCCCTTCTAATGAAAAGCATAAATATACTTAAATAATGTGTAAAAAACACGGGAAATATAGGCCATTTTCTCCAATTTTAAGTCAAACGCCCATCTACAAAGCAATAATGAAATTTTTTGATCAAGGTATATTTCTTAGTTATGCATAAAAATACGTTGCCAGCAATAAATTAAACATTACAAAACTAGCTTTTTGATTGTGCCTATGTTATACTCAAACTGTTTATATTCCGATGTAATATATAAAGCAATTTGCTTCGCATACCCAAATAGGCAGTGAGATATTTTTTCAACAACTCAATTTTCATTTCGGATATAAAATAATTTAATAAAAACAAAGCGAGAATACACAACTATGACAAAAGATATCACAACACAAGAAACCGTCCGCAACAAGGACAACATTACTGAACTGCAAAGGACACATGAATTGATCTACGAGCAAGCCGCCATCTTAAGCCGCTCGGAAGATATTCCCACGGCAATCCAGGGGATGCTTGCCGCCATCGGCAGCTTCGTGAATGCGGAACGTGCTTATATTTTTGAAGATAAGGGCACCCACTATGCCAACACTTTCGAATGGTGTGCTCCCGACATAAGTCCTGAAAAAAACAACCTGCAGGAAGTGGATCTGCACACCGTATCCGCGTGGACGGATGTCCTGATCCACGGGGACTGTATCATCATTTCCGAAGTGGAGTCCATCAAAGAATCTCATCCCGCTATCTATGATATTTTAAAACCGCAGAATATCTCCAATGTGGTGGAAGCGCCCATCATGGTAGACAATCATCTGCTCGGTTTCCTCGGTGTGGACAATTCGCCGGTCAAGACTTCCCAGAGAGTCGCTGAGACGCTTCAGATCCTCGGAACTTTTATTGCCATCACCTTAAAAAACCAAGAGGGAAGACTGGAATCCTTGGAGCAGGCCAACACAGCCCTCTCTGAGAGCAATGCTGCCCTGCGGGTGGCGTATGAGTCGGCCAACCAGGCCAACGCTGCCAAGACGAATTTCCTCTCTAAGATGTCCCACGATATCCGCACGCCCATGAACGGCATTATGGGCATGACCACCATTGCCATCGCGCACATTGACGATAAGGAGCGTGTTCTGGACTGCCTTGGCAAGATTTCTTCTTCCAGCCGTCATCTGCTTGCGTTGATCAATGACGTGCTGGATATGAGCCAGATTGAGAGCGGTAAGACAACGCTCGCCAAAGAGGAATTTAACCTTTCCAACCTGATCGAGACCTCTCTTGACATGATTAGGCCCCAGATCGCAGAGCGCAATCATCATCTGAATATTCGCTCCATGGATATCACCCACTCGCACGTGATTGGCGACAGTCTGCGCATCCGGCAGGTATTTTTAAATATTCTGGGAAATGCAGTGAAATATACCCCCGACGGCGGAATCTTAAGTATCTCCATCTCGGAAAAGACATCCGGGAAAAAGGGGTACGGCTGCTATGAATTCATTTTTGAAGATAATGGAATCGGCATGTCGGAAGAATTTCTGTCAAGAATCTTCCAGCCCTTTGAGCGGGAAAAAGATGAACACGCCACCAATGTACAGGGAACCGGACTGGGGATGGCCATCACCAAAAATATCATCGAAATGATGCACGGGGATATCAAGGTGGAAAGTAATCCGGGGGAAGGCACCCGGTTTATCATCACGATTTTCCTGGAGCTGCAGGATCTGAACAACGTGCCGACTCCCATCGGGGAAGGTTCTTTCGCCAGACCAAAAGACCAGCTTGCCGATCTCGCAAAAGCCGACTATTCAAGCAAACGGGTACTGATTGTGGATGACAATGAATTGAATCTGGAGATTGCCTCGGAAATCCTCGGCATGAGCGGTATCCAGATTGAGACTGCCGAGAACGGCAAACTCGCCGTGGACATGGTGGCGGATCATCCGGACGGATATTACGATATCATTTTCATGGATATCCGGATGCCAATTATGAACGGTTACGAAGCCGCCAGCGCCATCCGCGCGCTGGACCGCAGCTACACAAGACACCTTCCGATCATCGGCCTGTCCGCCAACGCTTTCGCGGAGGATGTGGCCATGTCCAGAAACGCCGGGATGAACGCACACATTTCCAAACCGCTGGATATTGATCAACTTGCCAAAACACTGGAAAACTGGATTTAAAGATTTTTATTTGATGCACATAGCAAAATAATCACCCTTCTCCGTGCGGAATAAGAGACTGTAAGGCGGATACTGTTTTTCAAACTCAAATGCCCTGACCACCTGTTCAAAGGTCAGGGTATTGATTTTTTCCAGTTTATCCCTTTCCCTCTCGGCAAAATGTGTCTCCATACAGCCCATAAACTTATCGGAGATGAGTTTCATCGCCTCCACAATGGTTTTATCGACTCTGTCAACCTGCTTGCCCAAAAGCTCGCTGATCAGCTTAAAAACCATCTGTTCTTCATAGATTAAAACCACCTGCCTGTTATGTCCGTCCTGCTTCTGATATTTTAACCGATAACACAGAGCCTTTCCGGAAGCAAAATCTTCACCGCTGTAATTGTCGCTGACAAGTTCCGCTTCCAGCCGAAACAGTTCGTGGAATGTCTGGATTACTGCTTTTTCCAGGGAGACCAGTTCGTCTTCCGAGGCCTTATGTACCCATTTATGGGAAGTCTTTCCTGTGATGGCATAGTCCTCGATCATGATGTGTGCATTCAGCCAACCCACGCAAATACCCAGGAAATGCTGGATAGACTCCGCAGAATAATTCTGTGATTCCATCTCTTCTTCCAGCGCAGGAAGCGTGTGATTCTGCATATTGTCATGCAGGCGCTTGTGAATCTCATAATCCGGGTAGCCAATTTTTTTCATATAGGCTTCTTCTTCCGCAAAGTGCTTCATGGTATAGCTTTTGAAATATTTAATACCCTCCTGGCAGGCGTGTTTCTGCTTCTCTGCGTCTTCCGTCAGGCTCAGCAGCTTTCCCACGATAGAAAAAAGTTTCTTGTGCGCATGGTCCACAATCTCCACACCAATATTAAAGCGATCGTTCCATTTTACTTCACTCATATCTCTATTTCCTTTGCATTGTTGTATTGCTGTTTCCGTCCCCCTTATTTTACCAAGAGGAAAGGAAAAGCACAACCCAGACAAAACCGACAATACTGTCAGAAAATATTTGTAAAATCTTTGATTACGATATTGCAGAGGTAATTGATCTGTGAAAAAATTAGAACATGGCCAAAAGTCATGAAAGCAGTCATAGACACTATCGTCTGGTACGGAATCAGCGGCATTTCTCGCTTTGTGTCGTGTTCTTCCATGTCAGAAAAGAGTAGCCTGTATGCGAAGGGAGGAAAATTTATGAATCCAAAGAAGATAGGAGTTTTTTTGAAACAGCTTCGCAACGAAAAAGGAATCACACAAGAGCACCTGGCGGAAAGCCTGGGGGTTTCAGGGAGGACCGTTTCCAGATGGGAAACAGGAACTAATTTGCCCGACCTTAGTATTTTGGTACAGATTTCTGAATACTACGACGTGGAAATCAAAGAGATTCTAAATGGAGAAAGGAAAAGTGAGTATATGGATAATGAATTAAAAGAAACATTATTAAAAGTTGCCGACTACAATGAACTGGAAAGAAGAAATGCCGCAAAAGCCGGAGCCCTTTCGTTCAGTATCATGTTTTTGGTATGTGCTGCGACAATTATAGTGCAAATGTTTATGAATGGAAGTTTTTCCCTGATTGCTGGGGAAACTGTAGTTTTAATTGTAGGAGGGTTGATTTATATTTTCTTCGCTGTAAAAAATGGAGCATGGAATGGAACCATAATAAAAAGCACTCCGAAAAACGACTTAATCATCAGTTTGCTCTGTGTAGGAATATTCAGTATCGTATTTTACCTGTTTATAAGGAAGCACATAGCAATTCCGCAAGCTATTGGAATAGCCGTCTGCTTTTTTGCCATTCTTTCAGTATTATCATATGTCTTGCTGAGGGGGCTTTCGCGTCTTTCGCAGAGGAAGTCTGACGAACGAAAAGACAGAAATGTTTTGTAAAATCGTCTCGATGAGAATATAATAAAAGATAATTAGCAAAGCAAATTATCTTTGCGAGGACCGCTTCGCGGCCTCGGATAAGAGGAAGGATTCCCTAATACTATAAAATAATAAACAGGCAGGGGGGGGGGAATTCGTGATGCCGGATAATCTTTTTAGTGATCAAGAAATCAAAAAAGCGAAAGTCAGGGGGATTTTGGCAATCCTCCTGGTCTTTCTGGCTTTTGGCTCCTTAACCCTGGCAGCTTTCATGCAGGACAGCCTCCACAGCAAAGTCATCATCCCTTTGGCTGTTGTCAGTTTTATCGGCTGTAATGTCCTCGCTATCTTTTTTATTTTTAAATCCTATCCGGTTCTTATTTATATGGATTGCAGACGAATGAATCAGACCTATGAAAACCAGCCGCTCAAGACGCTTGCCCTGCCTGCACCAACCGAATGGGAACCGCTTCTTTTGCGTCATAAATTTAAAGATTCACAGGACGGATATTATCGGAGAAAAAAGCTGTCGTTTTTAAAGGATTCCATTCATTACGTCATCCGTATCACCCAGGATACGGAACTGGAAGGCGCTTTTCACCGGGAAATATCCCGTCTGGAACAAACGCAGAAGAAATGGAATAATCTCTGTCTGATCCTGTTGGTATATATGGACGACATCAACGAAGATACCTTCACCACGATCAAAGATCTGGGTAAGGAACGCATCATCACGGAGACAGTCATATACCCCAAATCAACCACATCTGTTATTGTGGTGGCTGTAGACTCTGGGACAAGTCTTGGCTATTTCCTGGATACTGCCAAACACAGTATTTCCCTGTACGGTTACGGCTGCAGACTGCTCAAAAAGCTTACCGGTTCTGCTGCCGCTTCCGGTTCTGCCGCTCAAGGTCTGCCATCATGATGCGTAATAACACGCAATAATGCGTAAAAGATGACATTGAATTAATATCCTATTTGAAGTATGATAGAAAAAGTAAATTCTTTTGGAAAATAGCAACAGAATTTTCACAAAGTATCATGGAGTTTTCTTTGTGAAATCTCAATATATATGAAAAATATTAATAGAAAAGACAGGTCACTTTATGCAGAAAACCTTTATCAAATATACGTTTATCATTGTAACCACAGCCATTTCACTGATACTACTCATCAATTTTGTCTGTAGTCTGAAAACCCTGGAAAATCAACAGTATAATACTTTTTATACCAAGACGGAACAGATGATCCATACGCTGGAAAACAACCGGGAAGAACTGCGCCTTCTGCGAGAAGGGCTTGACGAAGATTATCTGACCAGAGCCAAGGCTGCCGCTTACGTTCTGGACAATCTGGAAGAAATATCCATGGATGTCTCGGAACTGCAATATCTGGCCGACCTGCTCAATGTAGATGAAATACACATCATCGATGAGAACGGCTTTATTGTGGCGGGTTCTGTTTCCAAGTATATCGGAATGGACATGCACGATCATCCGCAGACCAACGCCTTTATCCCTCTGTTGGAAAGCGATGGCGAGGATGCCTATTTCATTCAGGAAGCCCAGCCCAATGCAGCAGAAGGAAAGATTGTACAGTATATCGGCGTTACCAGGAAGGCTAAGAAAGGATTCATTCAGGTGGGCTTAACTCCTACAAGACAGCTTGAGGCGCAGTCGCGAAACACCTATGAATATATTTTTTCCAAATTTCCTACCGACAAAGGCGAGGAATTGTTTGTGGTTGACACCCGTACCGGGGAGGTGCGGGGACATTCTGACGGCATCAATCAGGACTTCAGCGCGGAATGCTATCAGTTGGAAGATTTAATGGACTGCTCAAAAGGCGCTTATAAACAGGGACGCAATAATCAACGGATGTATGTGATGAGCAGGCAGTATGACAACGTATTGCTATGCGCTGCTCTACCTCAAAATATCCTGATGCACCGGTTATGGCTGGGTATGCTGGCCACTCTTGTATGTCTGTTGTGCATCGAGGCGGCTGTTATTCTCCTTCTCACCTATCTGGTCAAAAAGAAGGTAATTAATGGTATACACCTCATCAATGAAAACCTCACCATGATTACCAATGGAAATTTGGATACCCAGGTCGCTGTGGGCGGTAATCGCGAATTTGAAGAATTGAGTACCGGCATCAATAAGATGGTCAAAAGTATCATCAGCCTTTCAGACCGTATCTCCGCCATTATTGAGATCAGCGGCATCCCTTTGGCTGCCTTTGAATACGGGCAGGATGGTAAAAATCTATTTGTCACTTCCGGCCTCAGCGGACTGTTGGAGTTGTCTGATCAGGAAGCAGCGCAGATTTATCAGGATTATTCCAAATTTGACCAGTATATCTGTACACTCACGCAAACACCTGTGGATGGGGAAACTGACATCTACCAGATCAATGATGACAAGTATATCCGCATACACATGTCCGAATTAGAGGACGGTCGTCTTGGCGTCATATCGGATGTCACCAAGGATATGCTTCAGAAAAAACGGATGCAGTACGAAAATACGCATGATCCGTTGACTAGACTGTATAAATATAACCCTTTCAAACACCTGGCCGCCAAAACATTACATGCTATGCCATCCGGCCAAATATGCGCCATGGTAATGCTCGATCTGGATTTCTTTAAATCCATCAACGACACCTACGGACATGACGCTGGTGATCTGTACCTTCAGGAGTTCGCCGCCATCATGCTGAAAATGCCTGAAGAGCATTGTCAATCTGCAAGGCGTTCCGGTGACGAATTCTGTATGATGCTATTCGGTTGTAACGCTGTAAACGAGATTACAGACTTGTTGGATACCTTCTACGAAATGCTCGCCCAGCATGAAGTTGCCGTGTCATCTGACCAGGTCAAGATCATATCTGTCTCCGCCGGTTATGCATGGACGGATACGCCGGACATGAGCATCGAGGACCTGCTCTCTCATGCGGACGAAGCCCTCTATGAGGTAAAACGTACAATGAAGGGACGTTATGCAGAATATAAAGAGAAAGCGGTTGAATAATCATCGTCATGAAACCTCTCAATCAGACTATGAAATACCTAAGTCTGCTTGAGAGGTATTGTTATACCTTTTTCACCGGATGTCTGACAACGGTCTTTAATTTAGAAGGCGCTACTCTCCTGACATCACTTAAGTAAATTTCATGGTGCAGCCTTTGGTCTGTTATATCCAGTACATATCCCTGCGCAGTCATATACTCATGCATAGCCTGCACTGTGGCTGGTTCATCATCATATGGGCCGACATGCATACATTGTACACACAGTCCTTCTTCATAAGTAAAAAATTCCACCCTAGAAAAATCTGTTTTCTTCTTCCTCGCCGCCTCCTCTATGGCCCAGTCAAAATCCTTCCGGGTGACAAAGTCCGGGAGACGAATCACGGAAATAAACTGAAAATCTTCCTTGTGTGCATAATCTATCCCCTGCACGCCCTCCTGCCACCAGAAGCCCTCTAATGGCGGCACCACATAGTCAAAATATCCTTCGATCCGATGGTCCCCCATTTTGCTCATCTTGATGGTAAAAGCAATCCCATAAAGCAGACCGATTGATTCCTTATACTCGCCGCCCTCCACATTCGGATCCCCTTTACCGCGGACTGCAATAAAATTCATGGGTGGCACCTCGACGATACCCGGTTCGCTTTTGGGCAGATAAAATTCTTTGTATTCTTTCTTATAATCAAACGCCATGTCTTAAAACCTCCTGCTGCTTTTTCTTACTGAGTCCGTTAAGCACCAGTTGATACGACTTATCCAGCAAATCCTTCAAAAGATCGTCCGGCACCGCTCCGTCTGGTTTGATAGAATTCCAGTGCTCCTTATTCATATAATAACCGGGGACGATATCCTCGTATTGCTGCCGTAGGAAATCCCCCTCCGCCGGTTCCAGTTTCAGCGTGATATAATACGGCTCGTTATCCTCTCCCAGACAGACTGCCGCAAACATCTTGCCGCCGATTTGATAGCGGATCCAATTCCACTCTTCCTTTAAATCTTTGGTGACACCCGGTTTTTGTAATAAAAATTCGTCAATCCATGTGTATCTCATCTCTGTATTCCTCCTCTGTCATATATTAAACCATATATAAAACTTTTGATAATCAGAAAGACCTGCAAATTCATCTGTCTCTATACGACTCATCTATTGTTTTAACATTATATTATTGGTGTTACATTATTTATTAATTATCCCTGTATTTCTTGACAATGCGTATAACACTGTCCCGAAGTTCTTTCCTTAAATATTCAGGCTCCAAAAGTTCCACCTTATCCCGAAAAGTAAGCAGCCAGGTAAGTAAGTCCTCCCTGCTTGTATAGTCCGCCTGAAACAGAAGTTTCCCATCCTCCGTCTCTTGAAAACAGCCTGTTCCAAATTCTTCCACCAGCCGCCATTTACACATCGGTTCAAAGAGTGCTTTCACTTGAATGCCGCCCGGAAAAATCTTCTCATTATCAAGGTCCGGCATAGGCACCTGTCTTTTGGCAAAAGTTAGTTCCGTCATCCAGATTTGATCCATGCGGTTTAATTTAAACAGACGAAACTCCTCTTTTGTTTTGCAAAAACCCCACACATACCAATTCGACCAGCGAAATATCAAATAGTATGGCTCTATACGGCGAAGCGACTCTCCTCTGGGTGAATAATAGAAAAATTCCAGTTCCCTGCTCTTTTCAATCGCCGTGCGTACCAGTTCAATCTTCGGGGCAAGGGCTTCTTTATACCAAGACGACAGGTCGATGAGTACGGACTGGTCACCCACCATAAAATCGGAATAACCTGCGGAAAGTTTCTCCATCAGCTTCCCGTAACGATTCGTCCCGTTCACACTGTCAAGACTTCTAAGTCCTGCCAGAATATCCAACATCTCTGCATTTGTAAACAACGTTCTGTCCACTCGATAGCCATCCATGATCGAAATACCGCCGCCCACTCCCTGTCTTGTCATAATAGGAATCCCGGCCCTGCACAAATCTTCGATATCCCGATTGATCGTCCTTCTGGAAACCTCGAACTGTTCCGCCAGATAAGGCGCCGTAACCGTATCCCGCTGTAACAATATGGATAAGATGCCAAGCTGTCTGTCTATTTTCATCTGTTCTCCTTCTGCAATCATTATACGCGTCTAAACAAGACATCTGTATGTCATGTTTGGGTGATAAATTATTTTTCTTCCTCCTTCTAAAGACCGCAATTTTATCCAAGTCTTTTTTCATGCTTTCTCTTATAATGACAGCATATCGTTTCGGACAGCGCTCAGACAATACACAGCTTGCATAGTATCTAGTATATTTGTCTGTAAATACCTCTGTCCGCCTAAGACAATAAGGAGGAAAGTACAATGTCTAGACAAAATTCAGAAACGACCAATCAGGAAAAAGGAAACATTAGGAATCAAGCTGCATTTCAGTCACTATTTGAAAGCTTTGACAAAGGTTTCCTCAAACTGCCATCGGGAACCGCTTCATTCTCTGATATTCCCTGGTCGAAACATCCCACCTTCGAAGGCGTGGAACTCAAACACATCGTCACCGCTAACGACACGCAAGGGCAGTTCAGCTATCATCTGGTGCGCATTGCACCGGATAAAAGCATCGAAACCCACATCCATGAAACCCAGCTGGAAACCCATGAAATCATTACCGGTTCCGGTTTCTGTATCAATGAGGGCACTCAGATTTCCTATGAACCCGGAACTATTTCCATCCTGCCAGCCGGTATCCCTCATGAAGTTACGGCCGGCAAAGAGGGACTGTATTTATTTGCAAAATTTATGCCCGCAATGGAAAACTCTTAACCGCTTTCTGATATTCCTTTGGCGTTAATCTGACAATCTTATGAAAACACCGGTCGAAGTGGCTCTGATCGCAAAACCCTGCGGCATAAGCCGCTTCGATCACACGCTGTCCCTCTTCCAGTAATTTCTGTGCTTTCCTGACTCTGCACTGTATCTGAAACTGGTGCGGCGTCAGGCCACAGGCATTTTTGAACTTCCTGATCATATGATAAGGGCTTATCGCGATACTTCCTGCCATATCCTCTATGGACAATGGCAGCTGCGGTGCATTGGCAATCAGTCGTTTTAACTGCATAGCATCGGTATTTTTCTGTCCCTTTTCAAATGATATGACCGGAACTGGTATACACATAGTTATGATAGAATAGGTCTTATCTTCCACAGGCTCTATAGCGTGAGGCGTATCCAGACCTATGTAAAACCATTCCCCTACATCGTAGATTCTTTTTTGCCCATTGCAGATGACGCAGATGCTTCCCTGCAGGATAACCCCCATCACCACATGTTCCGCATGGGTATGCATCGGATAGGTTTTGTTAAAATTCTCACAATAAATATAGGTTATCTCTTTTTCGCCTCGATAATAAGTAATCTTTTCGCGCGCCATCTTCTCCCCACTTTTCAATGCTCCCGCCGAATACGGTCCGCCAAAATTTGATTCTTGCTGCCGAAATTATAAGGACAGATGTCACGGCACTTATGGCAGGAGATTTCCCAATTCTGTGTCTGTTGATTATTCCCAAAAGCATGATCCCAGCATAACTGCTGTTTTAGCTGTACATCTTCCAACGCATTGACCGGGCAGACCTTAACGCACAAATCACAGTCGTCACATAGGGGATCCCGTATTGGATCAGGCTCTAGTTCCATTTCTGTCAACACCGCTCCCAGCCAGACCATACTGCCAAATTCCGGTGTGATCAGAAGCGTGTTTCTCCCGATTGTCCCCAGACCGGCAGCCTGGGCGGCATGTTTTTGTGAGACGATCGACCGCCATCTCTGCGTCCTGTCATCCCACTGGCTTTCATTCGTAGGGATTGGCACTGCCAAAATCCCTCTTTTTTCCATCTCTATACAGAAATCCAAGGCTATCGCGTCCAGTTTGGTCGTAATGGAGTTTCTTACCCTGGTATAGGGCACCGCAGATTTGCAGGCCAGCGTCCCCACCGGGAACTGGCAGGCGAAGGAAATAACGGACTTACATGACGGCAGTACATCCAGCGGATGATATCCTTCCGGTGTGTCGTCAAATCTATCTATACCCGCAATTCCGCATAAATCTGCACCCAGCGAAAATACGATGCTTTTTATTTCGTTATGATCCATCAGATTCTCTTCTCCATTATGTAAGGTTTCTAGTCGTGATAGTAATATTTTCTATCACTTTTGAGAATTTTGCAATAGTGTTAAACACTGATTGACACTGATTGACAAAAATGCTAGGGTAAAGTTTTTGTAGGAAAAAAGAATAGAAGAAATAGGAAAGCACCTT